>CAJTLI010000012.1:0-14740 GCA_910577525.1 uncultured Oscillospiraceae bacterium | reverse complement strand
CTTCGCGGGCCTTGGGCTTTTACCCTCGCTCCGCTCCAAGCTCCCCTGCGCGGCTATCCTCGCGCTTCCTTCCAAAAGAAGGAGTGAGGCCCGCGCCTCACTCCTTTCTTACCATACATAACATAGGTATTTTACCACGGCCCGCAGGGGATTGCAACCCCCTGTTCAGAAAAATTTACCCGTTCTGCCGCATACGGCGGGCCAAACGCCCCCATGCCGCCGTCAGGAGAAGGAGGGGCTTTTTTGCAGGTCGCACGCCCCCAACGGCAGGTCGCGTCTCCGCCCCTTGCCAAACCGGGGGCTGTCATGTATGCTGGGGATGCAGCTGCGAAAGGAGTGTGGCCTATGAAAGTGACCGTGGAGGAGCGGCCCGATCTGGACCAGATTGAGGTCATTGTCCGCTGTAAACGGATGGACGCTGAGACCGCGCGGCTCATAGAGCTGCTGCGTCTGTCCGACGCCCGCCTCACCGGAGAGAAGGACGGCGAGACCTGCATTTTGGACGGGGCGGAGGTGCTCTATATTGACACCGTGGACCGGGGCACCTTCCTGTACACGGCGGCCGGGGTCTACGAGACCCGCCTTCGCCTCTACGAGCTGGAGGAGCAGCTGTCCGGCTGGGATTTTGTCCGGGTGAGCAAATCCGTCATTGTAAATTTTGGGCAGGTGCGTTCTCTGCGCCCCGATTTCGGGGGCCGGATGCGGCTGACCATGTCCAACGGGGAGGTTGTGATGGCAAACCGCCAGTACGTCCCCGCCATCAAACAGAAATTAGGGCTTTGAAAGGAGCGTTCGGGATGAAAGATAAGATGAGAAGGTTTTTTGACGTGGTGGTGGCCGTCAAGCAGCGGGCGGCCCTGAATTACACCGCCGCCATGTGCATCTATGTGTTCTTCCTCTGGGTGTTCAAACAGGACAGCGCATCCCTGCCCATGCTGTTTTCCCTGCTGGTGGTAGGGGCGGCGGCGGGCCTGATGCAGGTGGTGGCGTTCTCCGACGTGCTGTTCAAAAAGCTGGCCTACGGCTGGCGGATGGTGCTGTTCTTCGTGGTGTTCGGGGCCGTCCTCACCGCCTTTGCCGTGGGCTTTGGCTGGTTCCCCACCGACAGCGTGGGGGCCTGGGTGAGCTTTGCGGCCATCTTTATTCTGATTTTCGCGGCCATCGCCGGGGGCATCGAGATCTATTACCGCGCCAGCGGGCGCAAATGGGATGACCGGCTGGACTGGTACAGGAAAAACCGGGAAAAGAAATGAGAAAAGAGCCCCTCCGGCGCAGCCGGAGGGGCTTTTTGATTGCGTTGTCCACAGGTGCGCCTTGGCGCGGCCTCACAGGCCCAATTTGAACAGGTTCTGGTCCGTGTTGAAATTGTTGGCGGAGTAGAGCACCAGCACCTGATCAATTTCGTTGTCCGCCACGTACTTCTTGAGGGACATGTTATTGTAGCGCAGGTCGAACAGGTGGACCTCCTGGAACTCCTCCGCCAGGAAGGGGGCCAGGGAGTCGGCGTAGGAGTCCCGGACCACCAGCAGCTTCCCGCCCTGGGCGTCGGGGTTCTGAATGATGCACAGGGGCTGGTTGCCCCCCAGGAAGTAGGCGTATTTATCCTTGACCTCCAGCTTTTCGGGGTAGTACAGTCCCCCCGGGATGGGTGTGCCCTCGGGGTAGCGGTCAACGGTGACGTTTCCCTTTGTGCCTCCCTCGGGGATCACAGCGTAGATGCTGTCCGGGCGCACCCAGCCCGCGCCGGAGGCGGAGTAGGTGGTGCCGTAGAACGAATCGCTCACCTGGACGTAGGACAGGGCCTGGTAGGAGAAGCCGTCCATATCCGCTTCCGGCTGGACGCGGCCCATATCCGCCATCAGCTTCCACCAGGCCCGCTGAGCCCCCTGGGTGGTCCAGTGGTGGTCCGTGCGGTAGAAGTCGCCGGCGCTGGTCAAAGCGCCCCGCAGGTCGATATAGGTGACGCCGTCCCCGCAGAGCTCCGCCGCCAGGGAGATGGTGGAGCCGTCGTCCCGGTTGGGGGCGTTGGTGGGCAGCAGCGAGGCCAGCACCGCGGACTTATCCGGCACCAGGGAGAAATATACCGGTACGTCCAGGTTGTCCCCCAGCTTGCTCACAAAGCCAACCCGGGTGGCCAGCTCCTCGTGGCCGATTTTGGTGAAGTGGGCGAACAGCGTCTGGCCGCCGTCGGTGCCGAAGTAGACCTTGTTGTTCTCCTGCTTGCCCAGGGCCCGCTCGGAATAGGCCTTCAGCTGCACCCACTGGTCCCGCAGGGGGAACTGGTCGTTGAAATACTTCTCAAACTTCTCCATGAACTCTCCGGAGCGCACCGTTTTCCAGGTGGGGGCCTTGAACTGAGTCAGATTGGTGTTCTCCTGCTCGGAAAATTCCCGGTCAGGGAGGAGAAAGTGGGCGGCGCCGAAGCCGAAGATGAAGAGGCAGAACAGCGCAGTGATGAAAGTGGAATATTTTTTGCTCATGCCCGCACCTCCTTAAAATCTAAAGTACAGGAACGGGTTGTAGGTCCCGTCCACCAGGTAGGCGGTGGTGAGCGCCAGCCCCGCCAGCATCAGCACCGGGAAGGCGATCTGTCGGGCCCGCTCCGGGAGCCTGTGCCACAGGTTTTTGCCCAGGGGGGTGGCGGCCGCGACGGCAATCACTAGAATGGGCAGGTAGTTGCGGAAATAGTAGAGGAAATCCGTGTCCAGCGCTCCCGCCCCGAAGCCGAACATGGCCGCCAGATAGGGCCCCATGGCGGCGAAGTCCTCCACCGCAAAGATGGCCCAGCCCACGATGGCGACCGCCACGCCGTACAGGTGGGACAGCCAGACCGGGGCCCGGTCCAGCGCCCTGCCCAGCCACAGCTTTTCCAGGCCGATCCACACAAACCAGTACAGGCCCCAGAGCAGGAAGTTCCAGCTGGCCCCGTGCCAGATGCCGGTGGCCGCCCAGACCACCAGCAGGTTGAACACCATCCGGCCCTTTCCCACCCGGCTGCCCCCCAGGGGGAAGTACAGGTACTCCCGGAACCAGCTGCCCAGGGAGATGTGCCACCGCCGCCAGAACTCGCTGGCCGACTTGGAGATATAGGGGTAGTTGAAGTTTTCCAAAAACTCGAAGCCCAGCATCCGGCCCAGGCCGATGGCCATGTCCGAGTACCCGGAGAAGTCGAAGTAGAGCTGAAGGGAGAAGGCCACGATCCCCAGCCAGGCCCCCAGGGTGGTGAGCTGCTCCCCCGGCGTGGCCAGGTACACGTCCCACAGGGGGCCCAGGGCGTTGGCCAGCAGCACCTTTTTGCAGGCCCCGATGGTGAAGCGCTGGACGCCGGAGGCGAACTTCTCAAAGGAGTGGTCCCGGTGCTCCAGCTGATCGTCCAAATCCTTGTACTTGATGATGGGCCCGGCGATGAGCTGGGGGAACAGGGTGACGAAGGTGCCGAAGGTGACGATGTTCTTCTGGCACCGGGCGTCCCCCCGGTACACGTCGATGGTGTAGCTCATGGTCTGGAAGGTGTAGAAGGAGATGCCGATGGGCAGGGTGCTGGAACCAGCCTGAAACAGAGGCTTCAGGCCGATGTTCGCCAGCGCCGCGTTGATGGCGGAGCGGATCTCCTCTCGGGTCACAAGGTCCAGGCCCAGGGTACTGAGGCTGCCCACGATAAAGTCCCAGTATTTGAAGAAGCCCAGCAGCAGCAGGTTGAACACCACCGACGAGGCCACCGCCATCCGGGCCCCCTTATCGTTCCCCTTTGCCTTGCAGGTGGTGACGATCCGCCCGTGGGAGTAGTCGATGGCAATGGACAGGAACATGATGAGCACATACACCGGTTCGCCCCAGCCGTAGAAGATGAGGTTGACGATGAGCAGCACCAGGTTGCGCCCGCGCAGGGGGGTGATATAGTACAGCGTCAGTACCACGGGGAAATAGAGGAAGAGAAAATAGGGGCTGGAAAATATCATACGCGGTCACCTCGCAGGGCAGATTTCAGGGCAAAAGGAGCGGCGCAAGCACCGCTCCCTTTTGCCGGGCTTAGAACAAAGCGTTAAACTGGGCCACGATGTCGTCGCAGTTCTCGTGTACGATCAGCATGACATAGTCGCCGTTGGCAACAATGCGGGCATTGTCCTCCCACATGGTCATCTCCATGGGATAAAATGCACCGCCGGGACCGTTGCCGTCCCCTACCATATAATTGACACGGGCCTGGAGGATGCCCTTTACGGTGGCCGCGTCCTTGCTGTTAGAAACTTGAATCAGTGCAAAGTCCCCGTTGGGGGAGGGCATCATCCCGCATTGGTAGACCAAACACTGAGCCAGGCTCAAGCTAGTCAGTCCGGCATACCACTGGTCGAGTGTGGTATCATCCATCTGTGTCATAAAAGCGAACTGATTTTGGCCGGTAACGCTCTGGTAGAACGCCGCCAGGTCCACGCCCGCGGCGGGGGTGGGCTCCGGCGTGGGCGTGGGCGCGGGGGTCGGAGTGGGCGCGGGCGTGGGGGTCGGAGTGGGAGTGGGTGCAGGCGTGGGAGTAGGCGCAGGCGTGGGGGTGGGCGCAGGGGCCTGGGAGGGTTCGGAGGTGGGGTTTGCAGAGGGCTCCTGGGTAGGCTCCACGGAGGGCTCCTGGGTAGGCTCCGCGGAGGGCTTCTCACTGGGCTTTGGTGTGGCGGTGGGCTGTGCGGAAGCCGCGGCATCGGAGGGCGTCACAGACTCCTGGGAGTTGTAGTTGCTGCATCCGGCCAGCAGGGACAGCGCCAGGGCGGCGCAAAGGGTCAAAGCAAAAACGCGTTTCATATGTCTCTAAAGCTCCTTACTTCTATATGTTGCCGCCCGCCGGACCGGCGGGCGGGGCCCCGCAAAGCCCTTTTCAGGCTTTGCGGGGAGAGGGGAGGGGCTGCGAATACCGCGGGCCGCTCAGGCAAACAGGGCGTTGAACTCGCTGACGATGGCCTCACTGTCCTCGTGGTTCACAAGCAGGACATAATTGCCGTTGACCGCCACCTTGGCGCTGCGCTGCCACATCTCCACCTCCTCCGGGTAGTTGCCCGGGCCGTCGGTGGTCTTGGAGTCAAGCCGCGCCTGGAAAATCTCCCTCACCTTGGCGGCGTCCCCGGCGTTTTTGGCCTGCACCAGCGCCAGCTCCCCGCCGCTGAAGGATACCATGGCCGTATAGATCTCCACCTGCTCCAGGTCCAGGTCCGTCAAGCCGGGATACCAGTTGCCCAGCATCACGGCGCCCATCTCCGCATCCTCCGGATCGGCCCGCTCCAGCGAGTAGAACTCGTGGTTCTGCTGGACGGTCTGGGCAAAGGCGGCCAGGTCCACCGCAAGGCCGCCGGGGGTGGGCTGAACCTCCTCGCTGACCTCGGGAGAGGCGGGGGCGGGGGTGGGAGTGGCCTGGACGTTCTCGCTCTCAACGGCGGGGGAGGAGGGGGCCTCGGACTGGGTGGAATCGCCTCCGAAGCAGCCGGACAGCAGGGACAGGCACAGCGCGGCGGCGGTGCACAGCACAATCACTTTTTTCATTCTTGCATTCTCCTTCATATTAAAAATTTGGAATGGGGATCACTCGAATAAGGCGTTGAACTCGCTGACGATCTGGTCGCACTCCTCGGCCACCACCATCAGCACATAGTTTCCATGGACCTCCACCCGGGAGCTGTTGGCCCACAGCTCGGTAGCGGCGGGATACCAGGCCCCGCCGGGGCTCTCCCCGTCGCCCACCATATAGTCTACCCGGTTTTGGAACAGCTCCTTCACCGTTTCGGCGTCCTGGGGACTTTTGGTCTGGACCATGGAAAACTCTCCGTTGTTCAGCCGCATCATGGACATGTAGATTACCCGCTGCTCCAGGTCCAGCTCCAGCAAACCGGGGAGGTACTGCTCAATGGATTCCCGGGCGTACTCCTCCGCCTCCGGGTCCAGCTCCATCAGGTAGGCGGCGAACTCATAGTTCTCTTTCAGCGCTCCGGCAAAGGCGGACAGGTCTACCTGTTTTTCCTCCTTTCGGGCCGCGCAGCCGGCCAACAGACACAGCGCAACGGCGGCGCACAGGGCGAAAATCCGTCTCAGCTTCATCGCGCCCGCCCCCTTACGCAAAGAGGGCCTCGAATTCGCCCACAATTTCGTCACAGTTGTCGGCTACTACCAGCATCACATAGCCGCCGTGGTCCACGATGCGGGAATGGTTGGTCCACAATTCAATGGGGCCGGGGTAGAAGGCCCCGCCGATCTCGTCCTCGTCCCCCGCCATGTAGTCGATACGAGCCTGGAAGCTCTCCTTAACCTTGGCCACATCCTCGATGTTTTTCACCTGGACCAGGCCGATTTCCCCGTTGTTCAGGGTAATCATCCCCACCAGGTTGATCCGCTGCGCCAGATCCAGCTCCAGCAGGCCGGGCATGGTGTTGTGAAACAGCTCCTTGTCGTACTCGTTTTCCGGGTCCGCCTCCCCCAGGTAGGCGGCGAACTCGTGCTTTTCCTGAAGGGTTTTGGCAAAGGCGGACAGGTCTGCCTGCTTCTGCTCCGCTCCTCCCGCGCAGGCGGACAGCAGAGACAGGAAAAAATGGCGCACAAAGCCGTGCAGAGGGTCTTTTTCATTGAATAACTTCCTCCTCAGAACTGCGGGGCCGCTCTGAGGGCGCGCGATCCCCCTAGCGGCTCTCGATATGGCTTCTGATGCGCTGGGTGATCATATCCAGCGCCACCAGGTTGTGCCCGCCGGCCAGCACCACGAGGTCGGCGTACTGGCGGGAGGGCTGGACGAACTGCTCGTGCATGGGCTTGACGGTGGTGAGGTACTGGCTGATCACCGAGTCCAGAGACCGGCCCCGCTCCTTCACATCCCGGAGGATGCGGCGGAGTATGCGCACGTCGGCGTCGGTGTCCACGAAGATCTTCACGTCCATCAGGTCCCGCAGGGCCTTGTCGGCGAAGATGAGGATGCCCTCCACGATGACCACTTTGGTGGGGAGCACCTCCACCGTCTCCTCCGAGCGGTTGTGGATGGAGTAGTCGTAGACTGGGCAGCGGATGGCCTCCCCCGCCGCCAGCCGTTTCAGGTCGGCCACCATCAGGCCGGTGTCGAAGGCGTCGGGGTGGTCGTAGTTCAGCGCCGCCCGCTCCTCGTAGGTCATGCCCACATGCTTTTTATAATAGTTGTCGTGGTAGACTACGGACACATCCGCCCCGAAGGCGTCTTGGAGCCTGCGGGTCAGGGTGGTCTTGCCCGAGCCGGTCCCTCCGGCGATACCGATGATCATGGTACGCATGTTCCATCCTCCCCTCTGTGTATCTTCCGCAGGTATTCTAGCATATGCGGGGAGAAATGGCAACCTTTTCCGAAGCCGCCTGAAGCGCGTCCATTACCAATACCCCGCAGGGCGGGAAAAGGTTGCATGGCGGCAAAAAATTCCCCTTCGGCTTCGCTTTTTTTGCCGTCCATCCCCTAAAATCAGGAAATGAAGGGCGCCTCTCGGCATAGTGACAACAAAAACAGGTAAATTTTTGACACTTTCGCCACATTTTCTCTTGCTATTTTTAAGTCAAGCGTCTATAATGTGCATGATTGAGGAAGGGTTTTGGAGATAGTATGGTCAATATCGTATTAGTTGAGCCGGAGATCCCGCAGAACTGCGGAAACATCGCCCGTACCTGCGCCGCCACCGGCAGCCGCCTCCACCTGGTGGAGCCCCTGGGGTTCGACATCAGCGAGCGGGCGGTGAGGCGGGCGGGGCTGGACTACTGGCCTATGGTGGACCTCTCCGTCTACCCCAGCCTGGAGGAGCTGTTTGCCCGGAACCGGGTGGACGACCTGTGGCTGGCCACCACCAAGGCCCCTCGGGACTACGCCCAGGCTCAGTTCCGGGACGGCTGCTGGCTGTTTTTCGGCAAGGAGACCGCCGGCCTGCCGGAGGCGTTCCGCGAGGCCAATCGGGGGCGGTGCATCCGCATCCCCATGCGCTCCGGCGCCCGCAGCCTGAACCTGTCCAACTCGGCGGCCGTTTTGGCCTATGAGGCCCTGCGCCAGCAGGGGTTTCCCGAGCTGTGCGGAACGGGCGAAATGGCGGGAAGCGCGGAGCCGTCGTGAGCCGCACGGATGGACCGGCGGGCGGGCGTTATCATTATTAAAGTTAAAACCTCAATTCACTTCAAGTTGTAAGAAATGAAAGGAGTTAGATCAGCATGAACTACAACAAGAAGACGGTCAAGGACATTGATGTCAAGGGGAAGAAGGTCCTCCTTCGCTGCGACTTCAACGTGCCTATGGCCAAGGACGGCAGCGGCGTCATCACCGATGACAAGCGCATCCGCGCCGCCCTGCCCACCATCCAGTACCTGCTGGACCAGGGCGCGGCGGTCATCGCCTGCTCCCACATGGGCAAGCCGGTGGCCACCTTTGACAGCTACAAGAAGAAACAGCTGGAAAAGGGCAAGGACGAGGCGTCCATCACCGAGGAGAAGTGGAAGAAGTCCCTGGCCGAGCTGCGGATGGAGCCGGTGGCCGCCCGCCTGTCCGAGCTGCTGGGCAAGCCGGTGATCCTGGCCGACGACGTGGTGGGCCCCGACGCCCAGGCCAAGGCCGCAGCCCTGAAGGGCGGCGAGATCATGCTGCTTCAGAACACCCGCTTTGAGAAGGGCGAGACCAAGAACGACCCCGAGCTGGCCAAGAAGATGGCCGGTCTGGCCGGGGCGGACGGCGTGTATGTGTCCGACGCCTTCGGCGCGGTCCACCGCGCCCACGCCTCCACCGCCGGCGTGGCGGCCCACCTGCCCGCCGTGTCCGGCTTCCTGATTCAGAAGGAGCTGGACTTCATCGGCGGCGCCCTGGCCAATCCCAAGCGCCCCCTGGTGGCCATCCTGGGCGGCTCCAAGGTGAGCTCCAAGATCGGCGTCATCAACAACCTGCTGGAGATCGCCGACACCGTCATCATCGGCGGCGGCATGGCCTACACCTTCTCCGCCGCCCAGGGCGGCAAGGTGGGCGATTCCCTCCTGGAGGCCGACTGGGAGGACTACGCCAACGACATGGTGAAGAAGGCCGCCGACAAGGGCGTGAAGCTGCTGCTCCCCGTGGACACCGTCATCGCCGACAAGTTCGCTCCCGACGCCAACAGCGACGTGGTGAAGTCCGGCCAGATCCCCGACGGCTGGCAGGGTCTGGACATCGGCCCCGAGACTGTGAAGCTGTACTGCGACGCGGTGGCCGACGCGGGCACCGTCATCTGGAACGGCCCCATGGGCGTGTTCGAGTTCGACAAGTTTGCCGTGGGCACCAAGGCCGTGGCCGAGGCCCTGTCTAGGACCTCCGCCATCACCATCATCGGCGGCGGCGACAGCGCGGCTGCGGTGCAGCAGCTGGGCTACGCTGGCAAGATGAGCCACATCTCCACCGGCGGCGGCGCCTCCCTGGAGTTTATGGAGGGCAAGGAGCTTCCGGGAGTGGCCTGCTTGCTTGACAAGTAAGCCGCTCGGGGCCCCCGCAGAAGCGTCTCTCAGCTTTTGTGGGGAAAGAAGGGGCAAGGGAGCGAACGCACTTTTCACCGCAGGCGGAAAGGCCGTGCGCGGACTTTGCCCCGACGAGGCCTGCCTGCTGGACGCCTGATTTGCCGTACCCGACCCATCCAACACACCTTTTTAAATAAAAGAAGGGAGTTCAACCAATGAACCTCAAGTACCGCAAGACGATCATTGCCGGCAACTGGAAGATGAACAAGACCATCACTGAGACCAAGGCCTTTGCCGAGGCCATTAAGCCTCAGCTGGGCCGCCATAAGTGGTGCGAGGTGGTGCTGTGTGTCCCCGGTGTGAACATCCCCGGCGCGGTCCGGCTGTTCAAGGACACCCGGGTGGCCATCGGCGGCGAGACCTGCCACTATGAGGCCAGCGGCGCCTTTACCGGCGAAGTCACCGTGGAGATGCTCAAGGACGTGGGCGCCAAGTACGTCATCATCGGCCATTCCGAGCGCCGCCAATACTATAACGAGACCGACTTCACCGTCAACAAGAAGGTCCACGCCGCCCTGGAGGCCGGCCTGCGGCCCATCGTGTGCGTGGGCGAGAGCCTGGAGCAGCGGGAGCTGGGCGTCACCGAGGAGCTGATCTCCTATCAGGTGAAGGTGGCCCTGGCCGGTCTGAATGAGACCCAGGTGCGCCGGGTGGTGGTGGCCTACGAGCCAATCTGGGCCATCGGCACCGGCAAGACCGCCACCGCCGAGCAGGCCGGCGCGGTGTGCACCCACATCCGCGCCATCATCCGCAAGCAGTACGGCGCCCGGGTGGCCCGGGCCGTCACCATCCAGTACGGCGGCTCCATGAACGCCAAGAACGCGGCGGAGCTGCTGGCTCAGCCCGACATCGACGGCGGCCTCATCGGCGGCGCCTCCCTGAAGCCTGTGGACTTCATGGCCATCATCAACGCCGCCAATCAGGAATAAGAAGCGCGAGGATAGACGCGCCCCGGCGGATGGACCGGAGCGAGGACAAAAGCCCAAGGAGGCGCAAAGCGCCGGATGGGTTTTGTCCGAGTCGGAGGGAAGCCGCCGGGAAGAGCGCGTCCAATCCGAGCGTGACAATGCGAGGTATGTAATGAAAACACCTACCACACTTATTATCATGGACGGCTTTGGCCTGTCCTCCTCCACCGCGGCGGGGGACAACGCCATCTATGCCGCAAACACCCCCAATCTGGACCGCATCTTCGCCGAAAATCCCACCTGCCGCCTGTCCGCCTCCGGGCTGGACGTGGGCCTGCCCGACGGCCAGATGGGCAACAGCGAGGTGGGCCACACCAACATCGGCGCGGGCCGGGTGGTGTTTCAGGACCTGCCCAAGATCACCAAGGCCATTCAGGATGGGGATTTTTTTGAGAATCCCGCCTACAAAAACGCCATGCTGGCCGCCAAAGAGGCGGGCCGGGCGGTGCACATCTACGGCCTGATGTCCAACGGCGGCGTGCACAGCCACCTCACCCATATTCAGGCGGCGGTGAAGATGGCCCACGATCTGGGCTGCCCCAAAATCTTTATTCACTGCTTTATGGACGGCCGCGACGTGCCCCCCACCTCCGGCAAGGGCTTCGTGGCCGAGATGAAGGAGACCTGCGACCGGTACGGGGCCCAGATCGCCACCATTTCCGGGCGCTACTACGCCATGGACCGGGATACCAACTGGGACCGGGTGGAGCGCTCCTACAAGGCCATGGTCTACGGCGAGAGCGAGGCCCGCTTCATCGGCGACCCGGTGGGGGCCATGCAGGCCAGCTATGACGCCGGCGTCACCGACGAGTTTGTGGTGCCCGTCATCACCGCGGAGAACGCCGAAATCGGCGAGGGCGACTCCATCATCTTTATGAACTTTCGCCCCGACCGGGCCCGGGAGATCACCCGCACCTTTGTGGACCCCGATTTCAAGGGCTTTGAGCGCAAAAAGGGCTTTTTCCAGGTGAATTACGTGTGCACCACCTCCTACGACGCCTCTATGCCCAACGTGGCCATCGCTTTCCCCAAGGAGAGCCTTGACAACATCTTCGGTGAGTATATCGCCCAGCAGGGCATGACTCAGCTGCGCATCGCCGAGACGGAGAAGTACGCCCACGTCACCTTCTTCTTCAACGGCGGCGTGGAGCAGGTGTTCCCCGGGGAGGACCGGTGCCTGATCCCCTCTCCCAAGGTGGCCACCTACGATCTCCAGCCCCACATGAGCCAGCCCGAAGTCACCGCAGAGGCCGTGAAGCGCATTGAGAGCGGCAAGTACGATGTGGTGATCCTCAACTTCGCCAACTGCGACATGGTGGGCCACACCGGCGTGTTTGAAGCCGCCGTCAAGGCCGCCGAGGCGGTGGATAGCGGCGTGGCCCAGGTGGTGGCGGCCACCGCCAAGATGGGCGGCGTGTCCATCATCACCGCCGACCACGGCAACGCCGAGCACATGGTGGAGGCGGACGGCTCCCCCTTCACCGCCCACACCACCAACCTGGTGCCCTGCTGCGTGGTGGGCGCGGACGTGAAGCTGCGGGACGGCCGTCTGGCCGACCTGGCCCCCACCATGCTGGACCTGATGGGCCTGAAGCAGCCCAAGGAGATGACGGGGCAGACCCTCATTGTGAAATAAGTGCCAGCAGCTGGAAACCCCGGACAGAAAGGAGACTGCCCCATGTCGAGTGAAAAAGAAATCCTCATGGTTCAAAAGGCCACGGTTTATGACCTGATGCGTATTTTGGAGCAGAACCCGGGCAAGACCTATACCGTTGAGGAATTGCGGCAGCTGATCGACGCCTATATCCAGGGCATGGAACAGTGACCCAACCTAACGTGGTGTCTGAGGCGCACGCCTCTTACCCTATACCTTTGACATTTTGAAAGGAGCTTGATTCCCATGAAACAGATGCTTGAGATCGTTGATGTCCTCGGCCGTGAAATTCTCGACTCCCGCGGCAATCCCACCGTTGAGGTGGAGGTCGTTCTGGAGGACGGCACCATGGGCCGCGCCGCCGTTCCCTCCGGCGCCTCCACCGGCATCCATGAGGCCTGCGAGCTGCGGGACGGCGACAAGGGCCGCTACCTGGGCAAGGGCGTGGAGAAGGCCGTCAACAACGTGAACACCGAGCTGGCCGAGTGCCTCATCGGCATGAACGCTCTGGACCAGGTTTCCATTGACAAGGCCATGATCGATCTGGACGGCACCCCCAACAAGGGCCGCCTGGGCGCCAACGCCATTCTGGGCTGCTCCCTGGCCGTGGCCAAGGCCGCCGCCGAGTCCCTGGGCACCAGCCTGTATAACTATATCGGCGGCGTCAACGCCAAGACTCTGCCCGTCCCCATGATGAACATCCTCAACGGCGGCGCTCACGCCACCAACAACGTGGACATCCAGGAGTTCATGATTATGCCCGTGGGCGCCTGCTGCTGGAAGAAGGCCCTCCAGATGTGCGCTGAGGTGTTCCACAACCTGAAGAGCGTCCTCAAGGAGAACGGCACCCCCGCCGCCGGCGTGGGCGACGAGGGCGGCTACGCCCCCAACCTGAAGAAGGACGAGGACGCCTTCAAGTGCATCGTGGCCGCCATTGAGAAGTCCGGCTACAAGCCCGGCGAGGACTTCATGATCGCCATCGACGCCGCTGTGTCCGACTGGTACAACGCCGAGACCGGCTGCTATGACCTGCCCAAGGCCAAGAAGTCCATGACCAAGGCCCAGATGGTCAATATGTGGAAGAAGTTCGCCGACAACTACCCCATCATTTCCATGGAGGACTGCATGGGCGAGGACGACATCGAGGGCTGGCAGATGCTGACCAAGGCCCTGGGCGGCAAGGTCCAGCTGGTGGGCGACGACCTGTTCGTCACCAACACCCAGCGTCTCCAGATGGGTCTGGACAACGGCATCGCCAACTCCATCCTCATCAAGGTCAACCAGATCGGCACCCTGACCGAGACCCTGGACGCCATCCAGCTGGCTAACCGCCATGGCTACACCGCCATCGTGTCCCACCGCTCCGGCGAGACCGAGGACACCACCATCGCCGACATCGTGGTGGCCACCAACGCCGGCCAGATCAAGACGGGCGCTCCCAGCCGCACCGACCGCGTGGCCAAGTACAACCAGCTGCTGCGCATCGAGGAGGAGTTGGGCGACGCGGCCATTTACCTGGGCCACGACGCGTTCTTCAACCTGAAGTAAGAAAAATCCAGGCAAGGGTTGAACAAGCCCAGGTCGGGGCCCCCGCGCGAGCCCAGCGAAGCGGGTCGTGCGGGGAGAGGAGCCGCAGCGGAATGACTGAGCTTTCGCCATTGGGCGGAAGTGAAGGATATGGAGCTTGCGGCGACGAGGGCGACGCGGCCATCTACCTGGGCCGCGACGCGTTCTTTAACCTGAAGTAAATCTGTAGACAGCGCAATGGGGCGGCGGAGATTACCTCCGCCGCCCTGATTCATGCAGAACAGGAGAAAATCTATGTCAATACAACGAGTCAAGGAATATTTTCGCGGCATGGGCATGGAGGACCGGGTGCTGGAATTCGACGTATCCAGCGCCACGGTGGAGCTGGCGGCTCAGGCGCTGCACTGCGAGCCCTGCCGCATCGCCAAGACCTTGTCCTTTCTGGCGGACGGCCGCGCTATTCTTATCGTGGCTGCCGGGGACGCCAAGGTGGACAACCCCAAGTATAAGGCTCAATTTGGGCAATGCCATTAAGTTAACCAGATATTCCCAAGCAAAGCGCAAAAAAGCACTTGACAAAAATGAAAAAATGTGCGGCAAGGCCCTGAAAACGAGATTGATTTTCAGGGGGCGCACAAATGAAGAATACGGGCGGAGCGTTGAAGGAAAGACTGTTATCCATAATCGGAGCAATGGGGGAGCACCCGGAGCGGTATGCAAAGAACCCGGGCAAGGACTTTACCCGGCGGCGGTCGCTGACGTTGCCCACGCTAATCAGCCTCATCCTGACCATGGACGAAAAAAGTATGTGGAAGGGGCTGCTGGGATATTTTCAGAACGGGATCGGCACTCCATCGGCGTCCGCATTTGTTCAGCAGCGGAAAAAGCTGCTGCCTCAGGCGTTTGAGGACTTGTTCCACCGTTTTACCGACACCCTGACCGCCGGGAAAAAGTTCCAGGGCTACCGTTTGCTGGCCGTTGACGGCACCTCCCTAAAGTCCATGTCATATCCCGAAGATTCAGATGCCTACCGGCCCGGCACTCAGCGGCAGCATGGCTGGAATCTGTATCATCTCAACGCGCTGTT
>CAJTLI010000011.1 GCA_910577525.1 uncultured Oscillospiraceae bacterium | reverse complement strand
TTTCTGTATCATTCCCTCATTATACTACTTTTCCCTCTATTGGTACAGCTTCTTAATGATTCTCCTGTCATAACCATAATTTCAAAAATGCGTGAGCAAAGATTTATCAGGACTGATTTTGACACCATAAGCGGGAAGTCTGCTAACCGAATGGAATAACTGAGTTAGCAATCCGCTGTTCATTCCCAACTAAAGTTGTGTAAAACCGCTGCTCAATTCCATATAGAAGCAATTTCAACTCATCTTCGCCGCTAATAGCGAATTTGTTATCTGGAGTCTTTAAGGAGGGGCAGTATTCTCCTATGTAGGTGAATATGTTATCTCTATCCTGCGGTGCTAGATTGGATATGGTTTTACTTGCAAGCGCGATCCTTTTTCGATTAGCTGTTTTCACGTTTTCAGCAGTATAGGTTTCTCCAAGTTGGATAAAGTTGCTCTGAAGAAATTGGGCCGTCTCTTCATCAGTGGCTTCTCTGTATATCTGGTCAATTCCTTTAAAAATTGAAGTAATGGATTCGAGACGGCGAAAATACAGTGTGTCGTTGTTCTGGAAGTAGATTGCATCAGGTAGGCTATTAATTACAATTTCATTACAGGCACTTCGGAATTGATAACCCTCTCCGAAATCCCAGATATGCTTTTTTAAAGCAAGTTTTGCTCGGGTAATATTTTGAAAGAGTAATGTATTCCCTTGCTTGACGAACAAAAAGTCAATCAGCGAAAACTCCTCCCGCGCGAGGGAATCAAAATCGAGGGTATTAAAATTACTACTAAAAATATCAAGCGCATAATCCCCACATGACACGTCTGAAAGCTGAAACCATTCACCGGGCTCGGATAAAGCACCAGGAGCATATGGGATCGTAGAGGTTACCATGTCCTCAAAGCTGGGAAAGACCTCCTCATTGGTAGACAGCATCTTTCGATACTTATTCACATTACCCCTGAGACGAAGCTTAGCGAAAATCGAATTCATTTTACGGTTCCTTTCGCACAATATAGGTTGTATCATTAATTCTCCGCAGGTCATCGAAGTGCAAATAGCTTTTATTTCGGATTACTTTCCCACGGGCAATGATAAAAACTTTTGTTCCCTGTGGTGTCAGAACATGATAGTAATGGTATCCAAACAACAAAAAAATTGGGTTAAAATATTGCGTTTGCGAGATAAATGTGAAAATGAACACAATAACATACAGGAACGACATTGTCATATCATTTGGAACACTAAGAGAAACAAAGAAATATCCCAGATAGACTGGCAGAAACTCTTGATCTGCGAGGCTGCACTCGCTGCACCCATGTATGGAATCGGAACCAATCTTAGACGTGATTCTTATTGAGAGAGCAGAGAGCAGGATTGGAATGCAGAGGATCAGTAGGGCAATACCCCATACCGGTATTGATTTATAGGTCCACTCAGCTTTGAGAGCGTACACAACGACCATCCATGATGTAGCGTTTAGAGTTAATAAAAGCCGAAATATCAAATTCATATTAGGATATCCTTATCTCAATAGGATTCTTACGCCTTTTTTCATTATAGTCCAAATAGAGGGATTTTTCAACACAAATCTTTTGCTTACGCAATTTACAAAAATAATTTCAATTACTTTAAAGCGTTTGACGTGGAGGGTAATTAGGCATTTATCATTTAGTCAAGTAAGGGGCAGCAAAAATATATTTCAAAAACTTGTTGAAATATTGAAATAAAGAGCGTATTATATATGTAGTATTTCAAATCCATATACTGGAGGATTGCAATGAATAGAGCTGGTCAGTACATTTCAAATATGACAGGGGAAGCCGCTTATCAGTCTTTTTGCCCTGCTTCTTTGCCGCCTCAGCCTGCTTTGGATATTAGCGATGATATACTGCGTCTGTTGATTGAAGCCAGCCGCAACCTTCAAAAGCTGGATGTCGCGTCTCAGTTAATTCCCAGTACAGAATTATTTGTGTCTATGTATGTTCGGAAAGAAGCTCTGCTTTCATCTCAAATCGAAGGCACTCAGTGTACTTTGGAGGACGTACTTGACCCAGAGCTTGATATTAACGCCAATCTGGACGTGGCAGACGTGGTCAATTATGTAAAAGCGACGCAATATGCTTTGGAGCAGCTTGAGAAGCTGCCGATTTGTAATCGGTTGCTTAGGACGATCCATGCCGCTCTCATGGAGGGCGTACGGGGGCAGGAGAAAAATCCGGGAGAATTTCGTCGCTCTCAAAATTGGATTGGACCGGCGGGATGCTCTCTAAAAAATGCCCGATATATTCCGCCAAATGTTGAAGATATGAAAGCATCTATGTCCGCATTGGAGCAGTATATCAATGAAAATCGAGAGTATGATCCACTCATACAAGCCGCACTGATCCACTATCAGTTTGAGACGATTCATCCCTTCCTTGATGGCAACGGCAGGATCGGCAGGCTTTTGATTTTGCTCTATTTAATGGAGCAAGGATTATTGCGCAAACCCGTAATTTATGTCTCCTATTTTCTAAAGAAAAATCAAATTGAATATTATGACAGGATCAGCGAAGTCCGTCGGAGTGGAAACTATGAACAATGGGTCCGGTTCTTTTTAGAGGCAGTCAGCGCCGCAGCTGCCGACGCGATGACATCAATTGAGCAGTTATCCGCGCTACACAATCAAAGCCTGGAGCTGCTGCCCCAAACGACTCGCAGCAAGGATAATATCCGCGCTGTGTTTGATTATTTGGAACAGCACCCCATCATTGATATTAAGCACACAGCTGTCGCACTGGGTGTCAGTTACAACACCGTTTCTACTGCTGTTAAAAAACTGATGGAACTGGGTATATTGAAGGAGACAACCAACGCAGCCAGAAACCGTGTATTTGCTTATGAAAAATATCTGGCAATACTGCGGGACGGAACGTGATTGCTGATTGGCTTTTGGATGTATGTTTGCCAGCTTTAACTATAACAAAAAAATTTAAACACTAACATCCAATCGGTTACGATAATCTTTCTCTGAAATCAATGGCCTGGCCCGCATTATTTGTGGCGTAGCGAGCCCGGAAATACAATTATTTTTCCCACAAGCAACCTACAAAGTAAGAGCCAAAGCCGTTGTGGCACAACGAATTTCGTGTTTTTTGTGGGAAATCATTATATGCTGGCGATAAACGGATATTTTTGCTGTTTTTCCCGCCGATTTCCCACCAAACAAAAAAATACGATTCAATACAGCGAAACACGGATAACGAAAGCTCGTTATCCGTGTTTCGTGTACTTGTTCTTGAATGCGGTCTGCAACATGAAAAAATAGGGGTTTTCGTTACATTTAATCGTATTTATCTGTACTTATGCGTATCGAATGCTCAGCCGAAATACCGCTCCAGCAGGCCCTTCAGCGCCTTGCCGTGGCGGGCCTCGTCCCGGGCCATCTCGTGGACGGAATCATGGATGGCGTCCAGGCCGTTCTTCTTGGCGCATGCGGCCAGGTCGAACTTGCCCTTGGTGGCGCCGTTCTCGGCCTCGACGCGCATCTCCAGGTTCTTCTTGGTGGAGTCGGTGACCACCTCGCCCAGCAGCGCGGCGAACTTGGCGGCGTGCTCGGCCTCTTCATAGGCGGCCTTCTCCCAGTACAGGGTTGCACTTGTGCAAGTTTTCACATGGAATATTCGGATAAAAGTTGCACTCGAAATTACACATTTTCGGGAGGCAACAACATGGGAAAGCAAAATGACGCGGGAGTATTCCAGTTGGAAAGTGGGCTGTGGGCTTTTCGATATACGTTCACCCGTGACGGGAAACGCATATCGAAACAGGGCAGCAAGGACGAAAACGGCTGTCCGCTGAAAACGAAACGGGCAGCAATCAAAGCGCGGCAAATGGCGGTGGATAACGAACAGAACGCCCGCAAGCCAAAGCCCACGGTCAGAAAGACGGTGGCGGAGGTCTATCAAGAATACTGCGAAAAGGGACGGAGCGGCAAAGCCTACAATACCATTCGCAAACAAGAAAGCCTGTGGGTTAATCACCTGTGTGCCGCTTTTGGCAAGAGGTACATTGATGAAATCAGCGCGGCGGAGGTTGTAGACTACTTGACCGAACTGTATTATAACCGGGGGCTGTCCTATCGCTATGTCGAAAGTTTCTTGAAAATGTTCTACCTGATTTTCGGTCAGGCGTATTCCCGCAACTATCTGGCTGTGGATAGCTACAATAAGTTGTGTACCAACAAGGACACGAAAATCCACATGCCAAAGCTGAAAACGGATGATGATATTGATATTGTGGCGTTCAGCCGGGAAGAACTTGTGATTTTGGATGATTATTTCCGGGGGACGAACGCGGAAACGGCGTACATGCTGGGGCGGTTCTGCGGGCTGCGTATCAATGAGTGTTTCGGGCTGAAATGGGAAAATGTTGACGTGGAGCGCGGCACGATTTTGATTGACCGTCAAATGCAATATCAGGATGGACTTATCAAGTTAGTGCCGCTGAAAACCCACAACGCCAGACGGACGATTTACATGTGCGATAAATTGAAAGCGTACTTTCAAGAATTGGCGCGGCGGCGGTCAGAGGATGAAATTCAATTTGCCGCGCTGCGCTCCCAAAATCAACGGCTCATTGAGGACTTGGGCGGCAAGCAGATTTTTTCAACGGCGCTTGTCAACTGTCTGCCTAACGGCAAAATTCAGACGGTCAACTCCATGAAATACCCCACGCGGGAAATCAAAGCCCGGTTTCACATTGACTTCAAATATCATCATTTGCGGCACACCTATGGTACGCTCATGGCGGAAATGAATACCCCCACCCATTTGCTGTGCAATCAGATGGGGCATGGAAATATTCAAGTGACGCAACGCTATTATATCGCCGTGTCGAAGTCGGGGGTCAATATTCTGCAAAGTAATCTGAACATGCTCTAATGACTTCCTACAAGAAAGCAGATAGAAACGGCAAGTTTCTATCTGCTTTCAGCATCTTTTATCAAATTTCGTATCTCCCGGCAATATCTTTCAAGAACTTTTTCATATCCGCCACCACATCGGGGGGATTGATAATCGTTGCCCTTTCCCGAAAGCCGCATACCCACGAAAAAAATTGGTCGCTTATCTCCACATCGGCGGTCACTACAAAATGTTGCTCCCCGTCTGGCCTGTAAAATACATCGGGGGCCATTCCAAAGCGTTCTATTGCTGTGTCCAGTAGCGGACTGTCAAAGTGAATACTGACGCGCTTCTGTTGGCCTCCATACATAGAAAACACACGGCGGGTATATGTTTCCATGTCGATAGCTGCAAAAACTTCTGCGCCCTCCCTTGGCTCATTTAAGGCTGTCACTTCTTTCATGCGGTCAATACGATACGTCCGCATATCTTGGGATTTATCATCATAGGCCAGCAGATAATAGTTACCATCATTTATCAGCAGTTTGTAGGGGCTGACTTTGTAGGTGGCTCCCCTGTGGCGTTCTACTTGGGTATTTTTATTTTGAATTGTGTACTTCAAATATTTGAAACTGATTTTCTGCGGGGGTTTAGGTTTTCCATTCTCTTTATCAGCCATAGCAGCGTGAATAATACCGATAAGCAATAAGATATCCTTGCGGGTGGTCTTTACTCTGTCACATAGAAAAACTTCCCTCTCCAATTCCTCGGCTTGGTAGCTGCTGCAAAATTGGCCTATCGTGCAAACAAGTTCTTTTGCCTTTTCAGCAGAGATAAACTTCGTTGCGTGAACACATTCTGCCAGTAGCCGTAAATCGTCAAATTCAAATTGCCGGGATAGCAAGCGGTATTTCCCGCCTTGGCCCCCGTCTATGTCCATGCCGAACACATCACGCAGGGCGGCAATATCGCGGTAAATGGCGCGGCGTTCCGATTTAATACCACATTCATTTTGGAGATAGTCGGTAATGTCCCCGGCTGTGACGGGGTGGTTTTCATCTGAATTTTCCAGAAAGTATTTAGCCACATAAAGCGTTTTCAGCTTTTGGTTTTCTGACTTTGCCATTCCGGGGACCTCCCCTTCCTATGCTTTATATGGCATATCATACCGTGAAAACGCTGTTCTGTCAATGAATGGGGGGCCGCTCATGCAGAGCGGCCCCCGTTCATCATGCCGATATACTTATAAACCGTTGTGCGGCTCAAATTGCACACCCGCGCCAATTCGCTGACGTTCAGACTTCCAGCGGCAAAGGCGGGATAATGGCGGAAGAAGATAGGAGGTATATCCTCGGCGGTGGTCTGCGGCCTCCCTATCTGCTTTCCCTTGGCTTTTGCGTTTGCCATTCCAGAACGGACGCGGGCGCGTATCATGGAAAGCTCTAACTGACTGAATACCCCAGCCATTTGTAAAAATGCCTCGCTCATGGGGTCGGCCTGTCCGTTGCGGCAGTCAAGGGTGATACTGCCTATAATCTGCAATCGCAAGTGTTTGGCGCTCACTGTGTCGATAATCTCACATAGCTGCTGTGTGCTACGGGCCAGACGGGGGACTTCCAGGGTGATAATACTATCCCCGGCCTGGGCCTGTTCCAGCATGGCCCGTTGCTGACTTTTTATTTTGCTGTCCCCGTGTTCGTACTCCAAAAATATCTGTTCCGCTCCCGCCGCTTTCAATTCGCGGACTTGTCTGTTTATGTCCTGCTTGCTCTCATTGGTGGAACAACGCGCATATCCGTAAATCATATTTATATCCCCCTCTATGGGGGCGGGGGATTGCCCCCCGCCTTATTCAGTTATCCCATTCCGTCAATAATCGTCGGCATTTGGGTATTTCCCTCTGACAGTATTTCCAGCATTAACCGCGCCCCCAGCCGAAAACCTTTCCCGAAAGCGTCACACTCGGATATTTCAGAAATTTTACTAATCAGCTTGTCATACTCTGTGTATGCGCGTTGGCCCTCGGCGGACAATTCAGCGGTAAATATGTCCTCATTGGCTGTCACGGCCTCCAATATCTTTTTGACTTCGCTCCCCCGTGTCAGCTTTCTATCAACCGGGGCAATATTCCCGAACCATAAATTTTCTAAAATCGTCATTTTGATATATCCCCTTTTGCGGGGGCGGGGATTGCTCCCCGCCCATTGTGTGTTACCCGGCAACTACCATTTGCACGTTGCAGTCTAAGCAAGCGATATTGACCGCTTTCGTTGCCCGGACGGAATTTCCGCAACAGGGACAAATATACTTTCGCGTGCTGGACGGTCGGCGCGGCGGGGTCATTCCTGTGCCGCTGTGCGCCCCCGTCCCGGTCACTTGAAAACCACCGTATTCGTTCCTGTTGATTAGAATATCGGTCAGGCCATTTTCAAGGATGAAGTCTAACAGGGCTTCGCCGGGGGCGGTATGTGACCATCCGTATTTGTCGCTGTGGGTGACGGTCAGGCCGTGGGCCTCGGCTGCGGCCTTAAACTTTTTGTTGTGGTAGGTGTTCCCCCGGCTACAATCCTGTATGCCGTTCTCATAATTGAAATAGTGTACCATTTCATGTAACAGGGTAGCGGCTACTTCCTCGATGGGCCGCGCCAGCGTTCCCGCGCCGATGTTGATTTCGTGGCTGTCCCCTGTGGCGGAAGTCCATGTATCATCCCGCAAAGAGAAGTGACCATATGCGCGGGGCGTGGACTGAATGGTGATGGTGGGCCTTGAAAGTGTACCTTCAAAAAATTCGGCGTTCAGCATATCGAACATTTTATTGAGATACCCGGCAACTCTGTTATAGCTTGTCAACTGTTTCATTTCTGAAAATCTCCTTTATATCTTGATTTTGTGGAGAGGGCAAGCTATAATGTTCTTGCCCTCTCCATTGACTGGTAAAGGGTGGGGCCTCTTGCCTGTGGCTTTGGTCGGCGTATCAGGCAAGGGCCTTTTCTCATGCGCTGATGGAGAAGCGGCGGCTGGAAACGGCTTTCGTGTACGCCTTGTAAACGTCTGGCATGACTTTCTTAAAGGCGGTGGTATCGAACCTGTTGGAGATAACGGAAGTCCAGCGCACGATATACTGTCCAGCGGTCAATTCCTCGGTGTCGCGTTCCAGCATTTCAGCTTTGATACTGTCCCGGATGACTTCGGCCTCTGCCTTGGCTTCTTCAATGACGGCCTCCCATTCGTTGAGAGCTTCAATCTTGGCTACCAGTTCGTTTCTGCTCATTGTTCAAATCTCCTTTTGTTTTATTGGGGTATTCCCTTGAACTGATTATATATTACACTTTTTTCGGGTGTATTTCAATTCGCAGAATACACAAATATTACACTCGATTTATGTGTAATATTGACACTTGAAACGGGTGCAATTTTGTGCTACAATAAGGACAATGGAGAAGGGGCGCAATTTTTCGGCGTTCCCAGATTGGAGGCAGGACAATGGCACTCAAATACAAGATAGATGTAATCGCGGCATTAAAGGAAGCTGGATATAACACAAATAGGATTAGGAAAGAGAAAATCATGGGGGAGGCCATGCTGCAAAAAATTCGCGGTGGTCAGATGGTATCGTGGGCCACCCTTGAAACGCTCTGCAATCTGCTGGACTGTCAGCCGGGAGATTTGATAGAATTTACACATGATGGAGGCATGGAATGAGTGAAAAGATATTCGATTTTTTGAAAGACAATTTTCGGAATCCTAAGTTATACATTGTTCTTTTGGCTTCAGTTTTTTTGTTTTTATTGCTATTTCCTTATATTGATGCTAATATCTTTTACTACAGTCGAGTAGAAAAACGAATTAGTATTTTACAGGAAATATCAGAAATTGACCAAGAAGCATTAAAAAATAATCCCGTTTTAGCAGAAGAATATGAAAGTATTCTTTTTGAGATAAGCAAGCAAAAAGATGGTAGTATTGGGAGTATCTTTATAAGTAAAACCACAAAAGAAATACAACAATACAAATTTATTTCTGGGGGCTTTCTGTCATGGTTATTGGCTCTCATATGCTTATTTATGAAAATTGAAAAAGCTTCTAATAAAATTATTGGGATTTTCTTTTTCTTAATATTGGGATGTGGTCTTGGTTACATCGCCCAGCTATTTCCTATTATTATTCAACCGGTATGTAACTATATTGGCGTACCATTACTACAATTTATTTTACTAGGCATCTTAGCAATGAGCATGAACAAGAAAAAGTTAAGGTCTAATACATAAATCAATATTGAATAAAGGCGGCGGAGGTTGTCCAATAAAACAGATGGTTTCGTGAACACTTGCGCGGCGGCGGAAATGGGGCAAATGTTCCCGTTTTTGGGGTTGATTTTGTCCAGGAAAATACTGCTACCCTTTTGTGAACACTGGGCCGCTGCGCGGCCTGTCAGAATGGAGGATTGCCCCATGTTTCCAGATACAGACTTGCCCCTTGCCCTTATCATGGAAGAAATTCTCGGATGGGAAAAGAAAGAGGATAGCGACAAGGAAAAAGAAGATTCTACAAGTTAGCAGCGTCTTTCTACAAAAAATAAGAAGTCGGCGGGAGATTGTTACATCTCCCGCCGTGCTTGTCCTTAAAATTGCAGATTGATTGTCAGACCGCCTAAACCATTTTTGAATTTATCAATCGCTTCTTTTATTGCTTGTTCGGCGGCAGGGCGTATCAGTTCTTTTAGCTGTTTATCATTCCCAAAAAATTTTCGCAGAACGCTGCGCAAGACTTTCCTTTCCTCATCATAGAATGGGCCGCGCCGTGTTTGTCGGTTGAGTGCGTCCATAGCTGCTGGTGAAGTATTTCGCGCAATCTCCCCCTTTATTCGGCAGGTTTCTATTGTCCCCATTTCTATCTCAAATGCGAAAATGATGTTATCAATCAAATTATCAAAGTTAATCGTAATATCAGCCATATTTTTTGGCTCCTTTCTATTTTTGAATGTGTGTTTTCAAGTTCCGCCTGTGACTTTCATCACGCTCCCGGAAGTTGGTTTTATTCTCTTATTACCAACTTCCGGGAGCGTTTGTAAAGTCCCAGCAGTCACTTGGAAACTCTTTGATAGCGGCCCTGATATAGCTTTTTTATCAGGCCGTCCTTGCAAAATGTTCTGATATTCCTATCAGAAAAACCTTGTGCGCGGAGTTCGGCAGTCGTCCAACTGTCCCCGGTTAAATCGGCAAACCGTTTCGCGGTTCGGCGGGCGGCTTTTTCTGCGTTGTGGGCGGCGTTGTACGCGCCCATATCGGCGTGAATATTGATGTTCTCCTTTAGGGCTGTGTCGCGCTGAAAATCAATCGTAAATTGGCGGTTGTCGCTCCCCATGTCCCCGGCAAAAGGGAAGGGCGCGGTTCTGTCTTTCAGATATTGATAGGCCCATTTGACGATTGTCCGCCGCATATCGCCGGGGACGGTCAGATAAAGGCCGTTCTGATAGTAGAGCAGACGCATGACGGTTTGAATGACTTCCAGCGCGGCGGCGGTTCCGGGCTCCCTACGGCGCGTCAGATATTGCAGGATTGGGACGGCCCACAATTCCCACGTCATGGGGCACCCCGTGTAAACGGCCCTTGCGGCGTCCAGTTCGGCCTTGTAGCACCATAGGCCCTTGACATTCCCCGGCACACCGATGTTTTGACCAAACGTCACCATTTTTTCGTGGCCTTGGGGCCAGTGCATACGGGCAAGCCATAGCTGCGCGGCCCCTGTGTCAGATTGGGCGGCGAACGCCTCCAAATCAGCCTTGTCCTGTTCGTCTACATGGACGAGCGGGAAACGTTGGGCCAGAATGTGATATTGCAGTTTGGCCCGCTGGCTCCCGCCCAGCCTGTAAATATCGTCCGTGGCAAAGGCCACCTTGTAGGGATATTTGCGGTAATCCTACCGAAACGCCATTTGATAAAAGTCCTCCCTCTTGTATTGCTTGCCGCCGTACAGGATGAAGTTATTTTTCCGCCCCGGCCTCTCACTGGCCTCACTGTCCCCAAAGACGTTTGCCGTGACAACGGTTTTCGTTGTGGGAACGATCAGCCATGTAATCGGCTCCCCGCGAAAAAATGATTGTTCGGCGGTGGTAGGTTCGGCGGCTCCCCGCCCCGCTCTTTCGAGCGGGAGCGGGAGACCAGCCGCAAAATCCTTTTTCTCATTTTCAATCACATTGTCACCACCTCCATTTTTGAAGTGCAGATTTCAGATTAAAATGCGCTTGGGAGATTTTCGTGGAGTATCGCGTCCCAGCGGCGATTATTGAGATGGGTGTCTGGCCCGCGCTCCATGATGTTCTCCCATGTCACAGAACAGCCCTGCGGGTTGAAACTCTGTCCCGGTTCGCTCCACAAGCGGAACACGCCGCCGCCCAAATCGTCACCAAAGACGTGCCAGATGTTAAGGCCGATACTGAACCACTCCCCGCGTGTGCAGTCAGAGGAAATTGTTTTGAGGTCGTCAAAAATTTCCCGCTGTGCGTCATTCATGCGCGGCAATAATTCCAGTTCGTCCTTTTCGTCCAGCACAACGGCCCCGCTGTCTGCGGCTCTGCGGCGCGTCCCATGCTGTCCGGCCTCCATCGGACGCTTGAAGGTGAAGTTATCCCGCAACAGTTCAAAAAGGCCCTGTGTTCTGTCGGTCAGGCCAGCAGTATTGTCCCATTCCTCCCACTCATAGATGAAGTGCCGCGCGTCGCAGAACAGGTCAACCTTGTTTGCGCCGTCCAGCGTCACAGCTCCCGTGTGGCAGATGTAGCTTGAAGCGTTGCCGCTTGCCAACAGATTGATACTGTCGAAAAGCGGTGTGGCAACGTCCTTGTCGATACCATAGAACATATGATAGCCTCCGCCCTGCGAACGTGTCACCTTGTCCGCAAGGCTTTTCGCACTCTGGAAAAAGCCGCTGTTTTCATCGAAACGGTCAAAGTCAATCACAAAAATGTGAAGATTGCCGCACATAGCGTTGTCGAGATACAAGCTGATGCGCAGACTTTCGTCACCCCGAACACGCTTGTTGCCGTTCAGATACCGTTCAAGGATATTCTTTGCCCGTTCATAGGACAGCGAATAATAGCGGCTCAAAGTACCACCCTTGCCGCCCCACAGCTTTGCGGGATAGCCGTACTTGTCGATGAACACAGGCACTTTGACGGGTGCGCCGTTCTCGTTTTTGGACTTGGCCCCCAGCGTGAAGCAGTTGTTGTATTGGGTGTTGCTTGCGATTAAGTTTGTCATATTGACAACTCCTTTTTATAATTATTGAAAGTGTTTCAAGAGGGGTGCGCCTCTCTCTCACTTTCTGTATATATTATATCATAAAAATTTTTTTGAAGCAAAGGAACGCAATAACGAGGAAATTCCTTGATAATCTGAATAATTTGAACGGATTTCGTGGCAGACACCAAACTGTGAAAATACACGTTCAAGAAGAATTGCACACCCATATTTTTTCGCGTGGAGCGGGAGTACAGGAAAGCGGCAAGCCCCCGACAGCCGCAAGGCCATCGGGGGGATGGTTTCGGGAAAAACTCATTTTGATTTTTCAATGCTGGTTTTCTCGGCGGATTTCCCTCCCGACACGAAATCACGGCGGACGCAGACGAAAACGGCGGACGCGGCGGCGGTCATACAGTCGAGCGGGCGGCGGTAGTATTTTCCTCATAACAAATTACAAGCGCGGTTTTCAGTAACCGCGCTTGCTATTTTTGTTCAAAATATCTTGAAAAGTCATGTATCACGTTGGATATTAGTGATAACTCTTTTACTTCATACTCGTTTAGTGCTTTCATAATCCGCGCAATTTCTAAATCGCGTTCCGTGGCGGGAGAATTGCCGCTGATACTTTTCTTTTCGGCGGAGGCCCCCAGCAGATAATCAATGGACACATTAAGGACAACACCTAAATTGAAAAGTGTATTCAATGCGGGGGCCTTACGTCCTGCCTCTATTTCCCAAAGGTAGTTTCTGGATATTCCTATCTGCTCCGATAATGTTTCCAATGTCAAGTTGAGCCGTTTTCGCTCTGCCTTGATTTTGCTGCCCATAAGTGTTAAATCCATCGTGTTTCCCCTTAACTGTCTTATTGATAGATTTTACAGCGCACAGCCAGAAATTAAACACGCTAATTGCCAGAAAGCATAATTTATATATTGCAATTAGCTAGAAAAAAGAGTATAATACTTATACTGTGCGGCTGGTGGCAAGTCCACAGCAGGAATACAGAGAGGGAACACATCAATTAACCCGCTAAATACGGGAAAAAGAAAGGGAAATTATTATGGAAGAAAAAGTGATTGCCAAAGGAACACTGAAAGATTCAAAATTGTTTTGTATGCTGCTACCCATTTTAGGACTGCTTATCACTATTTGCTATGATTTTCAGGCATCGTATAGTAGCTATCGCGGTGAATACAACTTTGGCTATGGCTTTGGCTTTGGAAATGGTGCAAACTATGCCCTATATCCAATGATTATTGTACTTGCCGTTATTGGATTTATTTTTTATAAGCGGTGGTCTAAAGTTCAAATTACTGTCACCAATAAAAGAGTATATGGATGTGACGCAACAGCAAAACGTGTTGATTTACCGTTAGATTCTATTACTGCTGTTGGAACCAGTCTGTTCAGCGGGTTAGCTGTAACTACTGCCTCTGGAGCAATTAAATTTGTTTTTCTGAAAAATCGTGACGAATTACATGAAGAAATCAGCAAACTTTTGATTGGCCGTCAGGAAAAGTCCTCTGTTATAAAGCAGGAAATTCCGCAAAGCGCTGCCGACGAACTGGAAAAATACAAAAAGTTGCTTGACAGCGGCACGATTACACAGGCTGAGTTTGACGCAAAGAAAAAGCAGTTGTTGGGGTTGTAATTCATATATAGCACCGGGGCGGGAGCAATCCCGCCCTACGCCATTTTGCACACTAAAGGGGGCGGCACATCGGCGTGCCGCCCCCTCTCTGTTATGAAATTGATGTGTACTTTTCAAAGACGCTTGCCCCTTGCGGTCAGTCAACCGGCAAGGCCAATCACACGGCTGTCGGGGGCCTCATCCTCGGCGGCTGTGGCCTCGGCGGTCTTGTCCTTGTCCTCAAAGAACTTTTTGTAATCATCATAGTTGGGGAACTGCTCAAGGAACCAGGCCAGCACAGCGCGATAGGGGTTTTCCTGGGCCTTGGCGGAATCCTTTTGTTTCTCAAATTCCTCCAAAAGCTGGGGAGCGTTCACAGAGATATACCGCCCCATATTTACATAGGTCAGGTTGCGATAGGTGCGCTTATTGGTGTTCCGCTTGATGGTCTTAGTCTCCATCTTTGCGCCGGGGAAGTCCTCGCGGTAGGCTTTCCACATTTTGTATTCGTCAGTGCCAAAAATGCGGGCCTGCCTCTGGAAAGCCTTAGTAACCCGTGCGGTGGTTTCGTCGATGGTGATGATAGCGTTCTTTTTCATGGTAAAAATCTCCTTTTTGTTTTTGAATTTTGTTTTTCAAGAGGTCTGTGCCTCTCGCTCTTACTGGGATTAGTATAACATGAGGCAAAGAAAAACCTGTACTTTAATAGCGACATGTGCTATAATAGAGAAAAGGAAAAAGCAAACCTCTGAAAAGGTCTGCAAAATCCAGAGAGAAACGGCAATTTTAGCGGCAGGGATAGATTATTTAGATTATTTTTGGCTCGGTGGCACTAAAACTTAATGAAAAGATGTTACATCTTCTCTCAAACTTCTTATTTCTTGCCACAAAGCTATAAAAACTTATCAAAAGTTGTCTGTTTTATCTAATTTCTTTGTAATTAGGCGGAAACCGCTTAATATGAGTGCAATTTATTCGAGTTGCACATGTGAAAGCTGAAAAAGTGAATACTGGGCGGGAGTTGCACACTGACTTGCACATTGATACAAAAAAGAGGGGAACAGGTCTCCCTGTTCCCCTTGAAAATATTTGATTTTCTTACACTTACTTTGTGAACTCCTTGACCAGCTCGGCCACCTTGTCCTCGCAGCCGCCGCAGTGGGTAGCCGCCCCAGTGGCCTCTTTGACTGCCTCCAGAGTAGTGTGGCCGGCCTCCACGGCAGCCTTGATGGCGCCCACAGTGACGTCGCCGCAGAAGCATACGGTCTCGTTCAGATCCATCAGATGCGCCTCCTGAATTACTTGAAGTACCGCTCCAGCAGGCCCTTCAGGGCGCGGCCGTGGCGGGCCTCGTCCCGGGCCATCTCGTGGACGGTGTCGTGGATGGCGTCCAGGTTGTTCTTCTTGGCGCAGGCGGCCAGGTCGAACTTGCCCTTGGTGGCGCCGAACTCGCAGTCCACCCGCCAAGCCAGGTTCTTCTTGGTGTCGGCGGACATGTTGGGCTCCAGGTCCTCGCCCAGCAGCTCGGCGAACTTGGCGGCGTGCTCGGCCTCCTCATAGGCGGCCTTCTCCCAGTACAGGCCGATCTCGGGATAGCCCTGGCGGTGGGCGATGCGGGCCATGCACAGATACATGCCCACCTCGGAGCACTCGCCGTTGAAGTTGGCCATCAGCTGCTCAAAGATGTACTTTTTGTCCTCCTCGCTGATGGCGTCGTTGTTTTTCACGGTCTTGGCGTAGATGCCGTACTCATGCTCGGCAGCCAGCTTCATCTCGCCCACCTGCTCGGTGAACTTGGAGCTGTCCACATGGCACACGGGGCACTCGGCGGGGGGGTTCTCACCCTCATAGACGTAGCCGCAGACAGAGCAGATCCATTTTTTCATGATAGTTTTCCTCCAATGTTAAAATTAGGGTTTGGCTTGGGTCTGTCCGCTCAAGCAATCCCGGCACACGCCGCGGACAATGAGCTCACAGCCCTCCGCCTGAAATCCATATTGCACGCCCGCGCCGTCCAGCCAGTCCTGTCCGGGCGAGTGCTCGGGCAGGTCCACGATGGCGCCGCAGCGGTTGCAAATGAAGTGGGAATGGGGCGCAGTCACTCCGTCATAGCGCTCCTGACCGTTTACGGGACCCACCCGGCGGATCAGTCCCTGGCCGCACAGGTGGTTCAGATTGCGGTAAACGGTGGCCAGACTCAGGTCGGGGTACTGGGATTTCAGCTCCAGATAGACCCGGTCAGCCGAGGGGTGGTGGTCAGCGTGCCGGAGAAGGGCCAGCATGGCGTCCCTTTTTTTACTTTGCCGGACATTCTTCATGACGTCCCCCTTGCCGGTGCTTGCTAATAGGAATGATTACCGTTATTAAAATAGCACAGTCCCCTCTGTTTGTAAAGGGGATTTCTCCAAAAAATAATGAACAAACTGCGAAATTTTTGCGGGCCTTTGCGGTATGCGGTCCGGCATGATATAATAAGAAAGAACAGACCGCTGGCGGAGGCGGTTCTGGGATGTGACATCAGGCGAAGACCCTGCACGCCGCGGGGGATCTGCCGCAAGGAGGGTGCGCTGTGCTGAACAGGCTGCGCTGGAAAATTGCCGTCCTGCTCACTATGCTGCTGGCGGCGGCGCTGGGGACCGCGCTGGCAGTTCAGACGGTCTCCGCCGCCCGGCAGTACCGGGAGGAGACGGACCGGGTGCTGCGCTGGGTTCTCCAGCGCGGGGAGGCTGTGCTGGACCCGTTCCAGCTGCCGGCGGGGGACTTTGGCCAGGAGGAGGATCTGCAAACAATGATCCCCGCCTTCTGCGCCGTGGTGGACTGGAACGGGCGGCCGGTGGCCGCCGTCAGCTACAACGCCGGTGTGGATGAGGAATACGTGGCCCGGGCGGTGAAGAACGCCCTGGCCGCCGGAACCTCCTCCGGGGAGCTGAAGGACCAGAACCTGCGCTTTCTCCTCCAGGGCGGCGGCCTGTGGACACAGGCGGCTTTTGCCGGCCTGAGCTGGGAACAGGACGCGGTCCGGCGGCAGGCGATGACCGCCCTGATGATTTTTGTGCCGTCGCTGCTGGGCTTTTTCGGGGTGAGCCTGTTTCTGGCCCGGCGGCTGGTACGGCCGGTGGAGGAGAGCTGGAGGCGCCAGCGCCAATTTGTGGCCGATGCCTCCCACGAGCTGAAAACTCCCATCACCGTTCTGCTGGCCGACGCGGACATCCTGCTCAGCCATCCCGGCGATACCATCGGGGACCAGCGCCGGTGGGTGGAGCACATCCGGGACGAGGGCCTGTGGATGAAGGAGCTGGTGGCCGGTCTGCTGTTTCTGGCCAAGGAGGACGGGTTGGGGCGGTCCCAGCCGCCCCAGGGCCGTGCGGACCTGTCCGGCCTATGCGAGGAGTGCGTCATGTCCTTTGAGCCGGTGGCCTTTGAGGCGGGGCTGACGCTGAACAGCGGCATCGCCCCCGGGCTATTTGCCGCCGGCAGCGGGGAGGAGCTGCGCCGGCTGTGCGCCATCCTGCTGGACAACGCCTGCAAGTACGCCGGACCCGGCGGGGTGGTGACTGTCACCCTGTCGGCGGGGGACGGGGCGGCGCTCACCGTCCACAACACCGGAGAGCCCATCCCGCCGGAGGCTCAGGCCCACCTGTTTGAGCGCTTTTACCGGACGGACGCCGCCCGGAGCCGGGAGAACGGGGGATACGGCCTGGGGCTGGCCATCGCCGCCGCCATCGTGGAGCGGCACCGGGGGAAAATCTTTGTCCGCAGCGGGCCGGGAGAGGGAACGGCCTTCACCGTCACCCTGCCCCTGGCGTAGCGTGAATTTTGGGAGCGCCTCCCCGCGCTCCCAAAATTTTTTTGCCTGCCCTCTTGACAAAGGAAATCAGATGTGCTAACATATGAGCAGATGTTCATATGTTATCAGAAAGAGAGGAGCGGACCATGGCGGAGACAAATGAGATTGAACGCTGCGGCTGTCTGTTTGTCCACGAGGACAGGGTGAAGGAGGTGCTGGGCGGGATGCCCGGCGACGAGACGCTGTACGACCTGGCGGAGCTGTTCAAGGTGTTCGGCGACTCCACCCGGATCAAGATCCTGTACGCCCTGTTTGAGGCGGAGCTGTGCGTGTGCGACATCTCCAAACTGCTGGGGCTGACCCAGTCGGCGGTGTCCCATCAGCTGCGGGTGCTCAAGGGGAGCCGCCTGGTAAAGTTCCGGCGGGAGGGCAAGACGGTGTTCTACTCCCTGGCGGACGGCCATGTCCGCAAGATCATCGCCCAGGGGATGGAGCACGTCAACGAGTGAAGGGCGTTCCTTTTTCTTGAAAGAAAAAGGAATCGAAAAAGAACTTCCCGCTCGTTACCACAATAGGTCATAATCGAAACGCTGTATGCCGGCAACGGAACGATATGCAAACTCCAAAAGCTTGATTTTATTTGGAAAGGATGTCACTACTATGAAAAAAACCTTCAAGCTCATTGACCTGGACTGCGCCAACTGCGCCGCCAAAATGGAGGCCGCCATCAAGAAGCTCCCCGGCGTCACCGGCGCCACCGTCAGCTTCCTGACCCAGAAGATGACCATCGAGGCGGAGGACGTGGACGCCCTCATGAAGGACGTGGTCAAGGTCTGCCGCAAGGTGGAGCCCGACTGTCAGATCGTGCTGTGAGCACCTTCTGGGACCGCTGGGCCTGGTTCTACGACCTGGCGGAGTGGAGCAACCGGAAGGTGAACGCCGCCGCCCGGACCCGGGTGGGAGAGCTGGTCCCCCCTGGGGCGAGGGTGCTGGACTGCGCCGCCGGGACGGGGGAGTTCTCCCTGGCGGCGGCGAAGCGGGCGGGCTCGGTGCTGTGCACCGACCGGTCGGAGGCCATGCTGGACCGGGCCCGGGGAAAGGCAAAAAAGCGGGGGCTGTCCAACATCGAGTTTGCCGTCCGGGACATCACCGCCCTGCCCGATCCGGACGGGAGCTTTGACGCGGTGATTGCGGGAAATGTGCTCCACCTCCTTCCGGAGCCGGAAAAAGCGGTCCGGGAGCTGTGGCGGGTGACATCCCCCGGCGGACAGCTCATCCTGCCCACCTATCTCCAGGGGAAGGCGGGGGCGGCCTACGGGACCATGATTAAGATTTATCAGGGCGTGGGCTTTCACTATGAGCACGCCTTCACCCCGGAGACCTACCGGGAATTTTTGGAGCGCCTGGAACTGGCCCCGGTGGCGCTGGAGGTCATCTCCGGCGGCGTGCCGGAGGGCATCGGACTTCTGGAGAAGCCCATAGGCGGCGCGCATTCGTAGGGGCGGATACCATCCGCCCGAGGGAGCAGGCCATGTATCATCTGCTGCGGCCGGATACTGTCCGCCCCTGCAAAACGAGGTGTTTGTTATGACCAGAAAGCAAAAAAAGACGCTGATCCGCATTATTGTGGCGGCGGCGCTGCTGATCGCGGTGTCCCTGCTGCCCGATATCCCGATGCACCGGCATATCCCCCTGCTGACGGAACCGGTAGAAGGTGCGCCCGATTATGGACTTGTGCTGCTCAAGTGGCCGCTGTACCTCATCCCCTATTTTGTCATTGGCTGGGATATTTTGTGGAAGGCCGTCCGCAACATCAGCCGCGGGCAGGTCTTTGACGAGAATTTCCTCATGTGTGTGGCCACCATCGGGGCCCTGGTGCTGGGGGAGTATTCCGAGGCCGTGGGCGTCATGCTGTTCTACCAGGTGGGCGAGCTGTTCCAGAGCGTGGCGGTGGGCAAGTCCCGGCGTTCCATCGCCCAGCTCATGGACATCCGCCCGGACAGCGCCAACGTGGAGCGGGACGGCCAAATTCTCGAGGTTGACCCCGACGAGGTGGCGGTGGGCGAGACCATCGTGGTCCGCCCCGGCGAGAAGATCCCCCTGGACGGCGTGGTCATCGAGGGTTCCTCCTCTCTGAACACCGCCGCCCTCACCGGCGAGTCCGCCCCCCGGGACGTGGGGGTGGGGGGCGAGCTGCTGTCCGGCTGCGTCAACCTCACCGGGCTTTTGAAGGCCCGGACCACAAAGGAGTTCGGTCAGTCCACCGTGGCGAAAATCCTTGATCTGGTGGAAAACGCCTCCGCCAAAAAGGCCAAGGCGGAGAATTTCATCACCAAATTCGCCCGGTACTACACCCCCGCCGTGGTATGCTCCGCGCTGGCGCTGGCGGTTATCCCCTCCCTGGTCACAGGGGAGTGGGGCGTCTGGGTCCACCGGGCCCTCACCTTCCTGGTCATCTCCTGCCCCTGCGCCCTGGTGATCTCCATCCCCCTGTCCTTCTTCGGCGGCATCGGCGGGGCCTCCGCCCAGGGCATCCTGGTCAAGGGCGGCAATTACCTGGAACTGCTGGCAAAAACGGAAACCGTAGTGTTCGACAAAACCGGAACCCTCACCCAGGGCGTATTTGAGGTATCCTCCCTGAATCCCGCCCCCGGCGTAACGGAGCACGATTTGCTGGAAGCCGCCGCCCTGGCGGAGCGCCACTCCGGCCATCCCATCGCCCAGTCCCTGCGTCGGGCGCTGGGGGCGGACGTTGACCCCAGCCGTGTGACGGACGTGCAGGAGATTCCCGGCCACGGCGTGTCCGCCCTGGCGGACGGAAAGCGGGTACTGGCGGGGAATGAAAAGCTGATGAAGCGGGAGGGCGTCAGGCCCCTGCCCTGCGGCGCGGCGGGCACCATTGTTCATGTGGCCCGGGAGGGCCGCTATCTGGGCTGTGCGGTGATCTCCGACCAGCTCAAGCCCACCGCCCCCGCCGCCGTCAAGGCCCTAAAGGCCCAGGGCATCCGTACCGTCATGCTCACCGGGGACAGCGAGACCGTGGGGCGGGCCGTGGCGGGCCAGCTGGGGCTGGACGAGGTCCACGCCCAGCTGCTGCCCGGCGACAAGGTGGACCGGCTGGAGGACCTGCTCAGCCGGAAGAGCGCCAAAGGCGCGCTGGCCTATGTGGGCGACGGGGTAAACGACGCCCCGGTGCTGTCCCGGGCCGACGTGGGCATCGCCATGGGGGCCATGGGCTCGGACGCCGCCATCGAGGCCGCCGACGTGGTGCTCATGGACGACGACCCGGCCAAGCTGGTCCGCGCCATGGACATCGCCCGGAAGTGCCTGCGGATCGTCAAGGAGAACATCGCGTTTGCCCTGGGAGTCAAGGCACTGTTCCTGATTTTGGGGGCGCTGGGCAGGACCACCATGTGGGGGGCGGTGTTCTCCGACGTGGGCGTGGCCGTCATCGCGATTCTCAACGCCACCAGGATGCTGAAAACCAAGTGATTTTAGCCTGTGCGGACGAAATACCCAAAGCCCCCCCGTCTGGGGGGGCTTTTTTGGCCTTTCTGGTGATTGACAGCGGAGGGCCGGGAAACATATAATATATAATACGCTAAAGCATTAAAATTCAAGCCGTTTCGAGGAGGAAGAGATATGGGAACCGACCGCGTCTACAATTTCTCCGCCGGTCCGTCCATGCTGCCCTTAGAGGTGCTGGAGCGGGCGGGGGCCGAGATCACCAATTACCAGGGCTCCGGCATGTCCGTCATGGAGATGAGCCACCGCTCCAAGGTGTTCCAGAAGATTTTTGACGACACCAAGGCCAATTTCATCCGGCTGTTCCACGTGCCCGGCAACTATAAGGTGCTGTTTTTGCAGGGCGGGGCCTCCGGCCAGTTCTCCATGGTGCCCCTGAACCTGATCGGAAGGACCGGCAGGGCGGACTACGCTGTCACGGGCAATTTCTCCAACATCGCCTACAAAGAGGCTAAAAAATACGGCGAGATCAGCCTTGCCGCCACCAGCGAGGACAAAAACCACACCTATATCCCCGCCCAGGACCAGCTCAAGCTGGACCCCCAGGCCAGCTACTTCTACTACTGCGCCAACAATACGATCTATGGCACCGAATGGCAGTACGTGCCCGACACCGGCGACGTGCCCATCGTGTGCGATATGTCCTCCGACTTCCTGTCCCGGCCGGTGGATGTGAGCAAGTACGGGATCATCTTCGGCGGCGCCCAGAAGAACCTGGCCCCGGCGGGGCTGACCATCGCCGTCGTCCGGGAGGACCTGGCGGGCCATGAGCTGCCCTATACCCCGCTGATGATGAACTACAAGACCATGATAGACAAGGACTCCATGTACAACACCCCCCCCTGCTGGTGCATCTATATGCTGGGCCTGGTGCTGGAGTGGCTGGACTCCAAAGGCGGCGTGGAGGGCATGGAGAAGATCAAGCACGGGAAAGCACAGCTCCTTTACAGCGTGCTGGACGATTCCCGGCTGTTCACCTGCCCCGCTCTGCCCGGCTCCCGGTCGGACATGAACGTCACCTTCCGCTCGGTGAGCGAGGAGCTGGACGCCAAGTTCGTCAAGGAGGCCGCCGCCGCCGGGTTCACCAACCTGAAGGGCCACCGGAACGTGGGCGGTATGCGGGCTTCCATCTATAACGCCATGCCCGTGGAGGGCGTGGAGAAGCTGGCCAACTTTATCAAGGCGTTCGATAAGGTCAACTGATATGGCGGATAAACTGCTGGAGAACAATGAACGGGCCCGGGAAAATGCCCGTGAGGTGTATGAGCTGGCCCGGAGGATTACGGCGGAGATCCATGCCGAGCACCACCGCCCCGCCGTCCGCTTCACGCTGGAGCCGGGAGAACCGGGTATCTTCGAAAGCAAGGCGGGAGGCACGCCCTACCTGCCCCACGATATGCCCTGGCCGCTGGACGGCAAGGGAGGCGCGCTTGGACTGCTGGCCCAGGTGGACTGCGGGTCGCTGGGCGGTCTGCCCGATTTTCCCACAACGGGGCTGCTGCAATTTTTCATCGGGTGGGATGATGTGTCTGGGATGAGCTTCGACGACCAGACGGCCCAGACAGGTTTTCGGGTGCTCTACCACGAAATCGTGGATCCCACCGTCACGGCGGAGGAGGTGGCGGCCAAGCGCCCGCCTAAGCCGGCGGATGGGGAGGACTGGTTCCCGGTAGCGCGAAACTGCCGCATTATCCTTTCCGCCCCAGTGGAGCAGGGGATGAACGAAGCCGACCCACGCTTTGATCCATTATTTGCCGGAAAGTGGAATGCTCTGTGCTCTGACAGCCCCATCAAGGGCACCTGGGATATGCACAAGCTGGTTGCAGAACGGCTGCGTGATTATGATGTGACCTACCAGCCCGGCTGGATATCCTCCTATCATCAACTGGGAGGCTATCCCTATTTTACCCAGTCCGACCCTCGCCCCGGACAGTATGAGGATCTAGACGTGCTGCTGTTCCAGCTGGACAGCGACGGGAATAAAGAGGTGGGGGACTTAGTTCTTTGGGGCGACTGCGGCGTGGCAAACTTCTTCATCAGCCGGGAGGCGCTGAAGCGCCGGGACTTCTCCCGGGTATGCTACAACTGGGATTGCTGTTGACCCTTTATTAAAATGAGGTGGAAACCATGTTCAATATCAAGACCATGAACAAGATCGCGGCGGTGGGCCTGGAGCGCCTGCCCGCCGAGAGCTATGCCGTCGGCGACGGCGTGGACAACGAGGACGCCATCCTGGTCCGCTCCGCCAAGCTCCACGACTATGAGTTCCCCAAGAGCCTGTGGGCCATCGCCCGGGCCGGGGCGGGGGTGAACAATATCCCCATCGAGCGCTGCTCTGAGAAGGGCATCGTGGTGTTCAACACCCCCGGCGCCAACGCCAACGCCGTGAAGGAGCTGGTGCTGTGCGCCATGCTGCTGGCCTCCCGGGACATCATCGGCGGGGCCCAGTGGGTGAAGGAGCAGGCCCGCACCCCCGGCGTGGACCTGGCCGCCGCTGTGGAGAAGGGCAAGTCCGCCTTCGTGGGCCCCGAGGTGTACCGCAAGACCCTGGGCGTGGTGGGCCTGGGGGCCATCGGGGCGCTGGTGGCCAACATCGGCCTGTCCCTGGGCATGGACGTGTACGGCTACGACCCCTACCTCTCCGTGGACGCCGCCCTGCGGCTGGACCGGCACATCAAGGTGGTGAAGGAGCTGGACGCCCTGTACGCCAATTCCGACTACATCACCCTGCACCTGCCCTATATGGACGCCACTAAAAACACCGTCTGCGCCGCCTCCATCGCCAAGATGAAGGACGGGGTGCGGGTCATCAACATGGCCCGGGGCGGGCTGGTGAACAACGCCGACATGATCGCGGCGCTGGGCTCCGGCAAGGTGGCCCGTTACGTCACCGACTTCCCCGACAACGAGATCACCCTGGTCCCCGGCGTGGTGGCCACCCCCCACCTGGGGGCCTCCACCCCGGAGAGCGAGGAGAACTGCGCCGTCATGGCCGCCAACCAGGTGCGGGACTTCCTGGAGAACGGCAACATCAAGAACTCCGTCAACTTCCCCAACGTCATCATGGAGCGCTCCGGCGTCCAGCGCCTGTGCGTCATCCACCGCAACGTGCCCGCCGTCATCGCCCAGATCACCACCCAGCTGGGGGCCGACGGGGTCAACGTGGAGAACATGACCAACAAGTCTAAGGGCGAGTACGCCTACACCATGGTGGACGCCGGCTCCGTGGTGGACGCCAAGGTCATCGAGGACATCCGCAAGGTGCCCGGCGTCATCCGCCTGCGGGTGATCTGAGCAAACAGGAACCGCCCCGCTTCTGAGAAAGCGGGGCGGTTTTTTGCGCCCTGGTGAAACCCGCGGGGGGGATGATGTGATATGATAGGTGAAAGCAGCTTTCAAGACCACCAAAGGAGCCGTACCCCATGAGAGAAGAAACCATTCTGCGCAGGCTGCGCGACCGGGACCCCGCCGGGCTGGAGGCGCTGATGGACCGCTATCTCCCCTATGTGTCCGCCGTGGTGTGGAATATCCTCCGGGACTCCATGTCCCCCGAGGACGGGGAGGAGGTGGCCTCCGACGTATTCTTGGCCGCCTGGGACCAGGCCGCCCAGCTGAAGCCGGACCACGTCAAAAGCTGGCTGGGAGCGGTGGCCCGGCACAAGGCCAAAAACAGGCTGCGCCAGCGGGGCCGGACCCTCCCCCTGGAGGAGGACCTGCTGGACCTGCCCGGCCCGGACGACCCCGCCGGGGAGCTGGAGCGGGCGGAGGAGCGGGCCCGGGTGCGCCGGGCGGTGTTCTCCCTGCCCGACCCGGACCGGGAGATTTTCCTGCGCCATTACTACTACGCCCAGAGCGTGAAGGAGATTTCCGCCGCGCTGGAGCTCAACGAATCCACCGTGAAAACGAAGCTGCGCAGAGGCCGTTTCAGGCTGAAGGAATTGCTGACAAAGGAGGCGCTGGCATGAAAAAGCGTATTTCAGACCTGCTGGACACCTACCAGGACGACAGCGTGGAGCTTTCCGGCCCGACCCCCCTTTCGTCCGCCCGGATTAAGGAGCTGACCATGAACAAAATCAACGAAACCAAAACCGCGAAAAAGGCGGTCCGCCTCACCACCCGCCTGCTGGCGGCGGCCGCCGCCGTCGCCGCCCTCACCGCCTCGGCCATGGCGGTGAACTACGCCATCGGGGCCGGGGGGCTGATGCAGGGCTTTTTCACCCAGGACGGCGGGGCCCTGACCACCGGGCAGATTGAGAACCTGGACCAGGTGGGCCAGACCTTCGAGGGGGGCGCCACCGACAACGGGGCCACCATCACCCCCATCGCCGCTCTGGCGGACGAAAACTGCTACTACCTGCGCCTGCGCATCGAGGCTCCGGAGGGCACGGCCCTGCCCGACCTGGACCCGGACACGGATGGCTGGTACCAGCTGGTCGGAAACCAGTGGCCGGAGGAGGAATTAACCTTTGTCTCAGAGACGGGGGAAAATATCATCAGTGGGTATAGCTACACCTTTGAATGGCAGCCGGACAGCGATCCCACCGACAACATGAAGGAAGTGGTCGTCCGTTTCACCGCCCATGGGGCGGATCCCGCAGTATTCAATAACCAGGAGGGCAAAATCCTGACGATACGCGGTCTCTGGATCCAGGCCCCGGACAAGGGGTACACCCCCGTGTTTACCGGGAATTTCGCCCTGGACGTGGGCGGGGCCTTTGAGCAGCATTCTCTGACCGTGGACTGCGGCGGGGCGGACTATGTCGATATCACCGGCCTGGGCTACACCATGTGGCTGGACCGGGTGGAGCTGACCCCGCTGTCCATCTCGGTGTGGTTCCGGGACAATGTGAAGCCCGATCAAACCAGCTTTGCTGCATTTGGCGGCAGCAAGGGATTCTGCGAGGGGCTGCAAATTGTGCTGAAGGACGGCACAGTGGCCTTTGACAACGTGCCCACGTGGACACACGACCCGGCAGAACTCAACTGGGACGCCGCCACCATGCTGGCGGACGGACCCATCAGCAATAAGAACGGCTTCACCCCCTTCGACCAGCCCCTGGATCTGGATCAGGTGGACTATCTCAAGTTCGGGGATCACATCATCCCCGTCCACACGGACTGACGCGAAGCGGCCCCTCCCGAGCGAGAGGGGCTGCCGCTTTTTCGCGTCCCCGCCGGAAAAATCCGCCAAACGGTCTTATGCGCGGCAAAAACCCGACGATATATCCTATAAGCGTAGGGAATTCACGCAAAAAAATGGAACGCAGGGAGTGCGCAGAGAAAGCGGGAAGAAACTATGGACCTGAGAATGACAACCCTGGACAACGGCGTGAGGGCGGTGGTCCGGAACCGGCCCTCCGGCCCGGCCAAGACGGCGGGGAGCGGCTTTGCCGCCGGACAGCTGGCCTTTGCCCAGAGGGGCTTTGAGGCCAGTACCATCCTGGCCGGCGTGCTGGAGCGGATGGAAGCCCTGCGGGACGCCGGGGCCCTCCTCCCGGACGCCCAAAGCTTCGCCCGCAAGTGGAAAGAGACCGTGTAAAGCCTTGACTTTCCCTGTGTCCGGCTGTAAAATAGGGGAACACTTCAAGTAAAGGAAATGATTTCCCATGGCAAAAATCGACATTGTATCCGGCTTTTTAGGGGCCGGGAAGACCACTCTCATCAAAAAGCTGCTGGCGGAGGCGTTCCAGGGCGAGAAGCTGGTGCTCATTGAAAACGAGTTCGGCGAGATCAGCGTGGACGGCGGATTTTTAAAGGAGGCCGGCATCGAGATCTCCGAGATGTCCTCGGGCTGCATCTGCTGCTCTCTGGTGGGGGACTTCGGCAAGGCCCTCCACGAGGTGGAGGAGAAATTCCACCCCGACCGCATCCTCATCGAGCCCTCCGGGGTGGGCAAGCTGTCCGACGTGGTGGCGGCGGTGGAGAAGGCCGCCGGGGAGGACCCGGCGCTGGGGCTGAACAGCTTTGTCACCGTGGCGGACGCGGCCAAGGTAAAGCTGTATATGAAAAACTTCGGCGAGTTTTACAACAACCAGGTGGAGCACGCGGGCGCCATCATCCTCTCCCGCACCCAGAACCTGACCCAGGAGAAGCTGGAGGCGTCGGTGGCTCTGCTCCGGGAGAAAAACCCCTCCGCCGTCATTCTCACCACCCCCTGGGACCAGCTGGACGGCGGGACCATCCTGTCCGCCATGGAGAAGACCTCCCTGGAGGAGGAGCTTTTGGCGCGCATCCGGGCGGACCACGCCGCCGGGGAGGAGGCCCACGCCCACCACCATCATCACCATGACGGGGAGGAGCATGAGCACCACCACCATGACCACGAGGGCGAGGAGTGCTGTCACCACGGCCATGAGCACCATCACCACGACCACGAGGAGCATGAGCATCATCATGACCACGGCGAGGAGTGCTCCTGCGGCTGCCACGATCACGACCACCACGGCCACCACCACGCCGACGAGGTGTTTGCCAGCTGGGGCCGGGAGACGGTGAAGCCCTTCGCCAGGGAGGAGCTGGAGCGCATTCTGTCCCAGCTGGACCTGGGGGAGTGCGGCGCCATTCTGCGGGCCAAGGGCATCGTCCCCGCCGGGGACGGCAGCTGGCTGCACTTCGACTACGTGCCCGAGGAGCACGAGGTGCGCACCGGTCCGGCGGACTACACCGGGCGGCTGTGCGTCATCGGCGCGGACCTGAACGAGGACAGGCTGGCCGCCCTGTTCGGCCTGTAAAGGGGCGGAGCATCCATGGAAATCCCTGTTTACCTGTTCGCCGGGTTTCTGGACGGCGGAAAAACTACCTTCATCAACGGCATTCTCCAGGATGGGTTTGCCCTGCGGGACCGCACCCTGCTGCTCTGCTGTGAGGAGGGGGAGGCGGAGTACGACCCCAAGGCGCTGCGGAACGTCACCGTGGTCAACGTGGAGGAGGAAGAGGACCTCACCCCGGCCTTTCTCAAGCAGCTGGAGAAAAAGCACCGCCCCAAGCAGATTCTCATTGAGTTCAACGGCATGTGGTCCATGGGGCGGCTGTATCAGGAGGCTCTGCCGGACAACTGGGTGCTCTACCAGATCATGACCATGGTGGAGGCGGCCACCTTTGAGAGCTACGCCAAGAACCTGGGTCAGATGATGATGGAAAAGCTGACCAACGCCGATCTCATCGTGTTTAACCGCTGTACCGAGGCCCTGCGGGACGCTCTGCGCCAGCGCAATCTGAAGCTGGTGAACCGCCGGGCCAGCATCTACCTGGAATACCTCAACGGCGACAGCGAGGACTACGCCGACGGCAGCGTGTGCCCCTTCGACCTGGACCAGGAGGTCATCGACATCCCCGACGACGACTTCGGCGTGTGGTATGTGGACGTGATGGAACACCCCGAGCGGTACGAGGGGAAAACGGTCCGGGCCAAGGTCCTGGTGGCCCACCTGCCCCAGTACCCGGGGGACGTGATTCTGGGCCGGTTCGCCATGACCTGCTGTGAGGCGGACATCACCTTTCTGGGGCTGGTGGCCCAGGGGAAGGGCTTTGACGCCTTTGAAAACCGCTCCTGGGTCGATGTCACCGGGGTGGTGCGGCTGGAGCGCCACAAGGCTTACGAGGGCGAGGACGGCCCGGTGCTCCACGTGACCGCCCTGGGTCCGGCGGAGAAGCCCGAGCGGGAAGTGCTGTCGTTCTGAAAAGGAGATGCCCCGTGACAAAAAAAGAACTGGAAACCGAGCGGCGGGTGTTTGACATCTACAGCGGTATTTTGTTCAACCACCTGGAATTTGCCTCCGGACCGGCGGTCTATCCCGCCTACGCGCTGGACTGTCCGGAATATGAAACCCTGCGGGAGAAGTACGGCCTCGTCAAGCTGGCGGGAAAGGGAAGCGCCTTCCAGAGGGCCAAGCGGCTGTTGCACCACTTCTCCCCCCGGCTCACCCATTCGTCCTACTACGACAACCATGTCCCCTGCGACGCCCTCTCCCTGCTGGAATACAGCTATGAGCGGCCCGATCAGGGCATCAACTGCCTGAACAAGTCCAAGATTCTGGCGGAGTGCTGTCTCGCGGTGGGCGTCTATGCCCGGCGGGTGGGAATCATGCCCTATTCCCCCTATGACAATGACAACCACGTGGTGACTGAGATTTATGACGGCGCGCTGGGCAAGTGGATTATGCTGGACCCCACCACCGACGGCTGGTTTGTGGACGAGGCCGGTAATCCCCTCTCCATCCTGGAGATCCGGGAGCGCTTCGCCCGCCGGGAGTTTGCCGCTTTTGTTTCCTCCACAGACCGAAAGGACAACCTGCCCCGCCTGTGGGACAAACACATGTGGACAAACACCTATATCTGCAAAAACCTGTTTTGGCTTAAGGCGGAGCGGTATAACGGCTTTGGTTCCAGGGGAGAGTGGCTCAGCTTTGTCCCCGCCGGCTACAACTTGAAGCAAAACCGCATTGCCCAGGTGGAATACCGGCTCACGTTGTTGCCCGAGGAGGGGCTTTCCCCGGAGGAAACCCAGCGGTGGGAGGAAGAAGACCGCCGCTGGCTGGAGAAGGTCAAGGCAGCCCCAGAGGAACCCTGCTATGATGTTGCCGTGCTGACAGTCCCGCCGGCAGGCTGACAATGCCGAAAACCGAGAGCCGCCCCGCTTGGGGCGGCTCTTTTCTCTTGTCCCCCGCCCCGCCTCAGAGGTTGGGCACGGTAACGTCCCGAATCCACTTCCCGCTTTTGAATCGCCCCAGGCCCAGCACGGCCTTGACTACGTTTTCGCTCATCATGCCCAGGTACACCCAGAAGATGCCCAGCTTGAACACCAGGCCGGACAGGGCGGCGATGGGCAGGGCCACCGCCCACAGGGGGGTCAGGTCGATGAGGGTGGCCATCTTCACGTCGCCTCCGCCCCGGAGCACCCCCACGATGTTGGTGCACTCCAGGGAGCGCAGGGGCATCATGACAAACACCATGGTGAGCATGAGGGTGCAGATCTCCCCGGCGGAGGGGGACAGCTTGAACAGGGGGTAGAGCACCGGGGCGACGAACAGGTAGAGCAGGAGCAGGAAGGCCGCGCCCCCCGCAACGCCGAACAGGAAGGCCAGGGTGTTGAGCAGGGCCCCCAGGGAGTACACCGCGCCGGTGTTGCCCGAGCCGATCTCCTGTCCGATGAGGATGGCGGCGGTGCCCGCGATGGCGAACACCCCCACGGTGCACAGGTTGGTGATATTGCCCGCGATGGCGTAGGCGGCCAGAATCTCCTCGGAGCCCTCCATGTGGCCCATGATGGTGGGGAAGATGGAGGTGCCCAGCCCCCAGAAGGTCTCGTTGCACATCACCGGGGTGGCGAAGCGGACAAACCGCCGCACCATTTCTCCGCCGGGCCGGAACAGCAGGGCGGGGTCGATGCGGAAGCCCTTGTCCAGCACCGCCCAGCCGATGGCGATGGCGCAGGAGAGCACCCGGGCCAGCAGGGTGGCCAGGGCGGCGCCCTCCACCCCCAGCCGGGGCGCGCCCAGGTTGCCGAAGATGAGCACCCAGTTGAGGAAGGTGTTGCAGGCCATGGACACCCCCAGAATGTACAGCCCCCGCCTGGGATCCCCCATGGCCCGGTGGACGCCGTTGTACACCTGGACGAAGCTGTCGAAGAAGTAGGACCAGCCCACGATCCGGGCGTACCGGGCGGCGGTGGCCACCACCTGGGGGTCGTCCCCGAACAGGGACATGAACTGCCGGGGGAGGAACCCCATGACCAGGGCGAAGGCCAGGCCGATGGCCCCGGCGGCGTACATGCCGATGCCCATCACCCGGTTGATGGCCTTCATGTCCCCCTTGCCCCGGTACTGGCTGATGAGGACGGAGGACCCGCTCTGAATACCGAACATCATGAGCTGGACCACGAACACCGGGATGTTGGCCAGGGTCACGCCCGCCAGCGGCCCCTGACCCATGGTGCCCACCATGAAGGTGTCCACCAGACCCAGGGAGTTGGTGATGAGGTTTTGAAACAGGATGGGCAGGGCCAGGGCCAGCAGCTTGCGGTAAAAGCCCTTTTCCCGCTGAAACAGCGTTAACATTTTGCCAAATGCTCCTTTATGAGAAGAATATCGTTCCGATCCTTTTCCCGGCCAAGCTTTTCTTTCATTCGGATCAGTCCCTTGAGGGAGACCGCCGGGATTCCCTCCAGCAAAACGGCTTGATCCTCAATCCAATTTTCAAACAGTTCGATCTCTTCAGAAAAAACGATCCTCCTGCTCCCGTCCGAAAGGACCTCTGACGGATATCCCCTGCCTTCAAGCTCGTCCGCCAGTTTAGAGGTGCAGCCCAGGTCGATATCCCGCGTCACGTCCCGAATTCCGTACAGCACCATGGCCGCGCCTGACATTACCCAATACTCACCGGCGTCAAATGCCGCTTCCTTCAATAAACGGATGATTTCCTCTTTGTTCAGCATAAAATCCCCCTCTCTATGTCCGCCGGCAGGGCGAAAACGGCGCGCCCCGCCTCACGACAGGGTGGTGAACAGGCTGTCCGCCGCGTCCTTCAGGGCGGAAACCAGCTTGTCCGCCTCCTCCCGGGTGGAGTCCGGGGAGAAGGACAGCCGCAGGGCCCCGTCCAGCCAGGGCTTGGGCAGGCCCATGGCGGCGAACACGTGGCTGGGCCTGCCCCTGTGGCAGGCGGAGCCGGAGGACACGCACACCCCCCGGTCCCCCAGCACCCGGACCACCACCTCGCTCTTGTAGCCGGGGAGGGTGACGGCGCAGATATGGGGGGCGTCCCCCTGGGAGATGATCTCCAGCTTGGGGACGGCCTCCTTCACTTTGGACAGGGTGTATTCCTTGATGGCGGCGGTCCGCTCCAGCCGGTCCGGGTCCGCCATGGTGGCCCGGACGGCGGCGGCAAAGCCCGCAATCTGGGCTGTGGCCTCGGTGCCGGAGCGCAGGCCCTCCTCCTGGCCTCCCCCGGCCAGCAGGGGCCGCAGGCGGACCCCCTTTTTGATGTACAGCGCCCCGATCCCTTTGGGGGCCCCGACTTTGTGGCCGCTGACGGCCACCAGGTCGGCTCCCAGCCGGACCAGCGGCTCTGGGGTCTTCAAAAAGCCCTGGACCCCGTCGCAGTGGAACAGAATCGCCGGGTCCGCGGCTTTCACCGCCCTGACGCACTCCGCCACGGGCAGGATCACCCCCGTCTCGTTGTTCACGAGCATCATGGACACCAGAACCGTGTCCGGCCGCAGGGCGGCGGTCAGCTGGTCCGCCGTAATCCGCCCCGCCCGCTCCGGCTTGAGGTACGTGACCTCATACCCCTGCCGCTCCAGGTCCCGGCAGGTCTCCAGCACGGCGGCGTGCTCCAGGCTGGTGGTGACGATGTGCTTTCCCCTCCGGCGGTTCAGCTCCGCCCCCCGGCGGAGGGCCCAGTTGTCGCTCTCCGTGCCGCAGGAGGTGAAAAACAGCTCGGCGGGAGCGCACCCGAAGGCCCCGGCCACGGCCTCCCGGTCCTCCTTCACCCGCTGGGCGGCCTGTCGGGCGTAGGCGTAGCGGGAGGAGGGGTTGCCGAACTGCCGGAGGGCGTCCGTCACAGCATTCACCGCCTCCTGTTTCACGGGGGTGGTGGCGGCATAGTCAAAATAGATCAGGTTGTCCATAACAGCGCTCCTCCAAACAGTATGACAGTCCTTGTATTGTATAGTAATCACACTTGAAAATCGGTATTTACCGATTTTCAAACAGCGGCATAGCCGCTGTCGGGCAAAGCCCGTGTGCTGCCTATGAAGTCCAAAGCAAGGCCTCTTATGCGGCCTTCTGCGGCGATTTACGCCGCAGACTTCAAAAGAGGTATTTTACCTCTTTTGAAGTGCTTTGACTATAACGCGTATTGAGCAAAGCCTGGATGCTTCGCTCAAATATAAGGTTTTCGGACAATTTGTCCGAAAACCTTATATTTACCGCCGCAACATAATTATGCTGCGGTTTATACGGCAGACATTATTGTACTGTTTCCGGCGGGGAAAGTCAATGGGGATTGACAATGGGGGGGAAAGAGGTATATGATTTCACACACTACCATAGAGAAAGGAGCTGTTTGCCATGATCCCCACACCCGAACAGGCCTGGGACCTTCTGTGCGAATTCAACGAGGGCGAGTTTCACCGCAAACACGCCCGCACCGTGGGCGACGTGCTGCGCTGGTTCGCCCAGGAGCTGGGCTATGGCGATGAGGCGGACTATTGGGAGGCCGTCGGCATCCTCCACGACCTGGACTTTGAACAATGGCCCGAGGAGCACTGCGTCAAGTGCCAAGAGCTGATGGAGGCGCGGGGCATCGACCCGGCCATGATCCGCGCCGCCGCCAGCCACGGCTGGGGCCAGTGCTCGGACATCAGGCCGGAGCGCCAGATGGAGAAGGTGCTCTTCGCCGTGGACGAGCTCACCGGGCTCATCGGCGCGGCGGCCCTCATGCGGCCCTCCAAGAGCGTGTCCGATTTGGAGGTCAAGTCGGTGAAAAAGAAGTTCAAGGACAAAAAATTCGCCGCCGGGTGCTCCCGGGAGGTCATTGAGCAGGGGGCGGCGCTGCTGGGCTGGGAGCTGGACGAGCTCATGGGCAAGACCATTCTGGCCATGCGGGCCAGCCCCAACGTGGACTGATGGAACCCGTCGCCCATATCCGCTCGGACTTCTCCTCCAAGTTCGGGGCGCCCCGCCAGGCGGGGCTGGTGGAGGAGCTGCGCTCCGCGGTGGTCTTTGAGCCCCCCTACCGGATTGCCGAGGCCCTGCGGGGCATCGAGGGCTTCTCCCACCTGTGGCTCATCTGGGAGTTCTCCGAGAACAGGGGGAAAGCCTGGTCCCCCACCGTCCGGCCCCCCCGGCTGGGGGGAAACCGGCGGCTGGGAGTGTTCGCCACCCGGTCCCCCTTCCGGCCCAACCCCATCGGGCTGTCCTGCGTGAAGCTGGAGGGGGTGGATTGGGATACGCCGGAGGGACCGGTGCTCCGGGTCGCCGGGGGAGACCTGGTGGACGGCACGCCCATTTTTGATATCAAGCCCTACATCCCCTACGCCGACTGCCGTCCCGAGGCCACGGGCGGCTTTGCCGGGGCCGCGCCGGAGGAAACGCTGGCGGTGGAGTTCCCGCCGGGCCTGCTGGAACGGGTTCCCGGGGACCGCCGGGCGGCGCTCACCGGCGTGCTGGCCCAGGACCCCCGGCCCCCCTATCAGAACGACCCGGACCGGGTGTACGGCTTTGGCTTTGCCGGGCTGGAGGTGCGCTTCACCGTCCGGGACGGGGTGCTCACCGTGGTGGATATCCTATAAAAAAGCGCTGGGAGCCGTGGGCTCCCAGCGCTTTTTTATGCCAGCTCCGCCATGATCCGGGCCATGAGGGACACCCGGCGGAAGGGGGTCATGAGATACCAGCCGTCGGTGAAGGGGACCATGTCCCGGGCGGTGCGGACCGACAGCTCCAGGGCCAGCGCCTCCGCCGCCTCCCGGTCCAGGCCCTCATAACGCGTTACGATGTCCTCCGGCACCGACACCCCCGCCACCTCGTTGTTGAGAAACAGGGCGTTGCGGTGGCTGACGATGGGGAACACCCCGCCCAGAATATATCCCCTCAGCGCCTGCCGGGCCAGGGCCAGGTTTTCCAGGGCCCGGGGGGAGTGGACCGGCTGGGTGAGAAAGCCCGCCGCCCCTGCCTCCTCCTTTTCCCGGGCCAGCTCCAGCTGTCTGGCAAAGTTGGGGGCGTTGACGTTCAGCGCCCCGAAGATCTGGAGGGGCACGGACAGGCCCTGGCCCGTCAGACCGGCGGCGTAGCGGATCAGCTTCCGGGAGTTGAAGTTGAATACGCTTTTCACCTCGTCCCGGTCCTGGGTGGGGATGGGGTCGCCCGTGACCAGCAGGACGTTGTGCACCCCCTCCATGCTCAGCCCCAGCAGCAGGGCCTTGGTGGCGTTCAGGTTCCGGTCCCGGCAGGTGAGGTGGGGCAGGGGCTCCGCCCCGGTCTCCCGGCGGATTTTGCAGGCCAGCAGGGAGCTGTCCGCCCTAGGACGGCCCACGGGGCAGTCCGCTACCGTCACCGCGTCCGCCCCCGCCTCCCGCAGGGCGCGGACGCCCTCCATGAAGCCCTCCACCTGGTCGTCCGCCGGCGGGTCCAGCTCCACGGCGATGACCCGCCGTCCCGCCTCCAGCTTGTCCCGCAGGCGGTTTTGGCCCAGACGCGGGCTGAACTCTTCCCGGGGCCGGGCGGGGAGGGCGGGGGGCCGGGCCTCCGCCTCCTCCAGGGCCCGGGCGGCCCGGGCGATATGGTCCGGGGTGGTGCCGCAGCAGCCGCCCACGATGGCCGCCCCGCTTCGGGCGGTGTCGGCCAGCCGGGCGGCGAAGTAGTCCGCCCCGCCCCGGTAGGCCACCCGCCGCCCCAGCACCGTGGGATAGCCCGCGTTGGGCATGACGGACAGGTATTTTCCGTTCAGCGCGCTCCAATCCAGCCCCCGGACCAGCTCCAGCAGGTGGTGGGGGCCGGACACGCAGTTGAGGCCCACCCCGTCCACCCCGTCCAGGGCGGCAACCCGCTGGAGGAGGGCGCGGATGGACAGGCCCTCCCGGGTGATGCCGTCGGGGCCCGCGGCGAAGGACGCAAGCAAAAACGCCTCCGGACAGCGCTCCTTCAGGTATCGGGCCAGCTCCGGCAGGCCCTCGCCGGTGGGCAGGGTCTCCGCGATGAAGCAGGTGAGCCCCTGGGCCAGAAAAAGCTCCGCCTGGCGGCGGTAGCACCCGCCGGGGGACAACGCCCCCTCCCGGGGGGCGGGGCCCAGGTCGGCAAACACATACGCGCCGTAGGGCCGGGCGGCCTCCAGGGCGATCCGGCACCCGGATTCCACCATCTTTTGGGCGGCGTTCCAATCCCCGCCCAGGTCGAAGGTGTTGGTGCGGATGGCCCGGGCCCCCGCCTCCAGGTAGGCCCGGTGGATGGCGGCGATCTCCTCCGGGGCATCCAGATTGGCGGGCTCGCACCGGGCCTCGGCCCGGCCAGGCCGGGAGGCGTAGTAAGTCCCCATGGCCCCGTCGAACAGCAGGGGCCTTCCCTGGGCCAGATACTCCCGAATATTCATACGCCCAGCACCTTTCTGGCGATGTCCACCGACTGCCGGGCGTCCTTCGTGTAGTGGTCCGCCCCCATTTGGGCGGCGAAGTCCGGTGTCACCACCGCCCCGCCCACGAAGATCACCGGGGGCTGTTCCAGGGTGTGAAGGAGCTTGACCGTCTCCTCCATGGCGGGCAGGGTGGTGGTCATCAGGGCGGACAGCCCCACCAGCTTGATGTTTTGGGCCCTCACGGCGTCCAGAATGACCTCCGGCGGCACGTCCCGGCCCAGATCCACCGCCTCATAGCCGTAGTTTTCCATCACTGTGCGCACGATGTTTTTCCCGATGTCGTGGATATCCCCCTTGACGGTGGCGATGACGAACTTCCCCTTCTTCACCGGGGCCCCGCCCTGCTCGGCGATGGCGGTCTTGACGGCCTGGAACACCGCCTGGGCGGCCTGGGCGGCGGAGAGAAGCTGGGGCAGGAAGGCCCGGCCCGCCTCGTAGTCCGCCCCCACCTTGTCCAGGGCTGGGATGAGGCGGTTTTCCACCAGGGACAGCCCGTCCTGGGTGTTCAGGGCCTCCCTGGCCAAGCGGCCCGCGTCCCCCTCCAGCCCCCGGGCCACCGCCTCCTCCAGGGTGAGGGAAACGGGCCCGGCGGGGGCCGTCTGGGCAGAGACAGCGTCCGCGAACCGGGCGATATAGGCCCGGCACCCCGCGTCCTCGCCGGACAGCACCTTATACGCCGCCACGGCGTCCATCATCTCCCGCTGGTTGGGGTTGAGGATGGGCAGGGTGAGCCCGGCGGCCAGGGCCTGGGTGAGGAAGCTCCGGGTGACGGCCCCGCGCTCGGGCAGGCCGAAGGAGATGTTGGACACCCCCAGCACCACCTGGAGCCCCAGCTCCTCCCGGACCATGCGGACGGCCCGCAGGGTCTCCCGGGCCTGGTCCTGCTGGGCGGACACGGTGAGGGTCAGGCAGTCGATCCACACATCCTCCGCCGGAATGCCATAGCTCAGCGCCGCGTCCAGAATGCGCCGGGCGATGGCCACCCTCCCCTCCGCCGTGGGTGGGATGCCGTGCTCGTCCAGGCACAGGCCCACCACGCTGGCCCCGTACTTCTTCACGATGGGCAGAATGCGCTCCAGCACCGCCCGCTCGCCGTTCACCGAGTTCACCGCCGCCTTGCCGTTGTACACCCGCAGGGCGGCCTCCAGGGCCTCCGGGTTGGTGGAGTCCAATTGCAGCGGCAGGGCCACGGCGCTCTGAATCTTCTTCACCGCCTGGGGGAGCAGAACCGCCTCGTCCACCCCGGGATGGCCCACGTTCACGTCCAGGATGTCCGCCCCCGCGTCCTCCTGCTGAACGGCCAGGTCCAGCACGTAGTCCAGGTCCCGCTCCAAAAGGGCCTGCTGGAGGCGCTTTTTGCCGGTGGGGTTCACCCGCTCCCCGATGACCCGCACCCCGTCCAGAAAGCAGGGGGCCATGGCGGAGCAGACGAACCCGGCGGCACGATAGGTCCTGGGGGCGGGGGTCTTGCCCTCCAGCGCCTTGGCCAGCGCCCGGATGTAGTCCGGCGAGGTGCCGCAGCAGCCGCCGAAGATGGACACGCCCGCCTCCAGGCAGGGGAGCAGGGCGCGGACAAACTCCTCCGGACCCATGCCGTAGGCCCCGGTGGCCGGGTCGGGCAGGCCCGCGTTGGGCTTGGCGATGACGGGCAGGCGGGTGTTTTCGCACAGCTCCTTCAGCAGGGGGAGGAGCAGGTCGGGTCCTAGGGAGCAGTTCAGGCCGATGGCGTCCGCCCCCAGGCCCTCCAGGGTGCGGGCCATGGAGGGGATGGTACAGCCGGTAAAGGTGCGGCCGCTGCGCTCAAAGGACATGGTGACGAATACGGGCAGACGGGTGTTCTCCTTCACCGCCAGCAGGGCGGCCTTGGCCTCGTAGAGGTCGGTCATGGTCTCGATGGACACCAGGTCTGCCCCGGCCCGCTCCCCGGCCATGGCCGCCTCTTTGAAGCAGTCGTAGGCCCTCTCGAAGGACAGGGTGCCCAGGGGCTCCAGCAGCTCCCCCAGGGGGCCCATATCCAGCGACACCTTTGCCCCGGTCCCCTGAACGGCCTGGCGGGCCACAGACACGGCGGCGGACACCACCTGGTCCACGGCGTATCCCGTCCCCGCCAGCTTGGGAGCGCTGGCCCCGAAGGTGTTGGCGCAGACGATCTGACTGCCCGCCTCAACGTACTCCCGGTAGATGGAGCGCAGCAGCGCCGGGTTGGTGAGGTTCAGCAGCTCCGGCTTGCCGCCAGGGGGCAGGCCCCGCTGCTGCAGCACGGTGCCCATGGCCCCGTCCAGAATGGTGATGCCGTTGTGTAAAAAATCAAGCTCCACAGGTTTTTCCTCCCTTGCGGTATTGACAGGTTTCGCGCAGATTACAGAACCCGCAGCCCCGGATACGGGCGGGCTGGGGCCGGTCCGACAGGCCGATGACGGCGGTGACGGTTTTGGAGGGGTTCAAAAGCAGGCTGTCCGTTACCTGGACCCCCAGCCGCCGTGGGGCGTCCAAACTGCCGCAGATGTCCCGCTGGAGGGACAGCGGCAGGTCCCCGTAGCCGGGGCTGAACCGGTCGGTGAGATACAGGTCCGGGAACCGGTCGGAGATCTCCGCCTGGACCTCATCGCACCCCGCCTCCACCCAGGCGGACCCGCAGGCGTCCAGCAGGGCGGCCCGGTCCATGCCCCGGGCCTGCTCCGCCCGCAAAAGCGCCTCGAAGCCCGCCCCCAGGGTGCAGGCCAGCAGAACGGCATGGGAGCACTCCGCCAGCATCCGCGCCGCCAACGCCCCAGGCAGGGTGAGGCCCGCCCCCTCCAGCACAGGGAGCTCCCCGTGAATCAGGGGGTACGCCCGCCACACCCAGCGGGGCTCCACCGTCCGGGTGAGCTTGTCCGCCGCGGCGGACAGCCGGGCCAGCAGGGCGGGGTCCGGCTCCCCCCGCACCCCCAGATAGCGCAGGGGCTCGCGCAAATCCAGCCTCATCCCGTCACCAGACGGCCACTCCCGCCACCAGCAGGAGGGCGATGACCCCCCGGAGGATGTGGTGGGAGGGGTGTAAATTCCCCGACCGCCTGCCGTTTTCATAGGCCGGGACGCAGATGAGCAGGCAGCCCGCGGCGCACCCCAGCGCGTCCATCCAGCCGGGGCGCCCCCCGGCCAGGTGGGCGGCGGTGTGCAGCGCCACACAGACGCCCCCGCAGGCCATGGCGATGGCGAGGCCCCGGGCGGCGGGGTCCTTGGATTTGAGCTGGATTCCCGCCGCAAGGGTGTGGAGCAGACCGAACAGGATGGCGGCGATACCGGCCACGATACGCATCATCATTCCCCCTCACAGTTTTTTCATCAGCTGGGCGGTGTACTTCAGCATGAGCCGTTTGGTGCCCACCCCGTCGAAGGCAATCTCCAGCAGCACGTCGCCCCCCGTCTTTTGGACGGACAGCACCATTCCCCGGCCGAAGGCCTTGTGCTCCAGCATATCCCCCTTCTGGTAGTCCGGCAGGGCGGTGGAGGGCTCGGACACCGCGGACTGGAACGCGGGCCGGGGCCTGTCCCGCTGGGGCCGTCCCGGTATGTAGGTGCTCCGGCGCTCCCCGCCGCCGTAGGCGGGGCGGTAGGGGTCCCGATATGTGGACACCCGGGGGGGCTGGCCGAAGTCCTCCTCCCCCTCCTCCCCGGCGGGGTCCAGATAGGACCGGCCCGACTGCTCCAGCAGTTCGGCGGGGATCTCCCCAGCGAACCGGGAGGGCCGGTTATTGCTGGTGCGGCCGAACAGCATCCGCTGCCCGGCGCAGGTGAGGTAGAGCCGCTCGCGGGCCCTCGTGAGGGCCACGTAGCACAGCCGCCGCTCCTCCTCCATCTCCTCCGCCTCGCCGATGGCCCGGATGCCGGGGAAGATGCCCTCCTCCATGCCCACCACGAACACCGTGGGGAACTCCAGCCCCTTGGCGGAGTGCATGGTCATCATCACCACCGCGTCGTCATCGGGGTTGTGGCTGTCCAGGTCGGTGTACAGGGCGATCTCGTCCAGGAACCCCGCCAGGGTGGGCTCCTCCCCGGCGTTGTCCATGTAGCCCTTAATGGAGGTGAGCAGCTCCCGCACGTTTTCCAGCCGGGTGCGGCTCTCCAGGTCGTTTTTCGCCTGGAGGGCGGCGGCGTAGCCGGTGCGGGCCACAACCTCCTCATAGAAGTTCTCCAAGTCCATGGTTTGGGACAGGGCGGTGAGCTCCTCCATCAGCTTCACGAACTCCCCCAGGCGTTTGGCGGGCTTTTGCAGCTCCGGATAGGCGGCGGCGTTGGAGATCACCTCCCACAGGGACAGCCCCTCCCGCCCGGCGATGTCCCGGGCCCGCTCCACGGTGGCGCCGCCGATGCCCCGGGGCGGGTTGTTGATGATCCGGGTGAGGCGCAGGTCGTCGGCGTGGTTTTGGACGGCGCACAGGTAGGCCAGCATATCCTTGACCTCCGCCCGGTCGAAGAACTTGGTGCCGCCGATGACCTTATAGGGGATGCCGCTGCGCTTCAGCGCCACCTCCAGCTGGTTGGACTGGGCATTCATCCGGTAGAGAATGGCGTGGGTGTTCCATTTGATCCCCGCCCGGTAGTCCTCCATCAGCTTGTCCGCCACGAACCGGGCCTCGTCGTTCTCGTTCATGGCGGTGTAGAGCTGAACCTTGTCCCCCTCGGTCCCCGCCGTCCACAGCTCCTTGCCCTTGCGGCCCTGGTTGTGGCGGATGACGGCGTTGGCCGCGTCCAGGATGTTTTTGGTGGAGCGGTAGTTCTGCTCCAGGCGGATGGTGCGGCAGTCCTTGTATTGATCCTCGAAGGACAGGATGTTTTCGATGGTGGCCCCCCGGAAGCGGTAGATGGACTGGTCGTCGTCGCCCACCACGCAGATGTTCTCCCGTCCCCCGGCCAGCAGGGAGGCCAGCAGGTATTGGAGGTTGTTGGTGTCCTGGTACTCGTCGATCAATACGTAGCGGAATTTTTTCTGATAATATTGCAGAACGCCGTCGTGCTCCTGGAGCAGCCGGACGGTGTGCAGGATAATGTCGTCGAAGTCCAGGGCCCCGGCCTCCCACAGCCGCTTTTCGTAGGCGGTATAAAGCCTGGCGATCCGCTCCAGTCGGAAGTCGCCGGACCGGTCCGCCTCCTCTTCAAAGTCCCGGGCCAGCTGGAGCTTGTCCTTGGCCTTGGAGATGGTCCCCAGCACGGAGCGGGGGGGAAACTGCTTGTCGTCGAGGTTCAGCTCCCGGATGCAGTCCTTCATCACCCGCAGGGAGTCGTCGGTGTCGTAGATGGTGAAGGAAGAGGGAAAGCCCAGCTTCTCAATGTCCCGGCGGAGGATGCGCACGCAGGCGGAGTGGAAGGTGGACGCCCACACGTCCCGGGCGGCGGGACCCAGCATCTTCTCCAGCCGGTTTTTCAGCTCCCCGGCGGCCTTGTTGGTGAAGGTGATGGCGATGATGGTCCAGGGGGGAGCGGGGTCCACCGCGCACAGCCGGTCGGCCTGCAAGCGTTTCTCCTTGTCAGGCTGGGCGGCGTATTGGGCCAGGAAGTCCAGGTCGCGCTTCTCCACCCACTCCGGGGTCTCCAGGCAGTCCGACCCCCGGCCATAGCGGATCAGGTTGGCCACCCGGTGGATGAGCACGGTGGTCTTGCCCGACCCCGCCCCCGCCAGCAGCAGCAGCGGGCCCTCGGTGGCCAGCACGGCCTTTCGCTGCTCGGGGTTGAGGGTTTGGTAATTCCGGCCGATGACCTCCCGGCGGAGGCGGCAGAATTCCAGCGTCTGTTCCGGTGTCAGCATGATATATCAATCCTTATCTGTACAAATGACGGAATAAAACCACCCGCCCGAAGGCGGGTGGTTTTATTATAGCAGAGTACGGGGAAAAAGTATAGGGTAAGTATGGGATTATGTCATGTCCTGCTCCAGCAGGCCCCTGAGCTGGCGGCAGCGCCGCTGGCAGCCCTCAGCCAGCCCGGCGTACAGCGCCAGCAGCTCCGGGTCCTCCCAGTCGTCGGCGGCCAGGCGGTGGGCCCCTTCCTGCCGCTGCTCCGCCTGGTAGCGGGCCCTCAGCGCCCCCCAGTAGGACGGAATGTCCGGGGCCCCCAGCAGCTCGGTGGGCCAGTACCGCAGCCCGGTGAGCAAAAAGTAGGCCGCCGCCAGCTTCCGGGCCTCCTTATGCTGCTCCGCGGCCATGCCGTTCAGCGTCCGGGCGTCCGCCCCCCGGGCCCGCTTGGCCAGGTGGCGGTAGAACTGCCACCCCTCCAGCGCGTCCATCACGTGGCGGCGCAGGCGGGCGGTGCGGTCATTGGCGGGCTGGGGCTCCTCCCACAGCCGGGGCAGGTCGTTCCCCCGGTGGAGGCCCTCCTCCTGGGGCAGGCCCTCCGCCGGAGTGTCCTCCCCGCTGGGGGGCTCCGGCGCCGGGACCTCCTGAACGGGCGGCTCCCCGCCGGGCTCCTGGACGGGCGGCTCCGGCTGTACGGGAGCCTCCGGCGTCTCCTCCGTGCCTGGGCACTCACACTCCGAGGGAAGTCCCTCCCCCTGCCGGCGCATCAGCGCCTCCAGGCACTGGCAGGACACGTCGCCCTCCCAGCCGCCGGGGATGCCGGGCTGGACGGGGCTGGACGCCTGACCCCGGCCCGCCATCACACGCTGCCACACCCGCTGAAACACCTCCTGGTCCTTCACCGCGCATGGGATTATATCTTCCATATTCACACCTCCTTTGCCCCACATTCTATGAGGCGGGGGAGGTTTTTGCCAATCTATCCCCGGAGCAGCTCCTCAAAGGAGCGGATATACCGGCCACACACCGATTTCAGCTCCTCCTGGCGGGCGGCGTAGTAGTCGTCGTACACCCCCACGGCGGCCATGCCCGCCCTCATGGCGGTGGCACAGTTGTCCGGGCTGTCGTCAAAGAGGGTGCAGTCCTCCAGCGGCGCGCCCAGCAGCTGGCCCAGCCGCACGAAGCATTCCGGGTTCCGCTTCTCCAGCCCGATCTCCTCGGCGTATACGATGTGGCCGAAGAGCTCCAGCAGCTCAAACCGCTCCAGCGCCGCCCGGCACAGGGCGGGGCGGCAGGCGGTGAACAGGGCCATGGGGCGGCCCTCCTCCGTGCACTGGCGCAGAAATTCCGCCGCCCCCGGCTTCAGCGGGGCCAGGTCCCGGTAGTGCCGGTCCGCCAGCGCGTCCCACTCCGCCATGATGTCCCCGGGGGACTCGGGCAGATGATAATACTCCTTGGTAAATTGGGCCGCGATGGGGTAGATGGAGCGGGACACCACCCGCTCATACTCCGGGGTGTTGGCCAGCCCCCGGCGGGACAAAAATTCCCGGTCCACCTCCGCCCACAGGCCGTTGGTGTCGGTAAGGGTGCCGTCCAGGTCGAATATGTACATGAGATCAACTCCTCCGCTGTCCCACCAGCATATCAGACCGGGGCGGATTTGACAAGAGCCGCCGCAAATTTCCCCCGCCGCGTTGACTTGTCTCCCCATTGCGGATAAAATAGAGAAGATCTTTGAGGGGGGGCGGCGGTATGCGGAAACTGGCCTGGTTCGCGGCGGGCTTCGGGGCCGCCTGCCTGTGGGCCTGCTATGACCTGGGGTCCGTGCAGCTGCTGGGGCCGCTGCTGATGGCGCTGGGCGGATGGCTGGCCGTCAGGCCCAGGGGCGGCGAATCCCCCGCCCTCCTGCGCCGCCCCAGGGACAAGGGGACCCGCTCCCGGTACAGGCTGTACCAGATCTCCCGGCGGGCGCTGGCCTTTTGTCTGGGCGGGGTGCTGGCCTTTGTCTGGTCCGCCGCCTACTTCGCCCTGTTCCGGGCCCCGGCGGTGCGCTGGGTGGGGGAGGACGTGCCCCTCTCCGGGGAGGTGTCCTCCTACCCCGCGCCCACCTCCATCGGCGGGTACTCGCTGACCCTTCGCCTTGGCGGCGGCTTTTTTGCCCCGGACGCCCTGGCCTACGGCCCGGAGGGCTGGGAGGGGCTGAAACCCGGCGACCGGATCTCCTGTACCGCCCGGGTAAAGGGCTCAGAGCGGGCCTACGGCGAGGAGACCACCTACTACACCGCCAAGGGTGTCTATTTGATCGCCTACTGCGGCGGCGGCGCGGAGATCACGCCCGCCGGACGGGTGCCCCTCCGATATTGGCCCGCTCTATGCGCCCGCAGGCTCAAGGAGGGCGTCAATACCGCCTTTGACCGCACCGCCGCCCCCATTGCCGCCGCCGTCACCCTGGGGGACAAAACCGGGCTGGACGAGACCCTCTACTCCGCCTTCAACCGGGCGGGGCTGATGCACGCCGCGGTGGTGTCCGGCTTCCACATCAGCTTTCTGGTGCGGATGGCGCTGGCGCTGTTCGGGCGGCGGCGGGGCGTTGCCCTGGCCATGGTCCCACCGCTGATCTTTTACGCCCTCATGGCGGGCGGCACCCCGTCGGCCTTCCGGGCGGTCATCATGCAGTGCGCCCTGCTGGCCGCGCCCATCGCCCGCCGGGAGGAGGACGGACCCTCCGCCCTGGGGCTGGCCCTGCTGCTTCTGCTGGTTCAGAACCCCTTCGCGGCGGCCAGCGTGGGGCTCCAGCTGTCCTTCGCCTCGGTGGCGGGCATTCTGCTGGTTTCCGAGCCGCTGTTTGACTGGATGTACCGGTCCCTCCGGAAAAAGCGCCCGCCCAAAAAAGAGGCGCTCCGGTTCACGCTGTGGAGGGCGGAGAGAACGGCGCTGGCCAGTGTGGCCACCTCCCTGGGGGCCATGCTGTTCACCGTCCCCCTCATCGCCCTGTACTTCGGGCAGATTCTGCTGCTGTCGCCCCTGTCCAACGTGCTGGCCCTGTGGGCCCTGTCCCTCCTGATGATCTGCGCCCTGGTTTTGGGGACGCTGGCGGTGTTTCTCCCCGGCCCCGCCGCCCTGCTGGGAACCGCGGCGGGCCTGCTGGGGCACTACGCCCGGTGGATTGTCCTCCTGCTGGGCAAATTCCCCTTCGCCTCCCTGAGCACGGACAGCCGGTACAGCCTGATCTGGCTGGCCGGGGCGTATCTGGCCCTTGGGGCCGCCTTTCTGGGCCGGGAGCGGCCCAAGCGCCCTCTGGCGCTTGGGGGTGCGCTGGTTCTGCTGCTGTGCGCGGCCATCGGCCTGGGGCGGCTGGAGGTGGAGCGCAGCGACCTGACCGTAACGGCCCTGGACGTGGGGCAGGGCGCCTCCACCGCCCTGCTGTCCGGGGGACGGGCCGCCCTGGTGGACTGCGGCGGGGACGGCTTCCGCAGCGCCGGGGACACCGCCGCCGACTACTTCGCCGCCATGGGCCGGACCCGTCTGGACCTGCTGGTCCTCACCCACTTCGACGCGGACCACTTCAACGGGGTGGAGCAGCTCTTCTACCGCATGGAGGTGGACCGGGTGGCCGTCCCCGCCGGGGAGGCGGACCCGGAAGATGCGGCCCGCCTGGGGCGGCTGGCGGAGACCGAGGGGGCGGATGTGGTTCTGGTGGACGAGACGAGGGTGTTGGAGCTGGGCGGCGCGGCCCTGACCCTGTTCCCGCCTCTGGGCGGGGGAACCTCTAACGAGTCCGGCCTGTTCGCCCTGTGCACCTGCGGGGATTTTGACGTGCTCATCACCGGGGACGCCGACGCCTTTGTGGAGAAAATGCTGGTGAAATACCAGCCCATTCCCGACATCGAGGTGCTGGTGGCGGGCCACCACGGGTCCAGGAACTCCAGCTGTGAGGAATTCCTCCGAGCCGCCGCCCCGGAGCTGGCGCTGATCTCCGCCGGGACAAACAACGCCTACGGCCACCCCGCGCCGGAGACCCTGGAGCGGCTGGAGGCCGCCGGCGCTGAGGTCCACCGCACCGACCGGGAGGGGACCGTCACCGTGGCCCTCCGGGACGGGCGCGTGGGAATACACTGAATGAAACGGGGGAGCGGTATGCCGCCCAAAAAACAAAAAACCGACAACACCGCCATGCGGGAGCTGAAGCGGGACCTGAAGGCGGGCGCGCCCAAGCGCCTCTACCTTTTCCACGGGGAGGAGGCCTTTCTGCGGGACTATTACCTGGGCCGTCTGAAGGAGTCCCTCCTGCCCGCCAGGCTGGAGGACTTCAACCTCCACACCGCCAAGGGCCGGGAGTGCTCGGTGGAGTGGATCGCCCAGGCGGTGGACTGCCTGCCCATGATGAGCGAGCGCACCCTGGTGATTGTCACCGATTTCGACCTGTCCGCCCTGGGGGAGGGGCAGCGGAACCGGCTGCTGGAGGTGCTGGAGGCCCTGCCGGACTACTGCTGCCTGGTGTTCGTGTACGACGTGCTGCCCTACAAGGCGGACGGGCGGTCCAAGCTGGCCGCCCTGCTGAAAAAGGAGGGGGCGGTGGTGGAATTCCGCCGCCAGGAGCAGGGCGACCTCACCGACTGGATCTGCCGCCAGTTCCAAAAGGCGGGGAAAACCGTGGACACGGAGGACGCCCGGTATCTCATCTTCCTGTGCGGCGATTTGATGCACGACCTGGCCTCCGAGATCGCCAAGGCGGCGGCCTACGCCGGCCAAACCCGTGTGACCCGGGCGGATATGGACGCGGTGGCCGTCCCCAAGACGGAGGCGGTGGTGTTTCAGATGACCGACGCCCTGGCCCGGAAGGACTTTGATAAGGCGGCCTCCGTGCTGGCCGACCTGCTCCACAGCCGGGAGGCCCCCATCATGATCCTGTCGGTGATGGGCAAGTACTTCCGGCAGCTGTACACCGCCCGGCTGTACCTGGACGCGGGCAGGAGCCGCGGTGAGTTTATGGAGCTGTGGGGCATGAAGTCCAGCTATCAGGGGGATAAGCTGATGGACGCCGCCCGGCGGTTTTCCCTGCCCTGGTGCCGGTACGCCGTGCGCCGGTGCGCGGAGACCGACATCCTCCTGAAAAACACCTATGGGCAGGAGGGCGAGACGCTCACCGCCCTGCTGATGGAGCTGGCCTCGGGCCGGCGGACAGCCCTATGAGCGCCCCCCTGCGCATCCGCGAGGCCATCGTGGTGGAGGGCCGGTACGACAAGGCCGCCCTGGCCGGGGTGGCGGACACCCTCATCCTGGAGACGGCGGGCTTCGGCGTGTTCAAGGACGGGGAGCGGCTGGCCTTTCTGCGGCGGCTGGCGGCCCATCGGGGGCTCATCGTCCTCACCGACTCCGACGGGGCGGGGTTCGTCATCCGCAATTACCTGAAGGGGGCCATTCCCAAGGACCGGCTCAAGCACGCCTATATCCCCGACGTGTACGGCAAGGAGCGGCGCAAAAAAGCCCCCGGCAGAGAGGGCAAGCTGGGGGTGGAGGGGATGTCTCCGGAGGTCTTGCGCAACGCCATCCTCCGGGCCGGGGCCACGGTGCTGGACGGGGACGCCCCGGCCCGGGAGCAGGGGGACCTGACCCCGGCGGACCTGTTTGCCCTGGGGCTGTCCGGGACGCCGGACGCGGCGGCGCGCAGGGCGGCGCTCCTGCGCAGGCTGGAGCTGCCGGAGCACATGAGCGCCAAGGCCCTGCTGGCGGCGCTGAACGCGCTGTATACCCCCCAGGAGCTGGACGGGCTTCTGGCCCAATAAGAGACCGCTAAAAACCCGTGCCGAAGCGACGCGCTTCGGCACGGGTTTTTGTCTGACCGCGTCATCGCGCCCGGCCCAGGCGCGGCTCCACGGCCCCTTCCAATCGAACAGGGGATCATCCCCGCTCCGTCTCCATCATCTTGTCCACCCGGCGCCGGTGGCGCCCCCCCTCGAACTCGGTGGACAGGAACACGTCTAAAATCCGCTCCGCCAGATTGCCCCCGGTGACGCCCGCCCCCATGGCCAGCACGTTGGCGTCGTTGTGGCGGCGGGTCAGCTCGGCGGACAGGGCCTCGTGGCACAGGGCGCACCGCACCCCCTTCACCTTGTTGGCCACCATGGACACGCCGATCCCGGTGGTGCACAGCACCACCCCCCGCTCACAGACGCCGTCCGCCACCAGCTGGGCGGCGGGGCGGGCGTAGTCGGGATAGTCGCAGCTGTCCCCGCTGTGGGTTCCGCAGTCAGTGACCTGATGGCCCTGCTCCAGCAAATGGGCCTTGAGCCGCTCCTTCAATTCGAAGGCCCCGTGGTCGCAGGCGATGGAAATTTTCATAGTCTCAGATCCCCTTTACAGTTTGTGGAGCACCGGCCTCCGGCGCTCATAGGTGGCCACATAATCGAACCCCGCCGCCTTCAGCATATCCAGGGCCTGGGGGATGCCCAGGGCAACGTGTTCAGGCCGGTGGGCGTCCGCCCCCACCGTCACCAGCTCCCCGCCGCACTCCTTAAACCAGGCCAGCAGCGGGGGCCAGGAGTCCAGATCCTTTCCCCGGTACACGTTGACCTCCAGGGCGTGGCCGGTCCTGGCCACCTCGGTGAAAATAGTCCGGACCCGGTCCTCATACTCCCCGATGGACAGCTCTCCTCCGTCCCGGCGGATGTACCGCAGGGGGTAGACGATGTGAGCCAGGCTGTCATAACAGTCGGGGCACTCTGCCACCAGGGTCCAGGTGTGGTCCAAAGTGGACTCCATCGCCCTCCGGCACAGCTCCGGACTGCCCCGGTAGTTGGAGAAGGCCAGGTCGCGCCCCCCCTCCATGCCGATCCAGTTGTGGAGGGAGCCCAGCACAAAGTCCAGCTCTTCCCCGCCCTGAGCCAGAATATCCCGGGCCGCGGCGGGGTCGCAGGAGGCGGAGCCCAGCTCCAGCCCCAGCCGGAGAACCAGCCTGTCCCCCATGGCCGCCTTCACGGCGCGGTACTGCGCTTTGGCGGCGGGCCAGTCGAAGAAAGTCACCGGCTCACCCTCCAGCCCCAGCAGGTCGCAGTGGTCGGTGGCGCACAGCTCCTCCAGCCCAGCCCGAATGGCGGCCCGGGCCATGTCCAGCAGCTGCGCCTCGCTGTCCGGGGAGATTTTCGTATGGCTGTGGACATCGCATAAATACATAATATACACGACCTTGCGGTTTAAAATAGAGGTCCGCGCCCCCGCCGCAGACGGTCGGGCGCGGCAGATATCACCCCGGCGCCGGCCGGTCCGCCTGCCCAGGCGCGGCCCGTGGGCCCCGCCCAGGTTTCAGTGTCCGGACACCGGCGGCAGCGCCAATAGGGGGAGACCAGTCGAAAGAAGCTGGCGCCGGAAGGGTCTTGCCTGCGCTTCGTATAGGACGTCCCCCGCGGCGGGGATTCTCAAGGCGGGCGGCCCCTTAAGTGTTCTCTTTGGGTACTTTCTCTCACATGAGAGAAAGTACCGCCCCCGGCAGGGCTACAGCGGCCAGCTTGGGAACCAGCGCAGGAAATACTGACTGTACCAGGTGGGCACGTAAATTCCAATCAGCTCCGGGTAGAATACCGCGTACAGGACCGCCGCGTACCCGGTGAAGCCGTATACCGCCAGCTGGTAGCCCCTCCGTTTGCGCTCCAGCATGCCGTCCATAAGATAGGCAATGGCAAAGCACAGGAAGAGCACCGTGGGGAAGTAGTGGTAGGCGAACAGAATCCGCCCGATGGGCAGCCAGGGCACAAACTGGGACAGGATGGCAATGAGGATGAACAGGCCCTTGCCGTCCCGGCGGCGCACCGTCTGGATAGCCACCCCAAAGAAGGCCAGCAGTCCCGCCCAGGACACCAGGGGGTTGTTGAAGGAGGCGAACAGGCTCTTCATCCCCGGCACGTCCAGGTCCCGGTAGTACAGGATGGGGCGGCCGTCGAAAATCCACTGATACCAGTAGGACTCGTAGGGGTGGGGGGTGTGGACCCCCTGGTGGTAGGTAAACATGAAGTGCTGGTTTTGCAGCATAATGTCTATGGGGTGGTCCGTGCCCCGGATCACGTCGAAGAAGTCCTGGCCGCCCTCTACAGCCGCCAGGTGCTGGGGCAGCTGGGCGAAGGGCCAGGTGAGGCACTGCTGGGCCATGCCCCAGAACCCGGCGTTGTTCCCCCGGGCCATGGCGTAGGGGAAATAGGACGCCGTATAAATACAGACGGGAATCAGCACAAAGAATATAACGGACAGGCCGATGGTCCCCCAGACGTGGACGGCAAAGGAGGGAACCTGGGGCCGCTCCCAGGGGGGAGACGCCTCCAGGAACATGGCCTCGGCCACGTTCTCCCGGACCTCGGGGGGAGCGGTCTCCCGCCGGGCCTTGTTGTCCGCCTCCCGCCAGTCCCCGGCTTTGAAGATCATGCCCAGAAGCCACAGCAGGGCCAGCCCCACCCCGGCGTACACCACCGTCCACTTGGAGGCGCAGCCGATCCCCCAGAACAGACCGCTGAGCCCCAGGGGCAGGATGTAATACCGCAGCTTCTTCCCCGCGGGCACCGCCAGCCAGCGGTACATGAAGTAGTAGGACACCAGGATGAAGAACACGCCGTAGGTGTCGATGGTGGCGATGCGGGTCTGGACCAGGTGCATGAAGTCGAAGGTGAACAGGGCCGTGCCGCACAGGGCCGCCGGGGTCTTGCCAAAGAGGTTTTTCAGGAAAATATAGAGGATGGGCACCATCAGCACCCCGAACAGGGTGCCCATGAACCGCCAGCCGAAGGGGACCATGCCGAAGATGGCGATGCCCACCGACAGGATCAGCTTGCCCAGGGGCGGGTGGGACACCTCGTAGGGGTAGACGTTGTTCAGGTGCTCCAGGGCGGTGCGGGGGTGGTAGATCTCGTCGAAATAGGAGGAGTTCAGGTAGGTGGACTTGGCGGTCCACTCCTCCCGCTCGTCAAACAGAGCCGCACCCTGCTCGTCCACCCGGTCCGGTACGGGCTTGGCCACCGGCGTGCGCCGCTCCCCGTCCTCGCCCACAACGGTTTCCGCCCCGCTCCACAGCGCCAGCTCCGCCAGCCACAGCCCCTCCTCCCGGGGGGCGCTGGCGGCGGTAAGCCGGAATTTGGAGGCCAGAATCACCCCCACAGGGGCTTCTCCCTCCTTGGCCTCCTCGCCGTTTTCCTTCACCTTGGTCAGGTCCAGCACCTTCCATTTGAACAGGGAGTTGTAGGGCTGGTCCAGCTTCACGCTCCGCCATGTCCCGTCCTCCGCTTCCCACTCCAGGGTATAGTACCCCGTGCCCAGAGAGGTAAAGTAGGACAGCTTGTCCACCGTCGCCGGCTGGTCATAGGAGAACTCCACCACGTCCCCCTGACGGAGCTTGGCCGGATTCTGGGGGCCGGAGAGATTGCCCAGCTGGAAGAAGGCGGTGAAGGCGTACACCGCCGTCAGCAGCAGCAGGGGCAGGGCGTCTCCCTTTTCCATGGGGTGGCAGGGCAGGGTGAGGGTCAGGCGGCGGGGCTTGGAGTTCTCCTCCTCCATGGCGATCCACTCCAGGCTGTGGGGCCGGGGGCGCAGGCACCACCAGTAATAGACGAAAAAGGCGGCGCAGGCGGTCAGGCCCAGCAGCGCCCAGGCAAAGGCCGGGGACAGGTTCTTGAAAAACCAGCCCACCCCGGATACCACCGCGTCCCAGATTCCCTGGAGGGTGAGCGGGGCGCTCTCCTCCGGGGCGGCGGTCAAAGATAATAGGTTGATCATCGCGGCCTCCCACTGCGCAGATGCGCATGATCCTAATAATGGGCAATGCCCACACCTGCTTATCTTACTACGACAGCCGCGAAAAAGAAAGCCCTTTTTTCGTTTTGCACCAAATCGGGCAACGGCGGGCGGCCAGCAGTCCCGGCTTCGGTGTGCGAAGTCAGGCCGGATTTTTGGCGGTGCCCCACATTCACATTTAATTTACAACTGAACTATTGACATTTTGAGGGGGTAGTGGTAGATTATCTTTAGCACTCAGGAAGCGCGAGTGCTAAACTCGGAGAGGAGGAGGAGCTTTGGAACTGACGCCGCGGAAAAAGAAAATTCTGCGCGCCGTGGTGGAAAGCTATATCCAGACGGCGGAGCCGGTGGGGTCCAAGGCGCTGGCGCAGCTGGCGGGGCTGAAGGTCTCCTCCGCCACCATCCGCAACGAGCTGGCGGACCTGACGGAGCTGGGCTACCTGGAGCAGCCCCACACCTCCGCCGGGCGGGTGCCTTCCCCCCAGGGCTACCGGCTGTACGTCAACGAGCTGATGGAGGAGCAGCGGCTCAGCCTGGAGGAGACGAAACAGATCAACGAGGCCCTCCACTTGAAGATGCGGGAGCTGGACAAGGTCATTGACCAGGCCGGACGCATGGTGTCCCAGCTCACCAACTACCCCGCCTTCGCCCTGGCCGAGGGGGCCCGGCGGCTGACCGTCAAGCGGTTCGACCTGATTCTGGTGGATTCCGCCTCCTTCATCGCCGTGGTGATGACGGACTCCAGCGTGGTGAAAAACAAGCTGTTCCGCCTTCCCGCCGGCCTGAGCGAGCCCCAGCTCCAGCTGCTCACCACCCTGCTCAACACCGCCTTCGTGGGCAAGACGCTGGACCAGCTTACCCCGGAGTTGATGCGGATGGCCGAGCACGCGGCGGGCAATTCCTACGGGCTCATCTCCCTGGTGGTGTCTTTCGCCATGGAGGTGCTGGACGGCCTGGAAAACGGCGCGGTGTACACCGCCGGGACCAGCCACATCCTGGACCACCCGGAATACCAGGACGTAGGCAAGGCCCAGAAGCTGATGAGCTACCTGTCCGAGGACCGCGCTCTGGCCCAGGCCCTGGCGCTGCCCGCCTTGAACGGGGACGACACCAAAATTCTCATCGGCCCGGAGAATGTGGCCGACGAGCTGAAGGACACCAGCGTGGTGCTGGCAAGCTATGACATCGGGGACGGCATGAAGGGGGTCATCGGCGTGGTGGGCCCCACCCGCATGGACTACGCCAAGGTGGCGGCAAAGCTGTCCTATGTGGCGGACGGGCTGTCCAAGCTGTTCGGGCAGCCCGAGCTGCCCCCCGGCACCCCGGAAAAGGAGGAATAGACGCCAATGGCTGAAGAAATGAAAAAAGAAAATCCCGTCCCCGAGGAAGAGCGGGACGAGACCCCGGAGATGCCCGGGCAGGAGGCCGCAGAGGAGACCGCCGGGACGCCCGAGGCTGAGGAAGCCCCCGAGACCGCGGAGGAGACCTCAGAGCCCAAAGCTAAGGGGTTCTTCGGAAAGGCGAAGAAGGAGCCCAAGAAGGATCAGGGCCAGCTGCTGGCCGAGGCGGCGGACAAATATCTGCGCCTGGCGGCGGAGTACGACAACTACCGCAAGCGCACCGCCAAGGAGAAGGACCACGCCTGGACCGAGGCCAAGGCTCAGACCGTGGCGGCGTTCCTCCCGGTGTACGACAACCTGGAGCGGGCCCTGAAGCAGGAGACCTGCGACGAGGCCTACAAGAAGGGCGTGGAGATGACCATGAAGGGCCTCCAGGACGCCCTGACCGCCCTGGGGGTGGAGACGATCCCCGCCCTGGGCGAGACCTTCGACCCCAACCGCCACAACGCCGTCATGCACTGCGACGACGAGGAGGCCGGGGAGAGCACCATCGTGGAGGTGTTCCAGCAGGGATTCATCTGCGGGGAGAAGGTTATCCGGTTCTCCATGGTTAAGGTTGCAAATTGACCTGTAGGGGCGGATATCATCCGCCCGTTCCCCCGATTCGGCACACCTAGCCCTGCGGGCGGATGATATCCGCCCCTACAGAGACAGCGTGACAACAAAGCGTTCCCCAATTTCACATTGTAAAAATACACTTTCATATAGGAGGAATTTCATCATGAGCAAGATCATCGGTATCGATTTAGGCACCACCAACAGCTGCGTCTCCGTCATGGAGGGCGGCGAGGCCGTGGTCATCCCCAACGCCGAGGGCAACCGCACCACTCCCTCCGTTGTTGCCTTCTCCAAGGACGGCGAGCGCATGGTGGGCCAGGTGGCCAAGCGCCAGGCCATCACCAACCCCGACCGCACCATCGCCTCCATCAAGCGGGAGATGGGCTCCGACTACCGGGTGCCCATCGACGGCAAGAAATACACCCCCCAGGAGATCAGCGCCATGATCCTCCAGAAGCTGAAGACAGACGCCGAGAGCTACCTGGGCCAGACCGTCACCGAGGCCGTTATCACCGTCCCCGCCTACTTCACCGACGCCCAGCGCCAGGCCACCAAGGACGCGGGCAAGATCGCCGGCATGGAGGTCAAGCGCATCATCAACGAGCCCACCGCCGCGGCCCTGGCCTACGGTGTGGACAAGGAGTCCGACCAGAAGATCATGGTCTACGACCTGGGCGGCGGCACCTTCGACGTGTCCGTGCTGGAGGTGGGCGACGGCGTCATCGAGGTGCTGGCCACCGCGGGCAACAACCGCCTGGGCGGCGACGACTTCGACAAGTGCGTCATGGACTGGATGGCCGCCGAGTTCAAGAAAGCGGAGGGCATCGACCTCACCGGCGACAAGGTGGCCATGCAGCGCCTGAAGGAGGCCGCCGAGAAGGCCAAGATTGAGCTGTCCGGCGTCACCTCCACCACCATCAACCTGCCCTATATCACCGCCGACGCCACCGGCCCCAAGCACCTGGATTTGACCCTCACCCGGGCCAAGTTCGACCAGCTCACCGGCCACCTGGTGGAGGCCACCGCCGGTCCCGTCCGTCAGGCCATGAGCGACGCGGGCCTGTCCGGCAGCGACATCCAGAAGGTCCTCATGGTGGGCGGCTCCAGCCGTATCCCCGCCGTCCAGGACATGGTGAAGAAGCTCACCGGCAAGGAGGGCTTCAAGGGCATCAACCCCGACGAGTGCGTGGCCATGGGCGCGGCCCTCCAGGGCGGCGTGTTCACCGGCGACACCAAGGGCCTGCTGCTGCTGGACGTGACCCCCCTGTCCCTGGGCATCGAGACCATGGGCGGTGTGATGACCAAGCTCATCGACCGCAACACCACCATCCCCGCCAAGAAGTCCCAGACCTTCACCACCGCCGCCGACAACCAGACCTCCGTGGAGGTCCACGTCCTCCAGGGCGAGCGGGAGATGGCCCAGTACAACAAGACTCTGGGCCGGTTCCACCTGGACGGCATCGCCCCCGCCCGCCGGGGCGTGCCCCAGATCGAGGTGACCTTCGACATCGACGCCAACGGCATCGTGAACGTGTCCGCCAAGGACCTGGGCACCGGCACCGAGCAGCACATCACCATCACCTCCTCCACCAACATGTCCAAGGAGGACGTGGACAAGGCCGTTCGGGAGGCGGAGCAGTTCGCCGCCGAGGACGCCAAGCGCAAGGAAGAGGTGGACACCCGCAACCAGGCCGACCAGATGGTGTATCAGGCCGAGAAGACGCTGGATGAGATGGGCGGCAAGCTGGACGCCTCCGACAAGGCCAGCGTTCAGGGCCCGCTGGAGAAGCTGAAGGAGACCCTGAAGGGCAGCGACACCCAGGCCATCAAGGCCGCCACCGAGGAGCTCACCAAGGCATTCTACGCCGTCAGCGAGAAGATCTACAGCCAGGCGGGGGGCCAGGCCGGCCCCGGCCCCGACATGGGCGGCCAGCAGCCCCAGGGCGGCGATAATGTGGTGGACGCCGACTACGAGGTTGTGGATGACGATAATAAATAAAATCAACAGGGCCGCCCTCGGCGGCGGCCCTGTTACCTTATTTTTCCCGGCCCAAAGCCCAGCGCAGCGGGTTTGGGGCGGAGAGGAGGAGCAAGGCAGCGTGTTCCGTTTTCCGCGCAGCGGGAAACGGAACTGAGCGGACTTTGCGACGACGTTATGGCAGATCAGAAACGAGATTATTACGAGGTGCTGGGGGTGGGTAAATCCGCCTCCGACGACGAGCTGAAAAAGGCATACCGCAAGCTGGCCAAGCAGTACCACCCGGATATGAACCCCGGCAACAAGGAAGCCGAGGCCAAGTTCAAGGAGGTCAACGAGGCCTATGAGGTGCTGTCCGACAAGGACAAGCGGGCCAAGTACGACCAGTTCGGCCACGCCGGGGTGGACCCCAACTTCGGCGCGGGAGGCTTCGGCGGCTTCGATATGGGGGATATCGACCTGGGGGACATCTTCGGGTCCTTCTTCGGGGGCGGCTTCGGCTCACAGCGCCAGGCCGACCCCACCGCCCCCAAGCGTGGGCCCTCCATCCGGGCCAGCATCACCATCTCCTTCGCCGAGGCCATGAGCGGCTGCGAGAAGGAGCTCAATGTGCCCAGGATGGAGAGCTGCGACGCCTGCCGGGGCACCGGCTGCGCCCCGGGCACCACCGCCGAGGTATGCCCCGACTGCCGGGGCGCCGGCCAGGTGCGCATCCAGCGGGGGGGCGGCGGCTTCGCCTTTTCCACCACCGCGCCCTGCTCCAAGTGCCGGGGCACGGGCAAGCTCATCCACCAGCCCTGCCCCGACTGCCGGGGCAGCGGACAGGTCCGCCGCCAGCGGAAGATCAAGGTCCGCGTGCCCGCAGGCATCTACGACGGGCAGACCATCTCCATGCGGGGCCAGGGCAGCAGCGGCGAGAACGGAGGACCCGCCGGGGACCTGCTGGTCAACGTGGCCGTCCTCCCGGACCCCCGGTTCGAGCGGGAGGGAAACGACCTGTACACCCAGCGCCAGGTGAGCTTCACCCAGGCCGCTCTGGGGGCGGAGCTGGAGATCGACACCATTGACGGCAAGGTAAAATACAGCCTGCCCGCCGGGACCCAGCCGGGCACCGTGTTCCGCCTGCGGGGGAAGGGCGCCCCCAGCGTCAACGGCCGGGGCCGGGGGGACCAGTATGTCACCGTTCAAGTGCAGGTGCCCACCAACCTGACCGGCCAGCAGAAGGACGCCCTGCTGGAGTACGCCAAGACTATGGGGGAGGGAACCCCCACCCCGGCCTCTCCGGTGAAGGACTTTTTCGCCGGAAAGAAGAAAAAGAAGTGATAAAAGAGGACGAAAGCGAATTTGCTTTCGTCCTCTTTTCGCGTCAAGCCGGACTTAGAACCGGAAATAGATGAACGGATCGTATTTTGAGGTGACGATGACGGCCATGCACACCACCGCCAGCCCCAGATGGAGCACGTTGTTCAGCGCCGCTGCCCCGGGCGCGTCCGACTCCCCCAGCCGCAGGCGGCGGGGCAGGGGCAGCATACACACCAGCCCCAGAGGCAGGAACACCAGTCCGTACAGCACCGACAGGTCCGCCGCCGCCACCCCCAGCCAGTCCGTGGGCCGGAAGGAGAACATCTGCCCCAGGGCGGACAGCATCAGCGAAAAGTCGTTGAAATAGAACACCACCATGCTGATGACGATGAAGAACATGGCGTACAGCCAGCACAGGAGCTTGGGCAGCCTGTCCAGCGCCTTGCGGAGGAACAGCTTTTCCGCCAGGAGGAACGCCGCGTTGTAAAGCCCCCACAGCAGGTAATTCCACTCCGCCCCGTGCCAGAAGCCGGTGAGGCTCCACACAATGAGCAGATTGACCACCCAGCGGGCCGGGCTCACCCGGCTCCCCCCCAGGGGGATGTAGATGTAGTCCCGGAACCAGCTGGCCATGGAGATGTGCCACCGCCGCCAGAACTCGGTGATGGAGGCGGAGATATAGGGGTGGTCGAAGTTCTCCAAAAAGTGAAAGCCGAAGACGCGGCCCAGGCCGATGGCCATGTCGCTGTAGCCGGAGAAATCGAAGTAGATCTGAAGGGAGTAGGCCACCGCCGCCGCCCAGTACATGGCCGTTCCGTACACCGCCGGGTCACCCTTGTAGACGAGCTCCACCAGGGCGGCGGTGCCGTTGGCCAGAATCACCTTTTTGGCCAGCCCCTGGATAAACCGCCGCAGCCCCGCCGCCGCGTCCTCCAGATTCTCCCGGCGGTCCCGGATCTCCCGCTCCACCGTCTGGTAGCGGACAATGGGCCCGGCGATGAGCTGGGGAAAGAAGCTGACGTACAGCAAGAGATAGAAGAAATTGCGCTGTACCGACACCTTGCCCCGGTACAGGTCGATGACATAGGACAGGATCTGGAAGGTGTAGAAGCTGATGCCGATGGGCAGCACAATGCCGGGCTGGGGCAGACGCCCTCCCGCCAGCAGGTTCAGGTTGTTCACCACAAAGTTCAGGTACTTGAACACGAACAGGTTGCCCGCCAAGAGTACCGCCGTGATGGTAAAGACGGCCTTTTTCCGCCTGCCGTCCTCTTTCCAGCGCTCCATCAGCAGGCCGCCCAGATAGGCCTCCAGGGTGGCCAGCAGCATCAAAACCAGCAGCCGGGGCTCCCCCCAGGCATAGAAGGCCAGGGACGCCGCCAGCAGCACGGCGTTGCGCCAGACCCGGTTGTTCCAGATAAAGTAGAGCAGAAACACCAGGGGGAAAAAGCCGTATAGAAAGGGCGTCGCGCTGAATACCATGGCTCAGCCCTCCAGAGCGCCGCCGTCGGTGCAGAAATAGGACATGCAGCCGATCAGCAGAACCTTGGTGATCCCCCGCTGCTCCACATAGTCGGAGAACCGGAAGTCCTCCCCTAGATAGGGCTGATAGTAGCGCAGGTCCACGGCGTAGGTGTTGTTGAAGTGGGAGGCCAGCAGCTGAATCACCGCGTTGTCATAGGACTCCCCCAGGATCAGCAGGTTTTCCCGCTCCGGCCGGTTGGTGGACAGCACGGCCTCCCCGTCGTCGGGGCCGTAAAAGGCCCCATAGGTCAGCCGCTCGTCCCCCTGTCCCGCTAGGAACGCCGCCTGCTTGCCGTAGCCGGCGGCGGGCACGCCGTTGCGCTGGGCGGTCATCTCCGGGAAGTCGAAGCGGTAGGCGTAAAAGGGCTCGGAGAAGTTGGAGGTCAGCCCCAGGGACCGGGAGCCGTACATCGTGCCCACCTCCACCGGCTCCCCCAACGGCTCCAGGGGGGGCTCCCCGGGGAGCAGCAGCTCCAGCGCCTGGGTGTAGCCCCGGTAGGACCCCCGGCAGTTCCAGTGGTGGTCGGTCTGGAGAAAGAGGGACTGGAACTCCTCAAAGCTGTCCACGGGCAGATAGCCCACGCGGTCCGGGGGGAGCTCCAGCTGGTTCAGAAAGTATTCCCGGGCGCGCATTCCCTGTCCCGCCTCAAAGTCCAGGTCGATGTCCCGCTCGATGTAATAGACGCAGAAGTCGATCTCTGGGTGGGCGGCGAAATACTGGTTGAAGTTGTCCGCCATGCCGTCCAGGCGCTCCGCCGCCGTTTCGCCGTCCATGTCCTGAGACAGAGGCCGGGGGGGATAGACCAGGTTGCCGTTGAACAGCAGGGTGCCCGCCGCGTTCACATACCGGTCCTGGAGCTGGGGCAGGATAGGGGCGGCGGCGGTCCACAAAAACCGGGAGGCGGTATTGTAATAGGTCCGCTTGTACACCTCGGACAGCTGCACCTGGTCGGACAGGGCCTTGTCCACGCTGTCCTGAAAGGACCCATCCAGCCAGCCCTTTGCGGTGAGGGGGGCGATTTTGTTGGCGTAGCGGTTCTCATAGGTGTTGACGTCCTTGGGGGAGAACACCGTCCGGGCCAGCCCCGCCGTCAGGATCATCAAAATCACCCCCACAAACAGGGCGTCCGCTATTTTTTTCATCAAGGCGTATCACTCTTTCCGTGAAACGGGCCCGTATCCCAGCCCCTCCGGCTGCGGATACGGGCCCCGTTTTTTGTCTTCGGCGGCCCGCGGTGACACTGTCCATGCCGTGGACCGCCCTCCCGCCCCGGAGGGGCGGGAGGCTCTCAGCAGTCCGCGGTGACGCAACCGACGCCGTGGGCCGCTCTTTTGTTCCCCCGCCCCGGAGGGGCGGGGACTCTCAGCAGTCCGCGGTGACGCAATCGACGCCGTGGGCCGCTCTTTTGTTCCCCCGCCCCTCCGGGGCGGGGGGCTCTCAGCAGTCCACGGTGATGTTGTCGGTGCCGTGGGCCTCAAATTCGTCGATATAGGCGTCGATGCGCTGGGTCAGCTCGTCGTAGTTGGTCTCGTCGATGGGCACGTCGTCCATGTCCCGGCGGGCCAGGTCCTCCGCCAATATTTCAAAAAACACGTTGTTCTCATACTCCATGATGGCCTCATGGATGCCGCCCTCCGCAAAGGCCCGGGAGGGGATCACCTCGCCCTGATAGGTCTCGGACAGGGTGGGCATACCCTCCTGAGCCGCCTTGGCGAACAGCAGGCTCTCCACCTCGTCGTAGTCCTTGAAGCGGTCCTCTCCCCGGGTGGAGTTCAGGATCCAGTTTCCAATGTACACCATGTCCAGCAGCCGGCGAAGCTGCTTGCGCGTCAGTTCCAGTTCCATGCTAAAGCCCTCCTTCGGCTGGATTCATCTCTATATTATACAGCGCCGGCCCCGCTTGTCAATGGGCATAGTTATTCCAAATTGGGCAGGCAGTCATATCCGCCCCGCCCGGCTCATATAGTCAGGGCAGGAAACCATTTGACAGATGGAGCGTGATTGCAATGGACCAGTACAAAGGGGAAAACAGAATCGTGCTGCGGGGGCAGGCGGCGGGCGTGCCCGTCCGCTCCCACCAGAACCACGGGGTGGAGTACTACGTGGCGCCGCTGCGGGTGCCCCGGCTCAGCGGGGTGGACGACGTGCTGAATATCGTGACGGCGGACCCGGACCAAGCTGTCTGGACGGTGGGAAATTGGGTGTCGGTTCAGGGGGAGGTGCGCTCCTACAACAACCGCTCGGGCCAGGGGAGCAAGCTGGTCATCACGGTGCTGGCGCGCTCCGCCCAGCCCGGCGGGCCGGAGGAGGGGGAAAACCGGCTGGTGCTGTCCGGGGTGCTGTGCCGCAGGCCGGTGGTCCGCCGCACCCCCCTGGGCCGGGAGATCTGCGACCTGCTGCTGGCGGTAAACCGGCCCTATGGCCGGGCGGATTACCTGCCCTGCATCGCCTGGGGCTCCCTGGCGGCCCACTGCGGCGCGCTGGACGTGGGGGACCCCCTGCGGCTGGAGGGGAGGCTGCAAAGTCGGCAGTACCACAAGCTCATCGACGGGGAGCAGGTGGAGCGGACGGCCTTTGAGGTGTCGGTGATGAATCTGCTGGATAGCGCGGAGCCTCAGTCATAAACCTCCGGACACACCTCCCGGATCTTGGCCCGGATGGAGCGCAGGTCGGCGAAGGTGTCCGGCTTTTTCGTGGGGTCCCGCAGCAGGGCGGCGGGGTGGTAGATGGCGGTGTAGAACACGCCGTTTTTCTCCACCCACTGTCCGTGCTCCTTGGTGATGCGGTAATTGGGGCTGATGAGCCGCAGGGCGGCGATGCGGCCCAGACAGACCACGATTTTGGGCCGGAGCAGCTCCATCTGGTCCCACAGGTAGCCGATGCAGGCGTCCTGCTCGGTGTTCAGCGGGTCCCGGTTTTTGGGCGGGCGGCACTTGACGATGTTGGTGATGTAAAAGTTTTTCTCCCGGCTCAGGCCGACGAGAGAGAGCATCTCGTCCAGCAGCTGGCCTCCCCGGCCCACAAAGGGCTCCCCCTGGAGGTCCTCGTTCTCCCCGGGGCCCTCGCCGATGAACATGACCCGGGCGTCCCGGGGGCCCTTGCCGAACACCACGTTGGTGCGGGTGTCCGCCAGGGCGCACTTCTGGCAGCCCATACAGCGGCGGTGTAATTCTTCCCAGTTTGTCATGGGTCCAACCCTCCTGTTTCGCCTGATTTAGGACATTGTACCATAATTTTTTTCCCCCGGCTACGGTGGGTTTGGAGAATTTCCAGTTGACAACGGGAAAAAATCAGTGTATGATTCCTCCAACAAGCAAAAACGAAAAAGGCATCGACGAAGACCGCCCCTCACGGCGTCCGACAGAGAACGCGGGCCACCGACTGAAAGCCCGCCCCGGAAAGACGAGATGGCGCAACGCTTCCGAGCCGGCGGTTCGAACCCCCAAGGGCGGGGGCGTAGGGCCGCCCGTCCTCCCCACGTTACCGGGGCTCGAGAGAGGTCCCTTGCTGGAGGGGCAACGCGGGTGGTACCGCGGAATGATTTGTTATTCCGTCCCGGACTGTACTTTTTGTACAGTCCGGGATTTTTATTTTGGGCCCCCGCCGAAGCCCAGCGAAGCGGGTTCGGTGGGGAGAGGATGAGCAAGGAAGCGGGCGCGGTTTTCGCCGCAGGCGGAAACACAGCCCAGCGGACTTTGCGACGGCGAAGAAAGGAGCTGAAAGGTTATGAAGTTCGTCACTGGCGAGGGCAAAAAACCGACTACCTATCAACAAATCGCGGAGGGCGGGCAGAATAACCCCGTCACCGTCCACGGCGCGGTGTGCGCCCTGCGGGACATGGGGGGGCTCACCTTTCTCACCCTGCGGCTGGCCCGGGGGGAGGTCCAGTGCGTGTGCCCGCCGGAGGTGCTGCCTCAGGGCCTGCGGGAGGAGTGCTGCGTGGAGCTGTCCGGCAACCTGCGGGAGGAGCCCCGGGCCCCCGGCGGGTTTGAGATCGCGGCGGAGTCCGTCGCCGTCCTGTCCCGCCCCGCCGCCCCCATGCCCGTGGCCCTGGGCAAAAAGCGGCTGGAGCTGAACCTGGATACCGGGCTGGCTCTGCGGCCCGCCGTCCTCCGCCACCGGCGGGAGCGGGCGGTATTCAAAATTCAGGAGGGGATGGTCCGGGCCTTCCGGGACTACCTCACCGGGGAGGGCTTCACCGAGGTCCATACCCCCAAGATCGTCCACGCCGGGGCGGAGGGCGGGTCCAACATCTTTAAGCTGGACTACTTTGGCAAAAAGGCGTTCCTGGCCCAGTCCCCCCAGTTTTACAAACAGACCATGGTGGGGGTGTTCGAGCGGGTCTTTGAGGTGGGGCCCGTGTTCCGGGCGGAGAAGCACGCCACCCCCCGGCACCTCAACGAGTACACCGGCCTGGACTTCGAGATGGGCTATATCAGCTCCTTCTATGACGTGATGGAGATGGAGACCGGGTATCTCCGCCGCGCCATGGAGCTGCTGGCCCGGGAGTACGGCCCGGAGCTGGAGCTTCTGGGGGTGGAGCTGCCCGGCGCGGACCAGATTCCCTGCCTGCGGTTCGCCGACGCCAAGCGGCTGGCGGCGGAACGGTACGGCTATCAGATCCGGGACCCCTACGACCTGGAGCCGGAGGAGGAACTCCACATCGGCCGGTACGCCAGGGAGGAATTCGGCAGCGATTTCGTGTTCGTCACCCACTACCCCTCCAAAAAGCGGCCCTTCTACGCCATGGACGACCCCGAGGACCCGAAATACACCCTGTCCTTTGACCTGCTGTTCCGGGGGATGGAGGTCACTACCGGGGGCCAGCGGATCCACGACTACGCCCGGCAGGTGGCCAAGATGGGGGCGCGGGGGATGGACCCGGCGGAGTTTGAGAGCTACCTCATGATCCACAAGCACGGCATGCCGCCCCACGGCGGGCTGGGCATCGGCCTGGAGAGGCTGACCATGAAGCTGTGCGGGCTGGACAACATCCGGTGCGCGTCTCTGTTCCCCAGGGACAGGAGCCGGTTGGAGCCATAAAAGGAGGAACTTTAAATGATTGTCAATACAGAGATGGTGGACTATATTTCCGAACTGTCCCGCATGGAGCTGCGGGCCGGGGAAAAGCAGGCCATGACCGCCCAATTAGAGCAGATCATCGCCTATATGAACGTGCTGAACCAGCTGGACACCCAGGGCATAGAGCCCATGAGCCATGTGTTCCCGGTGAAAAACGTCCTGCGGGAGGATGAGCCGGCCCCCTCCCAGGACCGGGCCCAGCTGCTGGCGGGCTCGCCCTCCGGCGGCAAGGAGGCGTTTCTGGTCCCCAAGGCCGTGGAGTGAGGAGGAGAAGAAATGGAGCTGACAAAACTGACCGCCCTGGAGCTGGGCGGGGCCATCAAAAAGGGCCAGGTGTCCGTTAAGGAGGCCGCCCAGGCGGCGCTGGACCAAATTGCCGCCCAAAACGGGGCGCTGAACGCCTTTATCACCGTCACTGGAGAACAGGCGCTGGACCGGGCGGAGCAATTGCAGGACGGGTTGAAGGACGCCCAAAGCCCCCTGTACGGCGTGCCCATGGCCCTCAAGGACAACATCTGCACCCGGGGCGTAAAAACCTCCTGCGCGTCCAAAATTCTGGGGGATTTCGCGCCCCCCTATGACGCCGCCGTGGTGGACAGGCTGACGGCGGCGGGGGGCCTCTCCCTGGGCAAGCTGAATATGGACGAGTTCGCCATGGGCTCCACCTCCGAGACCTCCTTCTACGGCCCGGTGCGCAACCCCTGGGACCGGTCGCGGGTTCCCGGCGGTTCCTCCGGCGGCGCGGCGGCGGCGGTGGCGGCGGGGCTGGGCTGGTACGCCATCGGCTCGGACACCGGCGGCTCCATCCGGCAGCCCGCCTCCTACTGCGGCGTCACCGGCATGAAGCCCACCTATGGCACCGTGTCCCGGTACGGGCTCATCGCCTACGCCTCCTCGCTGGACCAGATCGGCCCCCTGTGCCGGGACGCGGCGGACTGCGCCGCCGTGCTGGACGCGCTCCAGGGGAGGGACCCCAGGGACGGCACCAGCCTGGACGGGCAGTACGGCCATCTGCTGGAGGAGCTGACCGGGGATATCCGGGGCATGAAGGTCGGCCTGCCGGTGGACTGCTGCGGCGACGGGCTGGACGGCCAGGTCAGAGACGCCGTTTTAAAGGTGTCCGACGTGCTGAAAGGCCGGGGGGCTGAGGTGATCGAGCTGTCCTTCCCGGTGATGGAGTACGTGGTCCCCGCCTACTATATCATCGCCGCCGCCGAGGCGTCCTCCAACCTGTCAAGGTTCGACGGGGTGAAATACGGCTGGCGGGCGGAGCAGTACGACGGCCTGGCGGACCTCTACCGCAAGACCCGCACCCAGGGCTTCGGAGCCGAGGTGAAGCGGCGGATTTTGCTGGGGACCTTCGTGCTGTCCTCCGGGTATTACGACGCCTACTATAAAAAGGCTTTGCAGGTCAAGGCCGTCATCAAGGACGCCTTCGACAGGGCCTTTGAGCGGTGCGATCTGCTCCTGACCCCCGTGGCCCCCGCCACCGCGCCAAAGCTGGGGGAGAGCCTGTCCGACCCGCTGCAAATGTATCTCAGCGACGTGTACACCGTGTCTGTCAACCTGGCGGGCCTGCCGGGGCTGTCCATGCCCTGCGGGTTCGATTCCGGCGGCCTGCCCATCGGGGCCCAGCTCATCGGCCCCCACTTCGGGGAGGGAAAGCTGCTCAACGCCGCCCACGCCTTCCAGCTGGACACCGATTTCCACAAGCGTATGCCGAAAGGAGGCGAACGGGCATGACCTGGGAAACTGTGATCGGCCTGGAAACCCACGTGGAGCTGGCCACCAGGACAAAGATCTTCTGCTCCTGCACCACCGCCTTCGGCGGGGAGCCCAACACCCACTGCTGCCCAGTGTGCATGGGAATGCCGGGGACTCTGCCCGTGCTGAACAAAAAGGTGCTGGAGTTCGCCGTCAAGGCCGGACTGGCCCTGAACTGCCATATCACCCGGTACAGCAAGTTCGACCGGAAGAATTACTTCTACCCCGACCTGCCCAAGGCGTACCAGATCTCCCAGCTGTATCTTCCCATCGCCCGGGACGGGGCCGTCTCCATTCACACCCCCGCCGGGGACAAGACCGTCCGCATCCACGAGCTCCACATGGAGGAGGACGCGGGCAAGCTGGTCCACGACCCCTGGCTCGACCAGACCAGGGCGGACTACAACCGCTGCGGCGTGCCCCTCATTGAGATCGTCACCGAGCCGGATTTCCGCACGGCGGAGGAGACCGTCGCCTATCTGGAGAAGCTGAAGGAGACCCTGCAATACCTGGGGGTGTCCGACTGCAAAATGCAGGAGGGGTCCCTCCGGTGCGACGTGAACCTGTCCGTCCGGCCCCTGGGCAGCTCGGAGCTGGGCACCCGGACGGAGATGAAGAACCTGAACTCCTTTAAGGCCATCGCCCGGGCCATCGGCTATGAGGCACGCCGGCAGATCGAGCTGATCGAGGAGGGGAAACAGGTGGTCCAGGAGACCCGCCGCTGGGACGAGAACAAGGACGCCACCTACGCCATGCGCTCCAAAGAGAACGCCCAGGATTACCGCTATTTCCCCGAACCGGACATACCCCCCATCGAGCTGTCCGAGGAGTATCTGGAGGGCCTGCGCGCCGCCCAGCCCGAGCTGGCAGGGGAAAAACGGGCCCGGTATCAGCGGGAGTACGGCCTGCCCGAGTACGACTGCCAAATGATTACCTCGGACGGCGCCCTGGCCCGGTTTTTTGAGGAGCTAGTGGAGCTGGGCGCGCCCCCCAAGCAGGGGGCAAACTGGATCATGGGGGAGGTGCTGGGGGCCCTGGCCCAGCGGGCCATGGAGCCCCGTGACATGAAGCTCACCGCCCCCACCCTGGCCCGGCTCATCGCGCGAGTGGGGGAGGGCAGGCTGAACCGCAACACCGCCGTCAAGGTGTTCGAGGCCATCTTCGACACGGACGGGGACGTGGACGCATACGTCAAAGAGCACGGCCTGGAGCAGGTCAGCGACGGCGGCCTGGTGCGGGAGGCGTGCGCCGGGGTGCTGGAGGCCAATCCCCAGTCTGTGGCCGACTACCGGGGCGGCAGGGAGAAGGCCTTCGGCTTCCTGGTGGGGCAGGTCATGCGGGAGCTCAAGGGCAGGGCCAACCCCCAGACGGTGAACAGCACGCTGAAGGAGCTTTTAGGGAAGGACTGATTCAACCGGCAGGATGCCGCACGCGTTTCATCAGTGCTTTCTTGGAATAAAACAACCCGCCGGGGGGAGGCCGCTGCCTCTCCCCGGGCGGGTTTGACGGTTCAGCTCAGCCGAACTGGCTGGCGTACATCTCGTAATAGCCCCCCCGGCGCTCCATGAGCTCCCGGTGGGCGCCCTGCTCCACCACGCCGCCCTGGTCTACCACCAGGATGTGGTCGGCGTTCTGAATGGTGGACAGCCGGTGGGCGATGACAAAGCAGGTCTTGCCCGCCATGAGGGAGCGGATGGCCTTCTGCACCTGCCGCTCGGTGTTGGTGTCCACGTTGGAGGTGGCCTCGTCCAGAATCAGCATGTCCGTGTCGTACAGCATGGCCCGGGCGATAGTGAGCAGCTGCTTCTGCCCCTTGGAGATGGAGCCGCCGTCCTCGGTGATTACCGTGTTGTAGCCCTGGGGCAGGCGCATGATGGCGCCGTGGATGCGGGCGGCCTTGGCGGCCCGGACCACCTCCTCCATGGAGGCGTTCTCCTTGCCGTAGGCGATGTTGTCGAAGATGGTGCCCTGAAACACCCAGGTGTCCTGGAGGACCATGGCGTACCCCCGGCGCAGGGAGTCCATGGTATAGGCCCGGTTCTCCCTGCCGTCCACGTAGATGCAGCCCCGGTCCGGGTCGTAGAAACGCATCAGCAGATTGATGACGGTGGTCTTGCCCGCCCCGGTGGGGCCCACAATGGCGATGGTCTGGCCGGGCTTGGCCTCGAAGTTCAGGCCGTGGAGCACCGTGCGGCCCGGCACGTAGCCAAAGCTCACCCCCTCCGCCCTCACATGGCTGGCCCCGGGCTTCAGTTCCGCCGCGCCGGGCGCGTCCTTGGCCTCCTCGGGCTCGTCCAGCAGGCGGAACACCCGCTCCGACGCCGCCAGGGCGGAAAAAATCTCGTTGATGATGTTGGAGATCTCGTTGATGGGGCCGGAGAACTTCCGGGAGTAGAGCACAAAGGAGGAGATCTGCTCCAGACCCACCGCCCCCAGCATGTAGAGAATGGAGCCCCCCAGCCCGATGGCGGCCAGGCCGAAGTTGGAGATCATGCCCACGGTGGGGCCCATGGTCATGCCCATGCCGTCCGCGTCTCGGTAGGCCTGGGCGGCGGCCCGGTTCACAGCGCTGAATTGGCCGCACACCCGCTCCTCCTGGGCGTAGGCCAGGATGGTGCGCTGGCCGGCGAACATCTCCTCGGCAAAGCCGTTCATCTCCCCGTAGGCCGCGCTGCGCCGGGCGTAGAGCGGCCTTGTTTTTTTGCCCATATACCGGGTGAACAGGATGGAGGCCGGAATGGTGGCCGCCATGCACAGCACCAGGGGCGGGGAGATGAGGCACATCATCACAAAGCTGCCCGCCACGGTGACGGCGCTGGTGAGGATCTGAATCACGTCGGTGGACAGGCTGGTGCACACCACGTCCACGTCATAGCTCACCCGGCTGATGATATCCCCCGCCTGGTGCCGGTCGAAATAGCCCACTGGCAGCGCCATCAGCTTGTCAAACACGTCCTGGCGCAGCCTGCGGGCCACCCGGCGGCCCACCCGCATCATGCCGGTGTGGACCAGAAAGTTCATGATCTGCCCCCCGCCGTAGCAGGCCAGCATCAGCAGGGCATAGCGGGCCACCCCGTCCATGTCCACATGGCCGGGGCCCTGCCGGAAGCCCTCCTCCGCCAGGCCGATGGCCTTCCCGGCGAACCGGGGGCCCAGCAGATTTCCGGCGTTGCTCAGAAAGGAGCACAGCAGAAAGGCCAGCACCGGCCAGCGGTAGGCCGTCAGATAGCCGGCAATGCGGCGCAGAGTCCCCCTCGCGTCCCGGGGGCGCTCCTTTTTGCCGCCCCGGTCCCCCGGTCCCGGCATATGGCTCCCCTCCCTTCTAGGCCAGCTCGCCCATCTGGATGCGGTAGGTCTCCAGATAGGCGGGGCAGGTTTTCAAAAGTTCTTCATGGGCGCCGAAGCCCACGCATTTCCCGTTGTCCATCACCAGAATCCGGGTCATGCCCATGACGGAGCTCACCCGCTGGGCCACCATGATCAGGGTGGAATCCCCGTGGTTTTGGGCGATGGCGCGGCGCATGGCCGCGTCCGTCCTGTAGTCCAGGGCGGAGGAGCTGTCGTCCAGAATCAGAACCTCCGGCCTGCCCGCCAGGGCCCGGGCCACCAGCAGGCGCTGCTTCTGCCCGCCGGACAGGTTGGCCCCCTTGATGTCCGCCCGGTGGTCCAGCCCGGCCTCCAGGGCGTCGATGTACTCCGCCGCCTGGGCGTCCTCCACCGCGGCGCGCAGCGCCTCCTCCTCCACGCCCCGGCCGAAGTCCACGTTGGCCCGCAGGGTGTCCTGAAACACCATGCCGTTTTGGAAGCACACCCCGAATTTCCGGCGCAATTCGTCCTTTTCATAGGCGCGCACGTCCTTCCCGTCCACAAACACGCCGCCCTCCTGGGCGTCGTAAAACCGCAACAGCAGAGAGACGATGGTGGACTTGCCGCAGCCCGTGGGGCCGATGATCCCCAGGCTCTCCCCCCGCTCCAGGGTGAAGCTGATGCCGGACAGGGCCTTTTCCCGCGCCTCCCCGGCGAAGCCGCCGCCGTCGCCGGCGTCCTCCCCATAGCGGAAGCCCACCTGCTCAAAGCGGAGAAAGCCCGGCCCGGCGGGTTTTTTGGCCTCCCCAGGGGGCAGAACGGCCTGGGCGTTCTCCGCCTGGAGCACCTCGGCGATGCGGCCCGCGCTGGCCATGGCCCGGCTCATGGTCATGAAAATGCGGGACAGCCCCATCACCCCCATGGTAATCATGTTGAAGTAGGTCAGGAAGGCCAGAATCACCCCCGGCTCCATGGCCCCGTCGTTCACCCGCCGGGCCCCCAGGAGCACCGCCAGAGTGAGCCCCCCGTTGAGGCACAGCTGCATGAAGGGACCCGGTATGGCCATCACGGCGCCGGCGGCGATGTCGCTGTCCGTCATGGCGTCGTTGGCGGCAGAAAAGCGGCGTTGTTCATACTCTGTCTTGGACAGGGCTTTTACCACCCGGATGCCGGTGATGTTCTCCCGCATGATGCGCACCACCCCGTCCAGCTTCTGCTGGACCCGGCGGTACATGGGCAGGCCCTTGGCGGACACCGCGAACACCACAAGGAGGAGCAGCGGCAGCATGGCCGCCAGAATCATGGCCAGGGAGGCGTCCATCACCAGGGCCACCCCCACCCCGCCGATGAGCAGCATGGGGGCCCGGACGCACAGGGTCTGAAGCTGCTGCACCGCCGACTGGACGTTGTAGCTGTCGCTGGTCATGCGGCTGATGAGGGAGGGCAGGCCGAAGGCGTCAAACTGCCCGCCGGACAGGTTGGCGGTCTTTTGAAACAGCGCCTGCCGCACGTCATAGCTCACCCGGTGGGCGCTCTCAATGGCCCGGCGGTTGGCCCACACGTTGAGCTGGCGGCACACCAGGGCGGCGGCAAACATCACAAGGCCCCAGAACACCGCCAGCCTCAGCTCGCCCAGGGGGGCCACATCGTCGATGATGTGCTCCAGGATATAGGGCAGCAGCAGCTCGCTGAGGGTGGCCAAAAGCTTGATGAGCACGCAAACGGCCACCGCCCCTTTGTACCTGCCCATGGCCCGGGCAATCAGACGCATTAGGAATCCCCCCTTCGCGCGGGCAAAATCCGCCGGAAGTTTACATCTGCCACCCAGTGTATCAAATATTTCCTCCCATGTCAAAGCGCAAAAAAGAAAGAGGGCCTGATGAAACTGCCTCTGCCGGTTTCATCAGGCCCTCCCCCGCCGCCCTAGGCGATGCCCCATGTGTACAGGTCAAAGAAGCCCCGGCCCGTCTCCATGCTGCACAGGCCGTAACAGCCCAGGGTGCCGTCGGGGGCCCAGGCGTGTCTGCCGGGCCACCAGCTCCAGAACTGGAACATCACGGAGTCGTAGTTCTCGCTCTCCCGCATCTCGTACAGCTCGTCGGTGGGGCGGTAGCCCCTGGCCTCCGGGGTGTAGAGCATGAAGGGCGCGCCGGGCTCCAGCGGCTCGCCGCTCTCCGGTGTGTTAAAGCCGTAAGGGTCGCTGGAGATGTACCGCTGGTTGTAGCTCCCGTCGCCGGTCCGGATGGTCTCGATCCATTCCTCGCCGATGGGGTGTCCGGTGTCGATGACCAGCTCGGCCAGGGTCAGGGACCAGGAGGCGTCCGTCACCTGTTTGATGTCCCCGAACCGCCCGTGGAACTTGCAGACGTACTCGGTGGACTGGTAGCCGTCGCCGCTGTCCCCTGCGTCCGTGTCGTGGTAGTTCCCCTCAAAGGTGCCGTCGGGGTGGAGGGTGAGCAGGGTGTCCCAGGCCCCCGCGCCGCTGGCGAACATCAGCTTCATGGGCACGTCAAAGGGCAGGGGGCCCTCCTCCGGGGCGGGGAGGGAGCTTTGATAGAAGTCCGACCCGCTCCGGATGAGCTGGGCCAGGGTCAGCGCCGCCTCCGCCAGCACCTTGTCGGGCGGGACGGGGAGCTTGCCTCTCCATACGGGGTGGTCGTTCTCCTGCTCTGTCACCGCGCCGGTGGTCAGGTCCACCAGGAATTCCCGGCTGCCAACGTCGCCGGAGATATCCTCTGAGACGGTCATCCAGAGCCTGCCGCCGCCCTCCGGGCTGTATTGGGCATCGACGGCGCGGTAGGTGTTGGAAAATTCCCCGCCCAGAAACCGGGGCTTGGAAACGCTCAGCTCCCCCAGGGCCGTTTCAGAGATGGGGGTGGAGCAGTTGGCCTTGGAATACCAGTGTGCGGACTCGCAGTCCAGCCCGGTGATGTAGAGGTTCACACCGTACTCGTCCAAAGTATAGGACGGGTTCAGGGGCTGGGGAGAGGGTTGGGATGGGGCGGCGTCCGGGTCCTTGAGGGGGAGCGCGTACCACGTCGCGTCCGGCTTGGCCCGGTGGGCCTCCAGCGCCTGTTCAAATTCCGCTTCGTCCAGCTCCCGGTCAATGACCATGAAGCTCTCCAGATCAATTTTCTCCCCCAAGGCGTCAGGGTTCCGCCGGACCGCCTCGCTGTACAGCGACCAGCTCCCCGCCGCCGTTGAAACCAGACGGGAAATGCTCATCCAGTCATTGCCGCCCAGGGAGTCGGTGCACACAAAGGTGCCGTCGGCCTTGAGGTCGCTGAACCAGCGGTTGCGCCAGCCGTAGCTGTCAAATATTTCGCCGTGGACCTGACCGTCCTCGTCCCACAGCAGGAGGTAGCCCGCCATATCCCCGGACACGCCGCACAGGTAGACCAGCGCCTGGGGCATTTCATTGCTCCCCAAACCGCCCAGCAGGTCCACCACGGCGTACCGTTGGATACACATATAGCCGTCGTATGGGTCGATGAGAGCCGGGACCTCGCCGATGAAGATGGGCGGCTCATTTTTATACAGGACAAATTTGGACTCCCCCCGCAGGACTTTGGCGTACAGCTCCGGCAGGGCGGTGTAGCGGTCCGCAGAGGGCGGGTCGAACTCGCGCCAGACCACATTGGGCTTGGCGTCCTGCTCCTCGACAGCGGCGGAATAGGTTTCATAGTTCACGGTTTTCCCATCCGCCACATAGACGTATTTTTCATCCTCAGGCAGGTCGCCGTCCAGGGAGACGCTGTAGGTGAACGGGTGGAACTCCAGTCCGGTCTCAGTGAAGGAGACCCTGGAATATCCCAAACCCTGCCGGTCCCATTCCTCGGAAAAGAGATATTGGTCGAAAAAGGTGCCGTCCGCCTTGAGGCTTTGCATGGATTTATACACGCCAAGGTAGCCGCACAGCTTCCCGTCAAGCTGGTGGAAAATCAGGTAGCTCGCGCCCACGCCCTCCTGGCCGATCCACAGAATCAGCTCGTCCGCCCCGTCCCCGTCCATATCCACCAGGGTATACGCGGAAACTTCATAGCCAGGGGCCATGTAGCCGGCTTCCTTCTCCGCTCTCAGGAAACCGTCAAGGGTGGTTCTGGTCCATTCTTCCAGGTACACGGCGTAAAACTGCCCGCCCTCCAGAACGTCCGCGTAGAGCTGGGGGATGTCCGCCCCGCCGCTGCAATTGTTGTAATAGTCCTCCCCCGCCGTCAGCAGCTTGGCGGCGATGCGGGCGGCTTTCAGCGCCTCTTCGTCGGAGATGGACTGGGGATAAAAGCGGGTCTCCCCTTCCGGCAGGCCCTCCCGGAAGGACAGCCCCTCCATACTGGTGACGGTCCCGCTGTCCAAATTTACGGTGAACTCCCACCAGCCCACGTTGAACTGGCTGCTGAGCATAGCCGTCATCCGGGTGGATGCGGTGACTGACGTATGGCTTTCGTCTGTCCATCCGGCGGTAACATGTCCCTCCATGCCGTCGGTGAAGCCGGGGTATACCATGGACAAATACCCGCCGGAGAACTCCTCAAACGCGGAGGGTTCCGGATACCAGAAGGCCCCCCGGGGCAGCTCCTCGCCGTCCGCGGTGCCGTCCATGCGGACATAGGGCTTGCCGTCGCTGCTCGTCTCCAGGGAGAAGGTCAAATCGGCGGTAACGCCGGAGGCCGGGTCGGGGGTTTCCTCCGCCCGCCCGAAGGCGCACACGCAGGCCAGGGCCGTGGCGATGACCGCCGCCACCGCCGCCCACAGCCAGCGCTTGGGGGCCTTGGCAATGCGGGCCACCCGGTCAAAGACGCTCTTCTGGCCCCCGGTCATGGTGGTGGCGCACCGGAACAGGTCCCCGGGCCGGGGCTGCACCGTGATGAGGGCCACCAGGGTCCGGCCATAGGCGATGCGCTCAGCCTCCCCCAACCGCTTGAGGGCCCCCTCGTCGCAGGCCAGCTCCCCGTCCCGGCGGCTGAGCACCGCCGCCAGCCACACCAGCGGATTCCACCAGTGGAGGGCCAGGGCGGCGCTCCTCAGCCCGTTCCAAATGTGGTCCCCATGGCGGAAATGGGTGTATTCGTGGGCCAGGATGTGGCGGAGCATGGCCGGGTCCTGGGCGGCGTCCTCCGTGATGTACACGGCGGGCCGGAACAGCCCGAACAGACAGGGGGAGGGCAGGCCGTCCGCGGTATACACGGGCAGGGGGCAGTCCGCCCCCTCCAGAGGGGTCCGCGCCCGGCGCAGGCGGCGGGCAAAGGTCAGGTTGGACAGCACAAACGCCAACCCCATCCCCGCGCTCCCTGCCAGCCACAGCCAGCCCAGTATTTGCAGGACGGGGATGGGCTGAATTCTCACCGTGGCGGGGGCTTGAACGGGCTGGTAGACGATGACCGTGCCGTCGGGCAGCTCTGTGGGAGCGGGGACCGCCGGAGCTTGGCTGACCGATACCGCCGGGGCTGGGGCGGGCTCAAAGGAGGGGACCGACACCCACTGCTCCACCCCGGTCTCCCGCAGCACCGACGTGCCGGTGACAGGGGTGGTGAACAGCTGCACCGGCACCAGAAGCCGCACCAGCACCGCCGCCCACAGGGCATAGCGCAGCGAAGCGCTCACCCGCCGCCCCAGCAGGGCCCGCAGGGCCAGCACCGCCAGAATGAGAAAGGCGGCGGTGAGCACCCACTCAAACAGCATTTGCGTCAGCTTCATTGGTCCGCCTCCTGTTCCGCCTGGTCCAGAATGGCCCGGAGCTGGGCGATCTGGTCCCGGCTCAGCCCCTCCCACTGGGCCATGGCGCTCATCATCATGCCCACGCTGCCCTGGTACACCCGGTCCAGAAAGCTCCTGGTCTCGGCCACAGCGGCCTGGTCCCGCTCCACCAGGGGGACATAGGCCTTCCCCCGGCCCGCCTGCTCACACCGCACCAGCCCCTTGGCCTCCATCCGGTGCAGCACCGTGATGGTGGTGCTCCTGGCCCAGCCCACCGTCTTCTCCAGCTCGCCCGCAAGCTGCATCACCGTGCGGGGGCTGCGCTCCCACAGGCAGTTGAGGATGTTCCACTCGCTGGCGGTCAGCTTGGCGTCTTCCATATTCCACCCCTCCTGTCGACTTTGTAGACATAGCATAGCACAGTTAGTCTACATTGTCAACAAAAGAAAGATTACAATGCGGCAACAAAAGCTGCGCCGGAAAAACGCCAAGCGCGCCGCCCCTTGAGGACGCGCGCGCTTGGCGTTTTTTGGATTCGAGGAACCGGTCCGGTCAGGCTTTCCCGCCCTTCAGGGCCTTCATCCGCTTTTCGTGGTTCAAAATGCGCTTGCGCAGGCGCAGGTTTTCCGGCGTGACCTCCAGCAGCTCGTCGTCCGCCAGAAACTCCAGGCACTGCTCCAGACTCATGGTCTTAGGGGGCACCAGCCGCAGGGCCTCGTCGGACCCGGAGGCCCGCATGTTGGTGAGCTGCTTCTTTCTGCATACATTGACGGTGATGTCCTCCATCTTGGGGCAGACGCCCACCACCATGCCCTCGTACACAGGCACCCCCGGGCCGATAAACAGAGCCCCCCGCTCCTGGGCGGCGAACAGGCCGTAGGTGACGGACTCGCCCTGCTCGTGGGCCACCAGGGAGCCGGTGTTCCGGCGCTGAATCTCCCCCTTATAGGGGGCATACTTCTCAAAGACGGAGGCCATGATGCCCTCGCCCTTGGTATCAGTGAGGAACTCGTTGCGGTAGCCGAACAGGCCCCGGGAGGGGATCAGGAACTCCAGCTTGGTGCGGCTGCCCACCGGATCCATGGACAGAAACTCGCCCTTCCGGGCCCCCAGCTTCTCCATAACGGCCCCCACGTTGTCGGCGGGCACGTCGATGACCACCCGCTCGATGGGCTCGCACTTTTTGCCCTCCACCTCCTGGTAGACCACCCGGGGAGGCGACACCTGGAACTCATAGCCTTCCCGGCGCATGGTCTCGATGAGGATGGACAGGGACATCTCTCCCCGGCCCGCCACGTTGAAGGCGTCGGTGGACGCCTCCACCTCCGTGACCCGCAGAGACACGTCCTTCAGGGTCTCCCGGAACAGCCGGTCCCGGAGCTGGCGGCTGGTGACGTATTTGCCCTCCCGTCCGGCGAAGGGGGAGTCGTTGACGGAGAAGGTCATCTCCAGGGTGGGGGCAGAGATCTTGACAAACTCGATGGGCTCGGGATTGGAGGGCGCGCACACGGTGTCGCCGATGGTGATGTCCCCGATGCCGCTCATGGCGATGATCTCACCGGCTCCGGCCTCGGCGACGGGGGTGCGGGCCAGGCCGTCGAAGGTGTACAGGGCGGTGGCCTTGGCCTTCTTGGGGGCCTCGTCCCGCTTGTGGTAGTTGCACACCACGATCTCCTGGTTCTGCTTCACGGTGCCCCGCTCAATGCGGCCCACGGCGATGCGGCCCACGAACTCGTTGTAGTCGATGGAGGACACCAGCATCTGGAAGGGGGCCTCGGGGTCGCACTCGGGGGCGGGGATATAGTCCAAAATCGTCTCGAAGAGGGGGACCAGATCGGTGCCCTGCACGTCGGGGGAGTAGCTGGCGGTGCCCTGCCGCCCGGAGCAGAACAGCGTGGGAGACTCAAACTGCTCGTCGGTGGCGTTCAGCTCCAGCAGCAGCTCCAGCACCTCGTCCATGACCTCGTGGATGCGCTGGTCGGGGCGGTCGATTTTGTTCACCACCACGATGACCTTGTGGCCCAGCTCCAGGGCCTTGGACAGCACAAACCGGGTCTGAGGCATGGGGCCCTCGGCGGCGTCCACCAGCAGAATGACCCCGTTGACCATTTTCAGGATGCGCTCCACCTCGCCGCCGAAGTCGGCGTGGCCCGGGGTGTCCACGATATTGATCTTGGTGTCCTTGTAGTGGACGGCGGTGTTTTTGGCCAGAATGGTGATGCCCCGCTCCCGTTCCAGGTCGTTGGAGTCCATCACCCGGTCCACGGTGGCCTGGTTCTCCCGGTAGATGCCGCCCTGCTTGAGCATCTCGTCCACCAAGGTGGTCTTGCCGTGGTCCACGTGGGCAATAATGGCAATGTTTCGCAATTTTTCGTTTCGCATGTCCGTACCTTCTATCTGAAATAGAGTCGTTTCTCAAACACAAGATAGTATTATA
>CAJTLI010000010.1:60332-78355 GCA_910577525.1 uncultured Oscillospiraceae bacterium | reverse complement strand
GGGACCTGCGCGTACAAAAAACGGTTTTCCAAGCCGGATTTTACGGCGGAGGAGCGGGTCTACCTGGAGTTCCGGGGGGTGAACGCCTCCGCCAGGGTGGAGCTGAACGGAAAGCTGGTGGGGGAGCACCACGGCGGCTACTCCACCTTCCGCTGGGACGTGACCGATTTTCTCCAGGACGAGAACGCCCTCGCCGTCCACGCGGACAACAGCCGCAACGACCGGGTGTACCCCCAGAAGGCAGACTTCACCTTCTACGGCGGTATCTACCGGGACGTGCTGCTGCTTATCGTGAACAAGGACCACTTCGACCTGGACTACTGGGGAGGCTCCGGCCTGAAGATCACCCCCGCCGTCAACGGCAGGGAGGCGAGGGTGCGGGTGGAGACCTTCCATGGGGCGGAAAACGCCCGGGTGAAGGTCAGGCTGCTGGACGCCGCGGGCAGTCCCGTGGCCCAGGGGGAGGGGACGGACCTCACCCTCGCCATTCCCGGCGTCCACCTGTGGGACGGGGTGAAGGACCCCTATCTCTACACCTGCGAGGCCGTCCTGGAGGTGAACGGGGCGGACGTGGACCAGGTGAGCTCCAAATTCGGTGTGCGCACCTTTTCGGTGGACCCCAAGAAGGGCTTCTTCCTCAATGGGCGGCCCTATCCCCTCCACGGCGTCAGCCGCCACCAGGACTGGAAGGGCATCGGCAACGCCCTCACAAAGGAGCACCACGACGCCGACATGGCCATGATCCGGGAGCTGGGGGCCAACACCATCCGGCTGGCCCACTACCAGCACGACCAGTACTTCTACGACCTGTGCGACCGGTACGGCATGGTGGTGTGGGCGGAGATCCCCTATATCTCGGAGCACATGCCCAACGGCCGGGACAACACGATTTCCCAGGCCAAAGAGCTGGTCATCCAGAACTACAACCACCCGTCCATCGTGGTGTGGGGGGTGTCCAACGAGATCACCATCTCCACCAAGGACAAAAGGGACATGCTGGACAACCACCGGGTTTTGAACGACCTCTATCATGAGATGGACCCCACCCGGCTCACTACCCTGGCCTGCTACGCCATGTGCGGGCCGTTCAACAAGTCCGCCCACATCACGGATGTGGTGTCCTGGAACCTGTACCTGGGCTGGTACGTGCCGGGGCTGTTCCTCAACGATTTGTGGATGGGCTTCTTCCACCTGCGTTATCCCAACCGGGCGCTGGGCTACTCCGAGTACGGCTGCGAGGCCATGCCCAACCTCCACTCCTCCAAGCCCCGCCGGGGGGACCACACCGAGGAATACCAGTGCGTGTACAACGAATATATGCTCAAGTGCTTTGCCAAGCACCCCTACCTGTGGGCCACCCACCTTTGGAACATGTTCGACTTCGCCGCCGACGCCCGGGACCAGGGGGGGGAGCCGGGGATGAACCACAAGGGGATCGTCACCTTCGACCGGCAGACGAAAAAGGACAGCTTCTATATCTACAAGGCGTGGTGGAGCGGCGAGCCCTTCGTCCACATCTGCGGGCGGCGTTACGCGGACCGGCCGGAGGCGGTAACTACGGTGAAGGTGTACTCCAACCAGTCCAAAGTGACGCTGTACGCCGATGGAAAGCTGCTGGAGGAGAAGACCGGGGACAAGGTGTTCACCTTCCGGGTGCCCCTGGAGGGCCAGGTGGAGCTGAAGGCCGTCTCCGGGGACTGCGAGGATTCCTGCGTCATCCGGCACGTGGACACCCCCAATCCGGCCTATAAATTGCAAGGTAAGAGTTCCAACAGCGCCAACTGGGTGTAAACAGGCTCTGTAGGGGCGCATATCATGCGCCCGTGGGCGGCTGATAGCCGCCCCTACAGGTTTTTACCCGTGCCCTTGAACAATAAAAACAATTCGAGGAGGAGATTCCATGAGCCAAGAACCAAGCACCACCCTGAACCGGGCCAAACCCTATCAACTGGTGCTGTTTCCCCTGAACAACGGCGCCACCAACGTGTATTTTGTGCTGATTTTGTCCTACGTGGCCCAGTTCGGCTCCAGCATCCTGAAGCTGGGCATGTTCGCCTCCATCATGGTGACGGTGATGCGGGTGGCCGACGCCGTCACCGACCCCATCATCGGGGCCATGATGGACCGCACCAGCACCAAAATCGGCAAGTTCCGCCCCTTCATGATCCTGGGCAGCGCCGTCATGGCGGTGAGCGTGGTCTGCCTGTACATCCTCACCCCGCTCATTCCCGAGAGCATGATGTGGGCGCGCTACGCGGCTTTTGTGGTGGTGTACTTCGTCTGGGTCATCGGCTACACCTTTCAGACCTCCTGCACCCGGGCGGGCCAGACGGTGCTCACCAACGACCCCAACCAGCGGCCCATGTTCACCATCTTCAACACGGTGGGCTCCCTGCTGGGCATGGGGGTCATGCAGTTCATGATCCCCCTGGTCAAGGGGATGTACGACGTGAAGGACGAGGCGGGCAACGTCATCGTGTCCGGCTACTCCGACCCCACGGTGTTCCGCATCATCACCCCCATCGGCATTGCCATCTCCGTGCTGCTCACCGCCCTGGCTATCATCGGTATCGCCGAGAAGGACAACCCGAAATACTACGGCATCGGCGGCGACAAGCAGGAGAAGGTGAAGATGAGCGAGTATGTCGAGATCATCCGGGACAATAAGCCCATGCAGCGGCTGATGGTGGCGGGCGCGGGGTGCAAGCTGGCCCTGGCCATCGCCACCAACACCACGGTTTTGTTAGCACTCTACGGAATTTTGATGGGCAACTATAACTCTCTGTATCTGCCCATGATGGTGCTGGGCTACGTGTGCGCCGTGCCCTTCTTCCTGCTGTCCATGCGCACCTCCCAGAAGCTGGGCCAGCGGGCCTCTCTGATCCGCTACGTGTCCGTGGCCCTCATCTGCTACGTGGGCGTGCTGGCCCTGCTGCTGTTCAGCCAGAACGGCGATCCGGCCCGGATGCTGTCCTTCCCCTTCCAGGGAGGCGGGGCTATCAACCTCTATACCATCCTGTTCATCGTGTGCTTCGGCATCGGCTACGGCGCCTACTACGCCACCGCCGACATGCCCATCCCCATGGTGGCCGACTGCTCCGACTACGAGACCTACCGCTCCGGCAAATATATCCCCGGCATCATGGGCACCCTGTTCTCCCTGGTGGACAAGCTGGTGTCCTCCCTGGCCCAGACTTTGGTGGCGTTCATCTTCCTGCTCTGCGCGGGACTCAGCGACCTGCCCACCGACAGCACGCCCTACTCCGGCGGCATCAAGGTGGCGGTGATCGTGATGTTCTGCGTGATCCCCATGCTGGCCTGGGGGGCAACCCTCATCGCCATGAAGGGCTACAGCCTGACGGGGGAGAAGATGAAGACCATCCAGGCGGTGAACGCCGCCCGGAAGGAGGCGGTGGCAAACGGCATGAGCCTGGAGCGGGCCATGAAGGAGATCACAGACGATACGGTGAAAAAATAGGCGTGAGCCCGAGCCGCCTTCACAACCTGACAAAACCGGCGCGGCCAGCTGCCGCGCCGGTTTCGCGCGCACGCAGAACCTGTGCACTTGACGCTGGGCCCCTTTGGCGCTATACTATACAATTAGCGGTTTGTATGGCGTTTGGGGACCCTTCTCCGGCGGTTTTCGACGGAGAAGGACACAGCCGCCCCTGTTTCGCCGCGAGAAAGCATATCATTTTGGCCCGCGCGCCGCGGCCCCCGAAGCGGCGGCGCCGTTTTGGGAAGAATTCGTATAAGAGGTGCAGCTATGGCAAAGTCCACACCAAAAGCGAACTATGGAAACGACTCGATTTCCTCTCTGAAGGGGGCGGACCGGGTGCGCAAGCGCCCCGGCGTCATCTTCGGCTCCGACGGGCTGGAGGGCTGTGAGCACGCGGTGTTCGAGATCCTCTCCAACGCCATCGACGAGGCCCGGGAGGGCCACGGCGACCTGATCACCGTCACCCGGTACGAGGACAAATCCATTGAGGTGGAGGACTTCGGCCGGGGCTGCCCGGTGGACTGGAACGAGGCGGAGGGCCGCTGGAACTGGGAACTGGTGTTCTGCGAGCTGTACGCCGGCGGCAAATACAAGGAGGACGGCGGGGACAACTACGAGTACTCCCTGGGGCTCAACGGCCTGGGCTCCTGCGCCACCCAGTACGCCAGCGAGTATTTCGACGCGGTGATTTACCGGGACGGCTTCAAATACACCCTCCACTTCGAGAAGGGCGAGATCGTGGGGGAGATGAAAAAGGAGCCCGCCGACCGGAAAAAGACGGGCTCAAAGTTTCGCTGGAAGCCCGATTTGGACGTGTTCACCGACATCGACATCCCCGCGGACTACTATACCGACGTGATGAAGCGGCAGGCGGTGGTCAACGCCGGAGTGACGTTCCGGTTCCGCAATCAGGCGGGGGGAAAATTTGAGACCGCCGAGTTCCGCTATGAAAACGGCCTGCTAGACTATGTCACCGAGCTGGCGGGGGAGGACGCCCTCACCGCCCCGGTGTTCTGGCAGGCGGAGCGGCGGGGCAGGGACCGGGACGACAAAAACGAGTATAAGGTGAAGCTGTCCGTCTCCTTCTGTTTCTCCAACACGGCGCAGGTCATCGAGCACTACCATAACTCCTCCTGGCTGGAGCACGGCGGGTCCCCGGAAAAGGCCATGCGCTCCGCCTTCGTGTCCGCCGTGGACGGCTGGCTCAAGCAGAACGGCAAATATCAGAAGAACGAGGCCAGAGTGACCTGGGCGGACATTCAGGACTGCCTGGTGCTGGTGAGCAGCAACTTCTCCACCCAGACCAGCTACGAGAACCAGACCAAAAAGTCCATCACCAACCGGTTTGTCCAGGAGGCCATGACAGAGTTCCTCCGCTCCCAGCTGGAGGTCTATTTCATCGAGAACCCCATGGACGCGGAGAAGATCGCCGGTCAGGTGCTGGTGAACAAGCGCTCCCGGGAGACGGCGGAAAAGACCCGGCTGGGCATCAAGAAAAAGCTGTCCGGGTCGGTGGACATCTCCAACCGGGTGGCCAAGTTTGTGGACTGCCGCTCCAAGGACGTGGAGCGGCGGGAGCTCTACATCGTGGAGGGCGACTCCGCCCTGGGCAGCGTGAAGCAGGCCCGGGACGGGGAGTTCCAGGCGGTTATGCCCATCCGGGGCAAGATTCTCAACTGCCTCAAGGCGGACTACGCCCGTATCTTCAAAAGCGAGATCATCACCGACCTGCTGAAGGTGATGGGCTGCGGGGTGGAGGTCAAGGACAAGCACGTCAAGGAGCTGAACGCCTTCGACCTGGACCTGCTGCGCTGGAACAAGATCGTCATCTGCACCGACGGCGACGAGGACGGCTTTCAGATCCGCACCCTGCTGCTGGCCATGCTGTACCGGCTCACCCCGACGCTGATTGAGAAGGGGTACGTCTATATCGCCGAATCCCCTCTGTACGAGATCACCTGCAAGGAAAAGACCTGGTTCGCCTACTCCGACCGGGAGCGCAACGATATTGTGGCGTCTTTGGAGGGCAAGAAGTTCGATGTGCAGCGCTCCAAGGGCCTGGGCGAGAACGAGCCGGACATGATGTGGCTGACCACCATGAGCCCGGACACCCGGCGGCTCATCAAGGTGATGCCCGAGGACGTGGAGCGCACCGCCCAGGTGTTCGAGATGTTTTTGGGCAACGACCTCCAGGCCCGGAAGGACCACATCGCGGACAGCGGGTATAAATATTTGGAGATGGCCGACATCTCGTAGTCTGCCTCCGGCGGGGCAAAAAGAAACTTTTGAACGGCTATCCGCAGAAGGAATGATTGAATTTGGCTAAAAAAAAGGTTCCCGAGCAGAAGGGGTCCAAAAAGGTGGACAATCCCAACGTCATGGGCCTGCGGGCCCAGGTGCTGGAGCAGCCCATCACCGAGACCCTGGAGCTCAACTACATGCCCTACGCCATGTCGGTCATCGTCTCCCGGGCCATCCCGGAGATCGACGGCTTCAAGCCCTCCCACCGGAAGCTGCTGTACACCATGTACCAGATGAAGCTGCTGGGGGGCTCCCGCACCAAGTCCGCCAACGTAGTGGGGGCCACCATGAAGCTGAACCCCCACGGGGACGCCGCCATCTACGACACCATGGTGCGCCTGTCCCGGGGGTACGGAGCCCTTTTGCACCCCCTGGTGGACTCCAAGGGCAATTTCGGCAAGGTGTACTCCAGGGACATGGCCTGGGCGGCCTCCCGGTACACCGAGGTGCGGCTGGATCCCATCTGCCAGGAGCTGTTCCGGGACATCGACCAGGACGCGGTGGACTTCGTCCCCAACTACGACGGAAAGCTCACCGAGCCCACCCTGCTGCCCACCACCTTCCCCAACGTGCTGGTGAGCGCCAACCAGGGCATCGCCGTGGGCATGGCGTCCAACCTGTGCGGGTTCAACCTGGGCGAGGTGTGCGATGCCGCCATCGCCTATATGAAGGACCCCAATGTGGATCTGCTGAGCATTTTGAAAGCGCCGGATTTCTCCACCGGGGGCCAGCTGCTGTACGACGGGGCGGCGCTGGCCGAGGTGTACCGCACGGGCCGGGGGCCGCTGAAGCTGCGGGCCAAGTGGCGGTATGTCAAGGAGGACAACGTCATCGAGGTGTACGAGATCCCCTACTCCACCACCGCCGAGGCCATCCTGGACAAGGTGGCGGAGCTGGTGAAGGCGGGGAAGGTCAAGGAGATCTCCGACATGCGGGACGAGACGGACCTGAACGGCTTAAAGCTGGCCATCGACCTGAAGCGGGGCACGGACCCGGAGAAGCTGATGGCCAAGCTGTACCAGTCCACCCCCCTCCAGGACACCTTCTCCTGCAACTTCAACATCCTCATCGCCGGGATGCCCCGGGTGATGGGAGTGGCAGAAATTTTGGACGAGTGGACCGCCTGGCGGATGGACGGGGTCCGGCGGCGCACCTACCACGACTGCAAAAAGAAGGAGGAGAAGCTCCACCTCCTCAAGGGCTTAAAGCGCATTCTTCTGGACATCGACAGGGCCATTCAGATCATCCGGGAGACGGAGGAGGACGCCGAGGTGGTGCCCAACCTCATCATCGGCTTCGGCATTGACCAGATTCAGGCGGAGTATGTGGCGGACATCCGGCTGCGCAACATCAACAAGGAGTATATCCTCAAACGGGTGGCGGAGGTGTCCGGCCTGGAGAAGGAGATCGCCGATCTGAAGGACATCATAGGCTCCCCCCAGCGGATCAAATCCATCATCACCGGCGAGCTGAAAAACGTGAAAAAGAAGTACGCCGTCCCCCGGCGCACGGAGATCGTCTACGAATACCGGCAGGACGCGGAGGTGAAAGCCGCCGCTGAGGAGGAGGTCCCCGCCTACCCCGTGCATGTGTTCCTCTCCCGGGAGGGATACTTTAAGAAGATCACCCCCCAGTCCCTGCGCATGAGCTCTGAACAGAAGTACAAGGAGGGGGACGGCCCGTACCTCCAATGGGAGGGCGTCAACCGGGACGAGCTGCTGGTGTTCACCGACCGGCAGCAGTGCTACAAGACCCGGCTGTCCGACTTCGACGACGCCAAGGCCAGCGTGCTGGGGGACTATCTGCCCACCAAACTGGGCATGGACCCGGAGGAGAAGTTCGTCTGGGCCTGCGCCCCGGGGGACTACTCCGCCCACCTGCTGTTTTTCTTCGACAACGGCAAGGCGGCCCGGGTGGAGCTGTCCGCCTACCAGACGCAGACGAGGCGGCGCAAGCTCACCGGCGCCTACTGCGACAAGTTCCCGCTGGTGTCCGCCTGCCTGCTGGCCGAGGACCAGGAGATGGCGGTGGGGTCCAGCGACGGCCGGTGCGTGGTGTTCCACACCGCCTCCCTCACGCCCAAGACCACCCGGAACACCCAGGGGGTGGGGGTGATGGCGGTGAAGGCCAGGCACAGGGTGGAGTGGGCCAAACCCCTGTCCGCCACCCACATCGTCAACGCGGCCCGGTACCGGGCCCGTTCCCTGCCCGCCGCCGGGGCGCTGCTCCGGGAGGAGGACCGGGGAGAGGAGCAAATGTCGATTTTGTAACGTGGAAGGAGGCTGGCCGCCGTGCCGCGCCTGAAAAAGACTGCGTTTCCCTTTTTGATTATCACCGTGGCCTCGGCGCTGTACGCCCTGGGCTTCGTGTGGTGCTACGCCCCAAACGGCATCGCCTTCGGCGGCATTACCGGCGTGGCTCAGATCATCAACTATCTCATTCCCGCCCTCCCCGTGGGCGTCACGGTTATCATGCTGAACGTGCCGCTGTTTATCCTGGGGTGGAAGTTCATCGGGGGGCGGCTGCTGGTGTCGTCGCTGTACGCCATGTTCATCTCCTCCGTGTTTATCGACACGCTCACCCCCCTGCGGGAGTGGGAGCCCATGGACCCTCTGCTGGCCTGCGTCTACGGAGGGGTGCTGATGGGGCTGTCCCTGGGGCTGGTGTTTCAGCAGGGGGCCACCACCGGCGGCACCGACCTGATCGCCCGGCTGCTCAAGCTGAAGCTGGCCTGGCTGCCCATGGGCAAGCTGCTGATGGGCATCGACCTGGCGGTGATTTTGTCTGTATCCGTTACCTTCCGCGCGCTGAACGCGGCGCTGTACGGGCTGGTGGCCCTGTATATCTCCACCCTGGTGATGGACGGGGTGCTCTACGGCCTGGACACGGCCAAGGTGGCCTACATCATCAGCGACAAAAATCAGGAGATCTCCGACGCCATCGTCAAGGACCTGGACCGGGGCGTCACCATTCTCTACGGCCGGGGGGCCTATACCGGGCGGGAGAAGGACGTGCTCATGTGCGCCTTCAAGCAGCGGGAGATCGCCGCCATCAAGGCCGCCGTCAAGGGCATTGACCCCGCCGCCTTCGTCATTGTGTGCGACGCACACGAGGTGCTGGGCGAGGGCTTCCGGGACTATAAAAAGGACGATTTATAAAGAAGCGCGGAGCCGTCGTGAGCAGCGCGGATGGACTGGAGCGAGGACAAAATCCCGGCCCGCAGGGCGGGGCTGGATTTAGTCCGAGTCGGAGGGAAGCCGCGCGTCGCGAACAGGCGCAGCGTGACAGCGAGAAGCGCGGAGCCGTCGCGAACAGGTGCAGCGTGACAATACGGGAGGTGCGTGTGGTGAAAAAACGGCTTTTGGCTTTGCTCCTGTGCGCGGCCCTGTTCTCCCTGTCCGGCTGCATGGCCATGCTGGAGCGGGGCCACGAGACCGTTCAGACCCACGTGGATTACGCCGTCACCGGGGACGAGTCCGTCCTCCGGGCCGAGACCTATCAGGGGCTGGTGAACGCCATGCTCTATTTTGTCAACGGCCACCGGATGGGGGGGACGATCCGGCTGTATAACTACACCGGAGACGTGGAGGCGGACCTGATCAACGCCCGGGTGGAGGTGATGTATGAGGACCCCGTCGGAGCCTTCTCGGTGCGCTCCCTGGTGTATGACACCACCCGCATTCTGACCTATTACGAGGTGGAGCTGCGCATCGCCTACTCCCGCTCCGCCCGGGAGATGGACCAGCTGCGGGAGGTGACGGGCCTGGCCGGAGTCCGGCAGGAGCTGGCCCGGCTGGTCACGGAGCAGCAGGGGTCGGCGGCTTTTCTGGCGTCCCACTTCTCCGGGGATGAGGCGCTGGTGGAGGAGCTGCTGGATCTGGCCTGCTTCAGCGCTCCCGGCCTGTACCGCCACCACGATATCGCCAGCAAGACCATATCCTTCTACCCGGAGACGGGCACCCACCGGATCATTGAGGTGGAGGTGGGCTGGAGCCAGAGCGCGGAGGCGGTGGAGGAGGAGGAAAAGAGCTACGCCCAGCAGCTGGAGACGGTTGCCGCCGCCCTGCTGGAGGCCAATCCGGCGGAGGGCGGGGGGTATACCGTGGAGGAGCTGGCCGCCATCGTCCGCGCCTGCGCCGGGCCCCGCGGCCCGGACGGAACCCGCCTGGCCCTGGACGTTCTGTCCGGGGAACCCGCCGCCGATTTCGGCCTGCTCATGGCCATGGAGTACCTGTGCCGGCAGTGCGGCGTGGAGGTGGAGCCGGTAAAGGGTCCGGCGGGGCTGTGGCTCATCGTGTCCACCCCGGAGGGCTACCGCCATCTGCTGCCCCGGGGGCTGTGGCCGCCGGAGGAGGAGCCGGGGGATGAACCGGAGGAACCGGCGCAGCTTCTGTACACCGACCAGGAGATGGCCGGGCTGGGCTACAGCTGGCCCGCGGCCCTCCACCCGGCCTGCGAGGATTACGGGGAGCGGGCGGAAGAATAGCTTGCTTTTCCCCCCGAAAGCGTATATAATAATTGGGTTCCGGGCCCAGGCCCGGAGCCCAATCTTATTTTACCGAAGGAGTGACAGACATGGCGGAAGAGCTGAACGCATCCATGAGCCAAAATTTTATCCATGACTTTATTGACGGGGACATCGCTCAGGGCGGCCAGTACGCGGGCATGACTGTTCACACCCGTTTCCCCCCCGAGCCCAACGGCTATCTCCACATCGGCCACTGCAAAGCCCTGACCATCGACTTCGGCACGGCGGAGAAATACGGCGGCCTGTGCAATCTCCGCATGGACGACACCAACCCCTCCAAGGAGGACATGGAGTACGTGGAGGCCATTCAGGAGGACATCCACTGGCTGGGCTTCGACTGGGGGGACCGCTTCTTCTACGCCTCCGACTACTTCCCCCAGATGTACGAGTACGCGGTGGAGCTCATCAAAAAGGGGCTGGCCTACGTGTGCGAGCTGTCCCCGGAGGAGTTCAAGGAGCACCGGGGCACCATCGGCGTGCCCGCCACGTCGCCCTGGAGGGACCGGCCCATTGAGGAGTCCCTGGACCTGTTCGAGCGGATGAAGAACGGGGAATTTGAGAACGGGAAATACACCCTGCGGGCCAAAATCGACCTGGCCAGCGGCAACTTCAACATGCGGGACCCGGTGATCTACCGCATCAACCACGCCCACCACCACCGGCAGGGGGACAAGTGGTGCATCTACCCCATGTACGACTTCGCCCACCCCATCGAGGACGCCCTGGAGGGCATCACCCACTCCCTGTGCTCCCTGGAGTTTGAGAACCACCGGCCGCTGTACGACTGGGTGGCGGAGCACGTATCCATCCCCTATCACAAGCCCCGGCAGATCGAGTTTGCCCGGCTTGGCATCAACCACACCGTTATGAGCAAGCGCAAGCTGCGCCAGCTGGTGGAGGAGGGCAGGGTGTCCGGCTGGGACGACCCCCGTATGCCCACCCTGTGCGGTCTGCGCCGCCGGGGGTACACCCCCAAGGCCATCCGCAATTTCTGCGACCGGGTGGGAGTGACCAAGTCGGACAACACCATCGAGTACGCCTTTTTGGAGTACTGCCTCCGGGAGGATCTGAACGAGACCGCCCAGCGGGTGATGGCGGTGCTGCGGCCCGTCAAGCTGGTCATCACCAACTACCCGGCGGGACAGTCCGAGACCTTCGAGGTGGAGAACAACCCCCTGCGCCCCGAGGAGGGGACCCATACCGTCACCTTCTCCCGGGAGCTGTGGATCGAGGCGGAGGACTTCCTGCCCCAGCCGGTGCCCAAGTACAAGCGGCTCTACCCCAACGGGCCGGAGTGCCGTCTGAAGGGGGCCTATCTCATCAAATGCGTGGGCTATGAGACGGACGAAAAGGGGAACGTCACCGAGATCGCCGCCGAGTATGATCCGGAGTCCCGGGGGGGCAACCCCGCCGACGGGCGGAAGGTGAAGGGGGCCACCATCCACTGGGTGGATGCCCAAACCGCCGTGGATGCCGAGGTCCGGCTGTACGACAATCTGTTCTCCGACCCAGACCCGGACGCCGCCGGCAAGGACTTCCTCGACTGCCTGAACCCCGATTCCCTGGAGGTGCTCACCGGCTGCAAGGTGGAGGCGGGGCTGGCCCAGGCCCGGCCGTCGGACCGCTTCCAGTTCCTGCGCCAGGGCTATTTCTGCGCGGACAGCAAGGACAGCAGGCCGGGCCGCCTGGTATTCAACCGCTCGGTGAGCCTGAAGGACAGCTTTAAGCCGCAGTCGTGACAAAGACATCCGGGCGGAAGGCCCATTCAGATTTTGGCGCAGGGAGGGATTGCCGTGCCGGTTGAAATTGGAATGAGAGGCTGCGCGTCGGCGGTGGTGGCGGGGGAGGACACCGCCCAGGCGATGGGCTCCGGACTGGTGCCCGTGCTGGCCACGCCGCGCATGATTGCCCTGATGGAGGAGGCCGCGGTGAACGCGGCGCAGTCCGGGCTGCTCCCCGGGGAGACCACGGTGGGCGTCCGGCTGGAGACGTCCCACGATGCCGCCACCCCCGTGGGGATGAAGGTGACGGCGTGGGCGGAGGTCACTGCCGTCGAGGGGCGGAACATCACCTTTGCCGTGTGGGCGGAGGACAGCGTGGAACAGATCGGAAGGGGAACCCACCAGCGGGCCGTGGTTCAGACAGAGCGGTTTTTGGCCCGCGTCCAGGCAAAATTGGATCGTTAGGGAAGCGCGGATTCAATGCGCCTACGGCATCTTGCCGATTGAATCCGTCCTTCCCCAGGTGAAAAATTCCCGGGCTGTCCCGGGAATTTTTTGTTGACAAAAGCCCAGCGGTATGGTAGGATAACACTACCCCCCAGGGGGGTATTTAACCGGCGGGGAGGGACTGCCTGTGATGGCGGATCAAAAGACGGTGCTGCGGCTGCTGAAAACCGCCCGGGGCCAGATCGACGGCATCATTAAAATGGTGGAGGAAGACCGCTACTGCATGGACATCTCCCAGCAGGTCACGGCGGCGGACGCCATGCTGCGCCGGGCCAACCGGGAGATTTTGGCCGCTCACCTGAAGCACTGCGTGGAGAAGGCCCAGAGCGACAAGGAGCGGTCAGACAAGATCGACGAATTGGTCAACGCCCTGGGGAAAATATTATAGATCAGGGCCCTTCTTTTTCTTGAAAGAAAAAGAAGCAAAAAGAACTTTTAATCAGTGCTTCCTAAAGTATTCTCATGGCAACAACACGACAGCAAAACAATGCCGTTTTCCTGCGGCCGGCGCAATTGTTTGATTGGTTGCCCATTCTTGTAACGGACCAAAGTTTCTTTTTTAGCTTCCTTTTTTCTTTTCAAGAAAAGAGGAAGAAAACCGGATCATGAGGTGATTTTCTTGAAACAAAAATTTACCGTCACCGGCATGACCTGCTCCGCCTGCTCGGCCCACGTGGACAAGGCGGTTCGGAAGCTGGACGGGGTGTGCGAGGTCAACGTCAACCTGCTGGGCGGGTCCATGACGGTGGACTGGGACGGGACCCTCACCCCGGAACAGATCGTGTCCGCCGTGGAGAAGGCGGGGTACGGCGCGTCCCTGCCCGCCGCCGGGGGCGCGGCCCAGGCCCTGCTGAAGCCCGCCGCCAACGCCATGGAGGAGGACCTGAAAAACATGAGGGCCCGGCTAATCTGGTCCTTTGTGTTCCTCATCCCCCTGTTTTACCTGTCCATGGGCCACATGATGGGCTGGCCCATCCCCCATTTCTTCCACGGACCGGAGAACGCCATGACCTTTGCCCTCACCCTGTTTCTGCTCACCCTGCCCATTATGGTCATCAACCAGAAGTATTACCGGGTGGGTTTTAAAACCCTCTGGCATCTCTCCCCCAACATGGACTCGCTGATCGCCGTGGGCTCCGCCGCCGCCGTGGTGTACGGCGCCGCGGCCCTGTACTGCATCGGCTGGGGGCTGGGCCACGGGGATCTGGCGCTGGTGGAGCGCTACTCCATGGACCTGTATTTCGAGTCTGCCGGAATGATTCTGACCCTCATCACCCTGGGCAAATACCTGGAGACCCGCTCCAAGGGGAAGACGGGCCAGGCCATCGCCCGGCTGATGGACCTGACGCCCAAGACCGCCACCGTCCTCCGGGACGGCGGGGAGGCGGAGGTCCTGGTGGAGCAGGTGCGGGCCGGGGACCTGGTGCTGGTGCGGCCCGGGGCGTCGGCGCCGGTGGACGGCGTGGTGGTGGAGGGCGCGTCCAGCGTGGACGAGTCCGCCCTCACCGGCGAGTCCATCCCGGTGGACAAGGGCCCCGGCGACACGGTTATCTCCGCCTCCATGAACAAATCCGGCGTGCTCACCCTCCGGGCGACGCGGGTGGGGGAGGACACCACCCTGGCCCAGATGATCCGGCTGGTGGACGAGGCGGCCTCCTCCAAGGCCCCCATCGCCAAGCTGGCGGACAAGGTGGCGGGGGTGTTCGTCCCCGTGGTCATGGGGATTGCGCTGATTACCGCCGTGGTGTGGATGATCGCCACTGGCTCGGTGGAGCGGGCGCTGACCTCCAGCGTGGCGGTGCTGGTGATCTCCTGCCCCTGCGCCCTGGGCCTTGCCACCCCCGTGGCCATCATGGTGGGCACCGGCAAGGGGGCGGAGCACGGCATCCTGGTGAAGTCCGCCGAGGGGCTGGAGCACCTGCGCGCCGTCACCACGGTGGTGCTGGACAAGACGGGCACCGTCACCCAGGGGAAGCCCAAGGTGACGGACCTGTACCCCCTGGGTAAAACCACCACCGAGGAGCTGTTGTGCGTGGCGGCGTCGCTGGAAAAGCCCTCCGAGCACCCCCTGGGGGCGGCTATCGTGGAGGAGGCGGCAAACCGCGCCATTCCCCTGGCCCCGGTGGAGAAATTCCAGGCGGTCCACGGCAAGGGGGTCCGGGGGACCATCCAGGGCGCGTCCTTCCTGGCGGGCAACGCCGCCATGCTCAAGGACGCCGGGGTGGACCTGGGCCAGGACGCCATGATCGCCGGCGAGCTGGCCAAGCAGGGCAAGACCCCGCTGTTTTTCGTAGAGGACGGTAAACCCATCGGCATCGTCGCCGTGGCGGACACGGTGAAGGAGACCAGCCGGGCCGCCATTGAGGGCTTTCAAAGGCTGGGCCTCAAGGTGGTCATGCTCACCGGCGACAACCGCCGCACCGCCGAGGCCATTGGCAAGGAGCTGGGCCTCACCCAGGTGGTGTCCGAGGTGCTGCCCGCCGACAAGGAGCGGCAGATCGCCGCCCTTCAGGAGCGGGGGGAGAAGGTGGCCATGGTGGGGGACGGCATCAACGACGCCCCGGCCCTGGCGAGGGCGGACGTGGGCCTGGCCATCGGCGCGGGGACGGACGTTGCCATCGAGAGCGCCGACATCGTGCTGATGAAATCCGATCTCGTGGACGCAGTGACGGCGGTGGAGCTGTCCCGGGCCACCATCCGCAACGTGAAGCAGAACCTGTTCTGGGCTTTTTTCTACAACGCCGTCTGCATCCCGGTGGCGGCGGGGGTTCTTGCTATCTGGGGCGGGCCCCAGCTCAGCCCCATGCTGGGGGCGGCGGCCATGAGCTTCAGCTCGGTGTGCGTGGTGTCCAACGCCCTGCGCCTGCGGTTTTTTAAGCCCAGCATCCAGTCCCATACAGAGGAAAAAACCGGCGGAACACCCGCCGTTGAAGTGAAAGGAGAACAAAGCGCTATGGAAAAGAAAGTCGTCATCGAGGGCATGATGTGCCCCAAGTGCCAGGCCCATGTGGACAAGGCCCTCAACGCCATCCCCGGCGTGTCCGCCACGGTGGACCTGGAGAGCAAGACCGCCGTGGTGTCCGGCGAGGTGTCCGACGAGGCCATCCGTGCCGCCGTGGAGGAGGCCGGATATCAGGTGGCCAGCATCGGCTGACGGAACGAGCGTGGGCGAAAAGGTCCGGGACGAAGCTCCCGGACTTTTTTCGTCTCTCCTGTGACATTTCGCCTCAAACCGCGTCTTTATGGGTGAAGGGACCTTCAAGGAGTGATAACCATGGACGACAACGCGATCATCGACCTGTACTTTGCCCGGGACCAGCAGGCCGTCCAGGCCACCGCCCAGGCCTATGGGGCCTACTGCGCCTCCATCGCCCAGCGCATTTTGGACGACCGGGGGGCGGCGGAGGAGTGCGTCAACGACGCCTGGCTGAAATGCTGGCAGTCCATCCCGCCCCAGCGGCCCCGGTCATTGAAGAGCTTCGCGGGGCGGATTGTCCGCAACCTGGCCCTCAGCGCCCTGCGGGCGGACGCCGCTCAGAAGCGGGGCGGCGGGCAGGTCCGGCTGGCCCTGGAGGAGCTGGGCGAGGTGGTGTCCGGGTCCGACACCCCGGAGGGGGCGCTGGACCGGCAGGCCTTCCGGGCGGCGCTGGACGGCTTTCTGGCGGGTCTGCCGGAACGAAACCGGAATCTGTTTCTCCGGCGGTACTGGTATCTGGACAGCGTGGAGCAGCTTGCCAGGCGGTTCGGCATGAGCAGGACCCAGGTGACCACCACGCTCCACCGCCTGCGTCAGAGACTGCGGGTCCATCTTGAACAGGAGGGATTTGAGGTATGAAAAACCATGAGCTTTTGGATATCCTCGGCGAGGTGAACGGGGACTATGTGCTGGCGGCGGAGGACAACGTGGTCCGCCCCCGGTTCCGCTGGAGGACCCTGGCGGCCTGCGCCGCCTGCGCTGCGCTGGTGCTGGGGGCCTATCCCGTGTACCGGGCGGTGAACCCGCCGCTTCACAGCTACACCGTGGTGGAGGGGGGCGCGCTGACCACCCTGGGGGACGAGAAGGCCCCGGCCGGGGGCGGGAACGCCGCCCTGGAGGACGCCGTTTCCGGCGGGGAAGACGCGGGCGGCCTGCCCAAATATCCCGAAGCGGGCGGGGATCAGCTGGGCTCGGGGCTGGACGGGGAGTTTCCGGTGGACGAGGCCGCCGCCAACCAATACGACCAGCTGCTGCGGGGCATGGGGATGCACGGGGAGGGGGCGGCGGCCTATCCCGACTGGTTCGCCGGGGCCTGGATCGACCACGGCGGCGCCCCCGGCGCCCCCGCTGTGCTGCACGTGGCCGTTGTTGAGAAGCTTCGCACCCCCGGGCTGGAGGCGGAGATTATGGGCTGGTGCGGCGATACCGTGGTGGTTGAGGGCGCGAAATATTCCCACAATTTCCTGGACAGCCTGATGGACCCGGTTGTCAAGGCCCTGGACGGCTCCGGGCTGAGCTGCGGCATAGGCGTGGACGTGACCGCCAACTGCCTGGGGGTGGACCTTTACAGCGACGGGCAGACCATCCCCGACAGCATCCTGGCCCAGCTGGCCCGGCTGGACCCGGCGGGGGACGCCATCCGGGTGCGGCTGTTCACCGGCAAGCTGGACACCTTGACAGACGGCGCGGTCAAGGGGGCCGCCCCGGCGGACACGGTGGCGCCCGCCCCCGTGGACCCGGAGGGGCGGTCAACCCCCTCCGTCACGGTGGACGGCGATACGCCCGTCTATCACGGCGAGGACGCTCCGGCGGACGCCGTCCCCGGCGGCGCGCTGCCCGGCGGGGCCTACGTGAGCGAACCGCCCCGCGCCGGGGAGTCCAGCCAGCCCGCCGGCTATGACCTGCTGGATGGAGCGGAGGAGTGAATACAGGCTCTGGGGCCCGGAATATGCCCGCGCCCTCCCAAAAGCCAGATAGACGGCCTGCGGCCCCCCGGATACGGCGGTATCCGGGGGGCTTTCCCGCGGGGCCGCGCCCGGCGGGGATTTTTGCCGGAGGCTTCCCAAAATACAACTTGTAATTTTCTGTGAAATCGTGTACACTAATACCATCCACATGAGGAGGGACAGCCGATGAAAATTGCCAGCTTTGTATTAAAAGCCGCAGCCGCCGCCCTGGCGGCCGCCGCGGTAGCCTGTGCGGTGGTGGCCCACCTGTGCGCGTCCTTCCGGGACGCGGAGTGATCAAAGGAGGAACTGAAATGAAAACTGCCCGCTTTATTCTGAAGATCGCGGCCTGTGTGGCGGCGGCGGCCGCCGTGGTGTGCGCCGTGGTGGCGTTCTGGGATCAGATTATGGACGTGATCGACACCGTGGCGGACAAGCTGGAGGAGAAGCGCGCCGACAAGTGCTTCCAGCCCGCCGAGTTTGACGACTACGACGACGGCATCATGTAACCCCGGTCCTCCGGCAGTCTGAACAGAGCCCCGCC
>CAJTLI010000010.1:0-60307 GCA_910577525.1 uncultured Oscillospiraceae bacterium | reverse complement strand
GGGGCTCTGTTCGGCTCCGGCGGCGGGAAATGGGTCGTTTGAGATAATTCCTCTTGCAATCCGGCGGCGGATCGGGTAAACTATCCGCAACAGGCAGAGTAGGAGCGCGCGTGTAAAAGTGCCGGCGGGACGGGGAGTTGTCCGCCGGACGAAGGGGCCGGCCCCGCAGTGCGCGCTCCGCATCCCGCTGCCGCATGGCGGAATCGCGTAGGCTTCCCTTGTGCGGCAAACCCGTTTCGGGTGCTGCCAAACAAAAAGGAGGTCTTTTTTATGGAACATGATGACGCCCGCTCCCCAGAGCTTTTCAAAACGCCCTTCTCCCGGGCCTACTGGAGCCGTGCCGCCCAGGACGCGAAAAAGCTGCGCACCCTGGTGTTCTCCGCTCTGATGGTGGCGGCCTGCGTGGCCCTGGGCTACCTGCGCTCCGTGCCGGTGGTGAACAACATCACCGTGAGCTGGGGTTTCCTGGCCCGGGCCCTGTGCGCCCTGGTGGGGGGGCCGGTAAACGCCCTGCTGTTCGGCGTGGTGGAGGACACGGTGGGCTATTTCATGAGCCCCGGCGGCCCCCAGGGCGGGTACAACCCCTTTTACATCCTCACCACCGTCCTGGGGGTGTTCACCTACGCCCTGTTCTTCTACCGGGCGGAGGTGACGGTACTGCGGATATTCCTGGCCAAGCTGGCCACCAATTTGCAAAACGTGTTCCTGGGCGGGCTGGGCACCTATCTGTGGTACTCCGGCGGCAAGGGGTACTGGGCCATTGCCGCCGGGAGCGCGGTGAAGAACGCCATCATGCTGCCGGTGCAGGCCGCCATGCTGGCGGCGCTGTTCGCCGCCCTGCTGCCCATCCTCCACCGCATGGGCTTCCTGCCCGACCAGGCGTCCCGGCTGAAGCTGTGGAAGCGCCCCGGCTGGCTGGAACGCGGAAAAACCCGGGCTCAGGAGGAAAACGCCCCCAGGGAGAACCCCTGGGAGGAGTGAGCGCCCAAACCGCATAACTTGTGCCATGTCCGCATACCCTCCCGTTGAGAGCTTTTATGCCGCCGGCGGCGTAAGAGCTCCTCCAATCAGGGGGGATGCGGACATGGCTTTTTTTGCGGAACTGGGCGATTTTCTGTGGGGCGGGCCGCTGCTGGCGGCGTTTTTGGCGGCGGGGCTGTGGTACTCCTTCGGCTCCGGCTTCTTTCAGCTCTTCGGCCTGCCCGTCTGGCTCAAGACCACCGTGGGCTCCCTGTTCCGCCGGAGAAGGGAGGGCCGGGGCGGCCGGGGCGTCACCCAGCTCCAGGCTTTGTCCACCGCTCTGGCCGCCACCATCGGCACCGGGTCCATCGCCGGGGTGGCCACCGCCATCGCCTACGGCGGGCCGGGGGCGGTGTTTTGGATGTGGATGTCCGCCCTGCTGGGGATGATGACGGGGTGCGGGGAGAAAATCCTGGCGGTGCGCCACCGGGAGAGGGGCCCCGACGGCCGCTGGCGGGGCGGACCCATGGAGTACATCAAAAACGGGCTTCACCTGCCGGGGCTGGCCAAGGTGTTCGCCCTGTTCTGCGTGGCGGAGACGCTGGCGGGGGGCAACCTGGCCCAGGCCAACTCCATCGCCACGGCGCTGTCCGCCGCCGGAGGGGCCAACCCCATCGCGGTGGGGGCGGTGCTGGCGGCGGTGACAGCCCTTGTGCTGGCCGGGGGCATCAAGCGGGTGGGGCGGCTGTGCGAGCTGCTGGTGCCCGCCATGGCCCTGCTGTTCGTGGGGAGCGGGCTGGCGGTGATCGCCGTCAACTGGCAGGCGGTGCCCATGGCGTTTCAGCAGATTGTGGGCTATGCCTTCGCCCCCCGGGCCGTGGCCGGGGGATATTCCATGGGGATGGCCCTGCGCTATGGCGTGGCCCGGGGGGTGTTCACCAACGAGGCGGGGCTGGGCATGTCCGCCATCGCCCACGCCTGCGCCGACGTGGAGGAGCCGGCGGAGCAGGGCATGTGGGGCATTTTCGAGGTGTTCTTCGCCACCATGGTCATCTGCACCGTGACGGCTCTGGTGATCCTCACCTCCGGGGTGTACGACCCGGCCCGGACCCTGCCCCTGGCGGAGAGCGGCGCGGTTCCTGACGGGATGCTGGGGGCCCCGCTGACGGCGGCGGGGTTCGCCTCCCTCTTCGGCGAGGCGGGGGAGTGGATTGTGTCGGTGAGCCTCATCCTGTTCGCCTTCACCTCCCTGCTGGGGTCTGGGTACTACGGCCAGCGGGGGATCGAGTGCCTCACCTCCGCCCGGTGGGCCCGGTGGCTGTACCGGCTGGCCTTTCCGGCCTGCGCTGTTCTGGGGGCGGCGGGGGACATCACCGCGGTGTGGCAGCTGGTGGACGTGTTCAACGGCCTGCTGGCGCTGGTCAACCTGCCCGCGCTGCTGCTGCTCTCGCCGGAGGCGCTGTACCTGCTGCGCCGCTGGCTGGCGGGGCGGAGGGGAAGGGCGGAGGGCCCGGAAACGGGATAGACGGCTGACCCAATCTTTTTCGCGGAATTTATATCCTGTTCATTGATTTCTGCCGGGAAATGGTGTACACTAAATCAGTTGAACAAAAATTTTACCAAGGAGGCCGCGGTTATGGCATACACCTTTACACAGTATCAGGAGAGCGCTGATTACATCAAGGAAAAAATCGGAGGGTTTGTCCCCAAGGTTGCCATGGTCCTGGGCTCCGGCCTGGGCTTCCTGGGCGACATCGTGGAAAACCCCACCGCCATCCCCTACGGGGAGATCCCCCACTTCAAGGCGTCCACCGCCCCCGGCCACGCGGGCCGTCTGGTGTTCGGCGTACTGGCGGGCAAGAACGTGGCCGTCATGCAGGGCCGGATGCACCACTACGAGGGTTACGGCTACGACGAGGTGTCCTACGCCGTGCGGGTGCTGCGGCTGCTGGGCTGCGACACCCTCATCGTCACCAACGCCGCCGGCTGCGTTCGCACCGACTGGCAGGCCGGGGACCTGATGCTCATCACCGACCACATCAAGATGTTCTCCGAGTCCCCGCTGCGGGGGGCCAACCTGCCCGAGTTCGGCGTCCGCTTCCCCGACGCCTCCCACCTGTACACCCCCCGGCTCCAGAAGATCGCCCGGGACACCGCCGCCGATATGTTCATCACCCTGCGGGAGGGCGTGTATTTCTACTGCTACGGCCCCCAGTACGAGACCCCCGCCGAGATCCGGGCCGCCCGGATTCTGGGGGGCGACGCGGTGGGCATGTCCACCGCCCCGGAGGTCATCGTGGCGGGCCACTGCGGCATGGAGGTGCTGGGCTTCACCCTGCTCTCCAATATGGCGGCGGGCATTTTGGACCAGCCCCTCAGCGAGAAAGAGGTGCTGGACGCCGCCGAGGCCGCCAAGGATAAATTCTCCCGGCTGGTGCTGGGCTGTCTGAGAAAACTGTAAAAAGGAGGACGCCCCATGACCACCCTGTTTACCAACGTCACCGCCCTGCTGATGGACGAGGACTTCACCACCCTGCGCTACGGCTATGTGGCGGTGGAGGGGACGAATATCTCCTATGTGGGCCCCAACCGCCCCCAGGGGGACTTTGACCAGACCATCGACTGCACCGGCAAGGTGATGATGCCCGGCTTCGTCAACGCCCACACCCACGTGCCCATGACCCTCATGCGGGGGTACGGCGGAGGCCACGACCTCCAGAGCTGGCTCAACGACTATATCTTCCCCGCCGAGGACCGGTGGGACGACCGGGCCCTGGCCGCCGCCACAGGGCTGGGCCTGGCGGAGATGATCGCCTCCGGCGTCACCTGCATCGCCGACATGTATATGCGCACCGGGGTCATCGCCAAGCTGGCGCTGGAGGCGGGCATCTCCGCCAACCTGTCCGTGGGCGCGGTGTATTTTGGAAGCCCGGAGGAGTTCTCTCCGGAAACGTGCGCGGACTGCAAGAACCACATCCGTCTGTATGAGGAGTGGCACAACGCCGGGGACGGCCAGATTTTAGCCGACGCGTCCATTCACGCGGAGTACACCTCCTGCCCTCCGGTGTGGGAGTGGGTGGCCAACTATGCCCGGGAGCACGGCCTGGGGATGCACGTCCACGTGTCCGAAACCGTTAAGGAGCATGAGGAGTGCAAAGCCCGTCACAAGGGCCTTACCCCCATCCAGACGTTAAACCAGTACGGTGTGTGGGACACCCGGGCCATCGCCGCCCACTGCGTGTACACCACCCCCGAGGACTGGGCCATCATGAGGAGCAAGGGCGTGTCCTGCGTCCACAACCCCTATTCCAATCTGAAGCTGGGCTCCGGCGTGGCTCCCGTGCCCGCCATGTGGAAGGCCGGGGTCAACGTGGCCCTGGGCACCGACGGCGTCAGCTCCCACAACAGCGTGGACCTGTTCGCCGACATGAAGCTGGCCGCCGTCCTCCACAACGGCGTGAACCGGGACCCCATGGCCATGACCGCCCGTCAGGCCCTGGAGATGGCCACCATCCGGGGGGCCCAGGCCCTGGGCCGGAACACCGGGCGCATCGAGGCGGGGCGCGTGGCCGACCTGATCCTGGTGGACTTCGACGCGCCCAACCTGATCCCCTGCCACGACGAGGCGGAAAATCTGGTGTTCTCCGCCCACGGGGCCAACGTGTGCATGAATATGGCCCGGGGCAGGGTCATATACCGGAACGGGGCGTTTTTGACGCTGGACCTGGAGAAAATCAAGGCCGAGGTCAAGCAGTACGCCCTGCCCCTCATCTTCCAGTGACAGGAAAGGTCTGAGGAAATGTCTGCAACCCCTCAAAAAAAGAACTCCTTTTTTGGCGGCGCGGCCATTCTGACCGCGGGCATCATCATCGTCAAGCTCATCGGCGCGCTGTATAAGATCCCCCTGGGCAATATCCTGACCGACGCGGGCTTTGCCGATTTCAACACCGCCTACAACATCTACTCCCTGCTCATCATCATCTCCACCGGCGGCCTGCCCGTGGCCCTGTCCAAAATCGTGTCCGAGGCCAACGCCCTGAACCGGGGGAACCAGATCAAAAAGGTGTTCTCCCTGTCCCTGGCCACCTTCAGCGTGCTGGGCACCGTCAGCTTCTGCGTCATGGCCTTCTTCCCCAACCAGCTGGCGGACTGGATGAACGACAGCCATGCGGCCTACAGCATTCTGGCCCTGGCCCCGGCGGTGTTCTTCATCTGCCCCCTGTCCGCCATGCGGGGCTACTTTCAGGGCCACGCCCTCATGACCCCCACCGCCGTGTCCCAGATCATCGAGGCGCTGTGCAAGCTGGTGGTGGGTCTGGCCCTGGCCTCCGCCTTCAAGAAGAACATGGAGGACGAGGCCCTGGCCGCGGCGGGGGCCATCCTGGGGGTGTCGGTGGGCTGCCTGCTGGCGGCGGTGTACGTGTACTTCTGCTACCGCGGGCATGTGCGGTCTCTGCCCGAGTTCCGGGACGAGCCGGAGGACTCCAAGACGATCCTGATTACGCTGGCCAAGCTGGCCATCCCCATCACCCTGAGCTCGTCCATCATCGCGGCCACCAATATTCTGGACTCCCGCATCCTGTTGGGGCAGCTCCAGGACGGGCTGGGCCTCACCCTGGACGCGGCCCGGAATCTGAAGGGGATGTACGACAAAGCCCTCACCCTCTACAATCTGCCCGCCTCCTTCATGGTGCCGCTGACCGCCAGCGTCATCCCCCACGTGTCCGCCGCCCTGAAGGTGAAGCGCCGCCGTCAGGCGGCCCAGATCAGCGAGACCACCCTGCGCACCACCGCCCTGCTGGCCATCCCGGCCGGGGTGGGGCTGTTCGCCCTGGGCGAGCCCATCATGCGGCTGCTCTACCCCACCACCGACGTGGTTCAGGCGGGCTGGATGCTGTCCGTGCTGGGGCTGGCCTCCATCGCGGTGTGCTTCATGCTGGTGAGCAACTCCATCCTCCAGGCCCACCGGATGGTGACGCTGCCGCTGGTGACAACCCTGGCGGGCTGCGCCCTCAAGCTGGTGGTGGGCTACTTCCTCATCGGCAATCCGGACGTGGGCATCAAGGGCGGCCCCATCAGCACCGTGGTGTGCTTTGGGCTCATCGCCGTGCTGGACCTGATTATCATCAAGCGCACCCTGCCCCGGTCCCTGAGCCTGGTCCGGGTATTCGCCAAGCCCGTGGGGGCCTCCGCCGCCATGGGGCTGACCGCCTGGGCCCTCAACGGCATCCTGGCCAGGGTGCTGGGGGGGCTGAAGCCCTTCCAGAGCGTGCTGGAGGACGGCACGGTGCAGCTGTCCGGAAAGGGCAGCGCCCTGGCGGTGCTGGGGGCCATCGGCGTGGCGGCTGTGGTATACTTCGCGTTGATTCTCGTCACCAGGGCCATCTCCAAGGAGGACCTGGCCCTGATCCCCAAAGGGGACAAAATTGCCCGTATTTTGCGGGTGGAATGAGTTTAAAAGGAAAAATCATTAAAAAACCTTTGGGAACAGGAAAAAACCCTTGCAATTCAGGTGATACTATGGTAAATTGGTCGATGAAAAAATCCTATAACTGCCGGGACCTGATGGAAATTGTGCGCATTCTGCGCCATCCCGGCGGGTGCCCCTGGGATCAGGAGCAGACCCACGCTTCCATCCGCCGCAACTTTCTGGAGGAGGTCTACGAGGCGGCGGAGGCCATCGACCGGGAGGACCTGGACGGCCTGAAGGAGGAGCTGGGAGACGTGCTCCTCCAGGTGTTTTTCCACACCTCCATTGAGGAGGACGCCGGGAACTTCAATCTGGACGATGTGGCGGACGGGGTGTGCAAAAAGCTCATCTACCGCCATCCCCATGTGTTCGGGGACGTGGCGGTGGGTTCCACCGGGGAGGTTTTGGCCAACTGGGAGGAGCTCAAGAAAAAGGAGAAGCACCAGGATACCCAGGCCGACGCGGTGGATGCCGTCGCCCGGACCCTGCCCGCCCTGTGGCGGGCGGAGAAGATGAAGAAGAAGGCCGCCAAGGCGGGCTTCGACTGGAAGGACGTGTCCGGCGCGCTGGACAAGCTGTCGGAGGAGCTGGAGGAGCTGAAAGCCGCCGCTCTCGATGGAGACGGCGACCCGGCGGAGGAGCTGGGCGACGTGCTGTTCGCCGCCGTCTGCGTGGGCCGCTTTTTGGAGGCCGATCCGGAGGACGCCCTCCACGCCGCCTGCGGCAAGTTCGCCCTCCGGTTCCGGAAAATGGAGGAGCTGGCGGCACAGCGGGGACAGACCTTGGACAAGCTGGGCGAGGGAGAGCAGCTGTCCCTGTGGAACGAGGCCAAAAGGGCTTTGGATTGACACTTACAGCGCCATGCCGCGCTTTAAGTATATACGCGGTGACGCCGCTGGGGCGGGGCCTGCAGGCAGGCCCCGCCTGACCACACATTTTTTAGGAGGAAGAGAAATAATGAACAAAACCGAACTGATCGCCGCCGTGGCGGAGAAGACCGGCCTGTCCAAGAAGGACAGCGACGCCGCCCTGGCCGCGATGGTGGACACCATCACCGAGGCCCTCATCCAGGGGGAGAAGGTGCAGCTGGTGGGCTTTGGGTCCTTTGAGGTGAAGCGCCGCTCCGCCCGGGTGGGCCGCAACCCCCACACTCAGGAGGAGATCGAGATCCCCGCCTCCAAGGTGCCGGTGTTCAAGGCGGGCAAGGCCCTGAAGGACACGGTGGCCGGCTGATCGTTGACAAATACCGTATTCCCACCCCCTTGGGGTGGGAATATCTGTTATGGAGGACAATGATGCGATTGGATAAATGGTTGAAGGTGTCCCGGCTCATCAAGCGGCGCACGGTGGCCAACGAGGCCTGCGACGCCGGGCGGGTGACGGCCAACGGCAGGCCGGTGAAGGCGTCCTACGACGTGAAAAACGGCGACGTGCTGGAGCTGAAATTCGGCGAGAAGCTGATTCGGGTGGAGGTGCTGTCCACCGCCGACATCGTGGGCAAGGAGGGCGCGGAGGCCATGTACAGGCAGCTCTGAGCCGCGGCTCTTTTTTGCGCGCCCGGAGGGGCGCGCGGCTTGACAGGTCCGGGGCGTTTCGGTATAATGTTTCTGCCGGGACGGGCGGGAAGCCCGTGCGGCGGGCCGAAACGCCCCGTTTTTCTGGACGCCGGCGGAACTTTGTACCAGGAATACGCGCGTTTTTCCGCGAGAGTCACGCCTGGGGAAAAGCCCTGGGCTGTCCGGCGTAACCAATGATGAATGCAGGCTTTGGAAACATGCGGTTTTGAGGGAGGGAAGGAAATGCGGCGTGCCTTGCAGGCCATTTTAGCGGCCCATGCCCAGCAGTATCCGGCCATGGGTCCCCGGGACGCGGTGAAGCTGCTCTATGAGAACGAATTCGGCGGCGGGCACCTCATCGTCAACCCGGAGCGAAGCCTGGAGGGGCTTCGGACGGAGTACGCCGCCACCCTTCATGACCCGGCCGCCCCCCTGTGGGAGAACATCGGGAACGGCATGGTGCGCATCCATTTGGGCGCGCTGGACTGCTCGGAGTACCCGCTGGAGGCGCTGAACCGGGATTTTGTGCGTTCGGCGGAGCTGCGCCGGGGAAGCATGAACGTATTTTTCAGGAAGCTGAACCTCCTGCGGGAGCTGACGCGGGAGGGAAAATTCGGGTTCACCAGCGAGGAGCTGGAGGGCTATCTGGAGCCCTATATCGCCAGCGGCTGCCCCACCATGTCCCACAGCGCCGGCTACCGGGAGGCCTACCACCCCGCCTACCGGGTGGTGATGCGCTGCGTCTGCCTGCCGCTGCTGGTGCGGGAGGCCCGGGCCATGAGCAAAAAGCGGGGCCGGGTCATTGTCGCGCTGGACGGCCGGTGCGCCTCGGGCAAAACCACCCTGGCCCGGCGGCTGGCGGAGCGCTGGGGCTGGAGCGTGCTCCATATGGACCACTTTTTTCTGCGCCCCGAGCAGCGCGGCCCCGAGCGCTACGCTCAGCCCGGCGGAAATATTGACCACGAGCGGTTTTTAGAGGAGGTGCTGCTCCCCCTGCGCGGCGGGGAGCGGGTGCTCTACCGCCCCTTCGACTGCCACAGCCAGGCGCTGCTGTCCCCCGTTCCCCTTGAGCCCTCCCCCGTGGTGATGGTGGAGGGATCCTACGCCTGTCATCCGATGCTGTGGAAGCACTATGACCTCCACGCCTTTCTCACCGTGGACCGGGAGCGGCAGATGGAGCGCATTCTGGCCCGGGAAGGGGCGGAGTACGCCCAGGTGTTTCAGGAGCGGTGGATTCCCCTGGAGGAACAGTATTTCTCCGCCTGCCGGGTGGAGTCCCGGTGCGATTACCGGCTGGAGCTGTGAAAAAGAGCCCGTCTGCCTCGCAGACGGGCTCCTTGTTATTTGCCGCCGGTCAGCTCCTGCCACCACTCGATGAGCCGGAATTTTAAGACGTAGCCCCCGTCCCGGCCGGTGATGAGGGCCACCTGGTCCTGGCTGAGCACCCCCTCCGCCGCCGATTCCACGCTCTTCTCCGACACCGAGGCCAGGCACAGGGGCGGAAACACCACGCACCACCAGTTGCGGCCCCGGCCCTCCCCGATTGTGACCCGCAGGGCGCGGTACTGCCCAGCGGGGAGGGAAAAGCCATCGTACTCCTTGGTGGGGAACCACTGGTCATCCAGAGTGACCCGCACCGGGTCCGCGGTCCCCGTCCGGGCCAGGGCCTCCGCCCCCGCCTGAGCAAGCTCGTCCAGATGGGGGGCCAGGGCCTCCTCCGCCCCCCGCCGGTCGGACACGCCCTCCAGCAGGCGGGAGGCCCGGGCCAGCACCGCGTCCCGCACCAGCAGCTTCCGGGCCTGGTCGGCCTCCGAGTCGGAGTTGGCCACCACATGGAGCCGCAGCATCTGATCCGCCAAGGCCGCCTCGCTGGCGGAGGCCCAGACGCCCGCGGTCAGGGTCAGGCCGAAGGCCAGAAAGAGGGCCGCCTCCCAGAGGCGCAGGCGTGAGGAAGAAGCAGAAGATTTCATAAAAAACACCGTCCTATGTATCCGTTTGTCCCCGTTTCGGGGCCCTTATGGACACAGTATGGACGGCGTTTTTTGGTTTTATACCGCGGAACATTTATTTTTTCCGGCGGGAGCGCACAGAAACACGTCCCGGTAGCTCTCTCCCAGCCGCTCCAGCGCCTCTTGAGCCCGGTCCTCCCGGTCAAACAGCCCGAACACGGTGGGGCCGCTGCCCGACATGGAGGCCCCCAGGGCCCCGCAGTCGATGAGCAGGCTCTTGATCTCGTTGATCTCCGCCTGCCGCCGGGGCTCCAGCACGTCCTCGAACACGTTGTACAGCCGCCGGGCCACCCCGGTGAGGTCCCCGGCCTCCAGGGCGGACACCACCCCGGCGGTGTCCGGGCGGCGGACGATCTTCCGCACGTTCACCCGGGAGAAGAGCTGGGGGGTGGAAACGGAAAAGGGGGGCTTGCACAGCACGATATGGCAGGGGGGCAGGGGGGGCAGGGGGGTGAGGACTTCCCCCCGGCCCTCCGCCAGGGCGGTCCCCCCCAGCACGCAGAAGGGCACGTCGGAGCCCGCCCGCTCCCCGATTTTGGACAGTTCCAGCGGGGACAGCTCCGCCCCGGTGAGCCGGTTCATGGCCCGCAGCACGGCGGCGGCGTCGGCGCTGCCCCCCGCCAGCCCGGCGCACACGGGGATGCGCTTTTGAATGGACACGTCTACCTGTCCCCCCAGGCCGGTGGCGTCCCGGAAGGCGGCGGCGGCCGTCTGGGCCAGGTTTTTCCCCCCGGTGGGCAGAAAGCGGAGGTCGGACACCGCCGCGCCCTCCGCCCCTTGGGCGGGGACGACGGTGAGAATGTCGGCAAGCGTCACCGCCTGCATCACCATACGCATATCGTGGTAGCCGTCCTCCCGCCTGCGGAGGATGTCCAGGGTGAGGTTGATTTTGGCGTTGGCGGTCAGCTCCATAAAGGGGCCTCCTTTTTATAAGGTGGCGGGCTCCAGCAGGGTCAAAGTCTTTGCCCCGCAGTCGATCTCGTACTCCAGCCCCAGGGGGAACAGGCCGATGGGGTAGGCGTGGCCCACGTTCACGTTATACAGAATGGGCAGGCCGGGCAATCCCGCCTCAAAGCCCACCACCTGGCGGAGAGCCTCCTTGTAGGGCTCCAGCTTGTCCGCGTAGCCGGGCTTGCCCACCACGATGCCGTTGACGGCGTGGAGCACCCCCTGGGCCTGTAGGCCCCGGAGGAACCAGGTCAGCCAGTCCGGCCCGATGTCGTCCTCGCTGGTCTCCAGCAGCAGCAGCTTGCCCCGCCATTCCTCAGCCGAGGGCCACAGGGACGTGCCGAACAGCATCTCGAATACATCTATGCAGCCGCCCAGCAGGGGGCCGGACACCCTGCCCGTGCCCTGCAAAATCTCATAGCCCGTGTTGGGGAACCGGGGGATGGTTCGGCCTATATTGGCTTCGTCCCACCACACTTTGTCCGTCTCATAGCTGCAAAACCCGCTGGCGGGGATGGTCCAGGTGTCCTGGGGGTGGAACAGGGTTTTGTCAAAGGCCTCCGCCGTGTACGCGTTGATGGCCCCGTACTCCGCCCAGTTGTTCATCACCGCCCCGCCGTAGTAGGACACCAGCCCCGCCTTGTGCATCATGAAGTGGTTGGTGGTGGTGTCGGAGAAGCCGGTGAAAATTTTGGGGTTGTTTTTCAGTACATCGAAATCAATGTAGGGCAGCAGGCGGATGGTATCGTCCCCGCCGATGGCGCTGAACACCGCCTTGATGGAGGGGTCCCGAAAGGCGTCCATCAGGTCCTGGGCCCGGGCCTCCGGGTGCCGGTACAGGTAGTCCCCGCCCTTCAGGGCGTTGGGCATGGCCACAACCTGAAGGCCGTAGTCCCGCTCCAGCCGTTCCTTGGCAAGGTGGTATTTGTGGATAAACTGCTCCTCCCCCAGCATTCCGCTGGACAGGGAGACGACGGCGGCTTTATCGCCGGGCCGCAGGCGTTGGGGCTTTAACATGGTCATCACCTCAATATTGATGGGAATTCTATGAAATCGCGTGAGAACACCGTTTTGTAGGGGCGGATACCATCCGCCCGCCCGATGCCCATCTGCACTACGGGAGAGGCGGGCGGGTAATACCCGCCCCTACAGCACGGCATCAACAATTTGGAGAATGGCGGTCATTGATCGCGGCGGCTGCCGCCGACCCCATGGCTTTCCGGTCCAGGGGCCGGTCCAGAAAGTGCTCCAATGCCAGCACCGCCTGGTTCACCAGCATGGGCAGGCCGTTCAGCGTCCCCAGGCCCCGGCGGCGGGCCTGGGCCAAAAGCTCTGTCTCGGCGGGGTGATAGATGAGGTCGAACACCCCGGCCCCCTGGGGCAGGGCGTCCAGGAAGTCGAAGTTCGCGAACTGGCGGGGGCAGTCCGCCATCCCCAGGTTGGTGCAGTTCACCAGCAGCCGGGACTCCCGGCACAGGTTGGCCAGGGTGGCGGGGGAGAAATCCATGGGCATGGCGCGGAGGTGCGGGTCCCGGCGGCACAGGGCCTCCCCCCGCTCCATGGTGCGGTTGCACACCCACACCCGCTCCGCCCCAGCGGCGGACAGGGCCAGGGCCACCGCCTTGGCCGCGCCCCCCGCCCCCAGCAGGGTGACGGTGAGGCCCGCCGGGTCCAGGCCCAGGCCGTCCCGCAGGGCGGCCACGGCCCCGCCTCCGTCGGTGTTGAAGCCCACCCACCTGCCCTCCCGGAGGCAGACGGTGTTCACCGCCCCGATGGACTGGGCAAGGGGGTCGATTTCATCCAGCAGGGGAAGCAGGTCCTCCTTGTGGGGCATGGTGGCGTTGAAGCCGGTGACGCCGTTCTCCTTTGCCCAGGCCAGGTATTGGGGCAGCTCCCCCCGGCGGACCACATGGGCGGTATAGGGGATCTCCAGCCCCAGGGCCGCCAGCATAGCCCCCTGGATGGCGGGGGATTTGGAGTGGAGCACCGGGTCGCCGATCACCTGCAAGCTCATCTGCCGCCCTCCAAAAACCAGTCCATAGCCATGAGGTAGCCGTCAAAGCCGTGGCCGTAGAGCTGGCCCACGCAGGCCGGGGCGGTGACGGAGACGGCCCGGAAGGGCTCCCGCTGGTCGATATGGCTGATGTGGACCTCGTAGGCGGGCACGTCCACCGCCTTCAGCGCGTCCAGAATGGCGTAGCTGTAGTGGGTGTAGGCCCCCGGGTTGATGACGATGGCGTCGTACACCCCGTCGGCGGCGTGAATTTCGTCGATGATGGCGCCCTCGTGGTTGGACTGGAAGCAGCGGGCCGTGGAACTGCGGGCGGCGGCGTGGTCTTGGATGAGGGCGCACAGGGCCTCGTAGCTCCGGTCCCCGTAGATGCCGGGCTCCCGTTTGCCCAGAAGGTTCAGGTTGGGGCCGTTGATGATGAGAAATTTCATAGCGGGCAAACCTCCAAATACGCGGCGATAATCAATTTGGCCGCAGCCTCCGGCCCGCCGTCGCAAAGGGCCACGCCGTCCGCCCAGCGGCGGTAGACGGGGGACCGCTCCTCATAGCGCCGGAGAAAGTCCTCCCGCCCCCCCTGGGCCAGGGGTCGGCCGGACACATCCAGACTGTCGTAGGTCTTTCCCGGGTCCCGGTTCAGCCAGAATACCAGGCCGTTTTCCTTCAGGGCGGCGATGGCCTCGTCCTGGGTGGGCAGGCCCCCGCCGCAGGCGATCACCAGCCCCTCCCGTCGGGACAGCTCCCGGCACAGCTCCAGCTCCAGGGCCCGGAAGGCCGCCTCCCCCTCCCGGGCAAAGAGATCCGGGATGGAGCGGCCCGTCCGCTGTTCAATGAGGGCGTCGGTATCCGCCAGCTCCCGGCCAGCCTGCTGGGCCAGCAGACGGCCCACAGTGGATTTGCCGCTGCCCATCATACCGATCAAGACGATATTTTTGCGCATGAGATGCGCCTCCTTTTCCTTTCCCTGCGGCGCGCCGCATATGGGCGGGGCTATTCCAGGTTGGACGGGAACCACCCCAGCACCCGGAACTCCCCGGTGGTCTGGGACAGCTCGTGAAGGGCGTCCCCCACGGCGGGGTCGCCGGGCTGACCGGTGAACTCCAGGAAGAACATATACTCCCAGCTCCGCCCGGGCAGGGGCCGGGACTCCAGCTTCACCAGGTTCAGACCGTGGAGGCTGAACACGGTGAGCACCTCGTGGAGGGACCCCGCCTCGTGGGGCAGGACGAAGAGGGTGCTGATCTTGTCCGCGCCGGGGCGCAGCTCCAGCCGGGGGGACACCACCACAAACCGGGTGGTGTTCCGGGTATTGTGGTTGATGCCCCGGGCCAGGATTTGAAGGCCGTAGATCTCCGCCGCCCGGGCCGAGCAGATGGCCGCCTTGGTGAGGTCGCCGCTGCCCGCCACCATCCGGGCGGACCCGGCGGTGTCCGGCTGGGGCACCTGCTTCCAGCCGGGGTGGGCGTTGAGGTAGCGTTCGCACTGAAACAGGCCCTGCTCGTGGGAGTAGACGTGGGTGATGGCGTCCAGAGAGGCCCCCGGCAGGGCCATGAGGCAGTGCTCCACCTTCACCGCGGTCTCCCCCACCATGTAGCACTCGTACTGGGTCAGCAGATCGTAGATCTGCCGGATGGCCCCAGTAGAGCTGTTCTCAATGGGCAGCACGGCGTAGTCCGCCCGGCCCTCCCGGAGGGCCAGGAAGCAGTCCTCAAACTGCTCCAGCCCGGCGGCGTCCGCCCCGGGGCCGAAGAAGTCCAGCGCCGCCTGCTCGCTGTAGGCCCCCGGCTCCCCCTGGTACACCACCCGGGGCGCGTCCACGGGACGGCGGGCTCCGTCCTGGGCCTCCCGCCAGCGGCGGACGCCGGGGTTGGCGGGCCCCGAATGGGTTTGATCCATCAGGTCCCGCTGCTGCCGCCGGGACAGGGCCATGATGGTCTGAAACAGGGTGATGACGGCGGGGCGCAGCTCCTCCCCCGCCAGCTCCCCCTTGTTCTGGAGCACCTGCCGCTCCCGCTCCTGGTCCAGCACGGGGATGCCCCGCTCCCGCTTGTAGTCCCCCACCCGGCGGGTCACGTCCATCCGGCGGCGGAACAGCTCCACCAGCTCCCGGTCGATGGCGTCGATGTCTTGGCGCAGATGTTGAAGCTCGTCCATCAGCGGTATCTCTCCTTCAATTCGGCGTAGTGTTCGGCGTTGGCCCGCAGCCCGGCGATCTCCTCCCCGGTGAGGGCCCGGACCACCCGGGCCGGATTGCCCAGCACCAGGGAGCCGTCGGGGGCGTCCAGCCTGCCCGTCACCAGGGCCCCCGCCCCGACCATGCAGTTTTTTCCGATTTTGGCAAAGTCCAGCAGGGTGGCGCCCATGCCGATGATGGAGTTGTCCCCCACGGACGCGCCGTGCACCACCGCGCCGTGGCCCACGGAGACGTAGTCCCCCAGCACGGTGGGGGCCTTCTCCGAGTGGAGGACGCAGCAGTCCTGGACGTTGCAGCCCCGGCCCAGCACGATGGGCCTGCCGTCCCCCCGGAGGACGGCGTTGAACCACACGGAGCAGTCCGGCCCCAGGGTCACGTCGCCCACCACGGCGGCGCCGGGGAGGATGACTACGTCCTCATCGGTTTGACGCATTGTTTTCAGATCCATGACATATCCCTCTATCCATAATTGTGTCTCATCGTGAGACTTCAAACAACTGAGTTTAACTCGTCAAGCAGCTTGATTCCTAACACTGTCGCGGGAATTCGGCAGTCTGGAGCAAGATAGGATAAAATGACAACCGCCGCGCCCTTATCAATGTCAACGCCGAGATAACTGTTGTAGTCCCCGGTGCCGCCGTTGTGCCAAACGACCCCGCTTTCTCCATCAATGATCCAAGCCATTCCAACCGCATCCATGTGAATCCCCATTGCTTCATATTGCTCGGAGACAACGCTGATTTTTTCCAACTCCTTATGGCAGGCCGCAAAATATCCGGTTTCATTAAGCTGAAGTTGGGCGTAAGCCAGCATATCGTTGATATCTGAGGTAAGCCCTCCGGCCGATAAATACGCGTCGCCATCATTCCAATCCCAATACTTTCCCAAATCACCGTCTTGCGTGGAAATCCGCGTATGCGAAAGATTCAGCTCCTTTGCAAATTGGTTTGCCAGGGTGGTATAGTCGTCTCCGTAGGCTTCTTCTAAAATCAAACCGAGCACGGCATATCCAAAATTGGAATAGCTGAACGGGTAACTTTCATTTGGCACGCTCAGTTCACCGTCTTTGTTGACCACCATCGTTTTTGTAACGCCTAAAAAAGAATTTTTCCCAGTAAAAAAATTCGAAATCATGGGTGATTCAATATAATGGCTCTTATATCCGGAAGTATGTGTCAGCAGCGCTGCAACCGTCGGATAGACATTCCCTTCCGGCAAAGAAAGATATTCGTCAATCGTCGCGCTGATGTCGATTCTCCCTTCCTGTACCGCTTTGTTCACCATGGCAGCGGTAAAGGTTTTTGTGAGGGAACCTATCTCGTATGTGTGCGGCTCTTTAGGCAGTTCCTTCCCGTTTTCTCCATAGATGGTATAGGAAGCATTTCCATTTTTAATCATTCCGACTGTGATGACCGCGCCTGCGTTATCCTTTGTCGTGTACTCCAACGCTTCCTGAAAGGAAAGCCCGGGGATCTTGCTCATTTGTTATTTACCGTATGCTGACAGCGCGGCGAAAAGCAGTCCGCCGCATATGGCAATAATCATCGCCGCAGTCAGGACTATTTTCCTCCTTTTCTTTCCGTCCCGTTCCGATCGGCCATTGCTCATTCAAATCACCCTCCAGCATTCAGATTCCCAGCAGCTCGCAGGCAGCTAAAGCCGCGGCCGCCTCAATGACGGGAACCGCCCGGTGGACCACGCAGGGGTCGTGGCGGCCGGTGAGCTCCAGCACGGCGTTTTGGCCCTTTGCCATGTCCACCGTGAACTGCCGGCGGGCGATGGAGGGAGTGGGCCGCATAGTGACCTCAAACACCAGGGGCATTCCGTTGGTGATGCCGCCGTTGATCCCCCCGGCGCAGTTCTGCTCCCCCTTCACCGAGCCGTCCTCGTCCACGTACAGCGGGTCGTTGGCCTCGGAGCCCCGCATGAGGGCGAAGGCCACCCCGGCCCCAAAGGCCACCGCCTTCACCGCCGGGACGGCGAACAGGTATTGGGAGAAGATGCCCTCGGCGTTCTGGCCGAAGTCGGGCCCGCCCAGGCCGGGGGGCAGGCCGAACACCCCGCACTCGATGGACCCGCCCACCGAGTCCAGCTCGTTTTTGGCCTCCAGAATGGCCGTTTGCATCTCCGCGCCCTTTTCGTCATTGAGGACGGGGAAGTCCTTCCCCGCGGCGTCCCGCAGGGATTCCCAGTCCTCCAGCGGGTCGTCGTTGATCCCGTAGACGGTGGAGATATGGGCCCCCACGAAAATGCCCCGCTGGGCCAGCAGCTGCTTGGCCACCCCCCCGGCGAACACCAGGGGCGCGGTGAGCCGCCCGGAGAAGTGCCCGCCCCCCCGGTAGTCCTGGAAGCCCTGATAGCGCACATGGGCGGCGTAGTCAGCGTGGCCGGGGCGGGCCAGATTCTTTGTCCGTTCGTAGTCCCCCGAGCGGGTATCCGTGTTCTCAATCACGGCGCACAGGGGGGCCCCGGTGGTATGGCCCTGGAACAGGCCGGAGAGGATGTGGGGCTCGTCCGCCTCCCGCCGGGCGGTGGACAGGGCGTTTTTTCCCGGGGCCCGGCGGCTGAGGTCAAACCGGACGGCGTCCAGGTCCAGCACCAGCCCGGCGGGGACCCCCTCCAGCACCACGCCGATGGCGGGGCCGTGGGATTCGCCGAATAAGGCGTATTTCATGGGGGAAGCACCTCCTTGAGAAGATGTGTAGGGGCGGACAATGTCCGCCCGCGGTTTTTCGCCTGCGGTGGGTGGGCGCACGGGGCTTGCTGCCTGCGGCGGGCGGGTGCGGCCGGGGTCTTTCGCCCACGGCGTGCAGGTAGATGCGCCCCGGGTTTTTGCCCGCGGCGGATGGAATGCGGGCGCGCAATGCGCGCCCCTACAGGGGGCGTTACAGCGTGATCCAGTACCGTTCCAGGTCGATGCCCTGCCCCGGTTCGTGGAGGGTATTCTCATACACCCCGCCCGCCGACAGGATGGTACGGCGGCTGGCCTCGTTCTCCGTTTTGCAGGTGATGAGCACCCGGTCAAGGCCCAGCGTCCCCTTGCAGAAATCCAGCGCCAGCCGGAGCTGCTCCTTGCCGTACCCCTTCCGCCGCTCACCGGGCCGGGCGGAGTAGCCGATGTGGCCGCCGAACTGCCGCAGGTAGTCGTTGAGGGTATGCCGCACCTGGATCATGCCCACCAGCCCGCCGTCCGATTCCCGCACACTCAAAAACTGGGTGGCCTGGACCTTCCCCTCCGGGACCGTGGCGGGGTCCATATAGTTTCTGATGTCCGCCAGCCACTGTTTTGGATTTTCATTGAACCGCAGGGGGCCGCAGCCGTCCATGGAGCTGTCTGCCTCAAAGCACTCCTGCCGGTAGGCCCACACCTGGTCTAAATATTCCTCGCTGGGGATCACTAATTTGAGTTTGTCCATCTTCATGCTCCTTCCGGGGCGGAGAGGCGGTAGATGGCCTCCCGCTCGTCAAATTCTCCCGTGGGACGGAAGCCGAAGCCCTCGTACAGGCGGACGGCGCAAAGGTTTTCCGGGGCCACGGTAAGGTACACGTCCCGCCGCCCGTACAGGGCGTACATCTCCGCCAGCACCAGAGGGAGGGCCTGGGTTCCCAGGCCCCTGCCCTGGCAGTCCACGTCGATCATATAGCGGCACAGGAGGGGCACGCCCCCCCGTTCCTCCCACCGGCCGAAGAACACGAAGCCCACAGACTCCCCGTCGGAGCAAATCAGGCGGCAGGTCCAGGCGGGGTCATACGCGGCCTGGAGCAGGGAAAAGGCATTTCCCGCCACCCACTTCTGCTCCAGCGGGTTCTGCCGCGCCTGGTCGGTGGTGAGAAAAACCGCGTCCTTCCAGTTGTCCGGTCCGATGGGGGCCAGGGACAGGCTGTATTCCCGCCGGATGCTCCCTCCCAGCCGCTCGAACTCCTCCCAGAAGTTGGGGTAGGATTTGGCCACGCACTGCGCCCCTGTGATGGTGACGGGCTTTACGCACCGGGTGGCGGCGATGGCGGCCATCATGGCGATGCGGTGGTCATTAAAGCTGTCCACCTTTACACCGCCGGCCAGACGCTCCCTCCCTGTGATTTTCAAAAAGTCCGGGCCCTCCTCCACACCGGCCCCCAGAGCGGACAGCACCGCCGTGACGGAGGCCAGCCGGTCGCTCTCCTTGACGCGCAGGCGGGCGGCGTTTTCGATGCCCAGCCTGCCGTTCATCAGCGCCCCCATGACGGCCAGGGGGGGGACCAGGTCAGGGTTTTGAGACACGTCGATGGACACAACGCCCCTTCCGGACAGGGGCTCGTTCTTCACCATTTGGACCCAGTCCAAAAATTCCCGGTCGCCCTGGGTGGAATACCGGTCCAGCCCCACCACCGTCACCGGGTTCCCCAGGGCCTGGGCGGCGTACCAGAAGGCCGCCTGAGACCAGTCTCCCTCTACGGCGGCGTTGGCCGCATGGTAGGTCTGGTTTCCCTGGGGGTGGTAGTGGGGGGGCAGGGACAGGGTGACGGGCAGCTCCACCCCGAACTGGGCCATGGCCTGGAGGGTCATTTGGATATAGCCCTCGCTTTCCAGGGGGGTGGTGGGGATGAGGGCCGAGGGGCCGTTCAGCAGGGGCAGGGCGAACAGCAGCCCGGTGAAGAACTGGGAGGACACATTGCCGGGGAGGCGGTACTCCCCCGGCGTGAGCAGCCCGGACACGGTGAGCGCGCCGTCCTTCTGCTCGTAGAAGATGCCCTTTTCGTCGAAGAGGTCAAAGTAGGGCTTTAAGGGCCGCTCCATCAGCCGCCCATGGCCGGTGAAAACGCCGCCCCCCCGCACCGCCAGGGCGATGGGGATCAAAAAGCGCAGGGTGGAGCCGCTCTCCCCGCAGTCCAGGTGGGGATAGGCCATCCGCCGCAGGGGGGACATGGCGTTGGCCCCCATCCCCCGGACGGTGACGGTGGAGCCGTCTACGGTGAACTCCGCCCCCAGCTCCTCCAGGCAGCGGATGGTGGCCTCGATGTCCTGGGAGAGGGCCACGTTGGTGATAACGCTCTCCCCGCGGGCCAGGGCGGCGGCGATGAGCAGCCGGTGGGCCTGGGACTTGGACGGGGGCGGGGTGACCGACCCGGCCAGCCCGCCGGGGGTGATGGTGACGTTCATAACAGGGCCTCCAATCGTTGCAGCAGCTCCGCCTTGGGCAGCTTGCGGGGGAGGGCATGGCCGATTTTGTCCAGCAGGATCAGGGTGATGTCCGCCCCCGCCCCCTTCTTGTCCAGGCCGACGGCGGCGGCGTAGTCCTCCCTGGAGCAGGAAATGACCGTGGGCAGGCCCAGGGAAGCCAGCGTATCCTCAATTTTTCCGGGCACGTCCGGGGGAGTGACCCCCAGCGCCACCCCCAGCTGGGCCGCGGCCCCCATGCCCGCCGCCACCGCCTGGCCGTGGGTCCACTCGATATAGTGTCCCGCCAGCTCGTAGGCGTGGCCCAGGGTGTGGCCGAAGTTCAGAATCATCCGAAGGCCGGTGTCCAGCTCGTCTTTCGCGACCACTTGGCGTTTAATATCACAGCAGGTATACAGAATGTGTTCAATATCCGCCGTCAATTCCGGTCTGGAGGGCCGGGCGGCCAGGAAGTCGAAGAAGTCCCGGTCCCAGATGCAGCCGTACTTCACCACCTCCGCCATGCCGTCCATGAACACGGGCAGGGGAAGGGTGTCCAGGGTGTCCGGGTCCATGAGCACCAGCTTGGGTTGGTAGAAGGCCCCGGCCAGGTTCTTGCCGTGGTCCAGGTCCACCGCCACCTTGCCCCCCACGGAGGAGTCCACCTGGGAGAGCAGGGTGGTGGGAATCTGGACGAAGGCCACCCCCCGGAGGATGGTGGCGGCGGCGAAGCCCGCCAGGTCCCCCACCACGCCGCCCCCCAGGGCGGCCACGCCGTCGGTGCGGGTGAGGCCGAAGTCCATAAAGCTCTCCCACAGCGCAGAAAGCTGTGAAGGACTTTTGCTTTCCTCCCCGGCGGGGACCACGAACAGGCGGCACTCAAAACCGGCGGCGGACAGGCTGTTCAGCAGGCCATTGCCGTAAAGGGGTTCCACGTTACTGTCCGTGACCACGGCCAGCTTGCGGGCCCGGGGCAGAACGGCCCGGACGCGCTCCCCCGCCTGGGAGAGAAGGCCCCGTTCAATCAAAATGTCGTATTCCCGGCCTGGGAGGTTGACGGTGAGGGTTTTCATGGGTGCTCCTCCTCTACAGTTTCTCTACCACGTCCGCCAGGGTGTCCAGGAAGGCCTCCTCTCCCCAGGTGTTGATCTTGAAAAACATGGCCTGGCTGCCCCCGGCGGTGATGGCGGTGAGGCGCAGGTTGTCGCCCTCCCCCGTCAGGGTGAGGGACAGGGCCACCCGGTTGCTGCCCGCCCAGCTGTACCGCTCGTACATCCGCACCGCCACCCGGACGGGGCCGGCGGCGTAGTCCGCGCCGTCCTCCAGAGAGGCGGTGGCGCTGCCGTTGAGTACGCCCTGGTGCAGCCGGGCCAGCGCCAGATCAAAGTCGCCGGTGAATGTGCGTTCCAATTTCGCCATGGGGCGATGCCTCCTTTATGCTATACCAGCTTTTTCCCCATCAGTTCAATCAGCGGATTCAGCTTCCCCATAAGGTGCCGGAACTTCTCCGGGGTCAGGGACTGGGCCCCGTCGCACTTGGCGCAGGGCGGGTCGTTGTGGACCTCCACCATGAGGCCGTCCGCCCCCACCGCCACCGCGGCCATGGCCAGGGGCTCCACCATCCAGTACATCCCGGCGGCGTGGGAGGGGTCCACCACGATGGGCAAGTGGCTCATCTTCCGGATGGCGGGGATGGCGGACAGGTCCAGGGTGTTGCGGGTGTAAGTCTCAAAGGTGCGCACCCCCCGCTCGCAGAGGATCACGTTCTCGTTGCCCGCGGCCATGATGTATTCCGCCGACATGATCCACTCCTCATAGGTGTTGGACAGCCCCCGCTTGAGCAGCACCGGCTTGGACAGCCTGCCCACCTCCTTGAGCAGGTCGAAGTTCTGCATGTTCCGGGCGCCGATCTGTACCAGGTCCACCTTCTCCTCAAAGAGCTCGCAGTACCGGGGGGCCATGATCTCGGACACGATGGGCAGTCCCGTGGCGGCCTTGGCCTCCAGCAGCAGCTCCAGCCCGCCGGTGCCCATGCCCTGGAAGGAGTAGGGGGAGGTGCGGGGCTTGAACGCGCCCCCCCGGAGCAGGGCGGCCCCCGCCTCCTTCACGTCCCGGGCCACCCCCACGATCTGCTCCTCGCTCTCCACCGAGCAGGGCCCGGCGATGACGGTGAATTTGTCTCCCCCGCCGATGGGCGCGCCGCACACGTCCACCACCGTGTCCTCCGGGTGGAACTTCCGGTTGGCCTTCTTGTAGGGCTCCTGGACCCGCATGACCCGCTCTACGTCGTCGTTCAGGGACAGCTTGTCCATGTCGATGTGGGCGGTGTCCCCCACCAGCCCCAGGATGGAGCAGCCCACGCCGTTGGTGACGCCCACCGTGACGCCGTGGTCCCGCTCCAGCTGGGCCACCAGGCTGTGGATGGCTTCCTGGCTGACGTCGGGTTTCATGACAATGACCATAATAAAAAACTCCTCTTTGTTGAAAATAAAGGAGGCCCACAGACCGCACGCGGTCCATGAGCCTCCCGATGATACACAAATTCAGGCGGGGCCTTCCGCCCCCTCACTCACACACCGCGCAGAGGCATGCCAAAGCAGCCGAACCCGCTAAATCGGGTCCAGCCAAAGGAGACGGTGAAGCTGTGGGCGCAGGAACGGGTCATGGGATTACCTCACTGAGTTTGGATTGTGGGTATTATATACTTCAGCGGGGTAAAATGCAAGAACTTTTTTGCGCGGCCCCCGCCGGCCCTTTTCCTTGACAGGGGGAGGGAGGAGGACTAAAATAGAAAAAACCGCAAGGAGGCCGAACCATGAGCCATACCGTAGAAATCATATCCGTGGGCACCGAGATTCTGCTGGGCAGCATCGTCAACTCCGACGCCCGGGACCTGAGCCGGGACCTGTCTGAATTGGGGCTGAACGTGCTGTACCATTCGGTGGTGGGGGACAATCCGGGGCGGCTCAAGGCGGCGGTGGAGCTGGCCCGGAGCCGGGCGGACGTGCTCATCACCACCGGCGGCCTGGGCCCCACCTGTGACGATCTGACCAAGCAGACCCTGGCGGAGGCTTTTGGCAGAAAGCTGGCGTTCCATCCGGAGTGCGCCCAGGCCATCCGGGAATATTTCGCCCGGATGGGCCGGGAGATGACGGACAACAACCTCCAGCAGGCGTATCTGCCCGAGGGCTGCGAGATTTTGGACAACGCCTGGGGCACCGCCCCCGGCTGCGCCTTCGAGGAGGGGGGGACCTATGTGGTCATGCTCCCCGGCCCGCCCCGGGAGTGCCTGCCCATGTTCCGGGAGCGGGCCGTGCCCTGGCTGTCCAGCCTGAGCGAGGGGGTTATCCGCTCCCGTACCCTGCGGGTGTTCGGCATGGGCGAGTCGGCGGTGGAGGCCCTGCTGCGGGACCGGATGAACGGGCTGGCCAACCCCACCCTGGCCCCCTACGCCAAGGAGGGAGAGGTGGAGCTGCGCATCACCGCTAAGGCGGACTCCGCCGGGGCGGCGGACGCCCTGATCGCCCCGGTGGAGGGGGAGGTCCGCGCCCTGCTGGGAGACCTGATTTACGGCGCGGACGTGTCGGGCCTGGAGCAGGTGGTGCTGGAGGGTCTCAAGGCCCGGGGGCTCACCCTGGGCACGGCGGAGAGCTGCACCGGCGGGCTCATCGCCAAACGGATTACCGACGTGCCAGGGGCGGCGGCGGTCTTCCACGGCGGCGTGGTGAGCTACCACTGTGAGATCAAGGCGGGGGTATTGGGGGTGTCCCAGGCCCTGCTGGACGAAAAGGGCGCGGTGTGCGCCCAGGTGGCGGAGCAGATGGCCCAGGGGGCCCGCCGGGCTCTAAGCTGCGGCCTGGCGGTGTCCGCCACCGGGGTGGCGGGGCCCGACCCCGACGACCGGGGCAATCCGGTGGGGCTGGTGTACACCGGGCTGGCCGCGCCGGACGGCTGCTGGGTGAAGAAGCTGAACCTGGCCTCTCCGGGGGCCCGGCGGGACCGCATCCGCACCCTGGCCGCCAACCACGCCCTGGACATGGCCCGGCGCTGGCTGGCGGGGCTGGACCCCACCGGGGCGGACTGCCAGCGGGGCTGGACGGACTGAACGAAAGCGCGGAGAAGCGGGCGGCGAGGAAGCTTGGACCGGAGCAAGCTGCGTATCGCCCGCTTCACCGCAAGCGGCAAAACTGTCTCTGAAAGGGGGACCGGGCCATGAAAGGGTGGAAAAAAGGACTGCTGGCGGCGCTGTGCGCCGCGCTGGTGCTGCTGGCGGCGGCGCCGGCCTCCGGCTCCTCCGCCGAGGTGTATCTGATGGCGGTGAACGACCGGGTGCTGACCACCACCGCCGGAAATATGCCCACGGTGGTGGGCGGGGTGCTGTATGTGCCCTATACCATGCTGTCCAGCCGGGACGGCAGCATCAATCTGGGCGTGACCGCCATGTACAGCACCACCCGCCGGACGGTGATGGTGTCCGACGACGGACAGCGGGGGGTGGAGTTCGACACCCGGTCCAATACCGCCCAGGATATCTCGGGGAACCCGGTATCCGCCCGGGCGGTGGTGCGAAACTCCATGGTGCTGCTGCCCATCGACTGGCTGTGCCAGTATTTCGGGACCATCAGCTGCACCCGGACCCAGACGCGGTACGGCACGCTGGTGCGGGTGACAAACAGCGCCGCCATCCTGAGCGACCGGGACTTTGTGGACGCGGCGGACAACCTGCTGGCGGACAGCCTGCGGACCTATCTGTCCACGGTGAACGGAGAGGGAGAGGAACCCACGCCCTCGGCGGGGGTGCAGCCCACGGCGCAGCCCAGCGGCGCGGAGCTGTTTCTGGCCTTCCGCTGGGGGAGCGAGAGCCTGGAGTGCGCCCGGGCGCTGGAGAGCCGGGAGCAGCGGGGCCTGTTCCTCTTCACCGTGGGGGAACTGCGGGAGCAGGGGGATCTGGTCCGCCGCCTGGTGGGGGCGGGCCACACGGTGGGGCTGGCCCTCACGGGGGAGGACGGCCCGGAATGCCTGGCCCAGGGGTCGGAGGGCCGGGAGCTGCTGGCCGCCGCGGCCCGGTACAACGCCCTGGTGGCCGGCGCCGGGGCCCTGGATGAGGAGGGCCGGGAGGCGCTGAGCCAGGCGGGATACGTGGTCTGGGTCCCCACCGTCCAGGGAAACGGCTGGAGCACCGGCCGGGCCCTGGTGCGGGGGCTGAGCCTGCGGCGGGTGAACTATGTGGAGCTGGAGTGCGGCCCGGGGAGCGCGGCCCTGCTCCGGGAGGCGCTGCGGGCCATGGCGGAGGAGAACTGCCAGATCTATCAGGCCACGGCCCCGGCGCTGTCATGAAAGGTGCGGAAAGATTTCGCCCAGATGGGGCTCCGCCTCCGGGGCGGGGAGCAGGGCGGCGGCGATCCCCAGCCGGTTGGCGGCGGACAGCTTTTCGCGGATGGACCTGGGGGTGTCGAAGAGCACGAAATGGGCCAGGGGCCCCGCCATATAGGTGTAGTAGTGGGCGCACAGCCCCCGGTCGAAAAAGACGGCGGGCTCCAGCCGCTCCATCTGTCCGGCCAGCTTGTCCGGGGTGATTGGCTCGCCCCGGCCCGAGGCGGGCAGGAGGAAATCCTCCCGCACCCACTCCACGGCCAGAGCCGTCCGCTGGGGGCCGTAGCGTCCGGCGGCCTCCTTCAGCCGCCGCTCCAGGGTGCCCCGGGTGAGGGCGGAGGGGATGAGCACCCGGGCGTGGGGGGCCTGGGGGGCGCAGCTCTCCGGCACGTACAGGGTCCAGCCCTGGGCGGCGCAGTTGCGGTCCAGGATCTCCACCAGCCGGGGCAGGCAGCCCAGGGGCGGGCCCTCGAAGTCGCAGACAATGCCCCGGTAGGCCCGGCGGCGGCACTCCCCCAGGATCTGGCGGCAGCAGCCCACCGGGTCCCCCGCCCCGTCAAACCCGGCGCAGTCCAGCAGCATCAGCCCGCCCCGCAGGTCCGGCGGCAGGCGGATGCCCAGCAGCTTGGGCCCGGGCCCCACCCGGTAGGCCATGTGGGCGGGGGTGAGGCCGAAGGCCCTTCCCCGGGTCTCCTGTCCGGCGGGCAGGGCAAGCAGCAGTTCTTTCATGGGACATTCCCCCTTGCAGACGGCAGAATCTTATGATATCATCTCGTCAAATCATATGCCCGTCCCGGGCGGAATAGAAGGCGAGGGGTGACAATGGCGTGGTTTCGGGCCCGGTTTACGGCCCATGACATTTATGAGCTGTCCGGCGCGGCCCTGGAGGGCCGGGGGATACGCCTGCTGCTGGCGGACCTGGACAACACCCTGGTCCCCTACGGAGTCCCTCTGCCGGACGAAAGGCTGAAGGCGTGGCGGGACGATTTGCGGGCCCACGGGGTGACCCTGTTTGTGCTGTCCAACAACCGGCACGAAAACCGGCCCCGGATCTTCTCCGAGGCGCTGGAGGTGCCCTATATCGGCCACGCGGGCAAGCCCAAGACGCCCTCCTTTTACAGGGCCATGGAGCGGATGGGGGTCACAAAGGAACAGACCGCCATCGTGGGGGACCAGGTGTTCACCGACGTGCTGGGGGGCAACCGGGCGGGGGTGTCCGCCATTCTGGTGGAGCCCATCCGGCTGGCGGGCAATCCGGGGCGGTATCTGCGGTACGCCGTGGAGGTCCCCTTCCGGCTGCTGTCCCGAAGGGGGGAGAGGCTGTGAGCGCCCTGTTCGGCCCCGCGGGGAACGCCGAAAACTTCCCCTACAAGTCCTCGGCGGACGCGCCCCGCTGGCTCAGGGAGATCGGCCTGGACTGCTACGAGTACCAGTGCGGCAAGGGGGTCCACGTGGGGGAGGACACCGCGCGGAAGGTGGGCCTTGCCGCTCAGGAGCACGGCATCGTCCTGTCCCTCCACGCGCCCTATTTCATCAACCTGGCCAACCCGGACCCCGAGGCGTTAAAAAAGACCACCGGCTACATCACCGGGGCCTGTCTGGTGGCGGACTGGATGGGGGCGGGCCGGGTGGTGATCCACTCCGGGGCGCTGATGAAGCGCCAGCGCCGGGAAGCTCTGGACACCGCCCTTCGCTCCTTGCGGGAGGTCATCGCTGCCTGCGACGGCGCGGGCTTCGGCCACATCACCCTGTGCCCCGAGACCATGGGAAAGATCAACCAGCTGGGGGATCTGGACGAGGTGCTGGAGCTGTGTACGTTGGATGAGCGGCTGCTCCCCTGCGTGGACTTCGGCCACCTGTACGCCCGCTCCCTGGGGGCGGACCAGGGGGCGGAGGCCATGGAGCGGATGCTGGACCGGATGGAGGAAGTCTTGGGCCTGGACCGGGCCTCCCGGTTCCACAGCCACTTCTCCCACATTGAGTTCACCATGAACGGCGGGGAGAAGTGCCACCGCACCTTCGGGGATGACGGGGGCTACGGTCCGGACTGGACGCCCCTGGCTCAGGCGGCGGCCCGGCGGGGGTGGAGCCCCACCTTCATCTGCGAGAGCGCGGGGACCCAGGCGGAGGACGCTTTGACGATGAAGCGGATCTATCGGAGCTTTTTGGGGTGACCGGGATATGACAGAGATCATCTTTGGCCTGATCCTTGTGGCATTGGGCATACTTGTCACCCTGCGGCCCAAAATTTTTTGGCTGTTGTGGAGAGGATGGATGCCGGGCAACGGTAACCGGGAGCCGAACTGCTGGGAATTGCTGCGAAGCAGGGTCGCGGGCATCTGTTCAGCTGGTGCGGGAGTGTTCGTACTATACTGGTTGCTTACCCATCAATAAAACAAAAAGGAGATGTTTCCCATGACTCATTTTGAAAAAATCGCGGCAAAATTAAAGGAAAAAGATCTGGACGCCATGCTCATCACCAGCGAGCCCGGGGAGTTCTACGCCATGGGCTTCCACGGGGAGGGCGTGGCCTTCATCACCCCCAACAAGACCTGGTACTACACCGACTCCCGGTATATTGAGTCCGCCCAGCAGCTCATCTCCGGCGCGGAGGTGGCCCTGCCCCCCAAGGACAGCAATTACTTCAAGCTGGCGGCGGAGCTGGTGAAGGAAAACAAGGTGTCCAAGCTGGGCTTTGAGGAGAAGTATATGTCCGTGGCCGCCCACACCCGGTGGACAAAAGAGGTGGAGGCCGAGTTCGTTCCCGCCTCCGAGCTGCTCACCGAGCTGCGGCAGGTGAAGGACGCCCACGAGCTGGCCGCCATGAAGGAGGCCCAGCGCATCACCGACGAGGCCCTGCTGGAGATTCTGAACTTCCTCAAGCCCGGCCTCACCGAGCAGGAGGTGGCGGCGCGGCTCACCTACATCATGGCCCGGAAGGGGGCGGAGCGCAACTCCTTCGACCCCATCGTGGCCTGCGGCCCCAACGGCTCCAAGCCCCACGCCGTCCCCGGCCCCGCCGTGATTCAGAAGGGCCAGTTCGTCACCATGGACTTCGGCTGCAAGGTGGGGGGCTACTGCTCCGACATGACCCGCACCGTGGCCGTCGGCCAGCCCACCGAGGAGATGGAGTTCGTCTACAACACCGTGCTCAAGGCCCAGCTGGCGGGCATTGCCGCCGCCCACGCCGGGGTCACCGGCAAGGAGGTCCACGAGGCCGGGGCCAAGGTCATCGAGGAGGCGGGCTACGGCGAGTACTTCGGCCACGGCTTCGGCCACTCCCTGGGCATCGAGATTCACGAGGACCCCGGCTTCCACACCCGCAGCGACAAGCCCATCCCCGCCGGGGCCCTGCTGTCCGCCGAGCCGGGCATCTACCTGCCGGGGAAGTTCGGCGTGCGCATCGAGGACGTCATCATGCTCACCGAGGGGGGCTGCATCGACATCACCCACTCCCCCAAGCAGCTCATCATCCTGTAAAAACGCAAAACAAGCCGCCCCGCCTGGAATCAGGCGGGGCGGTGTTTTCAGGCGCTTATGACCCTCTCAAAGTTAAAGTCGCTCTCCTGGGGAGTTCTGACCTCAAAGCCGCTGTCGGAGTACCGCACGCCGAAGTACGCGAAGCCCGCCTCCGGGCTGACGGCAGTCCCGTCGGTCAAGGTGATTTTGGCGCGGTAGCTGAAGCCTCGCGGAACGAATACCCCATTGAGGCTGCCGGGCGTTACGCTCATGCGCAGGGGCCGTCCATCCGCCAGCTCCTCACAGTCCGTAAAGAAATCGGCGGGCAGCGTGGTGTGGACGGAGATATACTGGCGGCTGTCCCCCTCTCCCCAGGGGAAGGTGATGGTCAGCCCGCCTGTGGATGGATTGTAAGCGGCCACGCTGGAGGCGCTGATATTGGCGTAGACCTGGTTCATGTCTATGATGGGATGGCCCACCAGTGCGCCGTCTACAAAGTCATAGATGGTGAAGGGGAAGGAGCCGTCCTGAGGGAACAGGGCCTCGGGCTGTCCGTCCTCATCAAAGTCCTCCAACCAGGGGTTATAGTCAGCGGAAGGGTTCTCCGGCCCCACGGGGAAATCCTGCCCGTTTTGCGTCCAATGCAGGCGGTAGACGCCGCCCACAGATACGATCTGCATGTCCTGCTGCTCAGAGATAACGGTCCGTTCCGGCGCGGGCGTGGGCTCAATGGAGGGCAGCGGGGCCGCGTTCGGGTTGGGAACGCGCTGGAACAGCCCATTGTCGTCCGTCATGGGGCAGTAGAACTCATCGAACCGCCAGCCCTGTTCTGTCCGTACCATGCGGATGGGGAACTCGATGCAGTAGTCCCAGCGGGAGCGCAGGTAGGCGTCCCAGCCCTCCGGGGGCACGTCGCCGGGGTGCTCTGTGTAGTGGGCGGTGACGGTGAAGGAGACGGCGTCCTCCGTCTGGTCCACCAGCCGGAAGGTCTCGGGGAAGTAGGTGTTGTTGCCGGTGTTGCCCCGGGCGGCGGCGATATAATAGAGCTGGCCGTCGATGTTTGTGTAGACGGGGGACCCGTCCCCCCAGTTGTTCCTGGCGTCCCAGAATTCCCGGGTGAACACGGACAGCACCGCTTCCTCGAAGTCGCTCCAATTGTGGTACAGGCCGGTGGCGGGAACATAGCCGTCCACCGCGCCGCCGCCCTGGTAGCCGCTGCCTCCCGGCCAATTGTCCACCTCCTCGGTGTTGGGCCCGAAGATGTGGTCATACATGGTGTAAGCCTGGCGGTAGATCAGCTGTTGGTCCGAGTCCAGAAAGTCGGGGACGGGGGCGGCCTGGGCGTACTCGTCCAGGGGGATGGGTACGCGGATGGTGGCGTATTTCAGCTGTCCGTCCTCGTAAACATACCAGGTGGGCTCTGGCTTCCGGTTCTGCTCGCTCTGGCCCGTGGCCGCGACGAATTCCTCCTGAGTGACTTTGAGGCCGTTTACAAAATACTGCTCACCGTCCCCGGTGGCGTCGCACCAGGTGATATTCTCGATTTCAAACCCGTTTTCGGTAAACTTGGCGGAACCAAAGCCCCAGTAGTGGGAGCTGCCGCTCCAGGTGAAGGTGCCGTCCGCTTTCAACGTGTTGCAGACGCGGCTGCCGGGGTTATAGACATACACAGCGTCCCCCTGGCGGCGGAAGATGAGATAGCCGACGGTGTGGCTGGCCTCGGTGGTGCTGCCGCTCTCATCCGTGGGCCAGACCACCATCTCATTGACGCCGTCCTTGTCCAGGTCCATGATGGCCAGCTTGCCCGCCTTCAGGGTCAGCTCGGGGAACTCGTCCCCGAAGGCCATGGCGCGCAGCTGGTCAATGCGGTATTCCTCCGAACCGGCGAGGAAGCTCCGCTCCCCGTCCAGCACCCCGGCCATCCAGGGTTCCAGCAGGGCGTTCAGGTCCTGGTCCGGGGCCTGGGAGGCGGAGGGGGAGGCGTCCGGGCCGGGGTCCGGGCTTTTGGCGGACACCGGGTCCGTGAGCAGGCACACCGCCGCCATCACCGCCATGACGGCGCTGACTACCACGATCCACAGGGCCGGGCGGCGGTAGCGCAGCACGTTTTTGATGCGGTTTTTGGCGTCTCCCTCGTCGAAGGCCAGGGGGCAGGGGGCGGGCATCCGGCCGTCGGTGGCCAGGGCCAGCAGGGTTTCGGAGTAGTCCGCCTTGACCTTGGGGCCCAGCTGGCGCAGCACGGCCTCGTCGCAGGCGGCCTCGATGTCCCGGCTCATGAGGATGAAGGACAGCCACGCCGCCGGGTTGAACCAGTGCAGGGCCAGGGCGGCCCAGCACAGGGGCTTGACCAGATGGTCCAGCCGCCGCAGGTGGGCCCGCTCGTGGCAGAGGATGAACTGCCTGGGCTGTCCCGTCAGTCCGGCGGGGAGGTAGATCCGGGGCCGGAACAGCCCCAGGATGAAGGGGGAGCGCACGGCGGGGTGTTCCCAGGCCCCGTCCCGGGCCCGGATGGCGTCAAAGAGGCAGCTTTTCAGCCGCAGGCAGGAGATGAGGCCGGACAGCGCCATGGCCGCCGCTCCCGCCAGCCACACCCCCGCCAGCAGGGCCCGCCAGGGGAAGGAGGCCGGGGCCGGTTCCGGGGCGGGGTCCGCGCCGTCTGGGACGGTGAGGACGGGGCCGGGATTGCCCTGGACCACCGGGTCCGCCGTCACGCCGTTGGGCTGGGCGGGGGCGGAGGGCTGGACCGGGGCGGGGTCCGTCTGGACGCCGCTGCCCTGGCCGGACGGGAGGACGGTTTCGGGCTGGACCTGCTCCTGCCGGGGCAGGGCGTTGGGCACCAGGGAGACAGGGCTCTCCAGGGACAGGGGCACCAGCAGCCGGGCGAACACCACCAGCCACAGCAGGCACAAAACCTGCTTGGGGGCCCGTTTTTTCAGAATGAACCGAAGGACAACCACCACGGCGGCGGCATAGGCGGCGGTGAGGCTCATATCCCACAGGGGAGACAGAGCGGCAAACAGGGAATTCAGCAGGGCGGTCATTGGGCATCCCCCTCTCGATAGCGGTCAATAATGGCTTTCAGCTCGTCGGCCTCGGCGTCGGAAATGGTGCGCCCCCCCATGAAGTGGGCCAGAAAGGAGGGGAGGGACCCCTCAAAGGCGCGGTTCACCACCGCCCGGCTCTCCTCCCGCAGGACCTCGTCCTTGGGGACGGCGGCGGTGACGACCGCGTTTTCGTTGCGCAGCACTCCCCGCTCCACCAGCTTTTTCAGCACCGTATAGGTGGTGGACTTCTTCCAGCCCAGCTGTCTGGCGCACAGCTCCACCAGCTTCCCGGAGGGCAGGGGTTCGTTGTCCCACACGATGCAGGCGAAGCGGTACTCGCCCTCGGCCAGTCTCAGGTTGTCCATAATCGGGTCCTCCTTTTGGTCTATTCTGATCGACCACAACGCAAGTCTATCACAATAGACCGACTCTGTCAACCCCCCGTCTGGAAAATTTTTCACAGCGCCCCCCATCAAACGCCTCCCGCCCCCGAACAGGTTTCGCCCCCCGGGGCTTTGGGCACTTGAAACCGGCGGGGAGAGTATGGTATGATATAAAAAGAACTGATTAAAAGGGTAAGATGCCGCAGACGCATTTGATCAGTGCTTCCTACAGCAAAGGCGCCGGAACAGGCGCGGTTCAGAAAAGGAGATTTCTCATGCGTGACGATAAAAACCAGCGCCGGTCCCAGGAGGCGGAGGCTGACGGCCTCATCGAGGGGCGCAACGCGGTGATCGAGGCCCTCCGGGCCGGGACCGCCATCGACAAGATTTACATCGCCCGGGGGGAGACGGACGCCACCCTGGGACACATCGCCTCCACCGCCCGGAACAAAGGCGTTGTGGTGACGGAGGCGGACCGGCGCAAGCTGGACGGCATGAGCCGGACCAAGAGCCATCAGGGGGTCATCGCCGTGGCCGCCGTCCGGGAGTACGCCTCCGTGGAGGACATTCTGAACGCCGCCCGGGAAAAGGGGGAGCCCCCCCTCATCGTGGTGTGCGACGAGCTGTCCGACCCCCACAACCTGGGGGCGGTGATCCGCACCGCCGAGTGCGCCGGGGCTCACGGGGTCATCATCCCCAAGCGGCGCTCCGCCGGGCTCACCGCCATCGTGGCCAAGACCAGCGCCGGGGCGGTGAGCTATCTGCCCGTGGCCCGGGTGCCGAACCTCACCGCTGTTCTCAAGGAGCTGAAGGCCCAGGGGCTGTGGGTGTTCGGCGGCGCCGCCGAAGGGGAGACAAGCCTCTACGGCGCCGATCTGAAGGGCCCCGCCGTCCTCGTCATCGGCAGCGAGGGGGACGGCATGAGCCGCCTGGTCCGGGAGCAGTGCGACTTTCTGGTGTCCATTCCCATGAAGGGGCGGCTCAATTCTCTCAACGCCTCCGCGGCGGCGGCGGTTATGCTCTATGAGGCCGTCCGGCAGCGGGGATAAAGGAGGAGACCATGTCCGAGCAAAAGGATAATCGCAACGGCGGGGAGTACTCGGTGGACGAGATTCTGGCGGAGTACGGCTCAAAAGGCGCAAAGCCCAAGGCCGCGCCGCCCCCCAAGGCCCCGCAGGGGAGCCAAACGCCCCAGCGGCCAAACAAGGAGGCAAAGAAGGTGGTGGAGTTTCCCACCGGGAAGCTCCCCAGCCTGTCTGTTGGAGAGGAGGAGGACCAGCCACCCGCTTCCCCCATCCGGGTGGTGGAGAGGCCCCGGCAGAAGGAGGCCGGGCCCATGCCGGAGGTGGTCCCCAGCAGCGTGGGTCGGGCCATTGGCGCCCGCATCCACACCCTGCTGCGCCGGGCGGACAACTTTGCCGACCACATGTACGATCAGGCGGAGCCCGACGAGGAGACCCGGCGGGCGGAAAAGTACATCCCCGGCGTGGACCAGGAGGAGATCGCGCCCCCGGCCGCCCCGTCCCCCGGCCGCCCCAGACTACGGGTGGTGCGCCCCCGGGAGCTGCCCCCGGATGTGCCGCCGGCCAAGCTGGCGGCACAGTACCAGAAGGGGCTGAAGGGCCAGGGCGTCCGGCTGAGGCTTGCCCTGCCGCTGGCGCTTCTGGCGGCGCTGGCCTCGGTAGAGCTGCCCTTCCTGCCCTGGGCGGCGCTGGCCGGGGAGCTGGCCGGGCTGGGGCTGGAGGTGTTTCAGCTGCGCTGTCTGGCCCTTACTATGCTGCTGGCCCTGGTGTGCCTGCTCTGCTATGATGTGGCCGCCGCCGGGGCAAAACAGCTGTTTACCCTGCGCCCCCGGGCGGAGAGCGTGCTGCTGCTGGCGGCGGCCTTTACCCTGGCCGACGGCTTTTCCGCCGCCGGGATGGAGGGACGGATGGACTGCCTGCCCTACTCCGCGGTGGCCGCCCTGGGCATGGCCTTCGCCCTGTGGGGGGAGCACGCCCGGCGGAAGGGGGACCGGCTGTCCGCCAAAGCCGCCTCCCAGGCCAAGGCCCCCTACGTGGTGTCCATGGAGGACGGCCTGTGGTCCAGCAAGCCCACCTATACCAAGCGTTCCGGGTCCCCGCTGGGCTTTGGAAGCCAGCTTCAGGAGGAGGACGGGGGCCACGCGGCCTACCGCTTTGCCGCGCCGCTGCTGATTTTGTGCGCCCTGCTGTGCGCCCTCATGGCCTCCGCCGGCCAGGGGGCGCCGGGGCGGTTTGTCTGGGCCGCCTCCGCCTGCTTCACCGCCGCCGGGTCCTGGACCGCCCTGCTGGCCTATGCCCTGCCCTACCGGAAGCTGGCGGAGCGGCTGAGCAAGGTGGGCGCGGCCCTGGCGGGCTGGCCGGGGGTGGTCCGGTGCGGCCGGGGCGGCGTGGTCATCAGCGACCTGGACCTGTTTCCCACCGGCTCGGTGAGCGTGACCCAGGTGAAGGTGTTCGGCGGCGCGGCCACCGAGAAGGTGGTGGGCTACACCGCCACCATGCTCCGGGTGATGGACTGCGGCCTCACCCGGCCCTTTCACGACCTGCTGCGCTCCAACGGCGCGCTGTACCGGGAGGTGTCCGGCGTGGAATGGCACGAGGGGGGCGCCTCCGGCATCATCCGGGGGCAGGAGGTGCTGGTGGGCACCGCCGCCTTCATGCACCTGATGGAGGTGCTGGTCCCGCCGGGGCACAGCCTGAAAAACGCGGTCTACTGCGCCGTCAACGGCCAGCTGGCCGGGCTGTTCCTGCTGAACTACGCCATGAGCGGCGCGGTGAACCCCAGCCTGTCCGCCCTGATGCGGGCGGGGGCGGCCCCGGTGCTGGCCACCCGGGACCCCAACCTGATTCCCGCCCTGCTGGAGCAGAAATTCAAGCTCCCGGTGGACAAGATGGAGTTTCCGCCGGTGAAGCGGCGGCTGGAGCTGTCCAAGCCGGACCCGGACGGCGGGGAGCTGGTGGCCCTGCTCAGCCGGGAGGGTCTGAACCCCTACTGCGACGCGGTGGTGGGCGGGCGCAGGCTGCGCAGCGCCGCCCGGTGGGGGCTGGCCTCCGCGCTGGCCGGGTCGGTGATCGGGCTGTGCCTCACGTTCTATCTCACGTCGGTGGCCGCCTTCGCCTCCCTGACGGCGGCCAACTTCCTGATTTTCATGGCGGCGTGGCTGGTGCCCCAGCTGCTCCTGGTCAACTGGGTCAACCAATATTGACGGACGGGGGCGGCTCCGCTTGCCAGCGCCCGGATTGTGTGCTATACTTCGTTTGATTTCACAACAAAGGAGCGGCGGATATGAATTACGCGTCGGAGTCGTTAAAGCTGCATTACCAGTGGAGAGGCAAGCTGGAGACCGTGCCCAAAATGGAGGTCAAAAACCGGGAGGCCCTGTCTCTGGCCTACACGCCGGGGGTGGCCCAGCCCTGCCTGGAAATTCAAAAGGACCCGGGCAAAAGCTATGAGCTCACCGGGCGGTGGAACACCGTGGCGGTGGTGACGGACGGCACCGCCGTCCTGGGCCTGGGGGACATCGGCCCGGAGGCGGGTATGCCTGTCATGGAGGGCAAGTGCGTGCTGTTCAAGGCCTTTGGCGGGGTGGACGCCGTCCCCCTGTGCCTACGCACCAAGGACCCGGATGAGATTGTCAACGCGGTGGCCCTGCTGGCGGGGTCCTTCGGCGGGGTGAACCTGGAGGACATCTCCGCCCCCCGGTGCTTCGAGATCGAGCGGAAGCTGAAGGAGCGCTGCGACATCCCCATTTTCCACGACGACCAGCACGGCACCGCCATCATCACCCTGGCGGGGCTCATCAACGCCTTGAAGGTGGTGGGCAAGCGGCGGGAGGAGGTGCGGGTCGTCACCTCCGGCGCGGGGGCGGCGGCGGTGGCCATCGTCAAGCTGCTGCTCAGCGCCGGTTTCCGGGACGTGACCATGTGCGACCGGAAGGGGGCCATCTACGCCGGACGGGAGGGCCTGAACTGGATCAAGGAGGAGATGGCCGCCGTCACCAACCGGGAGCTGCGCAGGGGGAGCCTGGCCGAGGCGCTCCGGGGGGCGGACGTTTTTGTGGGCGTCAGCGGCCCGGGGACCATCACGACGGAGATGGTGAAGACCATGAACCGGGACGCGGTCATTTTCGCCTGCGCCAACCCCACTCCGGAGATCTTCCCGGAGGAGGCCAGAGTGGGCGGCGCGGCGGTGGTGGCCACCGGCCGCAGCGACTTCCCCAACCAGATCAACAACGTGCTGGCCTTCCCGGGCGTTTTCCGGGGCGCCTTTGACGTGCGGGCCAGCGACATCAACGAGGAGATGAAGATGGCCGCCGCCCAGGCGCTGGCGGAGCTGGTGCCGCCGGAGGAGCTGTGCGCCGACTACATCATCCCCGCCGCCTTCGACCCGCGGGTGTGCCCCGCCGTGGCCCAGGCGGTGGCCGGGGCGGCGCGGAGCAGCGGCGTGGCCCGGGTATAACGAAACAGAATCACGGGAGCGCCGGCTTAGCCGGCGCTCCCGTTCTGCTGCATCAGCTCCACCACGGTCCGGGCGTACAGCCGGGCGGCGGTGATGGCCTCCTGCATGGTGTTTCCGTGGGTGCCCACCTCCACCAGGATGGACCCGGTGGACAGCTGCTGGTTGAACCGGGACTCCCGCAGCACCACCGGCCGGGCCAGGGTGGACCACTTCTCCGCCAGCGCCGACTGGATGGACAGCGCCAGGGACAGGTTGACCCGCCAGTTGGGGTGGGGGTAGCCGTTGGCGTCGCTGCCCAGCACCATCATCACCTGGGCGCAGTCGTCCACCGTCCCGGCCACCACCTTATAGATGGTGCCGTCGCTGGCGATGAGCGCGTCCCGGTGCACGTCCAGGCACAGCACCACGGAGGGGTACTTCTCCAGGTTTTCCGCCACCCCGGCCAGGGACCGGGTGTAGGCGTCGTTGTAGCTGGGGTAGTCGTACAGCGTGGTGTCGTGGACCACGCCGATGCCCGCCGCCTCAAACACCGCCTTCATCTCCTCCCCCACCCGGACCATGTTCTGATTGGTGTCCAGGGTGCGGTGGTCGCCGCTGGGCTCGTATACGTCGGAGCCCTCCATGGTGTACGACTCGGTGGCGTGGGAGTGGTAGATGAGCACCTTGGGGCCCTCCCCTTCGGCGGACAGCCCGGGGGCGTTGTCCAGCAGGGCGGGTATGTCCACCGTGTAGCCGGTGTGGTTGTAGACGGACAGGTTCCCCGACGTGACGTATTTGGCGGAGCTGCCCGCCACCATGGTCTTGGGGATGATGCCCTCGGCTGGGCCGGCGGAGGGCGGGGGCTGGCCGGGTTCCTCGTCCTCGCCGGGGGGGTCCAGCTCCACCAGGTCCAGGCTCTCCTCCGGGGGCGGGGCGGAGGGCTCGGGCTCCTCCGCGGAAAGCACGCCCCCCAGCAGGGAGGACTGAGCCAGCACCAGCCGGTTCCAGCCGGACAGGCCCGCCGGATTCTCCTCCAGACCCAGCTCCGCCGACAGCAGGGCCAGGGACACCTGGGCGCTGCCCGCCAGCTCCCGCAGGTCGTTCAGGGCGGCGGCGGGGTCCCCCACCAGCCAGGCCAGCCACAGCGCCAGCGCGCCCACCAGCGCCGCCAGCCCCACCCGAAGCCCCCGGAGCAGAGGGCGGGTTGTCCGTTTCTTTCGCATACGCTTCACCTCGTCCCCATCCTATGCGGCGGCGGGGCAGATTAGACGCTTGACATTTTGAGTGATCTGAGTTATACTTTGTGGGAAAAGTTAAACTAATAGGAGGAGTTGCTGTGAAGCTGAAATTACCCAGGGATCAGTTTCTGTCCACCGTCCGGGTGGGGGACAAGGGTCAGATCGTCATCCCCAAGGAGGTGCGGGACCTGTTCGAGATCGAGCCGGGGGACAGCCTGCTGCTGATGGCGGACAAAAAGCGGGGCATTGCCATCGTGGGCTTCGACGGGATGATGGATTTCATGGACGAGTCGCTGCGCCAGGGCCGGGCGGCGCAAAAGGAGGGGGAACAGCCGTGAACGCGATTCAGATTCTGGGCCTCACCAAGGAGTACGGGGGCCGCAGGGTGGTGGACCGGCTGGAGCTGTCCATTCCGGCGGGGGAGCTGTTCGCCCTGCTGGGGGTGAACGGGGCGGGCAAATCCACCACCATCCGGATGCTGTCCTGTTTGACGGCCCCCACCCAGGGGGACGGGCTGCTGATGGGGCACAGCGTCCGGACGGATTCCCACGGTGCCAAGGAGGTTCTGGCCGTCTCCCCCCAGGAGACGGCGGTGGCCCCCAACCTCACCGCCCGGGAAAACCTGGAGCTGATGGCGGGCATCTACGGCCGCCCCAGGGCGCGGGCGGACGAGGTGATGGACCAGCTGGGCCTGGGCCGGTGGGCCGGGCAGCGGGCCAAAACCCTGTCCGGCGGTTGGCAGCGGCGGCTGTCCATCGCCATGGCCCTGGTGTCCCAGCCGGAGGTGCTGTTTCTGGACGAGCCCACCCTGGGGCTGGACGTGCTGGCCCGGCGGGAGCTGTGGGAGGTGATCCGGGGCCTGAAGGGACACACCACCATGATTCTGACCACCCACTATCTGGAGGAGGCGGAGTCCCTGGCCGACCGCATCGGAATCATGAACCAGGGGCGTCTCCGGGCGGTGGGCACGGGGGCGGAGCTGAAGGCCCTGGCGGGCTGTGAAAACTTTGAGGACGCCTTTGTGGCCCTGGCGGGAGAGGAGGCGGCGTCATGAGAGCGAAGACGTTTGCGAAACGGAATTTAAAAGAGCTGTTCCGGGACCCTCTGACCCTGTTTTTCGGGCTGGGATTCCCGCTGGTGCTGCTGGTGCTGATGAACGTGATCCAGCGCAACGTGCCGGTGCACATCTTTGAGCTGGAGACGTTGGCCCCGGGCATCGCCCTGTTCGGGCTCACCTTTTTGGCGCTGTTCTCTGGCCTGCTGCTGGCCCGGGACCGGACCACCGCCTTTTTGGCCCGGCTGGCGGCGTCGCCCATGACGGCCTCCGACTTCCTGCTGGGCTACCTGCTGCCCCTGCTGCCCATGGCGGTGGGGCAGAGCGCCGTCTGCCTGGGGGCCGCCGTGGCCCTGGGCCTGCCCCTGAGCTGGAACCTGCCGGCGGTGGTGCTCTCCCTGGTCCCGTCGGCCCTGCTGTTCATCGCCCTGGGACTGCTGTGCGGCACGCTGTTCAACGACAGGCAGGTGGGGGGAGCCTGCGGGGCCATCCTCACCAACGTCACCGCCTGGCTGGCGGGGATCTGGTTCGACCTGTCCCTCATGGGGGAGGGTTTCAGGACCTTTGCCTATCTGCTCCCCTTCGCCCATGGGGCGGACGGGGCCAAGGCCGCCCTGGCGGGGGACTGGGCGGCCCTGCCGGGCCATCTGCTGTGGGTGGCGGTCTGGGCGGCGGCGGTGATGGCACTGGCCGTCGCCCTGTTCCGGCGGCGGCTGGTGGAGCGGTGAGGGCCTCCGCTTTCGACCAAAGCAGACGGGCAATTGGGGTTGAAATTCTCCTCCGCCTGTGGTAAAGTATGGGGTACAAGCTGAGAAGCGCCTCGGAGCGATCCGGGCCTTCCCAAGGAAAGGTGGAGCTTTATGGGTTTCTTTGGAATGCAGAAGGCCGAGACCCCGGAAGAGGTCCCGGCAGTCCCCAGACAGGAGACGGCAAGCGCGCCTGCCCCCGCCCGGGCGGGCAGCACAGTAATCGCGGATGGCATTACATTGACCGGCACCCTCAAGGGCGAGGGCGTGGTCCAGGTGGAGGGCGTGGTTGTGGGTGAGTTCGACATGACCGGCGCGGTGATCGTGTCGGAGAGCGGACTGGTCCGCGGCCCCATTACGGCGGACGTGGTCCGGCTGGCCGGCCGGGTGGAGGGCAACGTCCACGCCCGGGAGCACATGCGGCTGGAGCCCACTGGGAGCCTGGACGGGGATGTCACCACCGCCTCCCTGGTGGTGGAGGACGGCGGAAGCCTGAACGGCCGGTGCACCACGCTGAAGCCGACCCCGGCCCTGGAGCCGGAGCTGGCGCAGGTCCGGAAGCCGGACGATCTGCAATTTGGGCCCGACTTTGAGCTGGACGAGGAAAAAGGGTGAGAAAGCCCGGGCTCGGGGTCAATAAAAAGGTTTTTGGATGAGAAGAACAGCCGCGCGGCGATTTACGCCGCGCGGCTGTTCTTTTGGGTTAGGTCAGATAGTTCACCGCCAGGATGGCCCCGCCCAGCACCGCCAGCACTACGCCGGTGGCCCGGTTGAGGACGATGGGGCTGGCCTTGTTGGCGAACCGGGCGGCGACCCGGGCCCACAGCAGGGTGGAGGCCACGCAGAACAGCAGCACCCACGGGTCGGGCATGCCGCCGATGGCGAAGTGGCTCACCGAGCCGGTGAAGGCGGTGAAGGTCATGATGAACACGCTGGTGCCCACGGCGGTCTTCAGCTCGTAGCCCAGCACGGAGGTGAGGATGAGCAGCATCATCATGCCGCCGCCGGCGCCCACAAAGCCGCAGATGAAGCCGATAAGCATACCGCAGGCGATGGACTGCGCCACCCGCTTTTTGGGGTCTGCCGCCGCCATGGTTTCCTTGGTGGTCATGACGGGCTTGACGATGAATTTGATGCCCAGCAGCAGGGTCATCCAGGTGGAGAAGCCCCCCATGGCGGCGGAGGGCATCAGGCTGGATACCCAGCTGCCCACCAGGGTGAAGCACAGCACGGTGGCCATCATCACCAGGCCGTTTTTGATGTCCAGGTTCTTGTTTTTGCCATAAGTATAGGCGGATACGGCGCTGGCAAGCACGTCGCTGGCCAGGGCGATGCCCACCGCCTCGTAGGGCTCCATGTGGAGGAAGGTGATGAGCATGGGGCTGATGACGGCGGCGGCGCTCATGCCGGCGAAGCCGGTGCCCAGCCCCGCGCCGATGCCCGCCAGAAAGCAAATGATGAAGGTAAACACAGAAAGACCTCACTTTTTCATGGCGTCCCGGATGTTCCGGGCAATTTTTTGGATGATCTGCTCCACCAGAGCCAGCTCCTTCGGAGTCACCCCCCGGTTCAGCGTCTCTACAAACCAGTTTTGCGCGTCCGTTCCCTGGCGGATGGCGTTTTCCGCGGCGGGCAGGAGGGTCAGGGACAGGACCTTTCGGTTACCCGGCGGGTGGATGGCGGACAGGAAGCCTCTTCCCTCCAAGGCGTGGACCGCCGCGGATACATGGGATTTCGTCCACCGGCGCAGCCGCACGGCCTCCGCCGCCGTGGCGTGGTCCGGGTTGTTGTGGAGAAACAGCAGAAGATCCAGCTCCATCCGGGTCAGCCCGCAGCGCTGGGCCACCGGGTCCAGGGTGCGGTCGTACAGCCCCTTGAAGAGCAGGATGTTGTCCAAAAATTCCCGCGCCATGCCGCGCCTCCTTTTTGTTCTTTTTTGAACTATTTGTTAGTATAAAGGCGGAGAGCCCTTTTGTCAAGGGTGCGGGGGCGGAAAATGGCACAAAAAGGAGCTTGACAAGGACGGGTGGGTTGGGTATAATACCTTTCAAGCAAAAGGCGATGATGGGAAGAAGACGCGGCCCATCTCCCGCTCAGAGAGCCGGCGGTCGGTGCGAGCCGGTGCGAGATGCCGCGTGGATACTGGCCCCGGAGCCGCCGGCCTGAACTGCAGTAGGGCCGGACGGGAGACCCCGTTACAGGTCGTGGCCTTGCTGGAGGCCGGGAGCGCATATCGGGAAACCATATGCGGAATTAGGGTGGTACCGCGGAATAGAAGCGCGGAGCCGTCGCGAACAGGCGCAGCGTGACAATGCAGAAGCGCGGAGCCGTGGTGAGCGGACGGCGCGCGGCAAGCTTATTTCGCCCCTGACATTGTTGTCGGGGGCGTTTTTTTATCCCCCCGCAAAGCCAAAAGGAGGAAAAACCATGAACGTGAAACCCGGATTTGAGAAGTACATCCCCTTTACCCCCCAGCCCATCCAGGGCCGCACCTGGCCGGACAGGACCATCACCCACGCCCCCGTATGGTGCTCGGTGGACCTGCGGGACGGCAACCAGGCCCTCATCGACCCCATGAACCTGAAGGAAAAGCTGGAGTACTTCCACACCCTGGTGGACATCGGCGTGAAGGAGATCGAGATCGGCTTTCCCTCCGCCTCCGAAACGGAGTACGAGATCTGCCGGGAGCTCATTGAGGGGGGCCACATCCCGGACGGCGTGACCATTCAGGTGCTGGTCCAGGCCCGGGAGCACCTCATCAAAAAGACCTTTGAGGCCATCAAAGGGGCCAAAAACGTCATTCTGCACTTCTACAACTCCACCTCCACCCTCCAGCGCAAGGTGGTGTTCCACATGGACTGCGCCGGCATCACCAAAATCGCCACCGACGCGGCGGACCTGATCTATGAGATGGCCCAGCCGGTGATCGCCGGGGGGATGAACCTGCGCTATGAGTACTCCCCGGAGTCCTTCATGGGCACCGAGATGGACTACGCCGTAGACATCTGCTCCGCCGTGCTGGACCACCTCCACGCCACCGAGCGGAATAAGGTCATCCTCAACCTGCCCACCACCGTGGAAAACTGTATGCCCAACCAGTTTGCCGACATGCTGGAGTACTTTATACGGAAGCTCCCCGGCCGGGAGCGGGCCGTCATCTCCCTCCACCCCCACAACGACCGGGGCACCGGCGTGGCCACCACCGAGCTGGGCCTGCTGGCGGGGGCCGAGCGGGTAGAGGCCACCCTCTTCGGCAACGGCGAGCGCACCGGCAACGTGGACATGGTGACGCTGGCCATGAACATGTACACTCAGGGGGTGGACCCCCGGCTGGACTTCCATGACATCAACAAGATCCGGGATATGTTCGAGCGGTGCACCAAGATGAAGGTGGGGGAGCGGCAGCCCTACGCGGGCCAGCTGGTGTTTACCGCCTTCTCCGGCAGCCACCAGGACGCCATCAACAAGGGCGTCCACTATATGAACGACAGCGGCACCGACAAGTGGGAGGTGCCCTACCTGCCCATCGACCCCGCCGACGTGGGCCGGCAGTACGAGCCCATCATCCGCATCAACTCCCAGTCGGGCAAGGGCGGGGCGGCCTTCGTCATGATGCAGAGCTTCGGCTATGACCTGCCCCGGGCCATGCACGCCGAGTTCGGCGCGGTGGTGCAGAAGGAGTCGGACCGGCTGGGCACCGAGCTCAAGCCGGAGCAGATCTTCGCCTTGTTTGACCAGGAGTACCTGTCCGTCCCCAAGACCTACCAGCTGGAGCGCCACTCCTTCCATGAGGACTCCCGCCACGGGGACGCCAGCCGGGTGGCCTTCACCGGTCAAGTGGGCTACAAGGGACATGTGATGGACGCCTACGGCCAAGGCAACGGCCCCATCGACGCCTTTTTCAACGCCCTCCACGACCTGCCCGAGGGGCACATCGAGGGCTACCAGTTTGTGGACTACAAGGAGCACGCCATCTCCTCCGGCTCGGACACCCAGGCGGTGTGTTACATCCACCTGAAGGCCCCGGACGGCCGGGACGTGTTCGGCGTGGGCAAGAGCCACAACATCAACCGGGCATCCCTGCGGGCGATTTTGTGCGCCATCAACCGGTCGCTGAACTGACCGGGAGACAAAAGGGCCGCCCACGGCACAGCCGTGGGCGGCCCCTTTTTACTTCAGTGCCTCCACAATGGTTCCGCCCCCCAGAACCGTCCCGGACCCGTCGTAGGCCACCGCGGTCTGGCCGGTTGTCACCGCCCGCTGGGGCTCCCGGAACATCAGGCGCACCCGGTCCCCCTCCGGGAACAGGGTGACGGGCTGCTCCCGCTGGCGGTAGCGGGTTTTGGCCAGCGCCTCAAGGGGCCCCCCGGGCGGGCCGATAAGCCAGTTCCAATCCGCCGCCAGACACCCGGCGGAGTACAGCGCCTCCTCCGGCCCCACGGTGACGGTGTTGTCCGCCATGCACTTGGCGCACACGTAAATGCGCCCGCCTGAGGATACCCCCACCCCCCGGCGCTGGCCGATGGTGAGCCCCGCCGCCCCCCGGTGGCGGCCTACCACCCGGCCGTCCATGTCCACGATGTCCCCGGCGGGGTAGGTTTTGCCGGTGTGCCGCTCCATAAAGGCCAGATAGTCCCCGTCGGGGACGAAGCAGATGTCCTGGCTGTCCCGCTTTCGGGCGTTGACGAAGCCCTGGGCCTCCGCAATGGAGCGTACCTGGTCCTTGGTCAGCCCCCCCAGGGGGAACAGGGTGTGGGCCAGCCGTTCCCGGGGAATGGGGCAGAGCACATAGCTCTGGTCCCGGCTGGGGTCGGCGGCCTTGGCCAGCCGGAAGCCCCCCGCCCCGTCCTCCAGAATTTGGGCGTAGTGGCCGGTGGCGATGTAATCGCAGCCCAGCTCCATGGCCCGCCGGTACAGCTTGTCAAATTTCAGGAAGCGGTTGCAGTCCACGCAGGGGTTGGGGGTCTCTCCCCGCTCATAGGCGTCGATAAAGCGCCGGACCACCTTCTCCTCAAAGTCGTCCGTGAAATTGAACACGTAGTGGGGGATGCCCAGCTTCCGGGCCACCTCCCGGGCGTCCTCCACGTCGTCCAGGGTGCAGCAGGGATGGCCCCCGTCCAGGTTCGCCGCCTCGCCGCCGAACAGCTTCATGGTGACGCCGACGCACGAGTACCCCTGCTCCAACAGCCGCCACGCCGCCACGCTGGAGTCCACCCCGCCGCTCATGGCCACCAGCACCCGTTTTTGATTTCCGTCCATGGATGTTCACCTCTCCGCCGGTTTTCTATAGTATATCACCCCTGTCAACACACAGGCCCCGGCGCTGCGCGCCGGGGCCTGTGCCTATTTTTTGCAGTACGCCGCGATGGCGGCGCTCATCTTCCGGGCGGTGCCCGGGCCGTACTTGTCCAGGCTTTCCGTGAACCGGGGGTCGTTGACATACATCTGGCCCAGACAGGCCAGAATACCGTCGGTGCAGTGGTAGTGATACTGGGTGATGTGGGCCTGCCAGCGCTTTACCAGCGCCTGGGCCTCCGGTCCCTCCGGATCGGCGCACCGGCCGAAGGCGGCAAAGATCTCCTCCATCCCGGCGTTGATCCGCGCCTCCTGTTCGGGGGTGTACTTGGCGTGGCGCTCCCGGCTCTCCAGAAACGCCTCCGTATTGCCCCAGCGCTCCGCCGCCTCCTGGGCGTACTGATTTTTTACGGCCTCCCAGTCCGCCTGGGTGGGCCTGGGTCTCTCATCATACATGGCGATACCTCCAATCGTCTCATCCACCAGCCGCAGCATGTCGTCCAGCCGCCGCCGCTTCATCAGCAGCAGGGTCCGGTGCTTTTGCAGGGCCTCGGTGCGGTCGTGATCGGGTGCGTCCAGAATGCGTCTGATCTGGTCCAGCGGCACGTCCAGCTCACGGTAAAACAGGATCTGCTGCAAAGACGCCATGGCCGCGCCGTCATAAAACCGGTATCCGGCCCCGGTGGTCTCCGACGGTTTCAGCAGTCCGATCTCATCGTAATAGTGCAGTGTCCGCACACTGACGCCGGCGCGTTTCGCCGCCTCGCTGACCGATAACCTCATCGCTGTTCGCCTCCCGGAAAAGATGGTACCCTATGACGCGGCGTGAGAGTCAAGAGGTTTTTTCAAATTTTTTTGGAGCTCACAGGGAGCGCAGCATGGCCGGGCCCCTTTTCCCCAGGATGAGGGCGCAGGCTCCCGTGAACGCCGCCAGCGCCGCCAGCGGCAGCGCCATGGCCAGCGCGCCGTTCACCATGCCCCCCAGCCAGTACAGCAGGGCGCACAGGCCCAGCAGCCCCATGGGCACGAACATGCCCAGCACCACCGCCAGGGACTGCTTCACCACCACCGTCTCGTTCACCGCGTCCAGCTTGGGGAAGGTGAGGCCGATGAACATGCCGAAGACGGCGTGGGCCCCGCAGAACAGCAGCGCGGCCAGCAGCAGCGCCGCCCCCTCCAGGGGGGAGAGCTCCAGGGCGAGGATGAGGCACACCCCGGCAATCACGGTGCAGGGGACGCTGAAGAGCAGCTCAAAGCCGGTTTTCAGCCCGAGCAGGGTGCGCTCCCCCACCGGGGCCTCCTTGAGAATCCACAGGTACTTGCCCTCCAGACTGACGGAGGGGGCGGCGATCACCACCATGGACAGGCAGAAGCCCATCAGCAGCGCCGCCAGGGGCATCAGAGGCGCTCCCTCCATCAGCGCGAGGAACATGCGCAGGTCGTCCCGCATCACCAGGGCCGCGATCCCCATGCCCACCAGCATAATCAGCCCGATACAGGAGTTCCAGAAGTACATGGGAATGCCGAACAGCCGCCGCAGCTCCATGCGCAGCAGGGCTTTCTTCTGCCCGGAGGCGGACTGGGCGGACAGCTTGTAGTCGCTGCGGGCGGACCGGGCGGCGAAAGCCGTCACCGCCTTGCGGTACACCTTGCCCAGCCCGTACACCATCAGGGCAAAGGGAACGATGCAGGACAGGACGAACAGCAGCAGCCCCATCCAGTCCCCCATAATGCCGTCCGCCATCCACAGCATGGGAGCCGCCCAGCTCAGGGACTCCTTCACCCCCATGGCGTTGGCGGCCAGCCCCTCGATCATGCCGTTGAGGTTGAAGGCAAACCAGAACACCGCCACAAGGTACAGCGCCATCACGATGTTCTGCCCGATGACGCCCCCCTTGGCCAGCTTGGCGGACACAAAGGCCACCAGCGCCCCCATCAGAACGGAAAGCGCCGTGTCCAGCAGGGGCAGGGCCAGCACCGCGATGAGCAGCCGCGCCCAGAACAGGGGGGAGCGCCCCGCGCCGCTCTGGGTCATCAGGGCGCACACCACCCCGGCGGGGACCAGAATGAAGAAGGAGAACACCAGATTTTCCAGGTAGATGGCCGTCACCCGGCTGGCCATCAGCGCGGTGGTGGACACGGGCATGGACAGCAGCAGGTCGTTGTCCTTCCCGCCGAACACCACTCCCTTGGCGGCGAAGGCGGTGAATATCATCCCCCCAACCAGGGCGGCAATGCCCATGAAGATGAACACCAGCGACTCCATGTGGACGGGGGCCAGCACCGACATGAGCAGGGAGCTGTACATCCCCGACATGTAGAGCCCCAGGAACGCGATCAGCACCGCCACGCCCACCCCGGTGGCCGCCTTCTTCCGGTTTTTCCGGCCCATGTTGGAGGAGGACAGCAGCATGGACTTAACGCTGACCTTCAGCAGGGCGAAGAACTTTCTCATTTCTCTCCCTCCAGCTCCAAAAACACGTCCTCCAGGGAGGAGTCGCCCACCAGCTGCTCCGTGGGGCCGCACTTCACCAGCCGCCCGTCCTTGATGATGGCAATCTGGTGGCAAAGCTTTTCCGCCACCTCCAGCACGTGGGTGGAGAAGAACACCGCCGAGCCCCCCCGGCACAGGTCGGCTAAGTACCCCTTCATGAGATGGGAGGCGGCGGGGTCCAGGCCCACGAAGGGCTCGTCTAGAATCAGCAGCCGGGGCCGGCGGATGAACGCCGAGATGAGGGCCAGCTTCTGCCGCATCCCGTGGGAATAGCTGCCGATGGGGGAGCCCAGGTTGCCGGTGAGCTCGAAGGCGTCCCCATACTTGGCGATGTCGGCGGTGCGCCGGTCCGCCGGGATGTCGTACAGGTCGGCGATGAAGTTCAGGTAGTCGATGCCCTTCATGAACTCGTACAGGTCCGGGTTGTCGGGCAGGAAGGCCGTCACCCGCTTGGCCCCCACCGGGTCCTTTTTCACGTCGTGTCCGTCGATGGTGATGGTCCCCTCGGTGAAGTCCATCACCCCGGCGCAGGCCCGCAGGGTGGTGGTCTTGCCCGCCCCGTTGTGGCCGATGAAACCGTAGATCTCGCCGGGGCGCACGTGGAGGGTCAGGCCGTCCACGGCCTTTTTGCCGCCGGGATAGGTTTTGGAATAGTGTTCGATACGAAGCATAGCAATAATCTCCTTTTTACAACACATTGTGTGGCTGAGCCGCATGCAGGGCGCATATTATGCGTCCGGACGGCATTTCCTTGTTCGCCTGTGTATCCTGTGTTCTGCGGGCGGCTGATAGCCGCCCCTACAAAGCCATGTTGAAAAGGTTACAGCAGGTCAAAGGTTCATGAAAAACGTAAATCCGGCGATCACCGCCGCCACGGCCAGAGTGATGAAACCCGCCAGGTGCTTTTCTTTTCCCGTACTGGAGGCGATGCCCGCCCCGATCAGCCCCACCGCCGGGGGGATGAGCAGCCCGAACAGCTTGGGCATGACGCTGCTGGGCCGACCGTCCACACCGATCTGCATGACCAGTTCCTCCGGCAGGATGAACCAGCCCACCACGGAGGCGGCGGCCAGCGGGATCGTCAGCAGGAAGGGCCAAAATCTTTTTTTATCCTCCACAGAAATCACCCCTTATATCGCACCGCCGTGCCGTACACGGTGATCTCCGCCGCCCCCTGCATGATGGAGGCCGAGGCGTAGCGGATGTTGACCACCGCGTCCGCCCCCAGGGCCTTCGCCTCGTCCACCATCCGCTTGGTGGCCAGCTGCCGGGCCTCGTTGAGCATGGCGGTGTAGCTCTCGATCTCGCCGCCCACAAAGGTTTTCATTCCGGCCATAAAGTCCTTGCCCACGCTCTTGCACTGGACGACGGAGCCCTTCACCAGGGCCAGGGCCTCGAGCTCCCGGTCGGGGACGTGGTCAATATTGAGCAGCAGCATCCTCTTCCCCTCCTCTAATCTGCTTGATGCGCTGGTACAGGGCCGCCAGCACGCCGGCGATGACCACCACCGGAATGGCCGCCAGGCCAATGATGACCCCAATGGGAGGCGCCTCCTCCGGCGAGACGGTGAAGCCCCACACGATGAGGGCGATAAACGCCGCCATCATGGCCAGCACCACGATGGCCGCCCCCACGGGGCTGACGTACCGGGTCAATTTGTCCTGCTTTCCCACGTTCATGAATTTTGTTCCCTCCTGTTCCTGCCGCTCCATGCTCTCCAGCACCCCGTCGGCGTCCAGGCCGTCCAGCTGGCGGCCGCTCTCCCGGATCTGGGCGCACACGCTCTGGGCCGCCGTCAGATTTGCCTGCCTGCGCTCCAGCTGGATGATGTGCCGCCCCATGGCGTCCTCCAGGGTCAGCGCCCCGGACTTCAAAAGGCGGATCTCCTCGATGGGCACGTCAAGCATCCGCAGCAGCTTGATTTTTTTCAGCCACGCCACGTCGGCGTCGCTGTAGTCCCGGTAGCCGTTGTCGTTGTTGCGCCCGGGGGTGAGCAGCCCCTCCTTTTCATAGAAGCGGATATTGCCCTTGGTGATGCCCACCAGCTGCTCCACCTGATTGATCTTCATCGTTTTTCCCCCTCTCCGGGCAAATCATACACCTTCCACAAGGTGGAAAGTCAAGGCCTTTTACAAAATCTTAAGAAAAAAGGGAGCGGCCCGGCCGCTCTCTTTTTTCCTCATAAAGGTTACACCTGGTTCAACGCCTGCTCCAAATCGGCGATGAGGTCGTTTACGTCCTCGATGCCCACCGACAGCCGCACCAGGTCGGGGGACACCCCGGCGGCGGCCAGCTCGGCGTCGTTCATCTGCCGGTGGGTGGCGGAGGCCGGGTGGAGCACGCAGGTCTTGGCGTCGGCCACATGGGTGGCGATGGAGGCCAGCTCCAGCCCCGCCATGAACCGCCCGGCGGCGGCCCGGCCTCCCTTCACCCCGAAGGACACCACCCCGCAGCAGCCGTGGGGCAGGTACTTCCGGGCCAGGTCATAGTATTTGTCCCCAGGCAGCCCGGCATACCGCACCCAGGCCACTTTTTCATGCTTCTGAAGGAATTCCGCCACCCCTTGTGCGTTGGCGCAGTGCTTCGCCATCCGCAGGGGGAGGGTCTCCATGCCCATGCCCAAGAGCCACGCGTTCATGGGGGCGGGGGTGGCGCCGAAGTCCCGCATGAGCTGGGCCACCGCCTTGGTGATGAAGGCCCCGCCCAGGCCGAAGCGCTGGGTGTAGGTGATGCCGTGGTAGCTCTCGTCCGGGGTGGTGAGGCCGGGGTACTTGTCCTTGTGAGCCTCCCAGTCGAAGTTCCCGGAGTCCACAATGGCCCCGCCCACGGCGGCGGCGTGGCCGTCCAGGTACTTGGTGGTGGAGTGGGTGACGATGTCCGCCCCCCACTCAAAGGGGCGGCAAAGGGCCGGGGTGGCGAAGGTGTTGTCCACGATCAGGGGCACCCCGTGGGCATGGGCCGCTTTAGCGAATTTCTCGATGTCCAGCACCGTCAGGGCCGGGTTGGCGATGGTCTCGCCGAACAGGGCCTTGGTATTGGGCTGAAAAGCCGCGTCCAGCTCCTCCTGGGAGCAGTCCGGGTCCACAAAGGTGAATTCGATCCCCATCCGCTTCATGGTGACGGCGAACAGGTTATAGGTGCCGCCGTAGATGGCGGAGGAGGCCACGATGTGGTCCCCGGCGGAGGCGAGGTTGAACACGGCGAAGAAGTTGGCCGCCTGGCCCGAGGAGAGCAGCATGGCCGCCGCGCCCCCCTCCAGGGCGCACAGCCGGGCGGCCACCGCGTCGCTGGTGGGGTTTTGCAGCCGGGTGTAAAAGTAGCCCTCGGCCTCCAGGTCGAACAGCTTGCCCATGTCCTCGCTGGTCTCGTAGCGGAAGGTGGTGGACTGGATGATGGGGATGTTCCGGGGCTCCCCGTTGCCGGGGCGGTAGCCCGCGTGGAGGCAGCTGGTGTCAAAATTCATGATGATTCGCTCCTTTATATCATAATATCGAAAACCGCGGGGGTTGAGGCGCTACGGCTCATAGGGCTCGCCCTCGATCAGGATCTGCACCCGGTCTACCGTGTCCAGACTGCGCAGGGTCTCCACAATGGAGGTCACGGCCAGGGTCCGCTCCTCCTCGGGCGCCTCCAGCAGATGGGCGGACAGGTTGGCCACGCAGGTGCCGTCCTCCACCTGGGCGGAGCGCACCGTCAGTCCGGCGGGCAGCAGGGGAAGCAGGCCCTGGTCCTCCGGCCCGGCGATGAGGGCGTTGAGCACCTCCGTCACCGGCGTCTTGTCCTGGGCCAGCCGGAACCTGCGCCACTCAAAGCCCAGGGAGCTGCTCCCCTCCCGGCGGAAGTAGAGGGCGGCGGTGATCTCCACGGGGGCGTCCTCCACCCCGGAGAACAGCACGTCCCCGGGATAGAGCGCCTCCCGGTCCCGGTAGGACTGGCCCCCTCCGCTGACGGTGACGCGCACCCCCTCCACCTCCGGCAGCTGGGCCAGGGTCAGGGTGATGCAGTAGTCCGCCAGCGTCAGGTCCACCCCCGCCAGCCCGGCGTAGGCGGCGGACAGCTCCACATGGGCCACCCGGTCCTCCAGGGACCAGCTGAGCACCCGGACACCCTGGGGAATGAGGGAGACCAGCTCCGGCTCCTCCGCCGGGGGTCCGGCCAGCAGGGCGGCCAGCAGGGCGGGGATGGAGCGTTCCTCCCCCGTGTAGGGGCAGGTGTCCAGGGCGGCGGACAGCCGGTTCAGGGCGGGGTCCACCGGGAACCAGAGCGCCAGCTCCTCGCCGGTCTCCGGGGTTCCGGCGGCGCAGCCAAAGGCCAGAGCCAACCCCAGCGCCGCCAGCAGCAGGCGGGCTATGCTCCGCTTCATGGGTCCACCTCCCCCCGCAGCGCGGGAAACTCCGCCTCGAACCGGGCGCCCCGCCCGCCGGGGTTGGGCCCGGCGGAAATTCCGCCGCCGTGGAGGCGGGCGGTGTCCCGGGCGATGGACAGCCCCAGGCCGGTGCCCCCCGCCGCCCTGGACCGGGCCTTGTCCACCCGGTAGAAGCGGTCGAAAATCTTGGGCAGGTCCTCCTCCGGGATGCCCAGGCCGGTGTCGGTGACGGCGAGGACCACCCGGTCCTCCCGGCGGGACACCGCTACCTCCACCCGGCCCCCGGGCAGGTTGTACTTGATGGCGTTTTCGATGAGGTTGAAGGCCACCTGATAGAGGTCGTCCTCGTTGGCCAGCAGGGCGCAGGCCGGCTCGATGGCGGTTTTGAGCTCCACGCCGGCGGTCTGGGCCACGGGGGAGAGCAGGTGGACCACCTTTTCCGCCACCGCCCCCAGCTCCACCGGCTCGGAGGCCCGCTCCGCCCCGGCGTCCAGCCGGGTGAGGGCCAGCAGGTGCTCGCTGATGCGGGTGAGGCGGTCCGCCTCCTCGCCGATGTCCGCCACAAACTCCCGGGCCGTGGCCATGTCCACCGAGTCGTTCTGCAAGATGGAGTCGGTGAGCAGCCGGATGGAGGCCAGGGGGGTTTTCAGCTCGTGGGAGGCGTCGGACACGAACCGCCGCCGGGCCTCCTCGGTGGTCTGGAGGCGGCCGGTGAGCTGGTTGAACTCGTCGGCCAGCTGGGCCATCTCGTCCCGGCCCAGGGACTCCACCCGGTGGCTGTACTCGCCCTCCCGCACGCGGCGGATGGCGGACAGCAGCCGCACGGTGTTCCGGGTCAGGGTTTTGGACAGCAACGCCACCAGCACCACAGCCGCCACGCAGATGACGATGGAGATATAGCGGAGGTTGGACAGGATGGACAGCAGCACCCCGGCCTGTTCGGCGTCGTGCTCATAGAGGTACACCGCCCCCAGGGTCATGCCGTGATAGAGGATGGGCACCGCCGCCTGGGTGCGGATGGCCCGGTCCCGGTACTCGGAGCGGGAGGCGTCGTGCCCCCGCAGGGCCGCCGCCACCTCCCCCGTCAGGGCGTAGCCCCCCACCCGGTTGTCCAGGGTGGAGCTGTCGTACAGGATGAGGCCGGAGGCGTCCGTCACCAGTACCCGGGCGCCCTGGGCCTCCTCCAGCAGGGTCATGGTCTGCTCCACGCCCTCGCGGGTCAGCGTCTCGGACACCGCCAGGGTGGAGCTCACCACCAGGGCCTGCTGCTTCAGGGTGCTCTCCTTGGAGGTAAATACCATGTTCTCCGCCATGAGCACCGGATAGGTGTTCATCACGATGAGGATGGCCGCCACCACCAGCAGATAGGTCAGGGCGTATTTGGCCTGAATGCTGCGGAAAAAGGGGATGCGGTCTTCCCGTCGTTTTGCCGCCATGGGTGTTCACCTCCTCGACGGGTTTGGTTGTCTTTCTGTCAAGAAAGAGAACCAGAAAAAACTTTAAAACACATTTTACAGCAGGAAAAGTTTAAGGAAGCACTGATTCAATGCGTCTGCGGCGCTTTGCGGATCTTTTTCGCCACAACTTCGTTGCGATGTCTTGAAATAAACACAATGATTCCGGCGAAATCCCGCCTCGCTGTGGCAAAAAATCTCGCGCAAGTCATTCTTGCCGATTGAATCGGTCTTTCCTTGAAAGTTTCTTTTTTCGCTTCCTTTTTTCTTTTCAAAGAAAAAAGGAAGGCCCCGTGGTCTTTCAGGGACTGTTCGCAAGGTAGTAGCCCACGCCCCACTTGGTGAGGATGTGCTCCGGGCTGGCGGGGTCGGGCTCCAGCTTCTCCCGCAGGCGGCGGATGTGCACGTCCACCGTGCGGTAGTCCCCGATATACTCGTAGCCCCACACCAGATTGAGCAGGTTTTCCCGGCTGTACACCCGGCCGGGGTTCTGCATCAGCAGCACCATCAGGTCGAACTCCTTGGCGGTGAGCTCCACCCGCTCCCCGTCCCGCCAGGCGGCCCGGGCCGCCAGGTCCAGGGTGATGGCCCCCCGGCTGAGGCGGTCGGCCTCCCGCTGCTGCTGGGCGGCGGCCCCCGCCCGGCGCAGCAGGGCCCGGATGCGGGCCTTCAGCTCCAGAATGTTGAAGGGCTTGGTGATATAGTCGTCCGCGCCGCACTCAAACCCGATGATCTTGTCCGCGTCCTCCCCTTTGGCGGTGAGCATGATGACGGGGACGTTGGAGAACTCCCGGATCTTCATGCAGGCCTGGAGGCCGTCGATTTTAGGCATCATCAAATCCAGGATGATGAGGTCGAACTGGCCCGTCCGGGCCTTGTCCACAGCCTCCTCCCCGTCGGAGCCGGTGTCTACCTGATAGCCCTCGTTCTCCAGGTTGAACTTGATGCCTTTGACCATCACCCGCTCGTCATCCACTACCAATATTTTGGGCATATTCCTGTCCTCCTGTTGTGATCTGGTCCAAAATGTCCTCCAAAATTCCCTCTCCGATCCCCTTGACCCGGATCAGGTCCTCCGGATAGCGGTAGGGGCCGTTGGCCTCCCGGTCCTCCAGAATGGCCCGCGCCCGGACCTCCCCGATGCCGGGCAGGCTCATCAGCTCCTCCAGCCCGGCGGCGTTCACGTCCACCAGGTCCCCCTGCGCCGCCTCCGCCGCGGCGGGCGGTTCGCGGGTGAGCATTTCCAGAGAACGCATTCCTGTGCTTCGCGCGGCGAAGCACAGGAGCATGGCGGCTCCAGCCGCCATGATAACCGCTGCAAACCGGCGGTCCGCGCCTGACAGTTTCATTCCGCCCTCCAAAAACCGGCAAAAAGCCCAATTTCCCCCGTTGCGCGGAGGATATTTTTCTGATATAATAAAAATACTCACAGAACAACACGCTTTCCATCAAGCGCCGGATTATATTATAGCATAAATTACGGGAGATTCCTATGAAAAAATATCGTTTTCTTGTTCCGCTGTTGGCGGTGGTCCTGTCCCTGTCCCTGACCGCTCCCGCCCAGGCCTCCCCGGACCCGGAGCCCAGGGCCCGGGCCGTCATCATTGTGGACTCCGACAACGGCGAGGTGCTCTACGATTACCACGCCTATGAGCGGATGTACCCCGCCTCCATCACCAAGATCATGACCTCCCTGGTGGTGCTGGACGCGGTGGAGGCGGGGCAGCTCACCCTGGACACCCCCGTCACCGTCTCCGCCCAGGCGGTGGACCTGCCCTGGGACAGCTCCACCGCCGAGCTCAAGGCCGGGGAGGTCCTGACGGTGGAGTCCCTGCTGTACTGCGACCTGCTGCCCTCGGGCAACGACGCCTGCAACGTTCTGGCCGAGGCGGTGGGGGGCACCACCGCGGAGTTTGTGGCCCGGATGAACGCCCGGGCCGCCAGCCTGGGGATGGAAAACACCCATTTCGCCAACCCCCACGGCCTCCACGACCCGGAGCACTACACCACCGCCTATGACATCTACCTCATGGCCCGGGAGGCCATGTCCAATGAGACCTTCCGCACCGTGGTGCGCAGCGCCTACTACACGCTGCCGGCCACCAATCTCCAGCCGGAGCGGTCCATCTACAGCTCCAACGGCCTGCTGACGGGGTACTACGCCGGAAACGGCTATACATACTCCAAGGCCATCGGCATCAAGACGGGCTACACCGGCGAGGCGGGGCGCTGTTTGGCCTCCGCCGCCATGGACGGGGAGGGCCGCACCTTCTACTGCGTGGTGCTGGGCACGGAGGACACCAAGGACGAGAACGGCGCGTGGCACAAGTGGTCCTTCTCCGAGACCAAGCGGCTGCTGGAGTGGGCCTTCGGCAACTTCCACCGCATCACCCTGCTGGACCAGGACACGGAGAACGTGCTGCGGGAGGTGGAGGTCACTCTGTCCGACGACGCGGACCATGTGATGGTCCGGCCGGTGGGCAGCATCGAGGCCACCATGCCCTCGGATTACGACCCCAAGAAGGCCGAGCTCATTGTGGACCTGCCCAAGTCCATCGAGGCCCCCGTCGCCGCGGGGGATAAGCTGGGCACCGTCACCCTGCGGTATAACGACGTGGAGTACGGCACCCTGGACATGGTGGCCATGGACAGCGTGGCCCGGTCCGACTTCCTCTACGCCATCCAGCAAATTGAGTTCTACTGGGGCATGTGGTGGGTGAAGGCGCTGGCGGCGCTGGGAGTGGCCGCTGTGGCGGCCCTGGTCATCCTGGTGGCCGTGGTCCTGCCCCGGCGCAGGGCGCGGCGGCGCTACAGCCGCCCGGGGGGCGGACGGCGGCCCAGCTCCAACTACCGGGGCAGGCGGTGAGCCGGTTTTTGTCCCATTTTGCCGAACCGCCTCCGCCGTTCACGGAAATTTCACAGCGTTCATAAATCCTTCACAAAAGGTTCTCAAATCGTCCAACATTTCCCCGGAGAACTCTGGTATTATAATCACGTCAGGTACAAAACCAGACAATCTCCTCCCTCTCTCTTTTCTCAAAAAATGAAACCCCCCGGCTTGGCCGGGGGGATTTCATTTTGCCGGGCGGGGCGCCGTATTTACAAATCTTTCACAGAAGGTTTGCAAATCGTCCAACATCTCTCCGGGCGGCTCTGGTATGATGATCCCGTCAGGTACAAAACCGGACAATCTTCTCCCTCTCTCTTTTCTCCCAAAACGAAATGTCCTCCGGCTCAGGCCGGAGGACATTTCGTTTGTTACAGGCAAGGGCTATGCCGGTTTTATCTCCAGGTTGGCCGCCTTCAGGGCCTTGTGGAGGGCGACGCCCAAAATGGGGGCGAAGATCACGGCCACAATGCCGTTGAACAGGGAGGAGGGGAGCTTGCCCAGGGTGGCCACCCAGGCCCCGGCCGGGTCCAGCCCCTTCACCAGCAGGCCGTTGTAGAAAAAGCACTTTACCAGATACACCGCGATATAGCTCACCGCCGCCGCCGCGCTGGCGGCGGCCTCGCTGACATAATTGCTGCGGCCCTTGAACACCTTGAAATATACCGCCCCGGACACCACGCCGTACAGCCCCTTGGTGAGGAGGGTGATGGGGGCCTCCATGATGCGCAGGGGGTCGAACAGGTCGAAAATGGCCGAGCCCACCCCCGACGCCAGCCCGCCCCACCAGGGTCCCAGCAGCAGCCCCGACAGGGCGCACATCACGTTCCCCAGGTGGAAGCGGTTGGTGCCCAGGGGGGAGGGGATCTGGATGTCCGGTATCTTGGAGCCCACCGCCACCAGCGCGGCCATCACGGCGGCCATGCACAGCATGGTCAGGGCCCGTCTGTTTTTGGATTCCTTCATGGATGACAACTCCTTTCGGGCCTTGACGGCCCCTTGGTCTTGGTGCTATTATAGGGGAAACTGACATGGTTTCCAGTTCCAGTTTTCAACTTTTTTATGGGGTCAGTTGACGCGGCCCGATTTGGAGGTGTCCCTATGGCCCAATCCTTTCCCCTCCCCGTATTTGACGGCAAAACACCGCTATACGACCAGCTCTACCGCCACATCGCCGGGGCGATCCAGTCCGGGGCCCTGTCCCCGGGGGCCAAGCTGCCCTCCAAGCGGCGCATGTGCGCCCTGACGGGGCTGAGCATGAGCACGGTGGAGACCGCCTATTCCCTGCTGGCGGCGGAGGGCTATGTGCTGGCCAAGCCCCGCAGCGGCTACGTCTGCGCCCACCTGCTCCTCCCCGGTCCCGCCCCCGCCCCGCCTCCGCCGGAGGCCGCCCCGGCGGCTCCCCCCGCCCGGTGGGCCTATGACTGCTCCACGTCGGCGGTGGATGTGTCCGTCTTCCCCTTCTCCTCCTGGGCGCGGATTACCAAGGAGGCGGTGTATGAGAATCCCGGCCTGCTCCAGCGGGGACACCCTCAGGGAGACGAGCCCCTGCGGGCGGAGCTGGCCCGGCTGCTGGCCCAGTACCGGGGGGTGCGCTGCTCCCCGGAGCAGGTGGTGGTGGGGGCGGGGGCGGACTATCTGCTGTCCCTGCTGCTCCAGCTCCTGGGGCCGCACCGGGCCATCGCCCTGGAGGACCCGGGCTACCCCGCCGCCTACGCCGCCGCGGCCCTTCATGGCCGGGAGGCGGTCCCCATCCCGGTGGACGGGGAGGGGATGGACTGGTCGGCCCTGGAACAAAGCGGCGCGGGGCTGGCCTATATCACCCCCTCCCACCAGTTTCCCCTGGGTGTGACCATGCCCGCCGGGCGGCGCAGCCAGCTGCTCCACTGGGCGGCCTCCGCCCCGGACCGCTGGCTCATCGAGGACGACTACGACAGCGAGTTTCGATACGCGTCCCGGCCCATCCCTGCCCTCCAGGGGCTGGACCGGGCGGGGCGGGTGGTATATATGGGCACCTTCTCCCGGTCCATTGCCCCCGCTATCCGGGTGGCCTACATGATTCTGCCCCGGCCCCTTGCGGAGCGGTATCACGAGACCTTTTCCCACGGGGCCTGCACCGTCTCCCGGTTCGAGCAGGAGAGCCTGCGCCGGTTCATCGCCCAGGGGCTGTACGGGCGGCACCTGCGGCGCGCCGGCAATCTATACCGCAGAAAGTGCGCCCTGTTCACCGGGGCGCTGTCCGAAATTCCCGGCGTGTCCATCTCCGGGGCGGAGGCGGGGCTCCACTTTCTGCTCACCCTGCCCCGGTTTTCGGAATTGGAGCTGGTGGACCGGGCGGCGGAGGCGTCCGTCCGGGTCCACCCCCTGAGCCGGTACTGCCACAATCTGGCGCCAAAGCCCTCCACGGTGGTGCTGGGCTTTGCCGGGTTGACCGAGGAGGAGCTGCTCCAGGCCGCCGGGCTGCTGGCCCGGGCGTGGGCGTGACATATCATAAAAGGGACAGGCGAATGGCCTGTCCCTTTTGCGTGGGATTACTTTCTCAGGAAAATCACGCCCAGCGTGTTAGGTCCGCAGTGGCAGGAGATGGTGCAGCCCGCGTCGGCGGTGAGCACCTCCTTGAAGCCGTACTGCCTGACGGTCTCACAGATGGAGGCGGGAATGGCCGGGTCGCACCGGCTGTAGACCACAAAGATCCGGTTCAGGTCCACGTTCTTGTCCGCCAGCTGGTCCCGGACGTAGTCGGGCAGCACCTTCTCAAAGGCCCCCCGGTACTTTTTGCCCACGGTCATTTTGCCGTCGGCCAGCACGATGCAGGGCTTCAGCTTCAGCAGGTTGGCCCCCAGGGCAACCACCGAGGAGCACCGCCCGCCCTTGGCCAGATAGTCCAGCTTGTCCACCACGAAGGTGGTGTCCACCCGACCGGCCATCTCCTCCAGCATGGCGGTGATCTCATGGATGTCCGCCCCCCGCTGGGCGGCCTCGGCGGCGGCCAGGGCCAGAATCCCCTGGCCTACGGTGAGGTTCCGGGAGTCCACCACGTGGATGTTGGGGAACTCCTCCGCCGCGGCCAGAGCGTTTTGATAGCAGCAGGAGAACTCGCTGCCGATGGTGATGTGGAGCACGTCGTCGTACTGGGGGGAGAGACGGGCAAAGAGCTCCTGATAGTCGGCGATGTTCACCGCGGCGGTGGAGGGCAGCTGGCCGCCCCCCTCCACATGGCGGAAGATGTCCTCCGGGCAGGCATCCACGCCGTCCCGGCAGGTTGTGCCGCCAAAGGATACGTACAGGGGCACCATGGTGATCTGATAGCGCTCCAGCAGCTCCGGGGGCAGGTCGCAGGTGCTGGTGGCGGTAACTTTTATGGACATGGGATGACCTCCAGTTGAAATCTTCCATATAGAATGGGGAAAAACAAGTGGATTATACCATTTGTCCTGAAAAATTGCAAGGCCGGATTTCCCAGGAATGCCCGCCCGGCCCGGCGCATATGGAAACGGTGAGGTGACGGATATGGTGGGACGGCTTGTTTTGGCGGGTAAAAAGGGCCGGGTCCGGCTGGAGGAGGAGATGCTGGGCCCCCTTCCGGCGCTGCGGGCGGCGGTGTGGCTGCCGGAGGGCCCGGCGGACTGGTGGGGAAGGCGGCGTCTGCGCCGGGCGGAGCGGGCGCTGGTCCGGGCCGGGGTCCGGCGGGTGGTGCTGGGGGAGAGCTTTCCCTATGGGAACCGGCTGACCGCCCTGCGGCCGGTGGACGTGCTCCCCCTGCGGCGGGGGGGC
>CAJTLI010000009.1 GCA_910577525.1 uncultured Oscillospiraceae bacterium | reverse complement strand
TTTTTCTGTATCATTCCCTCATTATACTACTTTTCCCTCTATTGGTACAGCTTCTTAGATGCGAGAAGGATCCTGCTTCCGGGCGCGTTTCACCGGGCGCTGGCAGGTCAATTCCCAGCGCCGCATATAATCCGACACACTGCCGTCTGATATCTTTTTCCGATACTTTTTCCAGACGTATGCGCACACTCTCTTCAGCGTCCACAGACTGCCGGGGATCCCAAATTCCTCTGGATGGCGTGTTATGACCGCTTCTCGTATTTCTGCCTGCTCCTCCGGTGTCAGCCGCAGATGTGTCCCTTTCTGGAAGCCACGTTTCTTCGGTTCCAGGGAACCGTCTCCCTCTCGCTGATACGCCGTCCATATTTCGCTAATGCGATTCTGCCGTACTCCGGTTATTTCCTCAATCTCTTTCCCGGGTTTCCCCATCTTTTTGAGGCGTACGACCTGACGGCGTACCTGTGTGAGTTCTCCGCTATTCAATTTTCGTAAATCTACGTGTTCCATGCTGTCTATTTTACCACTTTCTGCATCTTTTTTCTAGATTGTTTTTCAGAAGTAATAACCTCCGCGCCGGAGGGGAGAAGATAGGAAAATCCGTGGATTGATTTTTCTGCGGCAGTGTGCTAAACTGTTTATACCATATCGTCGCTTTGAAGCGGGAAAGGACCCTGGATTTATGATTGACAGCTGGAATATTACCATCCCTGAGCTCACCGGGGACGAACCCCGCCGGGCCTATATTTACCTCCCGGACTCCTGGGAGATGGACCCGGACCTGCGCTACCCGGTGCTCTACATGTTCGACGGGCACAACGTGTTTTTTGATGAGGACGCCACCTACGGCAAGAGCTGGGGGATGGGGGAGTATCTGGACGCCACCCAGACCCAGATCATCGTGGCCGCCGTGGAGTGCAACCACCACCCAGACAATGGGCGGCTCAGCGAGTACTCCCCCTGGTCCTTCTACAACGGCGGAATTGGCCGCGTGGTGGGGCGGGGGAGGACCACCATGGAGTGGCTGGTCCACTCCTTCAAGCGGTCCATTGACGAGGAGTTCCCCACCCTGCCGGGCCGGGAGCACACCTTCATCGCCGGCAGTTCCATGGGGGGGCTGATGACCCTGTACGCCGTGATGGAGTACAACCGGTATTTTTCCAGAGGGGCGGCCCTGTCTCCCTCTCTGTGGGTGGCTCCCCAGAAGGTGGACACACTCATCCGCACCGCCCGGATCTCCCCGGGCACCGTGCTGTACATGGACTACGGCTCCCGGGAGATCGGCAACCACGCCCAGACCTTTAAGCTGCTGGGCCGGACGGCGGCGGGGCTGCTGGACCGGCGGGTGCTGCTGGACTTCCGCATTGTCCCCGCCGGCGACCACAGCGAGGCCAGCTGGGAGCGGCAGATCCCGTTTTTCATGAGCACCCTGCTTTACGGCCAGGAGGACCAATGACCGCATCCCGCCCCTGTGGGGCGGGATGACGAAAAACTTGCTCTACGGCAGGGAGGACGAGTGACCGTAACCCGCCCCGCAGAGGCGGGTTATAAGAAAAATTCCCGCTGTACGGGCGGGAGGATTGACGGAGGAATTTTGATGGAGACACAGTATTTTAAGGACTACAGCCCCGCGCTGGGCCGGGATATGGAGTGCAAGGTATACGGCCACGCAGGGCGGCCCGTGCTGTTCATCCCCTGTCAGGACGGCCGGTTTTTCGACTTTGAGAACTTCAAAATGACCGACGCCTGGGCCCCTTGGATTGAGTCCGGCCAGGTGATGGTGTTCTCCATTGACACCATGGACGCCGAGAGCTGGTCCAACAAGCGGGACGACCCCTATTGGCGGATTCGCCGGTACGAGCAGTGGATCGCCTATATCACCGACGAGCTCGTGCCCTTCATGCGTGCCATGGTGAACCAGCGCAACGGCTGGGAGGGAGAGCCCGGGATCATGGTGTTCGGCTGCTCCCTGGGGGCCACCCACGCCGCCAACCTGTTCTTCCGCCGCCCGGATTTGTTCGACCGGGTGCTGGCCCTCAGCGGCATCTACGGCGCGGAGTACGGCTTTGACGGCTACATGGACGAGGTGGTTTACCGCAACTCCCCGGTGCACTACCTGTCCAACATGCCCAAGGACCACCCCTTCATTGAGCTTTACAACCAGAAGAAGGGGGTTATCTGCGTGGGGCGCGGCCCCTGGGAGATCCCCGGCACCACCCTGTGGCTGGCGGACATTTTCCGGGAGAAGGGGATCAACCTCTGGGTAGACGTCTGGGGCTGGGACGTGGCCCACGACTGGGACTGGTGGTACAAGCAGGTGGCCTACTTCGTGCCCTACCTGCTGGACCAGGAGGGCTGACGGCGTGGAAATCCGCTTGATCGGCCCCTCCAACGCGGGCCGGGTGGCCGCGCTTATGTCCACGATCAAGCCCGACTGGTGGGACTATTCCGGCGCTTTCGGGCAGCTTCAGGACGAGAGGCTGCTGGCCCGGCTGGTGGGCTGGTTTTTGGAGGAGAACGGTACGCCCCGGGGATGGCTGCTCTGTGCGGAATACGAGGGCTACTCCTGCCTGTCCATTGAAAATCTGGGCTTTGACGGCGGCGGGGCCTTTTCCATGGAGGAGCCGCTGGAGCCGCTTCTCCGCCGCGCCGAGGAACATGCCCGGCAGAAGGGCTTCCGGAATCTGAAATATGTGATCGGTTCCACGGAGCTGTCCTGCCATGGGCGGCCCCTCGGCGACCCGGCCAGGGAGCTGGCGGAGCTGACCTCCCTGGGGCGGAAGCACTATGATTTCTTTCGCAGCTATGGCTTTCGGCCAATGGGATTTCTTCCCAACTGCTACGGTGTAAACTACCATGGCATCCTGATGATAAAGGACCTGGCAAAAGCGGAAGCGCCGCGGCCCCTTCGCGGGTAAGCGCGGCATCCGCAAAAAAGGAGAGAGATATGAAAAACGTGATCTTTATTTCCCCCAACTTCCCCACCAACTACTGGCAGTTCTGCCGGGAGCTGAAAAACAACGGGCTCAATGTGCTGGGCATCGGCGACGCGCCCTACGACGGGCTGACGGGCGAGCTGCGGGACAGCCTCAGCGAGTACTACAAGGTGGGCAGCCTGGAGAATTACGACGAGGTCTACCGGGCTGTGGCCTATTTTATCTTCAAGCACGGCCGCATCGACTGGCTGGAGTCCAACAACGAGTACTGGCTGGAGCGGGACGCTCAGCTGCGCACCGACTTCCACATCACCTCCGGCTTCCAGACCGGCGACATCCCCCGCATCAAGTTCAAATCCAAGATGAAGGAGTTTTACGAGAAGGCGGGCATTCCCGTGGCCCGCTACCACCTGGTGGACGACGAAGCGGGCTGTCTGGCCTTCATCAAGAAGGTGGGCTGGCCGGTGGTGGTCAAGCCGGACAACGGCGTGGGCGCCTCCGACACCCACAAGCTGTCCGGCGAGGAGGACTTGAAACAGTTCCTGGAGACCAAGCACGATGTGACCTACATCATGGAGGAGTTCATCCACGCCGAGGTCAACTCCTACGACGCCATTATCGACTCCGAGGGCAATCCCGTCTTTGAGACGGGCAACGTCACCCCCATGTCCATCATGGATATTGTCAACGAGGAGGACAATTCCATCTACTACATCGTCAAGGACCTGTCCGCCGACACCCGGAAGGCGGGCCGGGCCACGGTGAAGAGCTTCGGCGTCAAAAGCCGGTTTGTCCATTTTGAGTTCTTCCGCCTCACCCAGGACCAGGAGGGAATGGGCAAAAAGGGGGACGTGGTGGCCCTGGAGGTGAACATGCGCCCCTGCGGCGGGTTCAGCCCCGACATGATGAATTACGCCAACTCCACCAACGTCTATAAGATCTGGGCCGACATGATCGCCTTTGACAAGTCCACCATAGAGACGGGGGAGCATTTCTTCTGCGGCTACGCCGGGCGGCGGGACGGCAAGCCCTTTGCGATGGACCACGAGGCCGTTATGGAGAAGTACGGTGCGCATATGAAGATGGTGGGCCGCATTCCGGACGTATTGGCCGACGCCATGGGCAACCAGATGTATATGGCCACCTTCAAGACGAAGCGGGAGCTGGACGCCTTCTATAAGGACCTGCTGAAGCTGAAAAAGAAATAGACCAAGGGAATACCGGTTCCAAAGAGCAAAAAATCCGCGTCTGGTTTACCAGAAGCGGATTTTTTGCATAGTTTTTCCTCCGGCAGCCATACTAAAGGCACCAATGTAAAGGAGGGACCCATCCCATGCCGAATTTGAGCACCAAGGAGCTGTCCGCCCTGGAGGACCAACTGGGGTTTGAGCGGATGCTGTGCTGCAAGTATCAGGACGCCGCCCAGGCCACTCAGGAGACCGAGCTGAAAAGCTGTTACAACCAGTATGCCGCCCAGCACAAGCAGAACTATGACACCCTGCTGGGCTTTCTGAAGTGAGGAGGGCGCAAGTCATGAAGGAAAGCGAAATCATTACCGATCTGCTGCTCACCGAGAAGAAGATGAGCACCAATTACAACCTGTTTGCCTCCGAGTGCACCAACGTTCAGCTGCGGGACACCTTTGTCAACCTGCTCACTCAGGGCCACAAAACCCAGACCCAGCTGTTTGAGACCGCCAAGCAGAAGGGCTGGTACAAGGTGGAGCAGGCCCAGCCCCAGATGATCGCTCAGGCGGAGCAGAAGTTCACCAATCAGGCCCCCACCATCACCGGTTGATGTCACGTTCGGATTGGGCCCATAACGGGGCGGCTTCCTTGCGACTCGGAGAAAACCCAGTCCCGCTACGCGGTTCTTGAGCTTTTCCCCTCGCTCCAGTCCATCCACCCCTATGGGCCTGTCCTCTCGCTTCGCTAAATCCTTAAAAATTGCTAAAGTTGGCCCCCGGCGTATGGAAATGCCGGGGGCCTTTATGGTATGATGAAACCGTAAAAACAGCCGCGCGGCGAAAAGGGTTTTGCTCGAGCCGAACGGAAAGCGGCGCGGCAACGCTGTTTGCGGAGGTAGGACCATGGACAATGCGAATATTCTCGTGGTTGAGGACGACGTGGACATCAACCGCCTGCTGTGCACCATTCTGGAGGGAGCGGGCTACACCTGCCGGGCCGCCTTTTCGGGCAGCGAGGCCCTGCTGTGGGCGGAGAAATACGATTACGACCTGATCGTGCTGGACCTGATGCTCCCCGGCGTGACGGGAGAGGAGCTCATCGCCCGGATCCGCCGGGGCAAGACCATGCCCATCATCGTGGCCTCCGCCAAGATAGGGGTGTCGGACCGGGTGAATGTCCTCAAGCTGGGGGCGGACGACTTCATCCCCAAGCCCTTTGACAACGCCGAGGTGCTGGCCAGGGTGGAGGCTCAGCTGCGCCGCAGCCGGGAGTTTTCCGCCCCCAAGGCGGACGTACTGACGGCGGGGCCGCTGACCCTGGACCGGGACAGCCACACCGCCGCGCTGAACGGGGAGGAGCTGTCTTTGACGGGCCGGGAGTTTGATATTCTGGCCCTGCTGATGGAAAATCCCCGCCGGGCCTTTTCCCGGGCCCAGATCTACGAGGCTGTCTGGGGGGAGGACTTTCTGGGGGACGAGAACACGGTGAACGTCCATGTCAGCAACCTGCGCGCCAAGCTGGCTAAGGCGGACCCGGACCGGAGCTACATCAAGACGGTGTGGGGGATCGGGTTTAAATTAGGGGATGTCTGAATCTGTGTTGTAGGGGCGGATACCATCCGCCCGAAGGGCATGGGACGCGTTTCGCTCAAGCGGGCGGGTGATACCCGCCCCTACGGTCTCCACATAGTTTAGGATTTCTTTAGACTTCCTTTGAGGAGTTTTGGCCTTTCCTCGGTATGATATGCTCAACTCAAACAGAAAGGCGGAAACGCTATGAACGACAACACGGCCGTTATGGCGGCCTATGGGCTGAAAAAAGCCTATGGCGCGTGCATGGCCCTGGATGGGGTGAATATGCAGGTGCGCCGGGGGGACATCTACGGCCTGGTGGGCCGCAACGGGGCGGGCAAGACCACCCTCATGCGTCTTGCTACCGGCCAGTCCGATCCCACCGGGGGCGAGATGGAGCTGTTTGGCGCGTCGGGGAGGAACATGAGGGAACAGCGCTCCCGCACCGGGGCCATGATCGAGATCCCCTCCTTCTCCCCCTTCCTCACCGCCCGGGAGAATCTGGAGTACTACCGCCTCCAGCGGGGCATCCCCGGAAAACACGCGGTGGACGAGGTGCTGGAGCAGGTGGACCTGGCCGGGACGGGGAAGAAGAAGTTCAAGTCCTTCTCCCTGGGCATGAAGCAGCGGCTGGGACTGGCCCTGGCCCTGATGAACCACCCGGACTTCCTCATCCTGGACGAGCCGATCAACGGCCTGGACCCGGAGGGAGTGGCGGAGTTCCGGCAGATCCTGCGCTCCCTCAACCGGGAGATGGAGACCACCATCCTGATCTCCAGCCACATTCTGTCCGAGCTGTCCAACGTGGCCACCCGGTACGGCTTCATGGAGCAGGGCAAGATCCTGGAGGAGATCTCCGCCGAAGCCCTCCACGACAAGTGCCGCACCTGCCTGCGGCTGGAGGTGGACGACGCCGCCAAGGCCGCCGCTGTTCTCCAGAGCGAGCTGGGTACGGACAAGTTTGAGGTCCTGCCCAACAATGTGGTCCAGCTCTACGCCTGCCTGGACGACCCCAAGCAGGCGTCCTACGCCCTGGCCCGGAACGGGGTGGCCCTGCTGGCCATGGAGCAGAAGGGCGCGGACCTGGAAGCGTATTTCCTCGACCTGATCGGAGGTGGGCGCCATGTTTAACTATATCCGCGCTGAGATCTACAAGCTGCTCCACCGGCCCTATACCTATATCGCCCTTGGGGTCATGCTGGTATTGGAGGCGCTTTATGCGTCCATGTTTGCCTTCCACAACGCCCATTCCATGGTCACCCCTTTCGGCGGGGCCATCATCACCATCGTAGAGATGGGAGTCATCGGCTTCTGCACCTGCCTGCTCACCGGGGATATCGTGTTCGCGGGGCAGTACAAAAATTCCACGCTGAAAAACGAGGTGTCCTTTGGCTTAAGCCGCACTCAGATTTACCTAGGCAAATTCCTGGCCCAGACCATGCTGTCCATCGTGTATCTGGTGGTCATGATGGCTTTCTTCCTGGGGCTTTGCGCGGTCTGCCTGCCCATGGAGTCGGAGTCCGCCGCGTTCTACGCCACATCGGAGGCGCTGACTATCGTGGGCTACTTCCTGTCGGTAGGGCTTCCGCTGTGGATCGGCGCTCAGGCGGCGCTATGTATGTGTCTGTTCTTGGTGAACGGGGAGATGGCAAGCTCCTTCCTCTATGTGGGCATTGTGTTCGTGCTGGAGACTTTCATCGATCTGGCGGGACTGCTTATCCAGGGACCGGTGGGAAATGCGCTGCTCAAGGCGGTTCCGTATTTCCCTGTGCAAATGCTGAATGGTGCCAAAAGCGTGGTGGGCGACGTGAGCTATCTGGGCAGGGCGTGGCTGGTGGGGGCATTTTGGGTCATCGTCTGCACCGCCGTGGGCCTGTATGGATTCAACCGAAAGGAGATCAAATAATCATGAAACGGAGAAAACGGATGGAAGCGGTGCTTTGGGCCGTCATCGCGGCGGCGATGATAGGCGGACTCAGCCTGATTCTTCAGAAGCGGAAAAAATGAGCCGGCTTTCGCCGGGCCGAAAGGCCCGGCAAAAGCCGTTTGATGGGGTGTTCCAATGAAAATTCCTGTAATCGTGTTTTTCCTGCTCCTCATGGTTCTGTTCGGATGGAATGGTTTTTGATCTTCGCGGGAGGGCCGCTGGGCATTTTCGGCCCCATCCTGCTGATCGTGGTGGGGCTGTGGGCGGCACGGGGGGACCGGTCCCCCTGGTATGTGAAGGCGGTCCTGCTGGGACTGCTGCTGGCGCTGTTTCTCATCATGCTCGGGTACATATGACGGCTGAAAGGGGTGGGTTATATGAAGACTGTCCTGATCGTCCTGCTGGTTTTGCTGTGCGCCGTTCTCATCGGGCGGCAGGTTACGCTGGAAAGGGGACTGCACCGGGCCGCCCGCCGGATGCGGGAGCAGCTGGCGGACGAGACCACCGCCCGGCTGGCCCTGCCCTGTCCCAGCGCCGGGGCGGAGGAGCTGCTGGTGTGTCTCAATGAGCTGTTGGAGCTGCGTCAGGAGGAGCGGGCTGTCTACCGCCGGAAGGAGCAGGCCCTGCGCCAGCAGATCGCCAACGTGTCCCACGACCTGCGCACGCCGTTGACCTCCATCCTGGGCTATTTGCAGCTGCTGGAGGGGGAAGAGCTGTCCCCAGAGAAGCGGCGGGAGTATTTTCAGGTGATTGAGGGGAGGGCCCGGACCCTCCAGACCTTCATCGCTACGTTTTACGACCTGTCCCGCATTGAGGGAGGCGAGCTGCCTCTGGAGCGGGAGAGGGTGGACCTGGGCCGGGCGCTATCCGACCAGCTGGCGGCGGCCTATGAGCAGATTGAGGAATCGGGGTTGGCCGTGGAAGTGGAGGTTGCCCCCAACCTGCCGCCGGTGTGGGCGGACAGCGGGGCGGCAACCCGGATTTTTTCCAATCTGCTCACCAACGCCCTGCGCCACGGCACGGATACCCTGACAGTGCGGCTGTATCAGGAGGGGGACCAGATCGTGTCCGCCTTTTCCAACCGGGCGGAGGACCTCACCGCCGAGGATGCCGCCCACGTGTTCGAGCGTTTTTACACCGCAGACAAAATGCGTACGGGACAGAACACGGGGCTGGGGCTGGCCATCGTCAAGGCCCTGGCGGAGCGGATGGGCCACACCGCCGCCGCCCGGTGGGAAGACGGGGTGTTTACGGTGGAGGTGTGCTGGAGCGTATAGGTCCCTGAGCGGAGCGCGGAAGGGAAAGAAAACGGGACCGTCTGACTGGGTCAGACGGTCCCGTTTGGTTCAGTCCCGCATCAGCAGGTACAAAACTGCCTTTTGGGCGTGGAGCCGGTTTTCCGCCTCCTCAAAAATCTCATCGGCGTGGGCCTCAAAGACCTCGGCGCTGATCTCCTCCCCCTTGTGGGCGGGGAGGCAGTGCTGGACCATGCAGCCCGGGTGGGTGAGCTTCATCAGCTCTCCATTGATGCAGTAGCCCGCGAAGGTTTTTGCCCGCACGGCCCGCTCCTCCTCCTGACCCATGGAGGCCCACACGTCGGTGATGACCACGTCGGCGTCCCGCACCGCGTCGGCGGGGGCGCGGACCAACTCAAATTTGCGGTCCGCCGTCCTGGCGAAGTCCAGCACCACCGGGTCGGGGTCATACCCCTCGGGGCAGGCCACGGACACATCCATGCCGCACTTCAGCCCGCCCACGATGAGGGAGTTGGCCATGTTGTTTCCGTCCCCCACGAAGGCCAGCTTCAGGCCCTCCAGCCGGGTCATTTTCTCCCGGATGGTCATCAGGTCGGCCAGCACCTGGCAGGGGTGGGCGAAATCGGTGAGACCGTTGATGACGGGGATGGACGCCTTTCGGGCCAGCTCCTCCACCTCCGCCTGGGCGAAGGTGCGGATCATGATGCCGTCGCAGTACCGGGCCAGCACCCGGGCGGTGTCCTCCACCGGCTCGCCCCGGCCAATCTGGCTCTCGTGGCCCGAGAGGAACAGGGCGTGGCCCCCCAGTTGGTACATGCCCACCTCAAAGGATACCCGGGTCCGGGTGGAGTTTTTCTTAAAGATCATGGCCAGGGTTTTGCCCTTGAGGTGGTCGTGAGCGATGCGATGCTTTTGGCTGAATTTCATCTGATCCGCCGTGTCCAGGATCTCGTGAATGTCTTCCCGGGTCAGGTCCAGCAGTTTGAGTAAATCCTTTTTCATGTCGATGCCTCCTGTTTTCGAGCAAGCAAACAGTACCAATCCGCCTCCTCCGGCTTCGTGTTCAGAAAAGCGGGCAGGCACGCCATCTCAATTTCCCCGTACCCTAATTGTTCAAGCCGGCCCAGCAGCAAATACCGCTTTAAAGGGAAATAATGCTCCTCAAAAATTTCTTTTTGTACGATCTTATTCTCCCGTTCAAAGGTGTAGAGCAGATTAAACGTCATGGAGCCGTCCCCATGGTGATCCCAAACCTGGACCAGATTCATTCTTACACCGTCAAGGAACGTGGGGTTATACAGATAAAAGCGCTGTTTTGTGCTCAAAATCTTATCCCAGTTGCGGATATCCACATACAAATACCCGCCCGGTTTGACCAGCCGGTTCATCTGGGCCAGCACATCCATAGCTTCTTCGTTGGTCACGTAGGGCAAAGAATTTCCTGTGCTGGCCACGCAATCAAAGGTCCCGTCAAAATTTTCATTCAGCCGCCGGAAGTCACTCTGCCGAAGGTCAATGGAAAAGCCTCGTTTTTCCGCCTTTTTCCCACACCGTTCCAACATTGGACCACTCAAATCGGACCCATACAACTGGACTCCCAGCTCCGCCAGAGGCAGGGTCAGATTGCCGGAACCAATGCTCACGTCCAGCAGAGTCTCAACCTGTTTTCCTGACAGCACCTGCTCCCAATGACGCTTAGTGATTTGATACCGCTCCTCAGTCTCCAGCAGATCGTAAATATCTGCTCTCACATAAAGGTTTGCCATGGCGTATTTTCGCTCAGGAGAGCGTCTCTTTCAGAATCGCCAGCCCCTTGTCCATCTCCTCGCGGGTGATGGTCAGCGGCGGCAGGAACCGGAGCCCCGGTCCGGCGGTGAGGCTCAAAAGTCCCGCTTGGTTCAGCTTGGCACACAGCTCCTTGTTGGAGCAGCCGTCCGTCACCTCCGCGCCGATCATCAGGCCCATGCCCCGGGTTTTGCCCAGGCAGGGCAGGCCCATGGCCTCAATGGAGTCCCGCAGGTATTGACCCTTCTCCGCTACCTGTCGGATGGCCTCATCGTCCAGAATGTCCAGCACCGCGCAGGCCGCGGCGGCGGACACCGGATTCCCGCCGAAGGTGGAGGCGTGGTCGCCGGGGCCAAACACCTTCCGGCACCGCTCGTTCACCAGGAAGCCCCCCATGGGCAGGCCCCCGGCCACGCCCTTGGCAAAGGAGACGGCGTCGGGCCGGACGCCGTACTGCTGGAAGCAGAACAGGGAGCCGGTGCGGCCGATGCCGGTCTGCACCTCGTCCACCAGAAACAGCCAGTCCCGGTCCTGGCACAGCTGGACCAGCTCCTGGACAAAGCCGGGGTCCAGGGGGAGCACGCCCCCCTCGCCCTGGACCAGCTCCACCAGCACGGCGCACACGTCGTGGCCCGCCGCCTGCTTCACGCCGTCCAGATTGGGGTCCGCCCGGCGGAAGCCCTCGGTGAAGGGGAAGAAGTACTTGTGGAACACGTCCTGGCCGGTGGCGGCCAGGGTGGTGATGGTGCGCCCGTGGAAGGAACGGTTCAGGGTGATGATGGTCCCCCGGCCCTCGCCGTACTTCTCCCAGGACCATTTGCGGGCCAGCTTGATGACGCCCTCGTTGGCCTCCGCGCCGGAGTTGCCGAAAAACGCCGCCGCCATGCCGGAGCGGGTGCACAGCTTTTCCGCCAGCCGGACATAGGGCTCGGAGTAGTACAGGTTGGAGATGTGCCCCAGCTTCCCGGCCTGGGCGGAGATGGCCTCCTGCCACTTGGGGTTGGCCGTTCCCACCGACAGCACGCCGATGCCGGAAGCGAAGTCGATGTACTCCTTGCCGTCCGGGCCGTACAGCGTGGCCCCCTGGCCGCGCTCGATGGCCAGCGGGTTGCGGCCATAGCTTTGAATGACATATTGGCTGTCCAGTGCTCTCAGTTCCTCAAAGGTCAATTCTAACGACCTCCTTCTTGATATCACGCCGCGCTGCTCACGACGGCTCGGACGCTAAACTGTGATCATCGTGCCCACGCCCTCGTCGCTCAAAAGCTCGATGAGGATGGAGTGGGGGATGCGCCCATCCAGAATCACGGTGCTGGTCACGCCGGAGCGCACCGCCTCCACGGCGCAGTCGATCTTGGGAATCATGCCGCCCCGGATGACGCCGTCTTTCACCAGCCCGGGGATCTCGGAGGCCCGGGCCAGGGGGATCAGGGTGCTCTCGTCGCCGGCGTCGGTGAGCAGCCCCCGCACGTCGGTGAGCAGCAGCAGCTTCTCCGCCCCCAGGGCGATGGCCAGCTTGGCGGCGGCGGTGTCCGCGTTCACGTTGTAGGCGGTGGGGCCATCGGTGCCCATGGCCACGGTGGACACCACCGGAATATAGCCGTTGTGGAGCGCGTCTTCCACCACGCCTGGGGCCACCTTCTGAATGGAGCCCACCAGGCCGTACTTCTCGTCCAGCCGGACCGCCTGGAACAGGTCGGCGTCTATGCCGCACAGGCCGATGGCCCGACCGCCCTGACCGTTGATGAGGGCCACCAGGTCCTTGTTCACCTTGCCGCACAGCACCTGCTGGACCACCTCCATGGTCTCCTCGTCGGTGTAGCGCAGGCCGTCCACAAACTTGGACTCATGGCCCAGTCGGCGCAGCTGCTCGCTGATCTCCGGTCCGCCGCCGTGGACCACCACCACCCGGACCCCCACCAGGGAGAGCAGAATCAGGTCGGAGATCACCGCTTGGCGCAGCTCCTCCGAGATCATGGCGTTGCCGCCGTATTTCACCACCACGGTCTTTCCGTTATACTTTTGGATATAGGGCATGGCCTCGGCCAGCACCTGGGCCCGGTCAATGAGGGAAGACATGGGTATAACCACCTTTATCTGTTTCGTTTGGATTTTCCCGGCCCGGCGGACCGGGGAAAAGCAGTCAGGTTCGATAGTCGCCGTTGATTTTGACGTAGTCGTAGGTCAGATCGCAGCCCCAGCAGGTGGCCTCGTGCTCCCCCTCGTTGAGGGACACGTCGATGACCACCTCGTCCTGGGTGAGGATCTTTTTGGCCAGCTCCTCGTCGAAGTCCAGGCCGGTGCCCTGCCTGCACACCAGAATGCTCCCCTGGATGGAGGAGAAGCCGATGTCCACATACTCCGGGCGGAAGGGAGCTTTGGAATAGCCCATGGCGCACAGCACCCGGCCCCAGTTGGCGTCCGTGCCGAACAGAGCCGCCTTCACCAGGGAGGAGCCCACCACCGCCTTGGCCAGCCGCTCGGCGCTGTCCTCGCTCCGGGCGGAGCGGACGGTGCACGTCACCAGCCGGGACGCGCCCTCGCCGTCGGCGGCGATGGCCCGGGCCATCCTGCGGCACACCTCATAGAGGGCCTTGTAGAACAGATTATAGTTGTCGTCCTTCCACTCAATCTGCTCGTTGCCCGCCATGCCGTTGGCCAGCACCACGCACATGTCGTTGGTGGAGGTGTCGCCATCCACCGTCACCCGGTTGAAGGTGCGGGGGACGATGTCGTGGAGGGCGTCCTGGAGCACGTCCGGGGTGATGGCGCAGTCGGTGGTGATAAAGCACAGCATGGTGCCCATGTTGGGGTGAATCATGCCGGAGCCCTTGGCGATGGCGCCCACGGTGATGGTCCTGCCGCCGATGGTCAGGGTCACCGCCGTCTCCTTTTTCACCGTGTCGGTGGTCATCACCGCGTTGGCGGCGGCGTCAGAGCCCTCTCCACTCAGGTTCTCCACCAGGGCGGGGACGCCCCGCTCGATGGCGGCGATGTTCAGCTCCTGGCCGATGACGCCGGTGGAGGCCACCACAAAGTCGGTGGGTTTCAGGCCGGTGGCCTGGGCCGCCGCCGCGCACATCCGCTCCGCGTTCTCGTGGCTCTGAGGGGCGCATGCGTTGGCGTTGCCGCTGTTGGCGATGATCCCCCGGCACACGCCGTCCTCCAGATTGCCCATGGTGACGTAGATGGGGGCGGCCTTCACCCGGTTCATGGTATACGCCGCGGCGGCGGCGCAGTCGCAGTCGGACAGGATCATGGCCAGGTCTTTTTTCCCGGTGAGGTAGTCCTTCATGGAGGCGACCACGGGCTGGTTCCCGTCCCCCCCCGCCTTGGATTTGACGCCGCAGCGCACGCCCGACGCCCGGAAGCCCTTGGCGGCGCACACGCCGCCGGATATCTCTTTCAACATGATCGCAACTCCTATTCGGTATTGTTCCTTTTCTTTGAAAAGAAAAGGAACCGAAAAGAAACTTTTAGTAGGAAGCGCGGAGCCGTCGTGAGCAGTGAGCTAACTCCGCAGCGGAGAGAAAACCAAGAAGGGGCCGCAGGCCCCGAAAGGGTTTTCCCGGAGTCGGAGGAGTTAGGGCCACGTCGCGAACAGGCGCAGCGTGACAATTGCCGCGAAACTGCGTTTCGCCTTTCCATTTTACAGATTCAGTCCCTTGGTCTCCTCAAAGCCCAGCATCAGGTTCATGTTCTGCACCGCCGCGCCGGAGGCCCCCTTGCCCAGGTTGTCCAGCCGGGCGGTGAGCATCAGCTGCTCCTCGTTTCCGTTGACGAAAATCTGAAGAATATCTTTTCCCGCCAGGTTGTTGGAGCCGATGAAGCCGCAACTGGGCGCGCCGGCGGGGCGGAGCGCCACCACCGGGCTGTTCCCGTAATAATCCGCGTACAGCGAGCGCAGGTCTTCTATGGAGGCCCCATTCTGGAACTGCTCAGCAAACAGGGGAACGGTCACTGTCATGCCCTGGGGGAAATCGCAAATCATGGGCATGAAAATGGGCCTGCGGGTGAGCCCGCTCACCGCCGCCATCTCCGGAAGGTGTTTGTGGGCCAGGGCCACGGCGTAATGGCGGGGGGAGTCCAGCTCCGCCTCCCGGCCCGGGTCCCCATACTGGGCGATGGCCTTTTTCCCGGCTCCCGTGTAGCCGGACAGGGCGTGGCAGGTCACATAAGCGTCCGGGGGAAGCGCTCCCGTTTCCACCAGGGGGCGCACGACGGACAAAAATCCGGTCGCGTAGCAGCCGGGATTGGCCACCCGCATGGCGGTCTTGACCTTTTCCCGCTGCCCGTGGAGCTCGGGGAAGCCGTACACCCAGCCCTGGGCCGTGCGGTGGGCGGTGGAGCAGTCGATGACCCGGGTATGGCCGTTTTCGATGAGGGACACCGCTTCCCGGGCGGCCCCGTCCGGCAGGCAAAGGAACACCAGATCGGCGGCGTTGAGCAGCTTCCGCCGTTCCTCTGTGTCCTTCCGCTTGTCCTCGCCGATGAGCAGCAGCTCGATGTCGTCCCGCGCCCCCAGCCGCTCGTAAATCTGGAGGCCGGTGGTGCCATCCTTGCCGTCGATGTAGATTTTGGGTTTGGTCATGTTCTCACATCCTATGCCGTGTCACGGCTTAAAATCGTACGGCGCCATGGTCTCCCGGTTCCGGTACTCATGCTTCTCGTAGTAGCCGATGAGCGTTCCGTCCCCGTCCCGAAGGGCCACCATGTACACGTCCTTGTTCTCCCTGTCATTGTGGGAGGTGTAGACCAGGTTGTGGGTTCGACCGGCCTGAAACCACGCAACCACCTGCTCAATCAGCTCATTAGATTTGGGGCTGTGGCAGTTCATCAGGCTTTGGCCCACCAGGGCCGTGCCGCCGCTCTTGGCGTACCGCTTCACCGCCGCAGGATTCATATAGAGAATGGTGTGGCTCAGATCGCACAGCACCACCGGGGCCCGGTCCTGGTCCAAAACACTTTTAAGATAAGGCAATAGCTCCATGCGCCCCTCCTATGATACCCGACCGAGCCGCCACGAACTCCTCGATGAGTTCAATCTGCTTTTTCACGCTCTCCTCCGACGGCCCGCCGTAGACCTTCCGCTCGTTGACGCAGGTCTTGAGCTGGAGGGCATCGTACACGCTCTCGTCAAACAGGCCGGAGATGGCCCGGAAGTCCTTCAGCGGCAGGGTGTCCAGACTTTCGCCGGTTCGCAGGCACATGTGGACCAGTCGGCCCACGATCATGTAGGCCTCCCGGAAGGGCATCCCCTTCTTCACCAGGTAGTCGGCGCAGTCGGTGGCGTTGATAAAGCCCACCGACGCCGCCCGGGCCATGTTCTTGTCCTTCACCGTCAGGGTGTCCAGCATGGCGGAAAACACGGGAACGCACAGCTCCACGGTGTCGATGGCGTCGAACACCGGCTCCTTGTCCTCCTGCATGTCCTTGTTGTAGGCCAGGGGCAGGCCCTTCATCACGGTGAGCAGGGTGATGAGGGAGCCGTACACCCGCCCGGTCTTGCCCCGGACCAGCTCGGCCACGTCGGGGTTCTTCTTTTGGGGCATGATGGAGGAACCGGTGGAGTAGGCGTCGTCCAGTTCCACAAATTTGAATTCCCAGGAACACCAGAGAATGATCTCCTCGGAGAACCGGGACAGGTGCATCATCAGGATGGACAAGGCGGACAGCAGCTCGATGGCGTAATCCCGGTCAGCCACCGAGTCCATGGAGTTGTCGGTGGGCTTGGCGAAGCCCAGGGCGGCGGCGGTCTGGAACCGGTCCACCGGGTAAGTGGAGGTGGCCAGGGCCCCGGAGCCCAGAGGGCACTCGTCCATCCGCGCCAAACAGTCCTCCAGCCGGGTCACGTCCCGCTTGAGCATGTTGGCGTAGGCCATCATATAGTGGCCGAAGGTGGTGGGCTGGGCCCGCTGGAGGTGGGTGTAGCCGGGCATGACAGTGGACAGGTTGGCGCGGGCCTTCTTCACCAGCACCTTTTCCAGATCCAAGATCAGGCCGATGACGGTGGGGATTTCCTCCTTCACGTACAGCCGGAAGTCGGTGGCCACCTGGTCGTTGCGGGAGCGGGCGGTGTGCAGCCGCTTGCCCGTCTGGCCGATGCGCTGGGTGAGCAGCGCCTCGATGTTCATGTGGATGTCCTCATTATCTAAAGAGAACTCCACCCGGTCCGCCTTGATGTCCGTCAAGATGGCCTGGAGTCCCTCCACGATCTTCTCCGCCTCATGCTCCTCGATGACCCCGGTCTTGCCCAGCATGGCCGCGTGGGCCATGGATCCCCGGATATCCTGCTCATACAGCCGGGCGTCAAACCCGATAGACGAGTTAAAATCGTTGACCAGGGTGTCGGTCTCCTTCTGGAAACGGCCCGCCCACAGTTTCATACTGATCGCTCCTTAACTTGCGATGTTTTTGTAGGGGCGGATATCATCCGCCCATGAATTCGGGAAACGCTGTTTCCTGCGGGGGCGGACAATGTCCGCCCCCGTGGATCACAATTTGCCCTGCTCCCTGAGCGCCTGAACCTTGTCGGGCAGGCCCCACAGATTGATGAAGCCCTGGGAATCCTTCTGATCGTAGTCGCTCTCCTCAAAAGTCACAAGGTTCTCGGAGTACAGCGTCTCGGGAGAGGTGACGGAGGCGGTGATGATGTTACCCTTGTACAGCTTCAGTTTCACCGTGCCGGTGACATGCTTCTGGGTGTCCACGGCAAAGGCCTGGAGGGCCTCCCGCAGAGGGGTGAACCACTTGCCGTTGTACACCAGGTCGGCGAAATCCACCGCCAGCTTGGACTTCATGTGCTTGGTGTCCTTGTCCACGGTGATCATCTCCAGCACCTCGTGGGCCCGGTAGAGGATGGAGCCGCCCGGGGTCTCGTACACGCCCCGGTCCTTCATGCCCACCAACCGGTTCTCCACGATGTCCAGCAGGCCGATGCCGTTGTCGCCGCCCAGCTTGTTCAGCCTGCGGATGATGTCGGACGCCTTCATCTTCTCCCCGTCGATGGCAACGGGCCAGCCCTTCTCAAAGTCCAGGGTGACATAGGCGGGGGCGTCGGGGGCCACGGCGGGGGACACCCCCATCTCCAGGAAACCGGGCTTGTCGTACTGGGGCTCGTTGGCGGGGTCCTCCAAGTCCAGTCCCTCGTGGGACAGGTGCCACAGATTTTTGTCCTTGGAGTAGTTGGTCTCCCGGGAGATCTTCAGGGGCACATTGTGGGCCTCGGCGTAGTCGATCTCCTCGTCCCGGCCCTTGATATTCCACTCCCGCCAGGGGGCGATGATGCGCATCTCGGGGGCGAAGCGCTTGATGGCCAGCTCGAAGCGGACCTGGTCGTTGCCCTTGCCGGTGCAGCCGTGGCAGATGGCGTCCGCTCCCTCTTTTTTGGCGATCTCCACCAGGCGGCGGGCGATGACGGGCCGGGCAAAGGCGGTGCCCAGCAGGTAGTCCTCGTACTTGGCCCCCATCATCATGGAGGGGATGATGACCTCGTCTACCATAATATCCGTGAGGTCCTCAATGTACAGCTTGGAGGCCCCGGTCTTGAGGGCCTTTTCCTCCAGGCCGTCCAGCTCGTCGCCCTGTCCCACGTCGGCGGATACAGCGATGATTTCGGGGTTGTTGTAATTTTCCTTCAGCCAGGGGATAATAATGGATGTATCCAACCCGCCGGAATAGGCAAGCACTACTTTTTTTACGTCGCTCACGATGATTCCCTCCGTTTTTTCTTAATTACCGGGTATCGTTCTGTACTGCTTGTAAAAGTATACTCCCCATTCTGTCCGTTGGCAAGTGATTTTTTGCATAGTTATTCGGATTTGTCCCGGCCTTTCTGGGCAATTTTCCACATATACGAATATATATTCATATATTCAGTGAATAAACAGGAGGTTTATGCGTCCTCTATCCAGGCCGCGCCGAAACAATTTCAATAATTCCTATTGACAAGGTATGCTTTTTACGGTATGATTTGGGCGAAACAAAAATGGTTCCCTTTGACAGATATTTGAGGAGATGAACACCATGATATACGCGGACAACGCCGCGACGACCAAGACCAGCCCGCTGGCTCAGAGGGCCATGCTGAACGCCATGGAGCTCTTCTGGGGAAACCCCTCCAGCCTCCATACCCCCGGCCAGCAGGCCAAGGAGGCCCTGCAATCCGCCCGGGAGGCGGTGGCGAAGGCCATCGGCGCCCAGCCCCGGGAGATCTATTTCACCTCCGGCGGCAGCGAGGCGGACAATCAGGCCATTGTCAGCGCGGCCAAGGTGGGGGCGAAGCGGGGCAAAAAGCACCTTGTCACCACCGCCATCGAGCACCACGCCGTGCTGCACACTGTGGAAGAGCTGAAAAAGGAGGGCTTTGAGGTCACGCTGGTGCCGGTGGACGAGAGCGGCATTTTGAAGGTATCCGACATGGCCGCCGCCATCCGGGCGGACACCGCCCTGGTGTCCGTCATGTTCGCCAACAACGAAATCGGCACCATCCAGCCCGTGACGGAGATTGGGGCCTTGTGCCGGGACAAGGGCGTTCCCTTCCATGTGGACGCCGTTCAGGCCGTGGGACACCTGCCCATTGACGTGAACGCCCAGAATATTGATATGCTCTCCCTGTCCGGCCACAAGTTCCACGGACCCCGGGGGGTGGGGGCGCTGTACGTCCGCCGGGGCGCGCCCCTGCTCACCTTCATTCAGGGCGGGGCTCAGGAGTCCGGCCGCCGGGCGGGCACGGAGAACCTGCCCGCCATCCTGGGCATGGCCGCGGCCCTGGAGGACGCGGCGGCCCATATGGAGGAGAACGCCGCCCACGCGGCAAAGCTCCGGGACGCCCTCATCGACGGCCTGTCCAGAATACCCCACTCCGCCCTCAACGGCGACCGGGACAAGCGCCTTCCCGGCAACGTGAACTTCTGCTTCGAGGGCATTGAGGGCGAGTCCCTGCTGCTCCTGCTGGACGACAAGGGCATCGCCGCCTCCTCCGGGTCCGCCTGCACCTCCGGCTCCCTGGATCCCAGCCACGTGCTGCTGGCCATTGGCCGGCCCCACGAGGTGGCCCACGGCTCCCTGCGCCTGACTCTGGACCGGGAGAACACCATGGAGGACGTGGAGTATATCGTCAAAGCCACCACAGAGGTGGTCAATTATCTCCGGGACATGTCTCCCGTTTGGAAAGCATTGCAGAGAGGAGAGCGTCAATATGTTATACAGTGAAAAGGTGATGGACCATTTCCGCAACCCCCGCAACGTGGGGGAGATCGCCGACGCCGACGGCGTGGGCGAGGTGGGCAACGCCAAGTGCGGCGACATCATGAAGATGTACCTCAAAATTGAGGACGGAATCATCACGGACGTGAAGTTTGAGACCTTTGGCTGCGGCAGCGCCATCGCCACCAGCTCCATGGCCACCGAGCTCATCAAGGGCAAGCGGGTGGACGAGGCCCTGGCCCTCACCAACCAGGCGGTGGTGGAGGCGCTGGACGGCCTGCCCGCCCACAAGATTCACTGCTCCGTGCTGGCGGAGGAGGCGGTCCGCGCGGCCATCAAGGACTACTATGACAAAAACGGCATTGCCTATGAGCCCGAGCAGTTCTGCAATGGGGACTGCTCCTGCTGCCACGAGCACGACCACCAGGAATAACTGCCCGCCCCCGCAAACAGTCCCGCCCGGCTTGAAAACCGGGCGGGACTGTTTTGTACCGTTTTCTCGAAAGGGAAGGGCGGCGAAGGAGAGCTTCCACACGCTGGCGCGCGGGGCAGGGGGGGAGGGGATACGCCCCGTTACCCCTCCTTTGCCAGCTCCCGTCTTCTGTCCAGCACCTCCCGGAACAGGACGATCACCTTTTCCGTCACATCCACCATCCGTTCCAGTACATAGATCACCGACGGGGTGAGCAGGAGAAACACCACAATGACCAGCCCGGACTGGAAGTCCAGCGGGGTGAGCTGGAAGAACTCCCCAAAGGCCAGCACCGCCGCCACAAAGGCCGCCGACATGGTCCCCAGCAGCGTCCAACGCTTCCAGTCCAGCGGCCTGGAGATGTAGAACAGCACCAGCAGGCCCACCTCCCCCATGATGACGGTGGACAGGGTGGACAGCGTGACCCGCTCAAAATCAAAGGCCAGGGTGAACAGCTCGATGCCCACAATGAGCAGCACGTTGGTCAGCCCTCCCGGCAGGGCCCGGCGCAGCACGTTGGTCATAAACCGGCCTTTGACCAGCTCGTGGTTGGGCTCCAGCGCCAGCACAAAGGAGGGCGCGCCGATGGTCAGGGCGCTGATGAGGGTGAGCTGAATGGGCACAAAGGGGTTGGGGAATCCGGCGAACAGGTTGAAGATGGACAGGAACAGGGACATGATGTTCTTGACCAGGTAGAGCGCCGCCGCCCGCTGGATATTGTTGATGACCCGCCGCCCCTCCTCCACCACCTGGGGCATGGCGGCGAAATTGGAGTCCAGCAGCACCACCTGGGCCACCTGAGCCGCCGCCTCCGCGCCCGAGGCCATGGCGATGCCGCAGTCCGCGTCCTTCAGGGCCAGCACGTCGTTGACGCCGTCCCCCGTCATGGCCACCGTGTGCCCCGCCTTTTGCAGGGCCTTCACCAGCTTGCGCTTCTGGTCCGGCGTCACCCGGCCGAACACCGTGTATTCCCGCACCGCCCGGTCGAAGTCCGCCGTCTCCTTCAGCGTCGCGGCGTCCACAAAGCGGTCCGCCCCCTGGATGCCCGCCTGGGCGGCCACGGCGGACACGGTGGAGGGGTTGTCCCCGGAGATCACCTTCACCGCCACGCCCTGCTGGGAAAAGTATTGGAAGGTCTCCGGGGCCTCCTCCCGGATGGGGTTGCTGATCACCGCCAGGGCCACCGGCTCCACGGCCCCGGTGAGCCCGCGCTCCATGGTGGGCGCTTCGGCGCACCGGGCCAGCAGCAGCACCCGGCAGCCCTCGCTCTGATAGGGGCTCACCATATGCTCCAGGTCGGCGTACCGCCGTCCCATAATGAACTCGGGGGCCCCCACCACGTAGGCGCCGTATCCCCGGAACACCACCGCCGACCACTTGTGGGCGGAGGTGAAGGGCACGGTGCGCTCCACCTGCCAGATGGAGGACCGGCGGAACCGCTCCGCCATGGCCCGGGCGGTGTCGTTGTCCGCGTCGATGGCCTGATAGTAGGCGTTGAAAATCTCCTCCACCCGGCCCGCGGGGAACCGCTCCGCGTCCAGGGGGACCACCTCCCGCACCGCCATCTCGGGCTGGGTGATGGTGCCCGTCTTGTCCACGCACAGCACGTCCACCCGGGCCAGCGTCTCCACCGCCGCCATCTCGTGGACCAGGGTTTTCCCCTGGGCCAGCCGCATCACCGACACCGCCAGCGCCACGCTGGTCAGCAGGTACAGCCCCTCCGGGATCATGCCCACCAGGGAGGCCACCACCCAGGGGGTCGCCTCCACAAAGGAATTCCCCTGCACCGCGATCTCGTTGTAGAACAGGGCCACGCCGATGGGGATCAGCGCGAAGCCGATGAAACGGATCAGCCGGTCCAGCGACTTCATCATCTCCGACCGGCCCACCCCCTGGTCGGCCTTGGCCTCCAGGGCCAGGCGGGCGGCGTAGCTGGCCGGGCCCACCCGGTCCAGCCGGGCCCGGCACTTGCCGGACACCACGAAGCTGCCGCTGAGTAGCTCGTCGCCGGGGTTTTTGGTGATGGGGTCGGCCTCGCCGGTGATCAGGGCCTCGTTCACCGTTACCTGCCCCGTCATCACCGGGCCGTCGGCGGGGATCTGATCCCCCGCGCCCAGCTCCACAATGTCCTCCCGCACCAGCTTGTGGAGGGGGACTGTGCCCAGCTGGCCGTCCCGCACCACCTTCACCCGTCTTTCGCTGAGCAGGTTGAGCTTTTCCAGCGTGGCCCGGGAGCGCAGCTGCTGAATGATGCCGATGACGGAGTTGACGGCGGCGATGCCCAGGAACATCATGTCCTGAAAATGGCCTGTGAACACCAGCATCGCCGCCAGCACCACAAAGACCAGATTAAAAAAGGTCAGCGTGTTCTCCCGTATGATTTGCCGGGTGCTTTTGGCGTTGGAGGCCGCCGTCTCGTTGCCCAGCCCCTGCCCCAGCAGCTCCGAGGCCTGGGCGGCGGTAAGGCCCACCTTGGGGTCCGGAAAGATGCGTTCCGGGTCCCTGGCCGGCCGGGGCCGTTCCTGTCTGGACGGGTTTCTGCGGGCCGGTTCGCCGCTTCTGCGCCGCTTCGGGGGCGGCGCCTGCTGAAATTGCGCGGATTGCTGAGCCATGTCCACCGGCTCCTTTCCTCGAGGGTCAATGTATGTCGTCTAGGCTGTATTTCTGTCATTCTACCACAATTCATGGAGAAAATCCACTGATTTTTGCGGCGTTTTTGGACAGGGGACGGCCCTTGGAAAAATATCCGGGAGAACCGAAAAATTTCTCTTTACAAATTTGTTTTTTCTGTTATAATGGGTAACGGTCGGTTTGTGGGGCGGCGGTCCGCCCCGTAACTCCGGACCAAGGGGGTTTCGCCGCGCTGGCGGCGGGGCCGGTCTGCCGGGAACTGCCTTGGCGGACGGCGGGCGCTGTGTGTCCGGTCTGTTTGAATATGGGCTCGTAGCTCAGCTGGGAGAGCGCCGCGTTCGCAACGCGGAGGTCGAGGGTTCGATCCCCTTCGAGTCCACCAACTTAATTGGGTGAAAACGCCGTCCGGAGGGAGGAACCGGCGTTTTCAGCTCACTCACAGCCCTGGACAGCAAAATCCAAGGGCTGTGAATTTTATTTTTCGCAAGGGCAAAGACGGGCCTTCCGGTTTTTATCCGTCCAAGGAAGGGCTGGCTTTGGGCAGGGGAGGGAGAGGCATGACTTCTCAGGAGCGGCTGCAGCAGTGGATTCAGAGCAGCGGCAGCATCGTGTTTTTCGGCGGGGCCGGCGTGTCCACCGAGAGCGGCATCCCGGACTTCCGCAGTGTGGACGGCCTGTACAATCAGAAGTATGACCAGCCGCCGGAGACCATTCTGAGCCACACCTATTTTGTCCGGCATACCGAGGAGTTTTACCGTTTTTACCGGGATAAGATGCTCTGTCTGGACGCCGAGCCCAACGCCGCCCACCGCAAGCTGGCGGAGCTGGAGCGGGCGGGCAGGCTGAAGGCGGTGGTGACGCAGAACATCGACGGCCTCCACCAGCTGGCGGGGAGCCGGACGGTGTATGAGCTCCACGGCTCGGTCCACCGCAACTACTGCACCAAGTGCCGGACCTTTTACGGCGTGGAGTTCATCGTGGAGGGGGAGGGCGTGCCCCGGTGCCCCGTGTGCGGCGGGCTGGTGAAGCCGGACGTGGTGCTCTACGAGGAGGGGCTGGACCAGGATACGGTGGAGGGCGCCGTCCGGGCCATCGCCGGGGCGGATGTGCTCATCGTCGGCGGGACCTCCCTGGTGGTGTACCCGGCGGCGGGGCTTATCAACTATTACCGGGGAAATAAGCTGGTGCTCATCAACCGGGACCCCACCCCCTATGACGGACAGGCCGATCTTGTGATACACGACTCTATCGGCAAGGTGTTGGGAGGGATCGCGCTGTGAAGCCAAAAGCGGGGGAGCGGGCCGTTCAGGTGATTGTGGCGTTGCTGAAGTCCAGCTGCTATCTGGGGCTGTTTTTGGGGATGCAGGTGCTGGTGATGCTTCCGGTGGCCTTCATCGCCGGAATTCAGCAGGCCATAGGCGGACAGGAGGTCGGAGACCAGCTCTATCATATGCTGATAGACAACGCCATGCTGTTCAGCCTGATCTCCGGTGGGCTGACAATCGTTGCCGTGCTGGCGTTTTATCTGATCCGGCAGAAAAAGCTGAGCGAGGCCCTGTGGCTGCGGCGGGTGGACGCGGCCTCGCTTTGGGCGGGGGCGTCTCTGGCTCCGGCGCTGTATCTGATCGTGATTCTGGTGATGGCTGCGCTGCCGGAGGCGTGGATGGAGAGCTATAACGAGGCGTCGTCCGGCATCGCCTCCGGCGGCGCGGCGACCCTGATCGCCACCGTGCTGGTGGCGCCGGTGGTGGAGGAGTTTATTTTCCGCGGGCTCATCATGTCCCGGCTGAGCAAGGCAATGCCGGGGTGGCTGGCGGTGCTGCTGTCCGCCGCCATCTTTGGGATCTGCCACGGGCATCCGGTTTGGTTTTGCTATACCTTTGTTCTGGGGGCGTTTTTTGGTTTTGTTGACCTGCGGACGGGCTCCATCTGGCCGTCCATTCTGGCCCACTTGACGTTTAACGCCATTGGGCAGGCATTTACGCTGGCCCCGGAGAGTGAGGCTGGGACGCTGATTACGCTGGGGGTTGTGCTGCTGGCGGGCATCGCCGCCCCGATTCTGGACCGGAAGGGGATTTCCGGGCTGTTCCGGCCCGTGCCCAGGGTGCAGGCCGTCCCGGCGCTGCCCATGGTCCCCGGCGTGTACGAGTTCGACCCCTGGGAGGAATAAACGCAAAAGCCCCCGCCGGCGGCGGGGGTGTTTTACATCAAAAAATTATTGAAAAACAATAAAAAATACTTGACAAACGATATGGACGGTGGTATGCTCTGGGACAAGAGGTGGTTGAAATGGAACAAACTTCCGTACAGAAGCTGGCCCGGGTGCTGCGGGTCATGGTGGTCGCAATATTCGCGGGCAATATTTTTGCGCTGTTTCTTGTGCCGGGCTTGGTGACCCTCGGGGAACTTGGAGAAGAATGGCAGCACCTGTTTCAAATGGGAAGCGATCCCCATGAGCCCTTGTCGCCTGTGGTATTTCTGCTCATTATGTGGCCGGAGGTGTTCCGGCACATTCCACAGGGATTTGGGAATCAATACGTGGTCCTTACGCTTTTCCTTTTGCTCTGCGGCATCTGCACCGCCGTCATTCTCTGGCAGGGAAAGCGGGTGCTGGACACCATTTTGAAAGGGAACCCCTTCGTCATGGACAACGCCAAAAGCCTGAAAACTGCGGCGATCTGCTGTTTTCTCATCGCCGGGGCGGCGTTCTTGCGGCTGATCTGGGGCTTTGTGTACTATCAGAGCATCGCGCCCCTGCTGACCTACAACGCCCTGTTTGTCCCCATCTTCCTGATGGCTGGCTTGCTGTGCATGGTCATGTCCGCTCTGTTCCGGCAGGCGGCGGAACTCAAGGCGGAGAACGACCTGACCATCTAGGGGACGGCCTATGGCGGATATCATATGTTCCCGCTTCCGCAGGGGACGGGAAATCGGGGAGGGCGGCCTATGCCGATTGTGGTGAATCTGGATGTGATGATGGCCAGGCGGAAGATGTCCCTGGGGGAGCTGTCCCAGCGGGTGGACGTGACCATGGCCAACCTGTCCATTTTAAAGAACAACAAGGCCAAGGCGGTGCGGTTTTCCACGCTGGAGGCCATCTGCAAGGTGCTGGACTGCCAGCCGGGGGACATTCTGGAGTATGTGCCCGGCGGGGAGGACTGAAAACCGAACAAAACACAGACCGCGTGACCGCCTCCGGCCATGGGGGCGGTTTTTCACGGCCCAATTTGGAAAGGAGAATATAAAATGAAACGCTTTTTGACCCTTATGTTGATACTGTCCGCCATATTCTGCGCCCTGTCCGGCTGTGGCCGCGGCAATGATATTGAGGCCGACTTGGTGTTTGTCAACGACTCGGACGCGGTGATCGTGACTGTGGCGGTGGACTCCCAGGACCAGAACGGGGGGACTCAGAACGCCGACAGCAGCCCCTTGCGCCGGGGGGAGAGCTTTGGCTTCGAGACGGGGGAGTACCCGGTGACGGTGTATGTGTACGACAGACCGGTGTACGATATCGTGGGGGGCGCGCTGGCCCAGCTCACCATCGACGAGGCCCCGCCGGAGGGGGAGCGGTGGTACGTCACCGCCCGGGACGGTGCAGAGGGGCTGACCCTCGCCGCGGACACCTGCTGGCCCGAGGGGGTGTGAGCATGGAGGAATTTTTTCTGTCCCCTGTGTGGAGCGCCTTGATGATGTTTTTCCTTCTATGGGGACCGCTTCTGCTGCTGGCGGCGGTGTGCGTCGCCACCTTGAACAAGCTGGAAGCCCAACGGCGGCGGGGATTGTTTGCGTTGTTTTTCACCATGCTGGGCGTGGCCGCAGTACTGTTTGGCGGAGCGTGGGGGCTGGAGGGGCTGGGACTTGTCTGGCGCACCTGGTTCCGGGAGGGGCTGAGCGTGATTTTATGGCTGCTGGGGCTGGCCACCGGAATCCTGACCATCGTTTACGCCAGGCGCTGGCTGGACCGGCGGGAGGGGAGCGCAAAAAGCGTGGTGACGGGCCTGTCCGCGTTCTGTCTGGTTCTGGCCATGTTCACGGGCAGCGTGACAGGTCTTTTGTGGGCCATGGGCCCCGGAGAGCAGGTGGTCGTCTATGATGGACAGAAGATGATTTTGGGGAAGTGGGTATGGATGGATACCTCCTATTCCCTGTATGAGTACCACGGGCCCCTGGTGCGGGGAGCCGCGCCCAGGGTGGATTGGGACTGGGACCTGCTGGAGGGCGTGGTCATCGACGCGGGGTGAGCCTTGCATTTTCCGCTGGGCGGCGGTATAATAGAGCCAAACCAATGGAAATGAGGTGCGGCCATGATCGCAGACGAGCGGCAATTCCACATCAACTGCAAGGAGGGCGACGTGGGGCGGTACTGCCTGCTTCCCGGCGACCCCGGCCGGAGCGAGAAGATCGCCCGGTACTTTGACGGCCCCGTCCATGTGACCACCAACCGGGAGTATGTCACCTATACCGGAACCCTGCTGGAGGAGAAGGTGACAGTCACCTCCACCGGCATCGGCGGGCCCTCCGCCTCCATCGCCATGGAGGAGCTGGCCAACCTGGGGGCGGACACCTTCGTCCGGGTGGGCACCTGCGGCGGCATCAAGCTGGACGTGGCCAGCGGCGATATCGTGGTGGCCACCGGGGCGGTGCGCATGGAGGGGACCAGCCGGGAATACGCCCCCATCGAGTTCCCCGCCGTGGCGGACTACGAGGTGCTCACCGCCCTGGTGGACGCGGCCAAGGCGTCGGGGAGGCGGTGGCACGCCGGAGTGGTGCAGTGCAAGGACTCCTTCTACGGACAGCATTCGCCGGAGCGTATGCCGGTGTCTTACGAGCTGCAAAGCAAGTGGGAGGCGTGGAAGCGGCTGGGGGTGCTGGCCTCCGAGATGGAGAGCGCGGCGCTGTTCACCGTGGCCGCCGCCCGGGGCGTGCGGTGCGGCTCGGCCTTCCACGTGATCTGGAACCAGGAGCGCAACGCCGCCGGTCTGGACCAAACCCGGGACGAGGACACGGACTCCGCCATCCGGGTGGGCGTCGAGGCGGTGAAGCTGCTCATACAGCGCGACCAGGAAAAGAATCCATAAAAAGGGCCAGGGCCGCTGTCAGGTGCAGCGGTCCTGGCTTTTCGGACAGCAGTCTTCGTCGCTGGGCGCCGTGAGGGCCAGCGTACCCAGATTTTCGCCCAGCATATTGAAAAGGGAGGACAGCACCTCCAGCTCCTCCGCCGTCCTGCCCTGGGCCATGGCTACGGACAGCGCCGCCGCCGCGGCCACCAGGTCGCCGCCCTCTCCCCGGGAGCCGCAGCAGCGTCTCACCACCCCCACCTCCCTATCGCAGTATATGCGGGAAAGGGGAGAGTGGGCAATGAAAGCCGCCGGGAGTTACAATCCCGGCGGTTTTTTACAGCTTTTTCACATACCGCAGGTCCACGCAGACGGTGTCGTGGGGGAAGGGGATATCGGCGTGGGTGCCGTCCCAGGCGAAGCCGTGGGCGGCGTAGAACCGCCGGGCCCGCTCATTCTCCCGCAGGACGAACACAAAGGCGTTTTGAAAACCGTCCGCCTTCAGCCGCCGCAGGGCCTCTTCCATGAGCAGCCCGCCGTAGCCCCGGCCCCGCTGGGCCGGGTGGGTGTAGAAGGAGGCGATCTCCCCCCAGGCGGCGTAGGCGGCGTTGTCGAAGGTGCAGATGTCGCCGGGGTTGTAGTTCACCGTCCGGGCTTTGCAGTAGTTGAGGCAGGACACCGGCTCGTCCCCCCGGTAGAGCAGCAGCCCGTGGACGCCGTTCTGTGTTTCATAGTTGGCGCGGAACACCTCCACCCAACGCTCATCGGTAATCTCGGAGGCCATATAGTCGGCGGGGACCGCGTCCACATAGGTATCTCTCCAACCCAGCGCGTGGATGAGAGACATGGCCCGAAAGTGCTCCTCGGTACAGGCGTCCACAAATCGTAATTCTTCCATCCTGACCTCCCAAAATAACGGGAGCCGCTCGGACGAGGCGTTGAGATAAGAGGCCTTTTTGTAGGGGCGCATACTATGCGCCCGCAGGCGGCTGACAGCCGCCCCTACAGGCTTTCTTAAAGCAACGCCCATGATCGGGCGGCCCTCTTGTTCGGCGGCAGTTCCCCTTACCCGCCCTCGCTCTCAGTCAACGCGTTGGTTGTGCGGTGTTAATCCGGGCCGAAGCCCTGTAACAGTGCGGTTGTGCGCGGTTTGGGCGTAACGGTTACGTGGAGGGATTGAACCCCCTCGCGCCCGCCCGTGGGCGCCACCAATGTCCGGCTTATGCTCAGCCGGGGAGCTCGCGTTCGCCCCGAAAGCTACCTGCTGCCGCAGGCGTTCCTTTTTCTTGAAAGAAAAAGGAACCGAAAAAGAACTTTTAGCCCGCTGACGCACTGGGCGGTTTGAGGCATACTTCCGCCCGGCGACAGAACACGGGGAATATCGTATGTCCCTTTTGGCGCACTTACATCAGATCAGTGGCCCAGTTGGCCGCCTGGATGGCATTGTCCAGCAGGCGCAGCTCCTTGGCCAGCTGATCCACCTGCTTTTGCAGCTCCCGCACGTTCACGGTACTCAGCCACTTGATCTCGCTGCGCATTCCCCGGTGCCCCAGATGGCTGGCGGACTGCACCAGGCTCCGGTACGCCCCCAGCTTCAGCTTCAGTGCGTCCCGCCGGGCCAGCAGGGCGGTGAGGCTCACGCCCTCCACCTCCGCGCGGCAGTTGGTCAGGTTGATCCGGGCGATGAGCCGCTCCAGCTCCTCCACGCAGCGGTCCAGCTCGGCCAGCAGCTCCGCCGGGTCCTCGGCGGGGGCTTCCCCCTCCTGGACCATGGCGTTGTTGTCCAGCCGCTGCTGGAGCTGCTGGATCCGGCGGTTCAGGTCCGCCCGCTCCTGTAGTGCCTCCGCTAATTTCATGACAGGTGTTCCTCCTTTACACGCCCGCGCCCGCAGGCTCTTTTTCCGCCGGCTGCTTGGCCTTGGTTAAAGCCTTGGCGTTGGCCAGCATCAGCTTGATCCGGTTCTCCTGGTTGATCTTGGTGGCCCCGGGGTCGTAGTCGATGGCCACGATGTTGGAGTCGGGGTAGTCGTCCTTCAGCTTGCGGATCATGCCCTTGCCCACGATGTGGTTGGGCAGGCAGCCGAAGGGCTGGGTGCACACGATGTTGGGCACCCCGGAATGGATGAGCTCCAGCATCTCGCCGGTGAGCAGCCAGCCCTCGCCCATCTTGTTGCCGTCCCCCAGGTAGCCCTGGACCAGCATGTGCATGTTCTCGAAGGTGCCCGGGGCCCGGAAGCGGGTTTTTTTCAGGGCGGCGATCATGTCCTTTTGGCAGGCCTCAATGTAGCCCTTGAACACCTGACAGAACTTCTTTTTGGCCCACAGTCCGCCGTAGATGTTCACATCCACCTCCCGGTTAAAAATTTTGAAGATCATGAAGTCGGTGAGGCCGGGGACCACGGGCTCCGCCCCCTCGGAGAGCAGGAAGTCCTCCAGGTTGTTGTTGCCCAGGGGGGAGAATTTCACATAGATCTCGCCCACCACCCCCACCCGGACCTTTTCCTCCTGGGATACGGGGATGGCCTCAAAATCCGCCAGGATGGCGTCGAAATTGTCCCGCATCTGCCTCCGGCTCATGCCGCGGCCCGCCTGGAAGCCGTCGATAAGCTTTTTCTGCCAGACATCCAGCATATGGTCGGTGTCGCCGGGGGTGAGTTCATAGGGCCGGACCTGGTTGGCGGCGTTGACCAGCAGGTCGCCGTACATCATGCCGTAGATGAGCTTGCGCACCAGGGGCAGGGTGAGGGAGAAGCCGGGGTTCTTCTCCAATCCGGACAGGTTTACTGAGATGACGGGGACGAACTCCAGCCCCGCCTTTTCCAGGGCCTTTCTCAGCAGGTGGATGTAGTTGGAGGCCCGGCAGCCGCCGCCGGTCTGGGTGATGAACAGGGCCACCTTGTGGGGGTCGTAGCCCCCGTGCTTGATGGCGTCGATGAGCTGGCCGATGACCAGCAGGGCGGGGTAACAGGTGTCGTTGTGGACGTATTTGAGACCCTCGTCCACGATGCCCCGGTGGTTGGTGGTGAGCATGTCCACCTTGTAGCCCTCCAGAATGAGCAGCTGCTGGAACATGCCAAAGTGGACAGGGAGCATCTGGGGCATAAGGATGGTGTACTCCTCCTTCATCTCCCTGGTAAAGAGCAGCCGCCCGTCCTTGTCGTATTCCAATTTTGCCATGGTTCAGGTTCCTTTCCGCGTGATAGGTGAGCCGATCTGCTTGTCCAGCCGCCATTGGGGAGGGGGGCCGTCGTCGCCCCAGTATTCGACCATCGAGACGATCTTTCCGTCACGCACCCGGATGAATGAGACCGCGTGGAAGGAGAGGCTTTGGTCCTTGGCGTACACCCGCGCCGCGGTGACGGTGAGATCGCCCAGGACCTCCACGCGTTCAATTTCGCCCTCCCACTGCCCGGGATATTCGCAGTTGGCCCGGATGAACTCCCCGGCGGTGAAGTGTTCGTTGGTACAGGGCCAGTCCACACAGGCGCCGGGGGCGAAAAAGGCGGCCAGCGCCTCGGCGTCCTGGGTCCAGACGGCGCGAAAAAAGGCTTCCAGGTCCATCAGGCCATCCCCTTCCGGCGCTTCCTCTCCTCCATAGCCGCCATCAGGGAACGGATGCGGATTTTCACCGCCCCCAGGTTGCTGATGTCGTCGATTTTGAGCTGGGTGTAAAGCTTACCCCCTTGCTCCAGGATGGAGCGCATTTCATCGCCAGTGATGGCGTCGGTGCCGCAGCCGAAGGAGACCAGCTGGACCAGCTCCATGTCGGGCTGGGAGCAGACGTACCGTGCGGCGTTGTACATACGGGCCTGGAAGGTCCACTGGTTGAGCACCTTCCGGGGGGCGTAGTCCTCTAAGTAGGCCACCGCGTCCTCGCTGACCACCACGAAGCCGAAGGAGGTGATGAGGTCGTTGATGCCGTGGTTGATCTCCGGGTCGATGTGGTAGGGGCGGCCCGCCAGCACCAGAATGGGCAGGCCCTGGGCCCGGGCCTGGTCAATGTACTGCTGGCCCGCCCGGTGCAGGTCCTCCTTGTAGCGGTCGTAGGCCTGGTAAGCGGCCCGGATGGCGCTGACCGCCTGCTTTCGGGGAACGCCGAAGGTGTCGGCAAACCACTGGGAGCCAATGCGTTCGTAGTCCTTTTGGCGGTGGAGCCCGGCGTAGGGGTTGAGGAACCGGGTCTTTTTCAGATCCGGCATATTGGCGGCCAGCAGCTCGGGGTAGTAGGCCACCACCGGGCAGTTGTAATTGTTGTCCGACGACTTTTCGTCAAAATTATAGGACATGCAGGGGTAGAAGATGGCATCCACCCCCATCTCCACCAGGGCCTCCACGTGGCCGTGGAGCAGCTTGGCGGGGTAGCACACCGTGTCCGACGGGATGGTGCGCTGGCCCTTGATGTACAGCTTTCGGGAGGACTCGGGGGAGAGGACTACCTCAAAATTCAGCTTGGTGAACAAGGCGTACCAGAAGGGGAGATTTTCGTACATGTTGAGCCCGAAGGGGATACCGATCCGGCCCCTTGAGCCGTCGCCGAAGCCCTTGCCCTCCAGGGAGCGCAGCTTCTCGTATTTGTGGCGGTACAGGTCGGGCAGCTTGGCTTTTTCCTTGCCTAGGGGCCGGGAGCAGCGGTTGCCCGAGATGAACCGCCGCCCGCCGTCGAAGCTGTTGACGGTGAGGGAGCAGTGGTTGGTGCACAGGCCGCAGGTGACGGGCTTGGCGGCGTGGGTAAAAGACTGTAAAGCGGATTGACTTAACAGACTGGACTGCTCCAGCTTCAGGTCACGGGCGGCCAGGGCCGCGCCGAAGGCCCCCATAATGCCCGCAATGGTAGGCCTCGTCACGTCCCGGCCCAGCTCCTGCTCGAAGGCCCGGAGCACCGCGTCGTTGTGGAAGGTGCCGCCCTGCACCACGATGTGTTGGCCCAGGTCGTCGGCGGAGGCGGCGCGGATGACCTTATAGATGGCGTTTTTCACGATGGAGATGGACAGGCCCGCGCTGATGTCCTCCACGCTGGCCCCGTCCTTCTGGGCCTGTTTGACGGAGGAATTCATAAAGACGGTGCACCGGGAGCCCAGGTTCACCGGCCTCTGGGTGAACAGGCCCAGCTTGGCAAAGTCCGCGATGTCATAGCCCAGGGCCTTGGCGAAGGTCTCGATGAAGGAGCCGCAGCCGGAGGAGCAGGCCTCGTTGAGCATGATGGAGTCTACGGCCCCGTTGCGGATCTTGAAGCACTTCATATCCTGGCCGCCGATGTCGATGATGAAGTCCACGTCGGGGTTGAAGTGGGCGGCGGCGCGGTAGTGGGCCACCGTCTCCACCAGCCCTAAGTCGCAGGAGAAGGCGTTTTTAATCAGGTCCTCGCCATAGCCGGTGACGGCGGAGCCTTTGATTTTGATGCGGTCCCCGCACAGCTGGTAGATTTCCTTGAGCTGTTCCAGGGCGATGGCCACCGGGTTGCCCAGATTGGAGTGGTAGTATGTGTATAAAAGCCCGCCGTCCGGGGCGATGAGGACGATTTTTGTGGTGGTGGAGCCTGCGTCGATACCTAAATAGGCATCGCCTTGATAAGTATGGATGTCCAGCTGGGGCGGGGTGGAGGCGTTGTGCCGGGCGGTGAAGGCGTCGTAGTCCGCCTGGGACTCGAACAGGGGCGGCATGGTGTCCACCACCGAGGTGGCGGCGCGGCTCTCCTCCAGCAGGCGAAGCAGCTCGTCAAAGGATCGGGCCTCGTAGTCGGAGGCGCACAGCGCCGCCCCCATGGCGGCGAAGCAGTCGCCGTCCTCCGGGAAGACGGCGTGATCGCCGTCTAGCTGAAGGGTGTCCACAAACCGCTCCCGCAGGCCCATGAGGAAGTGGAGGGGCCCGCCCAGGAACACGATCTTGCCCTTCAGCTCCCGGCCCTGGGTGAGGCCGGCCACGGTCTGGTCCACCACCGCCTGGAAGATTGACGCGGCCACGTCCTCCTTCCGCCCGCCCTGGTTGAGGATGGGCTGGATGTCGCTCTTGGCGAACACGCCGCACCGGGAGGCGATGGGATAGATCTTCTCGTGCTTGAGGGACAGTTCGTCCAGCTCGTTCACCGTCACGTTCATCAGGGTGGCCATCTGGTCGATAAAGGCCCCGGTGCCCCCGGCGCAGGAGCCGTTCATCCGCTCCTCCAGGGCCCCGCCGAAAAAGATGATCTTGGCGTCCTCGCCCCCCAGCTCAATGACGGCGTCGGTGTCCGGGATGTAGGTGTTCACCGCCGCGGCGGTGGCGTACACCTCCTGAACGAAGTCCAGCCCCGCGGCCTTGGCCACGCCCAGCCCGGCGGAGCCTGTGACCACCAGACGCACGTTTTTGCCGCGGAGCATGTCCTCGATGGAGCGCAGGGTTTCGCAGGCCCGTTCCCTGGCTTTGGAATAGTGCCGCTCATAGGAGCGGAACAGCAGTTGATTATCTTCGTCCAGCACCACCACTTTCACGGTGGTGGAGCCGATGTCAATGCCGACACGCAGAATCATGGTTTGCCTCCCATGTTGGGGCGGCTCAGCGCCCAGTTTGAAAGTCCAGAAAATATTATATAGAACTGATATGCTTTTTTCAATAGTATAGTTTGACGGTTTTTCCTCAAACCGACAAAAAAACCCGACTGTAAACCTGTAGGGGCGGCTGATAGCCGCCCCTACAGGTTTTTATTGATGCCCGGCCACAGGCGGGCCTTCCGTCATTTGCCGGGGACGAACGGTGCCGCGCCGCATTTTTCCGGGAAATACACCTGATACCAGATGAGGAAGGACAGCACGGTGTACAGCTTCCGGTGGGTGCGTTCTTTGCCGGAGTAGTGGCACTCCAGCAGGTCCAGCAGGTACTTTTGGTCAAAGAATTCTGCCGCGTAGTCCTGGGAAATCAAGTCTTTCGCCCAGCTGTAGTATTTTTCCTGCCGGAGCCAGGCGATGAATGGGACGGGGAAGCCCTTTTTGTCCCGCTTCACCCAGTCGCTGGGGAGCAGGGGCACCGCCGCCATCCGCAGGGGGTACTTGGTCATGGTCTTGCCCCGCATCTTCTGGGCGCTGGGTACCCGGCGGGCCACCTCCCACACCTCCCGGTCCAGGTAGGGCACCCGCAGCTCTAAAGAGTGGGCCATGGTCATCCGGTCCGCCTTGCGCAGGATGTCCAGGGGCTGCCAAAGGTGCAGGTCCAGGTACTGCATCTTGGTCAGGTCGTCGGCGCCCTCAATGGCCTCGAAGTAGGGCCCGGTGACATCGTGCCAGGTGAGGGGGGAGCGGTAGGCGGGGGCCAGCACCCGCCGGGCTTCCTCGTCGTCGAAGATGAACGCCTGGCCCACAAAGGTCTCGTCGATGGGCTTGGCCGCCTTGGTGAGGAAACCCTGGCCGTGGAACTTGGGCAGGCCCGCCACCCCCTTGGCCACAGCCTTGCGCAGGGCCAGGGGCATTTTGCGGTACGCCCGGTAGGGCTTGGTGGTGTGGTAGGTGATATAGCCGCCGAACAGCTCGTCCGCCCCCTCGCCGGACAGCACCACCTTTACGTCCCTGGCCGCCAGCTGGGACAGAAAATACAGCGGCACGGTGGACAGGTTGGCGTTGGGCTCGTCGGCGTAGTACTGGATGGCGGGCAGGGCGTCGAAAAACTCCTGGGCGGAGATGCTCTTGGAGATGTTGCGCAGGCCAAGCTCCTGACAGAGGGCCTTGGCCTCGCCGGTCTCATCGAAGCCGGGGTTTTCAAAGCCCACGGAGTAGGTCTTGTCGGGCCGGGACAGGGCGGCGATGACGCTGGAGTCAATGCCGCCGGACAGGAAGGAGCCCACCTCCACATCGCTGATCTGATGGGCCTTGACGGACTCTGTGACCACTTCCCGGATCTGGGCGGCCCGCTTTTCCAGGGGCATGTTCTCCGGCTCAAAGGAGAAGGAGTGGTAGGAGGCGAATTCGGTATGCCCCGCCCGGTGGAGGAAATAGTGGCCGGGGAGGAGCCGGTACACCCCCTTGAAGAAGGACTCGTTGAGGGCGGAGTACTGGAAGGTGAGGTAGAGCTTCAGCGCGTCGGGGTTGAGCTCCTTTTTGAAGCCGGGGTGGGGCAGGAAGCTCTTGCACTCCGAGCCGAAGAAGAACAGATCCCCCATGAGGGCGTAATAGAAGGGCTTGATGCCGAAGGGATCCCGGGCGCCGAACAGCTCCTGACGCTCCCGGTCCCAGATGACGAAGGCGAACATGCCCCGCAGCTTTTTCAGCACCTCCGGGCCCCACTCCATATAGCCGTGGAGCACCACCTCGGTGTCGCAGTCGGTGAGGAAGGCGTGGCCCTTGGCGGACAGTTCCTGCCGCAGCTCCCGGAAGTTGTAGGTCTCCCCGTTGTAGGCGATGACATAGCGTCCGCCGGGGCTGACAATGGGCTGCCGGCCCCTCTCCAGGTCGATGATGGACAGCCGCCGGTGGGCGATGCCGCAGCGCTCGTCCACATAGTGCCCCTCGCCGTCGGGACCCCGGTGGCGGATGGCGTCCCCCATGGCCCGCAGGGCGGTCTCGTCGGGGGGAGCGGAGCGGGTCACAAAGCCGGTAAAACCGCACATATTGAAATCCTCCAGTCCGTCGGATAGTAACGCGAAAAGGTCTGTCCTTTAGAATAAGGCTTTCCTGGGAAAATGTCAACCGCCGGGCGGAAAAATATCCCTGATTTCAGGGGGAAACGGGCTGGGCCGCTGGACAAGGCCGGGCGGGTGTGGTATGATACAAAAAGATTTTTGACCGGAGGGATTTCATGGAGGAGCGGTGGAATGGGTATGGGCCCCCTGTGTGCGCCGGGCTGGGCGGAGGACTGGCCCTGGCTGCGGTGTGGGTGTGCATGAACCTGGAGCAGGGGACGCCGTGGGACAGGGCCTGCGTGGCGGCGGCGGTTGCGGTCCTGACCGCGGCGTCGGTTTGCCTGCTGCGGCTGGAGGGCGTCAGGGAGGACAGCCTGTTGGTGATGCTGCTGCCCATCGGGGCGGCTATGCTGGTCCGGGTGCTGTGCCTGGACCATGTGACGCTGGATTACGAGGATTTTCTGCACCACTGGTACGTCTATTTTCAAGAAAACGGCGGTTTTCAGGGGATCGCTGGCAGCGTAGGGGACTATAATATGCCCTACCTCTACTTTATGGCCGCCATTTCCTACCTGAGCGTGCCCGACCTGTACCTCATCAAGCTGTTTTCCATCCTGTGGGATGTGCTGCTGGCCTGGGGCTGCCTGCGCTTGGTGCGTTCCCTGACCAGGGAACGGCAGGGGAGCGCCGCTCCCCTGATTGCCTTTGGGGCGGCGCTGCTGCTGCCCACGGTGGTGCTCAACGGGGCCTATTGGGCCCAGTGCGACGTGATTTACGGCGCGCTGGCCATACACGCCGCCGCCCTGGCCCTGGAGGGGCAAAACAAGACCTCGGTGGCGCTGATGGGGATCGCCTTCTCCTTCAAGCTCCAGTCCATTTTTGTGCTTCCGCTTTGGGGGGTGCTGTGGCTGGCGGGAAGGGTGAAATTCCGGGAGCTGTGGATGTTCCCCCTGGCCTATCTGGCCACCATTCTCCCCGCCATGGTCCTGGGGAAGCCGCTGGGGGATATTCTGGGCATCTATGTCACTCAGCTGGGGGAGTACCCCCGGCTGACGCTGAACGCCCCCTCCGTCTACCAGTTCATCCCCTATGGGGTTCAGGTGGACGGGGCTCTGGCCGGCAAACTGGGCATCGCGGCGGCGGGAGCGCTGGTGCTGGCCCTGCTGGCGCTGGGCTTCTGGCTGGGGGACCGGCTGAACCGGGAGACCATTATGGCTATCGCGGTGGTTTTGTGCGTCGGCGTGCCTTTTTTCCTGCCCCACATGCACGAGCGGTACTTTTTCCTGGCCGACGTGTTCACCCTGTGCTGGGCCTGCGCCAACTGGCGGCGGCTTCCGGCGGCGGTGCTGGCGGGGGGCGCGTCCCTGGCCAGCTACTGCGTCTACCTGCGGCTGAAATATAACTGTGTGCTCAATCTGGGCGGAATGCGCTTCGTCATGGGGCTGGAGGCCCTGGCGGTGCTGGCGGCGCTGGTGTTTTCGCTGTGGGCGCTGACGGGGGAGATCCGGAGAACAAAGGAGAGAGCGGTATGAAATTTGTATCCTGGAATGTGAACGGCCTGCGGGCCTGCCTGAAAAAGGGCTTTGTGGACTCTGTGCTGGGGCTGGACGCCCAGTTCATCTGTCTTCAGGAGACCAAGATGGAGCGGGGCCAGGCGGAGGTGGAGCTGCCCGGCTACCATCAGTTTTGGAATTCGGCGGACAAAAAGGGGTATTCCGGCACCGCCATTTTCGCCCGGGAGGAGCCGCTGTCCGTCTCCTATGGCATGGATCGGGACAAGCACGACCACGAGGGGCGGCTCATCACGCTGGAGTACCCTGAGTTCTGGCTGGTGGACTGCTACACCCCCAACGCCCAGAACGAGCTGGCCCGCATCGGCTACCGCATGGAGTGGGAGGACGACCTGCTGGACTATCTGAAAAGTCTGGACAAAACCAAACCGGTGGTTTACTGCGGCGACCTGAACGTGGCCCATCAGGAGATCGACCTGAAAAACCCCAAGACCAACCGGGGGAACGCCGGCTTCTCCGACGAGGAGCGGGGGGCCATGACCCGCCTGCTGTCCTCCGGCTTCACCGACACCTTCCGCCTGCTCCATCCCGAGGAGACCGGGGCCTACTCCTGGTGGAGCTACCGCTTCAAGGCCCGGGAGAAGAACACGGGCTGGCGCATCGACTATTTTATCGTGTCCGACCGGCTGGGGGAGCGGGTGAGCGAGGCGGCCATCCATCCGGAGATCCAGGGCAGCGACCACTGCCCGGTGTCGCTGATTTTGAAATAGTTTCCAAATGAAAATCCCGCTCTTTCCCGGGAAAACGGGCAAACTAACCCGGCGAAGGAGTGATGCGATATGAAACTGGACAAAAAAGCCGTGCTGCCCATTGCCGGGGCCACCATGGCGGCGGGGGCGGCCATCGGCATGATGATGCTGCCCAAGAACAAGAAGCGCACCGCCCAGCGGGCGGCGGGCAAGGCCATCAAGGCCGTGGGCGAGGCTGTGGAGCACTTCAATGGCTCGCTGATGAAGATGTAAGGGAAAGCCCCGCCGGCCACCGGCGGGGCTTTCTCAAACCTGGGTTCAAAGGGTGAGCCGAACAGCACCGGCCTGGGGACGGGCCGGGTCCAGCAGGAGGATTTCCCGCTGTTTGTCCATGGCGTAGTTCAGGGTGTACCGGGTGCCTCCGGGGGTGCCGTCGAATACTGCCAGTACGGCGGCGGAACGGTCCACCATATACCGGTTCCGTCGGAGCATGCAGAATCGGTCGTAGTTCTGCTGGACTACGCTCTCCAGATCGCAGCGGTCCAGCACACCGCGCCAGCGGCGGCGCATGGCCTCCGGCCACCGGTCCGCCTGGGTGGGGCAGGGGACCGCTCCCTCTACCGTCACATCCGGGTACTCCTCCCGCAGCGCCAGCGCCGCCTCGGCAAAGTAGAGGTCGCAGCCCATGGCCATGCCGGAGATAAAATGGCGGAAGCCCCGCCGGTACAGCCCCTTCAGCTCCCGCCGGAGGCTGTCCTTCAGGGCGGCGCAGCGGGAGTCGCCCTCGTTCAGGCCCCAGGGCAGCTTGTCCGGCCGGTGGCCGGTAAAGCAGCAGGTGCGTTGTTCCTCGATGGCCATGGCGGACCGGCCTCCTCTCTGTCTGAATATGATACAATTGTACTATACCGGCCCGGATATGTCAAGGCAGAAGAGGAACATGCGTTTTAAAATCTTTCGACAAATTTCGATAAAAAGGGCTTGCGCTCCGGAGAGGAATGGCATATAATAGGGAGCGGAACAATTGAATGATTGTCTTCAGGGCGGGGTGAGATTCCCCACTGGCGGTATAGTCCGCGACCCGCGAAAGCGGCTGACCCGGTGAAACTCCGGGACCAACGGTAAAGGAAGGGTAGGCTTCCTAAAGTCCGGATGGAAGAAGACGCGTGACCCCTCTTGAGGTAGTGTCGCGCCTGGAAGACAGTGCTTTCAGGCGTTTCAGACTATCTTAGGAGGTATTTTTATGCCAAACCTGACCAAGCTGATGCAAGACATCAGCGAAAACCTGATGTATGTCCTGGTATTCCTGCTCATATTCGCGGCCATCTTCGCGGTGGCGATGGCGCTGGAGAAGCTGTGGCTCAAGCCGGAGAAGCAGTCCCCCGCCCGCCGGGTGGCCTACATCGGCATTTTCGCCGCCATCGGCGCCATCCTGGTGTACTTTGAGTTCCCGCTGCCCTTCGCCCCCGGCTTCTACGAGCTGGATTTCAGCTTCGTGCCGGAGCTGATCTGCTCCTTCTCCCTGGGCCCCATGGCCGGGGTGGTGTGCGCGCTGGTGAAGGAGCTGCTGAAGCTGCTGCTGCGGGGCACCACCACCGCTTTTGTGGGCGACCTGTCCAACTTCGTGATGGGCTGCTCTTTCATCCTTCCCGCGTCGGTGATCTACTATGCGAAGAAGTCCCGGAAGAGCGCGGTGATCGGCATGGGGGTGGGCACTTTGGTGCTGACGGCCTTCGGCAGCGTGTTCAACGCCTACTACCTGATCCCCGCCTTCGCGGCGCTGTTCCAGTGGCCCATCGACAAGATCGTGGCCATGGGCACCGACGTCAACCCCGCCATCACCAGCGTCAACACCCTGGTGCTCTTCGCCGTGGTGCCCTTCAACCTGCTCAAGGGCGTGCTGGTGTCGGTCATCACCTTCCTGCTCTATAAGCACATCGAGCGTCTGCTGCGGATGCGGTAGGACGCCGGAACGGAAAAGAGGCCCGGGAGCTTTGCTCCCGGGCCCTTTCTATAGCGATCGAAGTCAGCGCTCACATTTCCAGAAAAACACGCTGTAGGGGGGCAGCTCGCTGCCGCCGCCAAAGTCGTGGGTCTCGCCGGTGATCAGGTCTACCGCTAGGCCGCACCCGGCGTCGAAATGGGCGACGTAGGGCTCACTGTCCGCGTTCACCGCCACCAGCACCCGCTCGCCGTCCGTCCGGCGCTGGAAGATGGTCTGCTTGTTGGTGAGCACCAGATCCTTGAAATCGCCGAAGCACAGGGCCTCGCTCTCCCGGTGGGCCTTCGCCATGGCGGCGATGGTATCGGTGAGCCCGGTCCACTCCGGCCGGTCAAAGCTGGGCCGCAGGGCCTCGTCGCCCTGGGATTTATCGCCCTCGGCCCCCCACTCGCTGCCGTAGTACACGCAGGGGATGCCGGGCATTCCGAACAGAATGCCGTACATCAGGGGCAGGTGGGCGGGATTCTGCAAAATAGTGGCCGCCCGGGTCACGTCGTGGTTGTCCGCAAAGCAAAGCAGGTGCTTGCCCTTGTACAGGGTCCACTGCTCGGGACCGTACTGCCGTTTGAGGGAGTGGACGATCTCGAACAGGTTCATGGAGTTCAGGGCGGAGTACAGCCCCTTATAGCACTCGTAGTTGGTGCAGGAGTGGAGCATCTGGTCGTTGACCCACTGGTTGTAGTCGCCGTGGAGGGTCTCGCCCACCAGGAAGAACTCCGGCTTGAGCCCGTCGCAGAAGGAGCGCAGGCGGCGCAGGAAGTCCTTGTCCAGGCAGTAGGCCACGTCAAGCCGCAGGCCGTCGATGCCGAACTCATCCACCCAGAATTTCACACAGTCCAGCAGGTAATCCGCCACGGCGGGGTTGCGCAGGTTCAGCTTGACCAGCTCATAGTGGCCCTCCCAGCCCTCGTACCAAAAGCCGTCGTTGTAGTTGGAATTGCCGTCAAAATTGATATGGAACCAGTCCTTGTAGGGGGAGTCCCACTTCTTTTCCTGCACGTCCCGGAAGGCCCAGAAGCCCCGGCCCACGTGGTTGAACACCCCGTCCAGCACCACGCGGATGTCATGCTTATGGAGGGTTTCGCACACCTTGGCGAACTCCTCGTTGGTTCCCAGGCGGCAGTCGACGGTCCGGTAATCCCGGGTGTCGTAACCGTGGCGGTCACTCTCGAAGATGGGGGAGAGGTATACCGCGTCCGCGCCTAATTTCTGGATATGCCCGGCCCACCCGCCGATTTTCTGGATGCGGTTGACCAGAACGCCGTCATTCTCCCGGGGGGCGCCGCAAAAGCCCAGAGGGTAAATCTGATAAAATACACTGTGTTCCGCCCACATAGGCGTCACTTCCTTTCTCTGGAAAGTACTTCGTGGCCGGAGGTGCCACGAAACAGAAGTATAACAGAAAACAGAAAAATATGCAAGCTAATGCCTTTGACAATCCATCCGCCGCAGTAAAGCGCGCATTTGGGCGGCGCCCTGCCTCTGCCGGACAATGATGGAGCGGAGTATGGGGACCAGCTCGGTACAGACATCGTATTTCAGGGCGTTTTGTGCCATGCGGACGGCTCCGCAGTGGTGGGGGATCATCTCCCGAATAAAAACGGCGGCCAGGGCGTTATTCTCCGGAGCGGAGCCCATTTTGGCGTACATCTCCCGGTAAATGAGGTCCATCCGCCTCTGATAGAGACGCAGATCGGTCTGCGGGTTGGAGAGCTTGCCGCAGGGGACCAGCGCCGCCTCCATCTGGCCGATGCTCTGGGTCTGCTCCTCAATGATGCGCTGGGCGATACGCCGGAGGCTGGGATTTTCCGTAAAGCGCAGGACGTTGTTGGACATCTGGATGGCCGCCCGGTGGTGGGGAATCATCTGTGCGATGAAATTGTGGGAGATGCTCTGGGTGAGTCCGGCGGTGGTCATGCAATGGACCATTTCGTCCAGAAGCTGATAAAAGCAGCATAAGTAGGTTTTGGCGTCCTCGCTGAGCAGGGTGGTGTTTTTCATAGTCATGCCCTCCTTTGCCCCCATTCTATGAGAAAAGAGGAGGGGATGTTCAAAAACCTCCGCCTCCGGGGGACCGGAGGCGGAGGCGGGTTCAGCGGACGATTTTGTAATAGGTGCGGGCGGTGAGCAGATACACCCCGGCGTACACCGCCAGAAAGGCCAGCAGCGTCCCGGCGGTGCACAGCGCCACGGTCAGCACATTGCGCACGCCGAACATGGTGAGCATCCGGGCCACCAGATTGAAGTCGAAGAGGATATGGACGGCGGCCACGGCGATGGGCAGGAAGAACACGATGAGCACCTGACCCCGGATGGAGGACTTCACCTGCCGCTGGCTCAGCCCTACCTTGCGCATGATCTCGAACCGGCTTTGGTCCTCATAGCCCTCGGATACCTGCTTGTAGTAGATGATCAGCACCGTGGCCATGAGGAAGATAATCCCCAGGATGATGCCCAGGAAGAGGAAGCCCCCCGCCATGGCGTAGCCGTCCACCGCCATCTCGGCCCGGGAGTCCACCCGCCAGTATTCCCAGGTGCCGGTGCCGTCAAAGAAGGACTCGTCGGAGACGGTTTTGTCCGACCAGGCGTCCACCAGGGCCAGTTCCTCCTCGGTGGAGCAGTCCAGCTCCGCCAGCACCAGCGCCCGGGCGGTGAAATTGTACTGGACCAGATCCCGCAGGGCGGTGCGCTGGCTCTCGTCCGCCACCACAAGGCACACCGGCTCCGTCATGTTATTGGTGGTGGACAGCACCGGCAGGGCGGGGAGGGACGGGGCGGCGGAAAAGGTCAGGCCGTCGCCCTCTTCATTGGAGAAGCCATAGGAATCCCACTCCGGCCCCGCGCCGCACAGCGCCATCTGGCCGGGGGCGATGGCGGGGGCGGGCTGGCCGGACAGCCCCGCGTAATCGGCGGCGGTGAGGACAAAGAAGGTGCGGTTGAGGGTGTTGTCGCTGCTGCTGGCGGTGAGGAAGCCGGGCACAGAGTCGGGGAAGGGATAACCCTCCCGGGTCTCGCTGCCGCCGAATTGCAGGTACTGCCCCGCGTTCAGGCCGGAGACGGGGACGTCATGCTCGGCGGCGAAGTCCTCCACCAATTTTTTTGATCCCTCCAGGTCGGGGGCCTGCTCCGTCGGGTCGAAGCCGATGGTCATATTGAGGCTGGCGGGGTACTGGGCGGCAATGAGCTCTCCCTGACCCAGGTAGAGGGCCAGGGTGCCCGAGATCATCACCATCACCATGGTGGACAGGATGCAGATGTTGGCCAGCCCCACGGCGTTGCGCTTCATCCGGTAGAGCATGCCGGACACGCCGATGAAGTGGCCGGTCTGGTAGTAGAAGCCCTTGTTTTTCCGCAGCAGTTTCAACAGGGCGATGCTCCCGGCGGTGAACAGGCAGTAGGTGCCGGTGATGACCAGGATGACCGCCAGGAAGTAGAAGGCCATGGCCAGGGCCGGGTCCTTGGTGGTGACGGCGATGAAGTAGCCGGCGCCCAGGCATAGGGCTCCGACGGCGGCCAGCAGCCAGCGGGTTTTGGGCTCCTTTTCCCCCACAGCGCCGCCGTGGAGCAGCTCGATGGGGTTGGACACCCGCACCCGGAATAGGTTCAGAAACAGAGCCAGCGCCAGCAGGACCCCAAAAAACAGGGCGGTGGACGCCATGGAGGCCAGGGAGAGGGAGGAGGAGAAGGGGATGGAGAACTTCAGCAGGGAGACCAGGGCAACGGTGGCGATTTTGTGAAAAATCACGCCCAGAACCAGCCCGCCGCCAATTCCGAGGATGGCGGTGTACAGGCTCTCCCAGCACTGGATCAGGGCGATGTTCCCCTTGCCCATCCCCAGAATGTTGTACAGGCCCAGCTCCTTTTTGCGCTGCTTCATCAGAAAGCTGTTGATGTACAGCAGCAGGACAGCGGACAGCACCCCCGCCACGAACATGCCGATCCCCATCATCACCTGCACATAGGCAAAGCCCCGCATATTCAGCACGCCGGGGTCGGCGCACAGGGCGGACATGACGTAGAAGGCGGCGGTGAGCCCCGCCAGAGCCAGCAGGTAGGGGACGAAGAACCGGCGGTTCTGCCGCATCCCCTGAGCTGCCAGCTTGGGGTACAGTCCGTTACGCAAGGCGCTCACCTCCGTCGGCCAGCCGGGTCAGCGTCTCAGTGATGAGGCGGTACATCTGCCCGTCGGAGCGGTTTTCCCGGAAGAGCTGATGGTACACCCGGCCGTCCCGGATGAACAGCACCCGGCCCGCCCGGCTGGCGGCGGCGGTGGAGTGAGTGACCATCAGCACCGTCTGGCCCCCGGCGTTGATCTTGGCGAACAGGTCCATGAGGCCGTCCGCCGCCCGGGAGTCCAGCGCCCCGGTGGGCTCGTCTGCCAGCACGATCTGGGGCTGGGTGATGAGGGCCCGGGCCACGGCGCACCGCTGCTTCTGCCCGCCGGACACCTCATAGGGGTATTTGTCCAGCAGGGGTTCGATGCCCAGAGTCTGGGCCAGGGGGGTGAGCCGCCGCTTCATCTCCGGGTACTTCTTCCCCGCCAGCACCAGGGGGAGGAGAATGTTGTCCCGCAGGGAGAAGGTGTCCAGCAGATTGAAGTCCTGGAACACGAAGCCCAGGTTGTCCCGGCGGAAGGCGGCCAGCTCCTTTTCCTTGAGGCTGGTCAGGTCCCGTCCAGCCAGCAGCACCGTCCCGGCGGTGGGCTTATCCAGCGCCGCAAGAATGTTCAGCAGGGTGGTTTTGCCGGAGCCGGACTCGCCCATGATGGCGGCGTATTCGCCCTGTTCCACTTGAAAGGACACGTCCGCCAGGGCCTCCACCTTTTGTCCGCCAAAGCGGGTGGAGTAGACTTTTTTCACGTGATTGACTTCCAGGATCGCCATATTGATACCTCCGTACTTCTAAACTGTATTATCTGTGCTGGTACAGACAGTATAGCAAAAAAGGGTTAAGAAGCAAGCGGTGAAAATTGAAAGATTTTTTTAAGAGACTGTCAGAAATTGTCCGCCTGAATCGTATTCCAGTTGAAGGCGCCTGTCAGGAAAGGAGAAGATGCCCCATGGGAGAGATGGACCCGCGGGAGGCGGAACGGCTGGTGGAGACCTATTCCGGACTGATTCTGCGGCTGAGCTACACCTATTTAAAGTCCGCTCAGGACGGGGAGGACATCTGCCAGACGGTGCTGCTCAAGCTGCTGACGGGGGACGAGACCTTTGACAGCCCCGAGCACGAGCGGGCGTGGGTTATCCGCGCCGCCGTCAACTGCTGCAAGGACGAGCTGAGGGCGTTCCGCCGGCGGGCCCTGCCCCTGGAAGAGGCGCCGGAGGTCCCGGCCCCGGAGCCGCCAAGGTCCGAGGTGCTGGACGCGGTGATGGCACTGCCCCGGAAATACCGGGAGGCAATCTACCTTTTCTATTACGAGGGATATTCCATAGACGAGGTCGCCGCCCTCACGGGACGGAGCGGAGCGGCGGTGTCCGCCCACCTGAGCCGGGGGCGGAAGAAACTGAAAACCATGCTGGAGGGCAAAAACTATGGGACGGTTTGAACAGGAGTACCGGGAAGCTCTGGACGGTTTGAGGTTTTCCAACGCGGGAAAGGAGCGTATCATGAAAAATCTGATAGAACAGGCGGCGGGAACGCCCGTGAAGCGGCGGGGCGCGCGGCCCCTGCGGACGGCGCTCATCGCGGCGGCGCTGTGCGCCGTGCTGGTGGGGACGGCCTTCGCGGCCTCGCCGGGGCTGCGGGAGATGCTGGCCCAGGCTCTGGGGGGCTTCGCGCCCTATGCCCAGGAGCAGGAGGACAAGGCCTATGTAATCGACGGCATTGAGTTCAAGGTGAAGGCCGTGCTGGCGGACAATTTCACCATCCGGGCCTACGTGGAGGCCAGGGACGTGGACGGGGACATCTTCGACAGGATCGACGACATCACCATACCGGGCCGTGTGGGCGGAGGCGTGAATGTTCCGTTTCTCAGAGAGTGGATGGCGCCGGACGCCACCGAGAGCTGGACCAGCGGAGTGACGTGCCTGAGCTATGACGAGGAGAACCGGACCGCCCTGCTGGTGGCGTCCACCTGGAAGGCCATGCCGGAGGATTTCACCGGCGCCGAGGTAGAGATGCTTTATATCCAGAGCTACCTGACGGGGGATTTTGGATTCGCGTGGGAGAATACGCGGCGAACTACCATCCCTGTAGAGGTGAAGCAGGTGGAGAGCACCGTGCTGGGCAAGGACTCGACGCTGGTGTCCGGCCTGAGCGCGGAGGAGGCCCGTCTGTCCCCCCTGGGGCTTACCCTGATTTTCCGTGATACTACGATTCACCGGGAGGCTGTCGAAGGTGTTGACATCAGAGTGAAGCTGATGGACGGCTCCATGGTGACGGCGCCGCAGGACGGCTGGTGTAACATTTTCCTGCCGCCCTACGACGAAAACAGCGCCCGGGTGCTGATCTGGAACTTCCGGGAGCCGGTGGAGGCGGAGCAGATCGCGGGCATCTACGTGGGGGAGGACTATTTTCCCATCGGATAACAGGAGAGGGTCTCCGGGCCGGAGACCCTCTCTTTTTTCTTTTTCTGGAAAATTATGCGTGACTTTCTCCCCGCCCTGTGGTATAGTTTGAACAGAAGATGCGGGGGATCGGGGGGTGAACAGTGTGAATATTCTGGTGATCGACGCCCAGGGCGGCGGCATCGGCAGGCAGCTGGTGGCGGCCGTCAAGAAGGCCTTTCCGGAGGACCGCGTGACCGCGGTAGGCACCAACAGCATCGCCGCCGCCAACATGCTGAAGGCGGGGGCCGATTTTGTGGCCACAGGGGAGAACGCCGTGGTGGTGAACTGCGGCCGGGCGGACGTGATTGTCGCCCCCATCGGCGCGGTGATCGCGGACGCCATGCTGGGGGAGATCACCCCGGCCATGGCCCGGGCGGCGGGGCAGAGCCGGGCCAAGCGCATCCTGCTCCCCATCGGGCACTGTGACAACGTGGTTGCGGGGGTCAGGGAGCTGAGCATGAGCCAGCTGGTCCAGGAGGCGGTGGAGTGTCTGCGGGCCGCGCGGGAGGACTGCGGCCGGCAGCGCAAATAGTTCACACATCATATTTTAAAGGAGAGATGAACCATGAACAAGCCGGTCCTGGTCATTATGGCCGCGGGCATGGGCAGCCGGTACGGCGGGCTGAAGCAGCTGGACCCGGTGGGAGGCCATGACCAAGTGATTCTGGATTACTCCATGTACGACGCCCGCCGGGCTGGGTTCGAGACGGTGGTGTTCGTCATCAAGGAGGAGATTGAGGAGGAGTTCAAGGCCCGGGTGGGCCGGCGGGTGGAACCGCATATGGATGTGAAGTATGTATTCCAGAGCAGGGACGACCTGCCGGAGGGCTACGCGGTTCCCGAGGGCCGGGTAAAGCCCTGGGGCACCGCTCAGGCGGCGCTAGCCGCCCGGCATGTGGTGGACGGGCCCTTTGCCATCATCAACGCCGACGACTACTACGGCCCCGAGGCGTACAAGCTCATTTATGATTATCTGCTCACCCACCCGGACGGAGAGGTGTACGAGTACGCCATGGTGGGCTACCGCCTGAGAAATACCGTGACGGAAAACGGCTCCGTGGCCCGGGGCGTGTGCGCCATGGACCCGGATTGGACCCTGTGCAGCATCAACGAGCGCACCTGTATTGAAAAGGACGGGGAGGACGCCCGTTACTCCGAGGACGGCGGGCAGAGCTGGACGGCCGTCTCGGGGGATACCGTGGTGTCCATGAACATGTGGGGGTTCCAGCGGAGCTTCTTGGATGAGGCGGAGGCCCGGTTCCCGGCCTTTTTGGACAAGGCGCTGGAGGAAAACCCGCTGAAGGCGGAGTATTTCCTGCCCAGCGTGGTCAACCAGCTGCTGGACAGGGCCCGGGTGCGGGTGCTGCTCAGCGAGGACAAGTGGTACGGCGTCACCTATCGGGAGGACAAACCCACCGTCACCGCCGCCATCGCGGCCATGACGGAGTCCGGGCTGTATCCGGAGGAGCTGTGGCCGGAGAACCGGTGAGGAGGGACGGACCGTGAGAGTCGAATTGAGGCGTGGGGCGTACGCCGCCGCCGCGGACACCCTGGGCGGCGAGCTGGTGTCCTTCCGGGACGGGCAGGGCACGGAGTACATCTGGCAGGGCGATGCCGGTTCCTGGACGGGGCGGAACCCCAACCTGTTTCCCATCGTGGGCAACTTGAAGGACGGCAGAGTGTCCGTCAAGGGCAGGACCTATGAGATGGCCAGGCACGGGTTTGCCCGGCGGTCCGAGTTTACCGTGGCGGAGCGGGGGGAGGACTACGTGGTGATGGAGCTGCGCTCGTCCCCCGAGACGCTGGCCCAGTATCCCTTCGCGTTTGTGTTCCGGGTGCGGCACCAGCTGGAGGAGGGCGGCTTTTCCACCCAGTTTGAGATCGGCAATCCGGGTGGGGAGGACCTGCTGTTCTGCGTGGGCGCCCACACGGGTATCAACTGCCCCCTGGGGGAGGGGGAGCGGTTCGAGGACTACCGGCTGGTGTTTGACGAGCCGGAGGATGTCAAGGCCATGATCCCCACGGCCCAGGGGCTGACGGCGGAGGGGCTGTTCGGCCCGGCGCTGGAGCATACGGACACCCTGCCCCTGGACCACGCTGTGTTTGACCGGGTGGATACCCTGATTTTTGAGGGACTGCGCTCCAAAGGGGTGGCGCTCCGACATAAAGACGGAGGCCGCGGCGTCCATATGGAGTTCGGGGAGTTTCCCATGGTGGCGTTCTGGACCATGCCCCATGCCAACGCCCCCTACATCTGTCTGGAGCCTTGGCACGGCTGTGCCGCCCGGGAGAATGAGAGCGGCGCGTTTTCCGACAAGCCCTATGTGATCCGGCTGGCCCCCGGCGGGGAGAAAAGGCTGAAATACACGGTGACGGTCCGGTATAGTCAGCGCAGTTGAAAATCGGCATCTGTCGATTTTCACACAGCGGCGCAGCTGCTGTCTGGCCGGTCGTGCGCTGACGATGAAGTCTGACACGAGGCCGCTTTTCAACCGTGTCGACGATAAAGTGCCCGGACCCTGCGGTCGGGCCCCGCCTGCCTTTGAGGCAGGCGGGGCCTTTTTGCGGGCGGTGCGGGTTTGCATAAAATCCCAGCCTTGGACATACAGTAGTGCAGACTGTGTGGATAAGGAGGGGCAGCTTGTGGATGGGACAGCCAGACGCAGGACCGCAGGCAGGGGGCGAAGGCCCGTTCAGAGGACAAAGCGCTCCGCGCGGAACGCCGCGGCAGAGGGGGACCGGCGCAGGCTGATTCAGCTCGGCGTCAGTCTGGCCCTGTTTCTGCTGGTATACATCGGGCGGGGGGTGTTTCCGGCCCAGCTGGTGACATTCCGGGAGGCGGCGGCCGCGAATGTGGATTTTAAGGCGGTGTTTCAGCGGTTTGGAACCGATCTGGCCCAGGGGGAGCCGGTACGGGGGGCGCTGGAGACGCTGTGCGCCGCGCTGCTGGGCATGGAGACGGAGACGGAGCCCGCGCAGCGTCCGGCGGAGACACCGCCGCCGCAGACGGCCCCGGCGGCGCTGAGCCAGACCAGGGACGGCGGGCTGAGCGACCTGAGGCGGTATGGCTTTTTGCGTGTGGGAAACGCTGCGGACAAAGGGGACGAGCCTGTGGAGGCGGAGCCGGGGGAGAGCGGTCCGGTTCCCTCGGAATCAGAGCCAAGCCAGCCGGAGGTGGTGACGGCGGTGGCCCAGGCCTATACCGACGACGGGGTTAAACTGCCCCGAAACGTGAGCTTTGCCTACTATGAGCTGGGCCTCAGCGAGACCGCCGTCCCGGTGGAGGGCTCGGCCACCTCCGGCTTCGGCTATCGGGACAGTCCCATCAACGGCCAATACGAGTTTCATCTGGCGCTGGATATCGGCGCGGAGGAGGGAACGGAGATCGGCGCCTTTGCCGCGGGCACCGTGGAGTATATCGGAGAGAGCGATGAATTCGGAAACTATCTGAAAATACGCCACGAAAACAATGTCAGCAGCTTTTATGCCCATTGCAGCAGGCTGCTGGTGCACAAGGGAGACCAGGTGAGCTGCGGGCAGACCGTGGCCCTGGTGGGACATACGGGGGACGCCACCGGACCCCATCTCCACCTGACCATCGAGAAGGACAACATCCGGCTGGACCCGGCATATTATGTGGACCTGGCATGACCGCCCCAGGGTGGAGGTGAGCTCGGGCTTTCTGCTGCTGCTGGCGGCGCTGTTCTGGCTGGACGAGGGCGTGGGGCTGCTGCCCTGGGGGCTGCTGGCCTGCGCGGCTCACGAGCTGGGGCACGTGGCCGCCGCCGTCCGGCTGGGCGGCCGGGTGGAGGAGCTCTCCCTGACGGCGGTGGGAGCTGAGCTGCGCATCCGGTACGGCGCGCCGCTGGGCTATGGTCAGGACAGCCTGGTGGCCCTGGCCGGACCGGCGGCAAATCTGGCGGTGGGAGGAATCTGTCTGGCCGCGGGCCGGACGCTGGCGGCGGCGGTTTCCCTGGCCATAGGGGCGTTCAATCTGCTTCCCATCCTGCCGCTGGACGGCGGGCGGGTGATCTATGGACTGCTGGCCTGGCGGCTGGACCTGGACTGGGCGTACCGGCTGACCACCGCCCTGTCCGGCTGCCTGGTAGGGGTGCTGGTGGGCGTGGGGACGGTGGCGGCGGTTCATTACGCCAATGTGACGCTGCTGCTCACCGCGCTGTGGCTGCTGGCGGGAGTGCTCCGCCGGGGGACGAAATGAAATTGACGGCGATACAATCAATTGACAGGCCGGGAGCGGCCTGTCAATTTTTGCTGCGCAACCCCGCTGGCGGACGGTGAGGGAGGCTGTGAAAACCGCGCGGCGGGGAACACATCGGCACTTGATAATTCTCTTTAAAAATGATATGATGAGAATAATAGAACCATAGGCGGCTGTTAACATGAGGCGCGGGAAAAGGCAGGGGATGAAGGTGTCGCTTTTCGACCGGCTTGTGCCCAAGGGAGCGGGCGAGCAAAAAAGAAAACTGTTCTCCTCTGCGCCTCAGATGAGGAGGTATTCCGCGCTGGACGCGGCATGCGGCGAGGCGATGGAGCGGTATCCGGAGGACGGCAAGACAATCGAAAATTTTTCCTGGGCGCTGAAGGAGACCTGCCGGGTCCGGTACAAAAAGGCGGCGGACGGCGAGCTTCAGCCCATGAAAGCGGCGGCGCAGTTTTTTTTGTCACAGGATCGGATGAGCGCCTTCGGATGCCTTCTTCCGCCGGAAAACGGCGGTGATGAGATCACTCTGGAGGAGTTTATGGAGGATCTGCATTACGAGGGCATCAACTATGGCATTTTGCGCGAGGAGATTCAGCGGGAGTTTGGGCGGGGATATCTGCGTATATTTCCGGTAGCGCGGGGAAAGCCGCCCCAGGAGGGGGAAGACGGAAAGGTGGTCGAGCTTTTCAAGCGGCGCAAAACCATGCAGCTGGAGGTGCAGAATGGGAGCCAGGTGGATTTTGGAGAGGATGTCCAGCTTCAGCCCATCCGAAAGGGAACGGCCGTCTGCCTGATCCGCCCGCCGCGGGCGGGGGCGGACGGCATGGATGTAACCGGACAGAAGAGGTCGGTCCGTCCGGCTGTCAAGGCCCGGATACCGCAGGGGGAGAACACGGTGATCGGCAGGGGAGGGCAGGCGCTGATCGCGGAGGCGGACGGAATCCTGTATATTGAGAACGACCAGTTCTGCATTCACGCGCAGAAGATTATTGACGGGGACATGGATCAGTTTCAGGGGACGCTGCGGATCTCCGGCAATCTCTACATAGGGGGAACCGTGGACGGCGGAGTGGATATAGAGGCCTCCGGCGATATTGTAATCAATGGAAAGCTGGGGCGGGCCCGGGTGGTGTCCACGGGAGGAACCATCCGAATTCAGCAGGGCGTTTATGGGACGCAGGGCGAAACCCGCCTGACCGCGGCCTGTCAGGTCCAGGCCCCCGTGATGGAATGGGCGAAAATTGAGGCCGGGACCAGCGTAATCGCGGACGCGATTTTGAACAGTTCAATCCGCTGCGGCGGGACGGTCTATGTCATGAGCGGGCGCGGAATGATTGTGGACAGCCACATTCAGGCGGGGGACAGCATTCTGTGCCTGCGCATCGGGAATTTGGCGGGGGGCCGCAGCCAGGTCTCCGTGGGCTATCCGCCCCATATCCCGGAGGCGTGGAAACGGCTTAAGGCCGAGCTGTCGAGTGTGCAGTCGGTGGTTGAAAAGCTGTGGGAGCCCATCACCACCCTTCGAAAAAAGGGCTACCGGATTACGGACGGGGAGCGGGAGCTGCTGGAGCAGCTGGCGGAGCAGCGGAGCCTGTACCTGGAAAAGAAGGAGGCGCTGGCGGCGGAGCTGAAGCTCCTGGAAAAAGAGCTGGACAAAAAGAGCAGGGGAAGGATTCGCTGCGAGAAGCTGTATCCTCATCTGGAGGTTCAGATCGGCCGGCTGACGGAGGAGATTACCACCATAGAGGAACAGTGCGATATTCATGTGGAGGAGAACCGAATACAGCTGCAATAAAACAGAACGGCCCCACCCAATCCGAGGCGGCTGGCTTCCAGCCGCCGGATGAGGCAGGGCCGTTCTGTTTTGCCGAAAGGCCGGGGCGCCCTTCCGCGCCGGGGGCTGGACGGAAGAGGGACCCGTCCGGCTCCGGCTATATGCTGAGCTGCTCCGTCACAAATTCCAGAAGTCTGTCCACAAAGGTCCTGTTTCCGCTCAGGGCGGAAAAGATCCGGTCCACCTGTTCCCGCCGCACCTCTTTGGGGTTCATGGGCAGATGGATGGACATGAGAAACTGGTGGGACTGCCGGTCGCTCCCGACTGCCCAGACGTTGGCGGTCAGGTCGTTCCAGTCGTCGGCGTTCTGGCCGAATTCCACCCAGAGCTCAACCACCAGGCTGTTGTCGATTTGGAGCGCGGTCACTGGCAGCTGGAAGGTGAAGCAGTCTACCATGGAGATGACTGTCTCAACCATACTGGGGAAGCGCGGGGGATGGTCCGCGCATTTTTTTTGCAGCAGGCCCGCCATGCGGGAGATAAATTCACGACGCTCTACCTGATTTGCGGAACGGATCAAATCTTTTCCGCAGTCGGGGCAATGGCGCTGTTTGTCGGTTCTGCTGAATAGAGCGCCGCAGTTGTCACATACATACACCATAACGATCACCGACTTTATTATAGCAAAGTCCAGGCCCCGTTGCAATCTGCGATATAGCAGAAAATATCCCTCTTGTTTTTGTTGAAAATATGATATTACGGCTCAGTTATGGAAGATTTTCCCGCCTGAGGGAGGCGTCCACCACCTCAAAATGGGTGCGCATGGCCTGACCGGCGGCGTCCGCGTCGCGGGCGGCCAAGGCCTGAACCAGCCGCTGGTGGGCAGTGTGGAGGGCCTCGGCCTGGGGGGCGTCCGCCATGATGCGCACATACATGGTGCTGATGAAGTCGTTGAAGGTGGACAGCATGGCGCTGAACAGAGACTTGATGAGCCGGTTCCCCGCCGCCTCACACAGCAGCAGATGAAACTCCTGGTCATAACGGGAGGCCCTCTGCTGGTCCGGCTCCTCCCCCATGAGCCGGACCAACTCCCACAGCCGGGCGGTCTGCGTCGGGGTAATCCGTTCCGCGGCCAGCCGGGCGTTTTCGGTCTCCAGGCCGCAGCGCAGCTGGCTGATTTGGAAGTAATTGGTCTCGCCCAGCAGCAGCAGCATGCGTAAGCTCTCCCGCAGGTTCTGCTCGATGTCGCAGGTGACGAAATTGCCGGCTCCCTGGGTGCTGGACACAAAGCCCATGAGCCCCAGGGTGCGGATGGCCTCCCGCACAGAGTTGCGGCTCACCCCCAGGGACTCGGCCAGCTCCCGCTCCGGGGGCAGGCGCTCCCCCCGCTTCAGCGTGCCCTGCCAGATCTCGTTTTTGAGATGCTCAATGACTTTTTCATAAGCCCGCTCGGTTTTCTCCGCCATGGGAACGCGTCTCCTTTTGCCTGATTTTTTCGGTTTGGACAAGCGCTTGTCCCTGGGGCGGGGGCATAGGGCCGGAGCGGGCCCGTTACAGTACGTGGCACACCTTGCCGGGGTTGAGGATCATTTTGGGGTCGAACACCTTTTTAATGCCCTCCATCAGCGCCATGTTCACCGGGCCTGCGGTCTGAGCCAGGAACTTCACCTTGCCCAGGCCGATGCCGTGTTCGCCGGAGATCTGGCCGCCCAGCTCCACGGTTTTGCCGTAGATGCTGGTGAAGAACCGCTCCACCTGCTTCTCAAACTCACCCTTGTCCATGTCGTTGGAGCAGGTGTAGATGTGCAGGTTGCCGTCGCCGGCGTGGCCGAAGTACTTCACCTCGAAGTCGTACTTCTCCCCCTCCCCGGCCACGTAGGCCACGTACTCGGCGATTTTGTTCACCGGCACCACCACATCGCATTCGTCCAGCAGCTTGGTCTGCTCCTCGATGCCCTCCAGGAAGGAGGACCGGGCGGCCCAGGTGTCCTTCAGCTTGGGGGCGGTGTCCGCCACCAGCACGTCCAGCGCGCCCTCCTCCAGCAGCATCTCGGCGGCCCGCTCCACCAGGGGGTCCAGCTCGTCCATGCTGTCTCCGTCGAAGGTCATCAGCAGATAGGCCCCGGCCTCCACGCCGTCGATCTTCCGGGGGAACACCTGCTTGCCCAGGTACTCCTCGGAGGAGATGAGGATCTCTTTTTCAAAAAACTCCAGAGCCTGGGGCTTCAAGTGGTTCATGAACACCTTGGGTACGGTGGAGATGCAGGCGTCCAGGTCCTCGAAGGGGGCCATAAGGCTGATAGTGGCTTTGGGGGCGGGAATGAGCTTCAGGGTCAGCTCGGTGATGATGGCCAGGGTGCCCTCGGAGCCGCAGATCAGGTTGGTGAGGCTGTAGCCGGAGGAGGTTTTGGACACGGCGGCGCCAAATTTGGTGATCTCGCCGGTGGGAAGGACCACGGTCATGGCCTTCACGTAGTCCCGGGTGGCGCCGTATTTGACGGCCCGCATACCGCCGGCGTTGGTTGCCACGTTGCCCCCCAGGGTGGCCATCTTCTCGCCGGGGTCGGGGGGATACATGCAGCCGTGGGTGAGGGCGTCGTCCGCCAGCTGTTGGAGGAGCACGCCGGGCTGGACGGTGACGGAGAAGTTTTCCAAATCGTAGCTGAGGATCTTGTTCATTTTCATGGTGCAGATGACCACGCCGCCGCAGATGGGGGTGCAGCCGCCCACCAGGCCGGTGCCCGCGCCCCGGGTGGTGACGGGGATGTTGTTGTCGTAGCAGATTTTCATGACGGCGGCGATCTCCTCGGTGCTGGCGGCGTCAACGGACACCTCCGGCAGCTTCACGCCGTAGATGGGCATCTCGTCCCGGGCGTAGTCGGGGTTGACGTCCGCGCCCACCGCCACGTGCCCGGGGGCGGCGGCCTGGAGCTGGGCGATGATCTCAGGGGTGACTTGATTGTACTGTGACATAAAGGAAGCCTCCTGTCTCACAATAGTGTACGGTTTCATTTTTCTGTCAAAAATTGTTTGCAGGGTCCGGCGCGGGCCGCCCAAATTGGTACAACCAATTTGGGGACGATTTCAGAGTACCACATTTTTCTAAAATTGCAAGTCTCTTTTACAATTTCTAATATTTTAACAAAAATTGAGCGGCCTTTATGGCAGTTTCACCAAATGGAAGCTTGACATGCGCGAAGTATACGATCCGGATCGCGATGGGCTTTGATGCTTGGCGGAACTTGGGCTTGTTTGAAAGCTGCCGACACACCCAAACGGCGGACCTGAGGCGATTAGGAAAGGACTGATTCAATCGGCAAGAGCGATTCACGCGAGATTGTTTGCCACAGCGAGGCGGGATGACCCAGGATTCATTGTGTTTATTTCAAGAAACCGCAACGAAGTTGTGGCAAAAAAGATCCTCGAAGCGCCGCAGACGCATTGAATCAGCGCTTCCTTAGAATTCGATGCGTTCCGGAAAAGCCTCCCGGCGCATGATTCCCCACATCTTGTCGATGTAGGCCAGGGTGTAGAAGCTCTCGTAGTAGTGGTAATAGAACGCGCCCTTCAGGGTCATGCGGTAGACGCCGTCCGCCTCTGTGACAAGCCCCAGCAGCTTGGCGGCGGCCAGCTCAAGGCCGTAGGCTTTTTTCAGCGGCACGCCGAAAAACCGCTCAAAGCCGACGGCGCTGACCTGTGTGCTGTAAGCGGTCCAGAAGAGGTAGTACACCATGCGCTGGCGCAGGGAGAAGCGGAGGGTGAGGGAGGTGGGGAGCAGCCCTTGGTTGATCCGGCGGCAGTATTCCTCCGGGGAGAAGGTGTTGATTTTAAACTGGTCCCGCAGGAGGGTGGCGGCGGAGCAGCCGAAGCCCAGGAAATTGTCCCGGGTCATGGAGGAATACCGGGCCTGTTCTCCATTGGAAAAGGTCCAAATGGAATTGCGGCAATAGCCTTTTCCCAGGCAATACCTGGTGACGGCGTCCAGCAGGCGGCGTTTCTCACCCTTTGGCATGGCGGGAATCCGGCTGCCAGTAAAGGTGAAGTCGATGAAGGGGTAGACGGCGATGTGGTTGGCTCCGCTGGAAAAGGCGGCGTCGATGTCCGATCTCAGGTCGTCGAAGGTCTGGCCGGGCAGAGCGAAGATGAAATCCATGGACACCGTCTCAAAGGGGACGGCGCTCAGGGCCGCTGTCAGAGCGGCGCGGTCCACCGGGGGGCGGCCCAGCACCGACTGAAATTTTTCCTGGAAGGACTGTATGCCGATGCTGATCCGGGTGACGCCCGCGTCCCTCAGGGTCCGCAGAAGGGAGGGGGTCACGTTGTCCGGGTGGAGCTCTACGCCGATGCCGTCGGTGATGTGAAAGTGCTCCTCCGCCGCCCGGACGATTTCCGCCAGGCGTCCGGCGGCAAGAGCGGGGGTTCCGCCGCCGAAATACAGGCTGGTGACCGTCTTTTTCCCCTCCGCCTGCCGCCCCACCAGGTGGATTTCCCGGATGAGCGCGTCGACATAGCGGTCGCAGGCCTCCTTGGAGTACACCGTTTTGCAGTAGGGGCAGAAGGAGCAGATGCGCCGGCAGAAGGGGATGTGGACGTACAGCCCCAGGTCCGGGCAGTTCTCAAAGGGGAGGCGCTGGTCGTATTCGTTTGTAAAGACAAAGGGCTTGGGCGAACGGGTCAGCCACATCCTTGTCAAGCTGGTCATCACACTCATGGCTCACCTAAACATATCTCAGATAAGTCCGCAGCATATCCAGGATGACCCTGACGTTGCCGCGGAACAGCAGCGTATACTCCGCCACAAAGAAATAGCCGCATTGGCCGCACAGGCCCTCCACCTCGACGCAGCGCCCGCAGGTGCTCACCTTGCCGTTTTCCACCACCACGCATTGATGGCAGGGGGTGGGAAACCGGTTGTCGATCAGATAGGGAAAGGCGCTTTTCAGGTTGAAGACCGGAGCGCCCTCTCTCATCATCTGTTCAATGACCCGGCAGCAGGCCGCCTTGTCCTCTCTGGACAGGGCCAGCTCCCGGGTGTCGGGGTAGGGGGTGTGGAAGTTGAAGGAGACGGCGCGGACGTTCTTTGTGTCCCGGGCGGTGAGGCACACCTCCCGGACGGCCTCCTTGTTGATCTGGTTGATGGCCATATAGAGGCAGATATTATCGGAGGCGGCGTGCCGGATGTTCTCCAGAATGGCGTCGTAGGTGTCGCCCCGGATGGCGTTGTGCCGCTCCCGGTCGCCGTCCAGGCTCAACAGAATCAGATCGGCCTCCGGCAGGTTCAGGGGATAGGTGCCGTTGGTCACAGCGTTGACGATCAAAAAGCCCATGTCCTTGGCCTCGGCCACCAGGTCCCGCAGGATTTTATCTCCGTCCCGCCACAGGAAGGTCTCTCCGCCGCAGAAAAACAGGATGCGCACCCCCATATCGTAGAGCAGCTCCATCTCGCGTTTGATCTGCCGGTAGGGGTGGATGACGGCGGTGATGTTGTTGACCGAGCAGTGCTTACAGGAGAGGTTGCACTTGTCGGTGACGATGACCGTGCCGAGGATGGGCTTTTTCCCGCCGTAGAGGATGGTTTTGAGCCCAAACCCGGCCAAGTACGCAAAGGACGACAGCTTCATGCTCCAGACTCCTTTCCTTGATCAGGTTTTTATTTATTTCAGTATAGCCGACCGGGGCGTGGATGTCCAGCATATGAGGATATGTGGCCGTTCCGGCGCGACAGCCGGTCATGCCCATGGCCGCGGCGCCTGCACCCCATCTCGGGCCGCGGGAAGCGGGCCGGCCTGGAGCGGGCCCGGGGCGGCAGCGCGCGTACCGCCGTTTGAAGCGGTTGACCCAAGCCGCCCCCAGTGGTATACTGGGGGCGGCTAACATGAACTGACGAAAGGGGAGCCGTTATGGGCTACATCATGGACCTGCGGGCCTTTGTGGGCCACCGCCCTCTTATTCAGGTGGGGGCCAGCGTCATTCTGGAGGATGAGCAGGGGCGCATTCTCCTGCAATTGCGCACCGACAACCGCCGGTGGAGCTTTTCCGCGGCGGGCTCCATGGAACCTGGAGAAGCGCCGGAGGACACCATCCGGCGGGAGCTGCTGGAGGAGACGGGCCTCACCGTCCGCACCCTGGAGCTGTACGGCGTATACGCCGGGCCGGAGGAGCACCACGTTTACCCCAACGGCGACGAGGTGTACAACGTGGAGTTCGCCTATACCAGCCGGGATTGGTCTGGCGAGATGAAATGCCAGGAGGGCGAGGTAGAGGATCTGCGCTTCTTCGCCCTGGACCGGCTTCCCGAGACCTTGTCCGGCCAGACCGGACGGCGGCTGGTGGAATGGCGCCGGTACAGGGAAACCTTAGAGAAATCTTAATTTGACGGCAGACCTTCCCAATGGTAAACTGAGGAAAATATCATGGGGAGGTCTGTTCCCATTGGACAAGAAAATGTTCCGAAGCCTGCTTCTGCTCGTCACCTATGCCATTGTGCTGGTGGCGGTCATCGTCAAGCTCGACACCATTACCGGCTGGCTGGGCGGGGTGCTGGACTCCTTTCAGCCCATCTTCATCGGCGCGGCCATCGCCTTTGTTCTCAACGGGCCCTGCGGCTTTTTCGCCCGGCTGTACGAGAAGCGCCTGCCCGCTAAAATGAAAAAGACCGCCCGCCCGCTGGCGGTGGCCACCACCTATTTAATGGTAGCGGTGGTGATCGCCCTGCTGATCGCTCTGGTGGTGCCCGAGCTGGTGCACAGCATTGAGATGTTCATCGGCAATCTCGGCACCTACGCAGCCAACCTCCAGGAGCTGTTTGACTGGGCGGTGGATAAGCTGGATCTGGAGCAGCTGGCCAATCTGGATCTGTCCTCCAGCCTCAGCGGCACGCTGCGGGACCTGCTCACCAGGGCGCTGGACGCGCTGACCAACACCCTGCCCCACCTCATCAGCATGACCAGCGTGCTGATTTCCGTATTCGTCACCTGGTCCCTTGCCCTGATGTTCTCCATCTATATGCTCTCCGGCGCGCCCAGCCTCATCGCCCAGTTCCGCAGGCTGTCGCGGGCCTATCTTCCCCGGCGGGTGTCCGATTACCTGCTTTCCGTGGCCCGGCTCACGGCGGACACCTTCACCAAGTACGTCAACGGCCAGGTGGTGGAGGCTTTTATCCTGGGGGCGCTGTGCTTCACCGGCATGTGCGTGTTCCGCTTCGACTACGCCCCGCTGATCTCAGTGGCCATCGGCGTCACCGCCCTGATCCCCATCGCGGGGGCCTATCTGGGCTCCATTCTGGCGTTCTTGCTGCTGGTGATGATCGATCCCTGGCAGGCGGTCTGGTTCCAGATTTTTCTCTCCGCCCTCCAGCAGTTTGAGAATAACATCATCTATCCCCGGGTGGTGGGCACGTCCATGGGCCTGCCCGGCATCTGGGTGCTGGCGGCGGTGACGGTGGGGGGCTCCATGATGGGCCTGCTGGGCATGATTATCAGCGTGCCTGTGGCCGCGGTGGCCTATATCCTGCTCCGGCAGAACCTGCGCGCCCGGCTGGCCGCCAAGGAGGCCGGGGAGGAAAAGACCCCGCCTCAGGCGTGAGGGAGTCTGCGGATTTTACACATATTCCTGGGACAAACCCCATACAATGGACCATCAAGGGTAAGGAGATGGTCCTATGGCGTATGAAGGCGGGCTGTCCGCCCCCCACCATGTGGTGATAGAGGAGCGGAAGAGCCTCACGGTGTCCGGCGTGGAGGACGTGGAGCGGTTTGACGAAACCACCATCGTGCTGTCCACCTCCAAGGGCACCATGGTGGTGACAGGGGAGAACCTGCACATTGAAAAGCTGTCTCTGGACGGCGGCGACCTGAAGGTGGAGGGGGATGTGGATGCCGTCACCTATGAGGACGACGGCGGCGGAGCCCGCGGCGGCTTTTTTGCCCGCCTGCTGCGCTGACGATGCATGTGGACAGCTGGGCTCAGGCGGTCATCTTTGGGCAGGGTCTCCTGCTGGGGGCGGCGCTTGGGCTGCTCTACGACGGGATGCGGACCCTGCGCCGGGGCCTGCGGGCCGCCTGGCTTGCCTTTGGGCTGGACCTGCTGTTCTGGCTGACGGCCATCGTCTGCCTGTTCGCCCTCACCCTGCTCCGGGATGACGGACAGGTGCGTATCTACCACATGCTGGCTGTGGCGCTGGGGGGCGGGCTGTATTTCGCCACCCTCAGCCGGCTGATTCTGCCCGCGCTGCTGTGGCTGGCGGAGCAGCTCCGGCGGTTTTTCCGGCTGATTACCAGCCCCGTCCGGCGGGCGGGAGAGGCCGGAAAAAAATTTTTAAAATTTCAAAAAAAACACTTCCAAAATTGGCTGGCCTGGTATAAAATAAACGTGCTATACCGTTTCGCCAGAAACAGGGAGAGGGGTGTGAGGCATCATGAAGCTGAAACGGGCCGGCGTTGCCACAAAGCTGCTGGTTTTCGTGCTGCTGGCCGCCGTGGCGATTGCTCTGCTGTCCACCCAGGCGCAGCTGAACGCCGCTCAGGCCGACCGGGAGGCGCTCAGCCGCCAGGTACAGGAGCAGCGCGAGGCAAACGCCGAGCTTCAAGACGGCATCGACCACAGCGGTGATCCGGAGTATCTGGCCGACATCGCGCGCAGCCGCCTTGGCCTGGTGGAGCCGGGGGAGATTGAGTTCATAGACTCTTCCAAGTAGAGGCGCGGAGAAGCGGCCGAACGTCCTGCCGCTTCGTAACGTGACAGCGCCGGAGCAAGCTTTGTACCGCTGGTTTTCGGCTAAAGCCGGAAGCTTGCCCGCCGCGCTGCTTCTCCTTTTCCCCCAAAGCCGGCATACGGCTTTGCGGGGGGCCCTTGGCAGTCGGTGCGGCAAAGCATCCAAATACACAATTGAGAGGGAAAAAAGAGATTTATGGGGATTGAAGTTGGTTCTATTCTGGACGGAAAGGTGACTGGGATCACCAAGTTTGGCGCGTTTGTATCATTGCCGGGTAACCGCTCGGGGCTGGTACATATCTCGGAAATCGCGTATTCCTATGTCAACGACGTGCACGACCTGCTCTCCGAGGGGCAGGAGGTCAAGGTTAAGGTCATCGGCATTGATGACAACAACCGTATCAATCTGTCCATTAAGCAGGCACTGCCTCCGCCGCCCCGCCCGGAGCGCCGTCCCGGCGGCTCCAATTCGGGCTTCAGGCCGGAGGGAGACCGCCGCCCGGCAAGCAACCGCCGCTCCGGCCCCAGCCGCGGCTTTGTCCCTGAGCCTTCCCAGCCCAGAGGGCCGGCCAGTTTTGAGGATCAGCTTAAGCAGTTCATGGCCAGCTCAGACAGCAAGCTGTCCGAGCTCCACATGAATGAGAAGCGGGGCAACCGCCGGGGCGGAAGAAAATAGGCCCATTGAGGGGGACGCCGCGGCGTCCCCCTTTTTTGCGCGAAGCGCGAGGATAGGCGCATAGGGGAGCTTGGACCGGAGTGAGGGCAAAAAGGCAGGCCCGCAAAGCGGAGCGCTTTTTGCCCGAATCGGAGGGAAAGCGACCCGGCCATGCGCCCAATCCGAGCGTGACAGCGAGAAGCGCGAAGGAGCGCCCTGGCCGATTCGCAGCGTGACAGCACGAAGCGCGGAGCCGTCGTGCCTCCCGCCCCGATAAAAAACGCAAAGGAGAGAATCCCATGCTCATCATCAACGGCGTCATTCATACGATGGAGACCGGGACCGTTCCAGAGGGCTTTGTCCTCACCGAGGGGACCCGTATCGTCCAGGTGGGCCCCATGGCGGCGCTTCCCGAGGGGGCGGACAGGGCGGAACGCGTTGACGCCCGGGGCGGCCACGTCCTTCCCGGCTTTATCGACGCCCACTGCCATGTGGGCCTCTACGGCGCCGCCGCCCAGGAGGACGATCTGAACGAGATGCCCAGCCCCTGTACCCCCCAGCTGCGGGCGCTGGACGGCGTGGACCCCTTGAATCAGTACTTTGCCGAGGCCCGCCGGGCCGGTGTCACCTGCGTCCACACCGGCCCCGGCTCCGCCAACCCCATCGCGGGCCAGTCCGTCCTGCTGAAAACGGCGGGCGCGGTGGTGGACCGGATGGCGGTGCGCTCTCCCGCCGCCATGAAATTCGCCCTGGGAGAAAACCCCAAGGGCGTCCACAAGGGCCATGGCCCGGCCACCCGTATGGCCACCGCCGCCGTTATCCGGGACAAGCTCACCCAGGCGCTGAATTATGAGGCGAAATATGCCCGGGCGGCGGCGGACGACGCCCTGGACGACCCGGAGTTTGACGCCCAGCTGGACGCCCTGCGCCCGGTGGCGGCGGGCCGTCTGGCCGCCCATTTCCACGCCCACCGGGCGGACGATATCGTCACCGCCCTGCGCATCGCCAGGGAATTCGGGCTGAAATGCGCCATCGTCCACGGCACCGAGGGCCATCTCATCGCGGACTACCTGGCGGAGGAGGGAGTTCCCGTCATCACCGGCCCCTTCCTCATGGACCGCTCCAAGCCGGAGCTGGGCCATCTGACCATGGAGAATACCGCCATCCTGGCCCGGGCGGGAGTCCAGGTGGCCATCTGCACCGACCACCCGGAGACGCCCATCGTGCTGCTCCCCCTCTGCGCGGCCCTGGCCGCCCGGGCGGGGATGGACGACGAGGACGCCTTGGCGGCGATCACCATCAACGCCGCCTCCATTCTGGGCGTGGGGGACCGGCTGGGTTCTCTGGCCCCCGGCAAGGACGCGGACATCGTGGTGATGGACGGCCATCCCTTCCACTGGCGCTCCAAAGTCACCCATGTGTTCATTGACGGACAGGAGGTCATCGCATGATACGGAAAATTGAGGCGCAGGCCCTGTCCGACGCCATCCGGGCGCTGTGCATCCAGGCCAACACCGTTCTCCCCCAGGACCTGCGGGACGCGATTTGCCAGGGCCGGGAGGCGGAGTCCTCCCCGGTGGGACAGGCCATTTTGGGGGACCTGATAGAGAATTACCAGTTTGCCGAGTCCAAGGGCCTGCCCATCTGTCAGGACACCGGCATGGCCGTGGTGTTTCTGGATTGGGGGCAGGACTGCCACCTCGTCGGCGGTTCCCTGGAGGACGCGGTAAACGATGGCGTGCGCCGGGGCTATTTGGACGGCCATTTGAGGCTGTCGGTAGTGGGAGACCCCCTGCGCCGGGTTAACACCAACGACAACACCCCCGGCATCCTTCACCTGCGGATGACGCCGGGGGACCGGGTGGACATCACAGTGGCCCCCAAGGGATTTGGCAGCGAGAACATGACAAGGCTTAAAATGTTCAACCCCTCCGTTACACAGGAGCAGGTGGAGGACTTTATTGTGGACTGCGTCTCTCGGGCCGGGTCCAACCCCTGCCCGCCGGTGGTTGTCGGCGTGGGATTGGGGGGCACGTCGGAGGCGGCGGCCCTGCTGGCCAAGCGGGCCCTGCTGCGCCCCGCCGGGACGTGGAACCCCGACTCCTTCTACCGGGCCATGGAGGAGCGCATTTTGGAGCGGGTAAACCGGCTGGGCATCGGCCCCCAGGGGCTTGGGGGGCGGACCACCGCCCTCTCCGCCGCCATTCTCACCCAGGCGACCCATATCGCGGGGCTGCCCTGCGCCGTCAATCTGGGGTGCCACGTCACGCGGCACGCCCATACGGTGCTGTAGTAGGAGGGATCGAATTTGACCTATTTTCTGACCAGCAGCCCCTGTGTGGAGGGCTCTCCGGCGCTGAACCCGGCCAACGGCTTTGTGGACGAGCTGAAAAAGGCCCTGCCCGGACCCTGCCGGGCCCTGTTTGTCTGCTCTGACCCGGATCAGCCCGACCGCACCCACGGCTTCGCCGAGGATATGCGCAGCAGCTTTGCCCGAATCGGCATCCGTTTTACTGATTTACAGGTGCTGGAGCGGAGGAACCAGGAGTGGTGTCTTGAACTGGTCGCGGATGCGGAGCTGATTTTTCTAGTGGGCGGCCACGTCCCCACCCAGAACGCATTCTTTCAGGAGACCGATCTGCGGGAGGAGCTTAGAAACTGGGACGGTGTTCTGGTGGGCGTCAGCGCGGGCAGCATGAACGCCGCCGAGGCAGTCTACGCCCAGCCGGAGGAGCCGGGAGAGGCCATAGACCCTGATTATCAGCGGTTTTTACCTGGGCTGGGGCTGACCCGGCTGAATATCATCCCCCACTATAACCAGGATAAGGACTGGACCCTGGACGGGATGCGGCTCTATGAGGACATCACCTATGCCGACAGCGCGGGCCGCCGGTTTTATGTCCTGGTGGACGGCAGCTACATTCTGGGCCGGGACGGCCGGGAGGAGCTGCGGGGAGAGGCGTACCTCATTGAAAACGGCGGACTCACTCAGCTCAGCCGGGAGGGCGAGACCATAGCGCTGTGACAAAAACCCCGCGCCGCTGAAAAGCGGCGCGGGGTTTTCATCTCTTATTCGGACTCCGGGAAGAATTTTTGGAATTCTTTTTGGGCCAGACCGTTCTTCTTGGATACGATGAGGACCACATACCGCCCCTCTCGGGTAATCACCGCGCTGTCGGTGAGGGGAACCTGGTCGGGGCTGTACTCCTCAAAGGTGCCCCGCCGGGTATTGACGTGGTCATGGAGAGACTCCATCAGGGCGGCGGCGTCCGACTTGTTTTTCAGCTTCACCACCGCCATCTCCTCCGCGGTCCCGGCGTCGGCGAAGGCGTAGCAGTAGGCCTCCACCTTGCCGTAGTCCAGATTGGACAGGTAAAAGAAATTGTCCTTGGCCTCGCCGTCCTCAGAGGACTTTGTCACCATGTCGGGCAGGGTGGTGTCCACGGCCATCATGGCCTGGAGCACCTCCGCCGGGTCCAGATCGGGGCCGTCGTCCTCCTTGGGGCCGCAGGCGGCGCAGCCCAGCAGCAAAACCGCCGCCAGAGCCAGGCAGAGTGTTTTTTTGATGTGTTTCATGGATGATACCTCCGCAGGTCAGCGCAGCTCCACGCTGCCGCCGCCGTTCCAGGTGGTGATGACCTCGCCGTTTTCCGTAACGACGGTGTCAGTGGGGCCGTCGGCCCCGCCGATGGGGAACTCTTCCCAGTCCGGGTCGTCGCCGGTTTCACCGCCCAGCATGGCCGGGTCGATGCCGAAGGCCTCGGCCACCTGTTTGATGAGCTCCTTGGCCTCCGGAGAATCTGTGTCAAAGACGGGCTCCTCCTCCGAGCTGTGGCTCTCCAGCAGCAGACCCAGGATGTAGTCATTCTCCCGCTCGCTGGGATACCAGGAGGCCCGGAAATAATAGCCGTCGCTGTCCTCCAGGAAGCCGCCGTTGAGCACCATCTCCAAAAGGTTTACCAGGAAGTCCGCCTTGCTCATGTCCTCGTCGGACAAGGGCTCCTTGAACTTGTAGAACAGGGTGGTGCTCTTGCCGTCCAGAGTCTGGCTCATGGCGGCGGGAATGTCCATAAGGCCGTCCAGCTCCACCGCGTTCTGCACGGCGGGGGAATATTTCACGCTCTTGGCCTCGGGCAGGGCGGACTCGTCCCAATTGTGGCCGTTTTTCGCCATCTGGTCCGTCATGTTGAAGTTGCCGTAAATCACCCCGTGGGCGTCGCTGTAGATGTCCACGTGATACCATTCGTCATCCAGCTGGACCAGATCCCAGGAGTGGTACTCATTATGTACAATGTGGCAGTCCATGCCCAGCATGTTCATAAAGAGGCGGAAGGTGGTGGCGTAGCCCACGCACACCGCCCCCTTGGAGAGCAGCACGTCGTGGGGAGTGAAGGCGGAGCGGTCCATTCCGGGACGGCTGATGACGCCGCCGCGGCCGTGGCCGATATTCTTCACCATCCACTTATAGACGGCCTCTTCCTTCTCATAATCGGTCATACCGTCCTCAATGACCTCGTCCAACACCTGCGTGGCCATTCTCAGCGTCTCCTTGTCCTCTGAGCTGAGCTGGCTGTCGTCGCCATTTTTATAGGCATCGGAGATGTGGGTGGTGGAGCGGATTTCGTACTCGCCGCCCACCTTATAGCCGTCTTCAATATACTCGTTCTTCTGCTCGGCCTCCTTGGCCTGGCGCTCCAGTTCATGGTCGATGTAGGAGATGACCCGCTGGTTCTGGACCGCCGCCTGATAGACGTTCAGGCCCAGGCTGGCAATGAGGCAGCAGACCACCAGCACGGCAAAGACGATGTGGCCGGTCTTGCCCTTTTTCCTGGGCGGCTTGACCTCCGCCGCTTCGGTGCTTTTCTGCGTCTCGTTGATATCGGTGTTCATGGGTTAAGGACCTCCATTCCGCGTTAGAATATGACAGAAATAGGATACCACAGGGCTCCTTCCAATGCAACCTCCCAAACCTTAAACTTGGCTTAAGAACTGGTATCAAAGTTGTAACAAAGGTTACAGGACGGCGAAAATTTCCGCCGTCCTGTCATCTTTAGTCGGTTACAATGTTCAGGTTTTCATCACCGGCGCTCAGTGTGACCATGGTGATGGGGTCCGCGTACCGCTGGATGAGCCGCGTGGCGATGGGGTCCTCCAGATCCTTCTGAATCTGACGGCGCAGGTTTCGGGCCCCGTAGGCGGCGGAGTAGGACTTTTTGACCAGGTAGTCCAACACGCTCTCGTCATAGGAGAAGGCGATGCCCTTGTCCTTCATGACGGCGTCCAGCTCGGACAGCATGATGCGGGCGATGGCCTTGAAGTTGTCCTCGGTGAGTTGGTTGAAATAGACGATCTCATCCACCCGGTTGATGAACTCAGGCCGCAGGAACGCCTCCAGCCCCTTCATGGCCTTCTCCTTGCCCAGTTGGTTGGCGGAGCGGTCAAAGCCCAGGGAGCCGCCCTTGATGTCGCTGCCCGCGTTGGAGGTCATGACGATAACGGTGTTTTCAAAATTGACCACCTTGCCGTGGGCGTCGGAGATGTGGCCGTCGTCCAGGATTTGCAGCAGCACGTTGAGCACGTCGGGGTGGGCCTTCTCAATCTCGTCGAAGAGGACCACGGTGTAGGGTTTGCGGCGGATTTTCTCCGTCAGCTGCCCGGCGTCGTCATAGCCTACGTATCCCGGAGGGGAGCCGATAATCCGGGATACCGAGTGCTTTTCCATAAACTCGCTCATGTCCAGCCGGATGAGGGACTCTGGGGAGGAGAACAGGTCGGCGGCCAGCTGTTTGACCAGCTCTGTTTTGCCTACGCCGGTGGAGCCGACAAAGATGAAGGACACCGGCTTGTGCTTGGCGGAGATGCCCACCCGGCCCCGGCGGATGGCGTTGGACACCGCGTCCACTGCGTCATCCTGGCCCACGATGTGCTCCTTCAGCCGCTGGTCCAGATGGGCCAGCCGCTCAAACTCCTGTTCCTGAATCTGGCTGGCGGGAATTTTGGTCCACAGCTCAATGACCCGGGCCAGGTGCGCCGCAGTCAGCGGGGGATTCCCCTTGGCGGCCAGGGCGTCCCGTTCGCCGGTGAGCTGGGCCTGCCTGCTTTTCAGCTCAGCCAGCCGCTGATAGGCCTTGTCGTTGGCGGCTGTCTGCACCGCCTGCTTCTCGGCGGTGACGGAGGACAGCTTTCCCTGGAGTTCGGCGATCTGCTTCCGGCGGCCCTCCTGACGTTCCTGGAAGGCGGGGTCCTCCCGGTTGGGAGCCTCGGAATCGTCCCGGCTCACCGCCATCTCCAGCGTATCCCGCTGGCGCTGGAGCCGCTGCTCCTTCTTTTGCAGCTCCTGAAGCTTGGGGTCGTTCTGACCGCCGGTGGAGGCCAGCACCACCTCCATTTCCTTGGCGTAGTCGGCCAGCTCCTTGTCGATCTCGGCAAGCCTGGCCAGGTCCTTGTTGTGGAGGTTTACGTCGGAGGAGGCCTCGTCGATGAGGTCGATGGCCTTGTCGGGGAGGTAGCGGTCAGTGATATACCGCTCGCTCATGGTGACGGCCTGACGGCAGATATCCGGGCTGATGGAAACGTGGTGGAAGGACTCATAGTAGGGGGCGATGCCCTTCAGAATCTCCACGGAGTCCTCGATGGAGGGCTCCTCCACAATGACAGGCTGGAAACGGCGCTCCAGAGCGGAGTCCTTCTCGATGTACTTGCGGTACTCGGTGAGGGTGGTGGCGCCGATGACCTGAATCTCTCCCCGGCTCAGGGCGGGCTTGAGGATATTGGCGGCGTTCATGGACCCCTCCGCGTCCCCCGCGCCCACGATGGAGTGGACCTCGTCGATGACCAGAATGATGTTGCCCAGCTTCTTTACCTCGTCGATGAGGCCCTTCATCCGGCTCTCGAACTGGCCCCGGAACTGGGTGCCCGCCACCAGGGCGGTGAGGTCCAGCAGGTAGACCTCCTTGTCCAGCAGCTTGTAGGGCACGTCCCGGTCGTAAATGCGCTGGGCCAGCCCCTCGGCGATGGCGGTCTTGCCCACGCCGGGGTCGCCGATGAGGCAGGGGTTGTTTTTCTGCCGCCGGTTCAGGATCTGGATGGTGCGCTCGATCTCGCTGGCGCGGCCCACAATGCGGTCCAGCCTGCCCTCGTGGGCCTTTCGGGTGAGGGAGATACAGTAGTTCTCCAAAAACTTTCGTTTCTGGCTCCGGTCGGACTTGGAGCCGGCCTTCTCCTCTTTAGCGGCGCCTCCGCGCTGCATGGGGTCCCGGTCGGGCCCGCTTTCGGACTGGCCGCTGAACAGCTTGTTCAGGAAGGGGAAGGTGGCGGTGCGGCCCTCATCCTCCTCGCCGTCGTCGGACTCACCCTCCTGACCGGCGGGGGCCAGGCCCTCCGCCTCCTCCGCGCCGCCGAAGGCGGAGAGCATCTCAGTGGAGATGGATTCCAGGTCCTCGTCGGAGATGCCCATTTTCTTCATCATGTCGTCCACCGGCTTGATGCCAAGCTCCCGGGCGCATTTCAGGCAGAGACCCTCGTTTTTAGTCTCGCTTCCCTCTATTTTTGTTATAAAAACCACGGCTACATTTTTTTTGCAGCGGCTGCACAGTGTGGGACGCATCGTATCGCTCCTTTCGGGGGAGAAGAGTTCTCATATGGCAGTTTGCAGTACCATATCAAATAAATATGAACATGTCATGAATTTTAGAGTGGTAATTTTCTGCGGGAGAGGGAAATCGCCGCGAAGCTGGAAGCCCCATGAAGAACGCTCAGGCGGGCAGAGTGCTGAGCAGCAGTTCCCACAGCCTGTCCACGGTGAACAGGGACACCACCGGCGTGTCCGGCGGGGTGGGGATGAGGCCCGCCACCTGGGCCAGCCACACCAGCACCACCGTAAGCAGCCCGCCCTTGAGCAGGCCCACGAGCAGGCCGCCGATGGTGTTCACCTCGGCGAGGATGGGCAGGTGGAAGGCCAGGTCCAGCGCATGGCTGACCAGGAACCAGGCCAGCATCACCCCGAAAAAGACGACGCCGAACAGCAGCGCCCGGGCCACCGCCTTGGACAGATAGCCCGCCAGAGCTTCCAGAGGGGTGAGATGGCCGTTCTGCGGCAGCTGCCGGTCCGCCGCGGCCTGGTCCAGAAAAGCGGAGAAGCCCTCAAACAGCCCCTCTTCCTGGATGGATTTCACCAGGTCCTCCACGGTGTAGACCGCCTCCGGATGTTCCGGGTCTGTCTCCGGCTCCGCGCCGGCCCCCCGGACAGTCTGGATAATGATGGGCCGCAGGATATTGCCCACCGGCTCGCAGAACTGGTCCGACAGGAACTGGGCGGAGAAAAAGGCCACAAACACCGCCGCCAGGCCGCACAGGGACAGGACCAGCCCCTTGGCCCAGCCCCGCCAGCCGAACAGGGCCAGCAGGGCCAGGATGATGATGTCAAATATGTATTCCATATGCCGCTCCTTCCCTGGGTCAGGGGATGTAGAACCCGGCGCTGTCCGCTGAGATGAGAATGGCGGAGCCGTCCGCCATGAGCAGTACGGTCCGGGCCCCTTGAGTGCCCTCCAGGGTGGCGTAATGCTCCAGCTCGTCGGTGTAAATGTCCAGCCGGTCCCCGGTGAGCACCGCCAGATACCGCCCGGCGGCGGAGATGGACATAACCTGTTCGTTGAGGTTCAGGGTCCGCCGCTCACCCTTTTCGTCCACCACCCACAGCTCCGCCTGGCTGCCCGTCCGGTAGCGGCCCAGCAGGGCGGCGGCAAAGCCGTCGCCGCTGAGGGTGTACCGCCGCAGGTAGCGGTCCGCCCAGCTCACGCCGGAGGAGCGGCCGCTGTGGTCGGTGACGGTGAGGCCCATGTCCCCCAGGGCCCACACGCCGGAGGCGGTGTGCCTGGCCTCCAGCACCAGGCCGCTGCCCAAGGGGCAGGTGAGATCGGGCTGATAGACGCCGTTGGAGTAGTCCAGGTTGTCCAGCTCCAGCGTGGTGGCAAAGGCGCCGCCGGACTGGCCTACGGTGAAGATGGCCAGGGTGTGCCCGTCGTCGGACAAAGCGGCGTCCATGACGAAGGCGGAGGACAGATTGACGCTCATCACGGGGGTATAGGAGGCGTCATACACCGTCACCATGCCCCGGTAGCCGCTGGCCTGGGTGACTACGGTGAGCTGTCCGTTTCGGTTCAGCCGGGCGGAGAGGATGGATTCCAGGTCTTTGGCGGACCACACCAGCGTCCGCTGGCCCAGGACGTATAGGTCGGAGCCTCCGGCGTCGTACACCACCGCCAGGGAGCTGTTGGTGCTCACCACCGGGTGCTCCATGTTCACCGGTTGGTTGATGTACTGGGTGCCGCTGCCGGAGTAGAGGGAGATCGTGTTGCGGGAGCACACCAGAAGATCCCCGTCCAGGGCGGCAAAGGTGTCGGTGAGATCGCCGTCATAGGGAAAGGACTCCGCCCGTCCGCTGTCGCTTCGGACCAGAGAGCGGTAGGTGAACCAACGCTTCACGCTGTCCATGTTCAGGCTGTCCCGGAAGGCCACCGCCGCCACCAGAGCCAGCGCCGCGGCCACCACCACAAGGGTGGCGGCCAGCCGGACAAGAAACCGGGGAAGCTTCCGCTTCGGTTTGACGGGCTGCTTGAACTCCGGCTGTTTTTTTTCGGGATTAAGCGGCTGAATTTTCGGTTTTTCTTGATTTTGTTGGCCCATAAGCGCTCCATTGCAAGATGCTTTGCTGATTTTGTACGGCGCGGTTGGCAGGCAGCTACAGCACGTCTTCCTCATACCACAGATTGGTCATGTACAGTCCATCCGGCGGCGCGGTAGGTCCCGCCAGGGTGCGGTTGCGGGATTGCAGAATGGCGGGAATCTCCGCCGGGTCCAGCTTGTCCTCGGCGGCGTAGATGCAGGTGCCTACCATAGCCCGGACCATGTTGTAAAGGAACCCGTCGGCGCACACCCGGCAGTCGATGACGGTCCCGTGGCGTTCAATTTCGAAATAGTGGACGGTGCGCACGGTGGTGCGGGTCTCGGTGCCCACGGAGCGGACGGCGGCAAAATCGTGGGTGCCCACAAACTGGGCGGCGGCCCGCGCCATGACCCTCTCGTCCAGAGGTTTTGGATAGAACCACACCCGGTTGACATAGAAAGGGTCCCGGATGCGGGAGTTGTAAATCTTATAAGTGTACTCCTTCTTCAGGCAGGAGCCGATGGCGTTGAACCCGTCGGGCACCACCGTGGCCTTAGAGACGGAAATGTCGTCGGGCAGGCGGGTGTTTACCGCCAGAGGCAGCCGGTCCGCGGGGATGCCGGAGGTGGTGCGGAAGTTGGCCACGTAGACTTGGGCGTGGACTCCTGCGTCAGTGCGGCCCGCCCCAGTGACCCGGACCGGGTGGCACACCACAGAGGCCAGGGCCTTCTCCAGGGTCTCCGCCACGGAGACGGCGTTTTTTTGAACCTGCCAGCCGTGGTAGGCGGTGCCGGTGTAGCTCAGCCGCAGGGCGATGTTGCGCTGTTCCATGGGTACGCCGCCTTTCGCATCAGGAAAGTCAGGGGCCTTCTCCTTTCCCTTGAACGTTATCGGAATTTACCGCCGTTGTTCTTCTCTGTGAAAGAAGTATCCCAGGTTGATTCTTACTTCCCGTCTTTTGATATCATTGTTTGTATAACAGCAGGTGTCAAAACCAATCAGTTCAAATCCTTCGTGGAGATAAAAGCCTATCGCATTCGTATTACAGGATTGGGTTTCCAAAATGACAGCACGCCGCTTTTGCTTTATGGCAATCTTTTTTGCCTTGTCCATCAGTTTTTTCCCGATACCCCTGCCGCGCAGTTCATCTGATACCCATAACTCTGTTACCATAAGCCTGTTTGACCATTCCTCGGGGCATACCTCTATGCAGGCAAGCAAATCCCCGCCATCACTTACGACGCCATAGGCTTCCGCTTTTTCCCAATGCTCCTGATATAGTGAATCAGGGAAATCATATTCCTCCGGAGTATGGACGATTTCCTGTTCAGACTTTTTTCTGACCATTGAAATTCTGCACCCGCTATGATCCAACGGCTCAACCGTCAAATCATAGAAGCTGTCACTTTTCGTCACCAATGGTATGGTTACACCTTTCCAGCTCTCCCTGGGTAATTCTATTATTTCAACATTGCCATTCATCAATTTTCCTCCAAATTCCAGCTTGCCGCTCTGATTACCCGCTGCGGGAATGGACACGCAATGCCAATTACTTCGATCCGCTCAAAGCCGGACACCGGAGGACTATAGGCCGAAGTGCCCCAGCACGCCGATCAATACGGCCAGGGCCAGAGCGCCCAGCATGAACAGCACGTCACCGGGCCGGTAGTGGAGCTGCTTCATCCGGGTCCTGCCCTCGCCGCCGTGGTAACAGCGGCACTCCATGGCGGTGGCCAGCTCGTCCGCCCGCCGGAAGGCGGAGATGAACAGGGGCACCAGCAGGGGAATCAGAGCCTTGGCCCGCTGAACGAGACTGCCCGACTCGAAATCCGCGCCCCGGGCCTTCTGGGCGGACATGATCTTGTCCGTCTCCTCAATGAGGGTGGGGATAAACCGCAGGGCGATGGACATCATCATGGACAGCTCGTGGACGGGGACGCGGATTGCTTTCAGCGGCCCCATGAGGGACTCCAGCCCGTCGGTGAGCTCCAGCGGGGAGGTGGTGTAGGTGAGCAGGAAGGTGCAGGTGATGAGCATGATGATGCGCACCACCATGAAAAAGGCGTGGAGGATGCCCTCTTTTGTGATGTTGAAGATCCAAAAGGACACCAGGGGTTCGCCGGGGGTGTAGAAGATGTTGAGCACGGCGGTGAACACCAGGATGAACACCACCGGCTTGAGCCCCCGCACCAGCGCCTTAGGCTTTACTGTGGACGCCTTTACCACCGCTGCCAGCACCAGGAGCAGGATGGCGTAGGTGGCGAACCACTGGCCCAGGAACAGGGCCACAATGTAGCAGATCATAGCCACCAGTTTGGCCCGGGGGTCTAGCCGGTGGATGGGGGAGCGCCCCGGGAAATACTGGCCCAGGGTGATATCGCGCAGCGCCATTATCGTCCCTCCTTCCGGTGGAGAGCGGCCAAGATGGCCTCCTGGGCCTGGGGGATGGTGTACACCGAGGCGGGCAGGTCCACCCCCATGGACCGCAGCCGGGCGAACACCTTTGTCATGGCGGGCACGCCCAGCCCCATGGCCTCCAGCTCGTCCCCGTGGGTGAAAACCGCCTCGGGGGGGCCGGAGAAGGGGATGGTTCCCTGATGGATGACCACCAGCCGCTCCGCCTCCCGGGCCACCTCCTCCATGGAGTGGGACACCAGAATGATACAGGCGTTTTTCTCCTGATGATAGGTGCGGATATTGTCCAGAATGCGGGCGGAGCCGGAGGGGTCAAGCCCGGCGGTGGGTTCGTCCAGCACCAGTACCTGGGGCTCCATGGCGATGACCCCGGCGATGGCCACACGGCGCTTCTGCCCCCCGGACAGGTCGAAGGGGGACTTTTCCAGGACGGCGGGCTCCAGCCCTACGAAGCGGGCGGACTGCTTCACCCGGCGGTCCACCTCGTCGGAATCCAGCCCCATGTTTTTGGGGCCGAAGGCGATGTCCTGATACACCGTCTCCTCAAAGAGCTGGTACTCCGGGTACTGGAACACCAGCCCTACCTGGCAGCGTACCTGCCGGGTGCGGGCCTTGTCCTCCCAGATGTCGGCGCCGTCGTACAGCACCTGGCCGGAGGTGGGCTTCAGCAGGCCGTTCAGGTGCTGGATCAGGGTGGATTTCCCCGACCCAGTGCGGCCGATGATAGCCAGATATTCACCAGGCTGGGCTGAAAAGTCCACGCTGTCTAGGGCGGTGTGCTGGAAGGGGGTGCCCTGGCTGTAGGTGTGGGTTAAATTTTTCGTCTCAATGATAGGTTGCATATGGGAACTCCTTGGAGTGGAGATTGTGTGCGAAGAGAAAGCTAAACTGGAATTTTTTAGCTAAATCAAATTTCATAATCAATACAAGCTCTATCTACTCTAATGGTATATACAAATTCTCCAAATTCCATGTGCAGTCGTGATTTTTGGTATTCATCTAATGTTTCTGCTGTATCGAAGTCAAAAATTAAAGCAACATCATAATTAGTATCAGGTGTTCTTTCCACATTTCTAACTATATTAAATTGTTTGATTATCTCTAATTCTCTTAACTTTTCAGCTCTTTCAAAAAATTCAAAAATATTCTTTTCCTTATTATCCTCTTTTAATGTAAACATACATATATGCCTTATCATTGTATTCCTTCCTCCAAATCCCGATTTGCCGCATTACGCCAGCAATTCCTTCAAAACCCCGGCGCACTCATCCACCGCCGGCACCTAATCAAATAAAGTTGGAGAAGATTGATTTTCGTAGGAGTCAAAACACATCAATATCTGCTCTTTGGTGCATTTTTCTGCGGCCAAGTTATCCGGTAGTTCGGCTTTGCCGAAAAATCCGATCTCAGTTGTCTCAATATTTTCCTCAAATTTTCCGCTTTCGTATTTACACAAGACGAAGATTTTAATTACGCCATAGGCATAATTTGTGACATTGTGCTTTCTCCAATCCTGAACGGCGATGATTTTTTCAGAGGTAACAGTAAATCCCGCCTCTTCGCGCACTTCCTTCTCAGCGTTGGACGCGACAGACTGATCCACGTCGCACCAGCCGCCCGGCAATGACCAGGTTCCGTTGTTTTCGTGGACGAGAAGAATTTTATCATCAACGAATACTGCGGCTCGGGTGTCGATTTTGGGTGTTTGATAGCCCGCTTCGCCGCAAAATAACCCATAGACCTTATCAACGGGAATATCGGTTTTTGCAGAGATCATTTCCGCCGCGATCCGCCGCAGCTCTGCATATCGCTCCATGTCATAGCTGTCTTTGCCGTACTGAAGCCCCGCCTGCGCAATGCTTTGAATACGAATGGCGACACCCATTTGTCGTTCATTTTGCTGCCTCCCGAGCTTCCAGCCTGGGGCGCTGTGTCAGAAGCGCCTCCAAAACCTGGGCGCACTGGTCCACCGTCAGGGCGGTGAGGGGCACGTCCACCCCCGCCTGCCGCAGCTCGTACAGCAGGGCCACCGGCTCGGGCACCTCCAGCCCCAGGGACCGCAGGCCGTCCACGTTCTGGAATACCAATTCAGGCTTGTCGTCCGCCACAATATGGCCGTCGTGCATGACGATCAGCCGGTCCGCCTGAGCGGCCTCGTCCATGTGGTGGGTGATGAGCACCACAGTGATTCCGGACTCCCGGTTGAGCCGCCTGACGGTGTCCAACACCTCCTTCCGGCCCACCGGGTCCAGCATGGCGGTGGGCTCGTCCAGCACGATGCACCGGGGCCGCATGGCCAGCACCCCGGCGATGGCCACCCGCTGCTTCTGCCCGCCGGACAGCAGGTGGGGGGCGTGGCGGGCGTACTCCGTCATACCCACGGCGGCCAGGGCGCTGTCCACCCGCTCCCGAATCTCAGCGGAGGGCACCCCCAGGTTTTCCGGGCCGAAGGCCACGTCCTCCTCCACCACGCTGGCCACAATCTGGTTGTCCGGATTTTGGAACACCATACCCACCTGGCGGCGGATGTCCAGCAGCTTGTCCTCGTCCAGGGTGTCCAGGCCGTCCACGTACACCTTGCCCCCGGAGGGGAGGAGGATGGCGTTGAAGTGCTTGGCCAGGGTGGATTTGCCCGACCCGTTGTGGCCCAGCACCGCCACGAACTCCCCCGGCTGGATGGACAAAGTGAGCCCATTCAGGACGGTGGGGGCCGCGCCCTCCTCGGTGGTGTAGCGGAAGGTGAGGTTTTCAGTTTTCAGGATGGGTTGGGACATAAGCGATACCTCTAATTGGCAGAAGATACGAGAAAATAGGCGGAAAAGCGGGGAAAAAGGCGCTTCGCGGCCATTCCCAACAGCCAGCCGCCGAACACCCCCAGGGTGTTGAGCATCAGGTCGTCGATGTCGAAGGTCCGGCCGACAAAAAGCTGGCAGGTTTCAATAAAGAGCGTGATACAGGCTCCGGCCAGTAGCGCACGGTTCCAGCCGAAGTTCCGCCACAGCAGGGCGGGGAACAGGCCGAAGGGCAGGAACAGAATCACATTCGCGGCTAAAATGTAGGTGGACTGGGAAAAGGTATCGAACAAAACCAGATTGACATTCCCCGGGCTGAAGAAGGGGAGCCCCGCCTCGTTCCAGGGCATCCCCAGGGGCAGGCCCGCCAGGGAGCGCACCACCCACCTGGGGGTCAGTCCCAGGAGCGCGGCCCCGCCGCAGTACATCCAGAAGAGGGCCAGCGCGGCCTCCCGGAGGAGGGGGCTGGACAGGCCCGCCCGCTCCAGCCGGCGCAGGCGGAGGGGGCGCATGACGAGGAACATCGCCAGCGCCGGAACCGCGCCGCAGAGCATGGCGAACAGGTAACGCAGGGTGAGTCCCATGGTCAGCGGCGGGTCCAGCGCCCCGCGGCCCCGCAGGGCAGGGCCAGCCCCGTGGCGGTGACGGGCAGGCCCAGCTCGTCGGACACGGTGCGCCCGCCGAACTTTCCGCCGATGACGGTCTGCAAGATATAGGTGAGCACCGACGGGGCCAGCCCCGTGGTGTAGGAATTGAGTATGACAAACAGTGGTTCCTCAGAAAGCACGCCGGACACTAGCTCCACAAAGGGATACAGGTTTTCCTCCAGCTTCCATACCTCGCCGGAGGGACCTCGGCCATAGGAGGGGGGGTCCATGATGACGGCGTCGTATTTCCGCCCGCGCCGGATTTCCCGCTCCACGAACTTGGCGCAGTCGTCCACGATCCAGCGAATGGGCTTGTCCTCCAGGCCGGAGGCGCGGGCGTTGTCCCTCGCCCACTGGACCATTCCCTTGGCCGCGTCCACGTGGCAGACCGACGCCCCCGCCGCCGCGCAGGCGATGGTGGCCCCGCCGGTGTAGGCGAACAGGTTCAGCACGCTGACGGGCCGCCCGGCCTGTTGGATCTGTTCCCGGGCGAAATCCCAGTTGGCGGCCTGCTCGGGGAACACCCCGGTGTGCTTGAAGTTCATCAGCCCAACGTTGAAGGTGAGGTCCCGGTAGCCCACCTGCCAACGCTGAGGGACGCTTTTGTCCGCCCACTGGCCCCCGCCGGAGCTGGACCGGGCATACCGGGCGTCGGGTTTTTTCCAGCCTCTGTGGGCCCGGGGGGTGTTCCAGATGGCCTGGGGGTCGGGCCGCACCAGCAGCTTGTCCCCCCAGCGCTCCAGCTTTTCGCCTCCGCCGCAGTCCAGCAGCTCGTAATCCTTCCAGCCGTCAGCGACCCACATGGCCTCACCTCCAAAAGCTCATAAGCCGCCCTGAGGGGCGGGATGGGGCTGCTATAATCTTCCTGCCCCTGGCTATAATTAAGGTATTATACAACAGGAAGGGAAATTAGTCAAACCCCGTTGGGCATAAAAATCGCCGGGACGGCATCCCCGCAAAGCCGGCGCTTGGGGATATGCCTGTTCTGGTGTTTAAAAAAATACCGGATATTTGGAAAAAGTCCTTGCAAATCCTTTCCGAGTGTGGTAAACTAGCTTGGTCTGAAAAAGGGCGGTCCTCTGCGCGGCCATGGGGCATAGACGTATGAACGCCTGAATTTAGGAGGAAAAATAAATGGATCTGCTGCAGCAATTCAGCGACAAGTACATGAAGGACGAGGTTCCTTCCGTTCGCGTCGGCGACACCGTCCGGGTGCATATCCGGGTAAAAGAGGGCAGCCGCGAGCGTATCCAGGTGTTCGAGGGCACCGTCATCGCCAAGAAGCATGGCGGCATTGGGGAGAGCTTCACGGTGCGCCGTATTTCCTACGGCGTCGGTGTGGAGAAGGTGTTCCCCCTGCACGCCCCCACCATCGAAAAGGTGGAGACTGTCCGTAAGGGCAAGGTCCGCCGGGCCAAGCTGTACTACCTGCGCGACCGCGTGGGCAAGGCCGCCAAGGTCAAAGAGGATCTGTAAGTCACGCAATAAAAGAGGAGCGGGAGACCGCTCCTTTTTTATTAAAATGCCATATTCAGCAAAAGAAGGTGGATTCCATCAATATTCAATGGTATCCCGGGCACATGACCAAAACCCGGCGGCAGATGGAGCAGGACGTGAAGCAGGTGGACCTGGTGGCCGAGGTGGTGGACGCCCGCATTCCCATCTCCAGCCGGAATCCGGATATCGACGCCATGGTGGGAGGCAGGCCCCGGCTCATCATTTTCAACCGGGCGGATCAGGCGGACCCGGCCATGACGGCGCGGTGGATCGCATGGTTTGAGCGGAAAGGCTATGGCGTTCTGAAAACGGACGCCAAAAGCGGAAAGGGCGTCAGTCAGTTTTCCGCGGCGGCCAAGGGCGTCCTGCGGGACAAACTGGCGGCATGGAGGGAAAAGGGACAGGTTGGACGGCCGATCCGGGCCATGGTGGTGGGGGTTCCCAATGTGGGGAAATCCACGTTTATCAATAAGCTGGCCAGGCGCAAATCCGCCAGGGCCGGCGACCGCCCGGGCGTCACCCGGGGCAAGCAGTGGGTCAGCGTGGACGCGGGGCTGGAGCTGCTGGACACGCCCGGCATCCTCTGGCCCAAATTCGAGGACGAGACCACCGGCCTCCATCTGGCGTTCACCGGCGCGGTGAAGGACGAGATTACCGACCTGGAGGGGCTGGCCTGCGCGCTGCTGGAGCTGCTGCGGGACCGCTATCCTCAGGCGCTGGCGGAGCGGTACAAGCTGGCGGAGCCGGGCGGCCTTCCGGGCTGGGCGCTGCTGGAGCAGTGCGCCAGAGGGCGGGGAATGCTGGTCTCCGGCGGCGAAGCGGACACCGAACGGATGGCAAAGGTGCTGCTGGATGAATTTCGGGGAGGCAAGTTAGGACGCTTTACACTGGAGATACCGGAAGACCAATAGAGAGGGGAGAGGAGCTGTGCCCGGTTGGGAGCTGGAATATGAGGCCGCGGCGCGGGGCTGCCGCAGGGTGTGCGGCTGTGACGAGGCGGGGGCGGGGCCCTTGGCGGGCCGGGTTTATGCCGCCGCGGTGATCCTGCCAGATGGACTGGACCTGCCTGGGCTCAATGACTCCAAGCAGGTGCCGGAACAGCGCAGGGAGGCGCTGTACGATCAGATTACGGCTCTGGCGGCGGCCTGGTCGGTGGCCTGGGTGGAGCCCAAGGAAATCGATGAGATCGACATTTTGAACAGCCGGATCAAGGCCATGCAGCTGGCCATCGATGGTCTGTCCCCCAAGGCGGATTTTGCCCTCATTGACGGGAACCGGGACCACGGAAGCCGGTACGCCATCACCACGGCCCACAAATTAGCTGTAAAGGGAGACAGCTTGTCAATGTCAATCGCGGCTGCGTCTATTCTGGCAAAGGTCAGCCGGGACCGCTATATGCGGGAGATGGCGGCGCTCTACTCCCGGTACGAGTTTGAGCGGCACAAGGGATACCCCACCAAACGGCACTATGAGCTGCTGCGGGAATATGGGCCCTGCCCCATCCACCGGCGCACCTTCTTGAAAAAGCTGTGAGAGGCGGGGAGGGGGCCCGCGCCCTGGGCCAGTGGGGGGAGAGGCAGGTGGCGGAGAAGCTGCGGCGGGAGGGCTGGACCATCGCCGCCACAAATTTCCGCTGCCGCATGGGAGAGCTTGACATTGTGGCACAAAATGAGCGGTATCTGGTTTTTGTGGAGGTCAAGCTGCGCAGGGACGGCCGCTACGGCGCGGCCTGCGAGGCGGTGACGCCCTCCAAGCAGAGGAAGCTCCGCCTTGCCGCCCAGTTTTATCTGCTGGGCCACCCCACCGGGCTCCAGCCCCGCTTCGATGTGGCGGAGGTATACGCGCCCCAAGGGGTCCGAACTCCGGAGCCGGACATATATTATATTGAAAACGCGTTTTAGGAGGATGCCTGTGGAGCCGATCTCTGTCTTTGACGCCCATTGCGACACCATCTCCCGCTGCTGGCGGGAGTACGAGGGGCTGGACCGCAATACCGGAATGATCTCGCTGGAGAAAACGGCGGATTTTGGGCGGTACTGCCAGTTTTTCGCCCTGTGGACTTCGGATGGCTATACCGGATATCCGAAGGGCGGTGACGGGGTGGAACGGGCCTATCACGCACTTCTGCGCTGCTTCAAGGACCAGATAGCCCGCAATCAGGATAAAATCGTTCAGTGCCGGACCGCCGCTGAGGCTGAGCGCGCCCACAGCCAGGGGAAGGCGGCGGCGTTTCTGACCGTGGAGGGCGGGGAGCTTCTGGGCTGCGACCCGGCCCGGCTGGACGGGGCCGCGGCGGAGGGGGTGGCGGCCGTCAATCTGACCTGGAACCACGCCAACGCTTTGTGTGGGTCCAATTGTGAGGAGCAGCCACGGGGATTATCCCCTGTTGGACGTGAATTTGTGCGCAAAATGGAGGATTTACATATCCTGGTAGACGTATCCCATCTGTCGGAGGCCGGCTTCTGGGACGTGGCGGAGCTGGCCCGCAGACCCTTCATCGCCAGCCACTCCAACGCAAAATCTGTGTGGGATCACACAAGGAACTTGACGGATGAGCAAATAAATGCGATAATAAAAAATCAAGGTGTGATAGGGCTCAATTTCTACGAGGGGTTCGTGGGAGGCGGCCGGGACCTGGACGCGGTCCGGGCCCATCTGGACCATATTTTAGAGCTGGGCGGCGGGCAAAACGCGGCGCTGGGCGGCGACTGGGACGGCTGCGACACCATCCCGGACCTGCCCGCCATCGACAGCCTGCCCAGATTCTATGAGCACCTGCTGCGCCATGGATACAGAGAAACGGTCGTCCAAGACCTGTTTTACAACAATTTAATGAGAGTAGTGAGATGACCATGAATTATCTGAGCACGAGAAATAAAGATCTGCGCATGACCGCCCCCCAGGCCATTGCCAAGGGACTTGCCCCAGACGGCGGGCTGATGACGCCGGCGGTGCTGCCGCGGCTGCCCATCTCCGCCGTGGAGACCATGAAAGAGATGTCCTACCAGCAGCGTATGGTGTACATCATGAACAGCTTTTTGGAGGGCTTCGCGGCCTCCGAGCTCACCGCCTACGCCGCCGAGGCCTACGGCGGGGGTAAGTTCTCCCACGAGGACATCGCCCCCGTCCGCAAGCTGGACGAGAGCACTTACTGCCTGGAGCTGTGGCATGGACCCACCTGCGCCTTCAAGGATATGGCCCTTCAGATTCTGCCCCACCTGCTCACCGCGTCCTTGGACAAAAACGACGAGAAAAAGACGGTGTGCATTCTGGTCGCCACCTCCGGGGACACCGGAAAAGCCGCGCTGGAGGGCTTCCGCAATGTGGACAAGACCAAGATCCTGGTGTTTTATCCCAAGGACGGCGTGTCTGAGATTCAGGAGCTCCAGATGGTCACTCAGGAGGGGGGCAACGTGGGGGTATGCTCCGTGGCGGGCAATTTTGACGACGCCCAGGCCGGGGTGAAAACTCTGTTTGCCGACGAGGAGCTGGCCGGGGAGCTGGCGGAGCGGGGCTACTTCCTGTCCTCGGCCAACTCCATCAACTGGGGCCGGGTGCTGCCTCAGATCGTCTACTACGCCTCCGCCTACTGCGATCTGCTCAAATCTGAGGCGATTACCAAGGGGCAGGCTGTCAATGTATGCGTGCCCACGGGCAATTTCGGCAACATCCTGGCGGCCTACTACGCCAAGGCGATGGGCATTCCCATCAACCGGCTGATCTGCGCGTCCAATCAAAACAACGTGCTCACCGATTTCATCCACACCGGCACCTATGACCGGAACCGGACCTTCTATAACACCATTTCCCCTTCCATGGACATCCTGATCTCCAGCAACCTGGAGCGGATGCTGTTTGAGCTGTCCGGCCGGGACGACAGGCTGGTGCGGGAGTATATGTCTCAGCTGGCGGAGTACGGCAGCTACCGGGTGGACAGCTCCATCCGGACCAAGCTCAAGCGGCTGTTCATTGCCGGCTCCTGCGACGACCAGCAGACCCAGGCCATGATCGCCCGGATGTGGAACGAGAGAAATTACCTCATCGACCCCCACACCGCCGTGGCCTTCCACGTGCTGGAGGAGTACCGGGCGGAGTCGGGGGACGATACGCCCACCGTGGTGGTGTCCACCGCCAGTCCCTTCAAGTTCTGCTCCAGCGTGCTGTCCGCCCTGGGGGTGAAGGAGCAGAAATCCGGGCTGGATATTCTGGATCAGCTCACCGAGGTCACGGGCGTGCCCACCCCCGCCCCGCTGGCGCGGCTGAAGAAGCGGCGCCGCCGTTTTGACACCGTGGCGGACAAGGCCGCCATGAAGGGCTGCGTACTGGACTTTCTGAAGTAAGAGGTGAGGGGATGGCTCTTTACGCCATCGGCGATACCCATCTGTCCCTTGGGTCGGACAAGCCCATGGACGTATTCGGCGGCGGCTGGGAAGGCTACGTGGACAAGCTCCGGGAGGGGTTTGCGCCGGTAGAGGACGGGGATACAGTGGTGCTGTGCGGCGACCTGTCCTGGGGCATGAGCCTGGAGGAGGCCCGGGAGGACTTCGCCTTCCTCAACTATGAGCTGCCGGGGGAAAAATGGCTGCTCAAGGGGAATCACGACTACTGGTGGAACACCGCCGCCAAGATGAACGCTTTTTTTCAGGCCAACGGGTTTGACCGCCTCCACATTCTGCACAATAACTGCGCTCTTTACGGCGATACCGCTCTGTGCGGCACCAGGGGCTGGTTTTTTGAAGAAAACGGCACGCCCCAGTCGGAAAAGGTGTTCAAGCGGGAGCTGATCCGCCTGGAGGCGTCGCTGAGGGCGGCGGGGGAGCGGGAGAAGCTGTGTTTTCTTCACTACCCCCCGCTGTACCGGGGGTACCGCTGTCAGGAGATCATTGACCTGCTGGAGCAGTACCGGGTGAGGGCCTGCTATTACGGGCATCTCCACGGGCCCAGCCACCGGCTGGCCATAGAGGGCGAACAGGGCGGAGTGGACTACCGCCTGGTGTCCGCGGACTTTGTCGGATTCAGGCCCAAAAAAATTTTGAATTAGACAAAAAAAACAGTGGAAATCTTTGCGGCTATCTGGTAAAATAGACTGAATTTAGAAAGAAGGCCTAGGGGCGTTCAGCCGGGCCGAGCTTGGAGGAGCATGACCATGAACATCAAGAGCAATGAGAAAAAAGAAAACAGCGCCTATGAGCTGGTGATTGAGGTGGAGGCCGACCAGTTCCAGGCCGCCGTTGATAAGGTGTATAACCGTCAGAAGAACCGCATCAACGTCCCCGGCTTCCGCAAGGGCAAGGCCCCCCGGAAGATGGTGGAGAAGATGTACGGCGCTGAGATCTTTTTTGACGACGCCATCTCCCTGGCCTACCCCGACGCCTATGAGGCCGCGCTGAAGGAGACCGGCATCAAGCCCGTGGCCTACCCTCAGCTGGAGGTGCTGGAGGTCAGCTCCGGCGGTTTCACCTTCAAGGCCACCGTCACCGTCAAGCCCGAGGCCTCCGTCAAGGACTACAAGGGCCTGCCTGTGGCAAAGCCTGAGGTAAAAGTGACTGCCGCCGACATCAAGGCGGAGCTGAAGCCCTACATCGACCGGGCCTCCCGGCTGGTCAGCGTGGAGCGCAAGGCCAAGAAGGGGGACACCGCGGTCATCGACTTCGAGGGCTTCAAGGACGGCGAGCCCTTCCAGGGCGGCAAGGGCGAGAACTACAGCCTGGAGCTGGGCTCCGGTTCCTTCGCCCCCGGATTTGAGGATCAGGTCATCGGCATGAAGGCCGGCGACGAGAAGGATTTGGACATCACCTTCCCCGAGAACTATACCCCTGAGCTGGCGGGCGCCGCCGTGGTGTTCAAAGTGAAGGTCCACGAGGTGAAGGAGAAGCAGGAGCCCGAGGTGGACGACGAGTTTGCCAAGGACGTGTCCGAGTTCGACACCCTGGACGAGTTTAAGAAGGACCTGGGCGAAAAGCTGAAGACCCGCCGTCAGGAGCAGGCCGACCGGGACTTTGAGGAGGCTGTTATCACCGCGCTGCTGGAGAAGCTGGAGTGCGAGGTGCCCCAGGCCATGGTGGATTACCGCGCCGACAAGATGCTGGAGGACTATGCTAACCGCATCCAGAGCCAGGGCATCGGCTTTGAGGACTACCTGCGGATGATGGGCATGTCTCTGGACGATATGAAGGCCCAGTCCAAGACCGCCGCCGAGCGGGCCGTGCGCAGCGACCTGGCTCTGGAGGCCGTGGCCGCCGCCGAGGGCATGGAGATCCCGGAGGCCGATGTGGATGCCGAGATCGCCAAGCTGGCTGAGCAGTACAGCATGGAGGAGGACAAGGTCCGCTCCATCGTCAATTTGGACGATGTGCGCCATGACCTGCTGGTGCGCAAGGCTTTGGAGCTGGTAAAGGGCGCCGCGAAAAAGCCCGCCAAAAAGCCGGCGAAGAAGGCGGAGGAGACGGAAGAGGCCCCTAAAGCGGAGGAATAACCGGCGTTCGCGCCTTTTCGGGAGAGGGCGGGAATAATGACCAGCGAACAGTGGGCATAATAGCCAGCGTCAGACAGGCTGTGAATATTCCCCCATCTGAAAGGAGAAGCATCATGAGTTTAGTTCCATATGTAGTAGAGCAGACCAGCCGCGGCGAGCGGTCCTATGACATTTTCTCCCGGCTGCTCAACGACCGCATTGTGTTCCTGGGTGAGGAGGTCAACGCCACCACGGCCTCGCTGGTGGTGGCCCAGCTTCTTTATCTGGAGGCCCAGGACCCGGATAAGGACATTCAGTTCTATATCAACAGCCCCGGCGGCTCCATTCCGGACGGCATGGCCATCTATGACACCATGCAGTACATCAAATGCGATGTGTCTACCATCTGCGTGGGGATGGGCGCCTCGATGGGGGCGTTCCTGCTGTCCTCCGGCGCCAAGGGAAAGCGCATGGCGCTGCCAAACGCCGAGATTATGATCCACCAGCCCTCCGCCGGGACGCAGGGTCAGATCACCGATATGGCCCTCCACCTGAAGCGGCTGGAGACCATCAAGAAGCGCGTAACCCAGATTTTGGCAGACAACTGCGGCAGGGATCTGGCGCAGGTCACCGCCGACTGTGAGCGGGACAATTTCATGACCGCGCAGGAGGCGCTGGATTACGGCCTGATCGACAAGATCATCACCAATCGCTGAATATGGCCAAAGAGCGGAGGGTTGTATCTCCGCTCTTTGGCGCTTTCCTGAAAGGAAGACCAGAATATGGCAAGAGATGACTACAAATCGGTGCGCTGCTCCTTCTGCGGCAAGCATCAGGAACAGGTGGAGCGGATTATTGCCGGTCCCGGCGCCTATATCTGCAATGAATGCGTCCGCCTGTGCATGAACATCCTGGGGGATGAGCTGGAGGAGGGGCCTTCCGACGCGCCGGATATGCCCGACGTGATTCCCACGCCCAAGGAGATGGTGGCGGTTCTGGACGAGTATATCATCGGCCAGGACAACGCGAAGGTGGCCCTGTCGGTGGCGGTTTACAACCACTACAAGCGCATCTATTTCGGCGGCGGCGACAACGTGGAGCTGCAAAAGAGCAATATCCTGATGATCGGCCCCACCGGCTGCGGCAAGACGCTGTTTGCCCAGACGCTGGCCCGCATTTTGAAGGTGCCCTTTGCCATTGCCGACGCCACCACGCTCACCGAGGCCGGTTATGTGGGCGACGACGTGGAGAATATTCTGCTGCGCCTGGTGCAGGCCGCCGACTACGACATCGAGCTGGCCCAGCGGGGCATTATCTACGTGGATGAGATCGACAAGATCGCCCGGAAGAGCGAGAATACCTCCATCACCCGGGATGTGTCCGGCGAGGGGGTGCAGCAGGCCCTGCTGAAAATTTTGGAGGGAACGGTGGCCAACGTGCCGCCCCAGGGCGGGCGTAAGCACCCTCACCAGGAGTTTTTGCAGATCGACACCAAGAATATCCTGTTTATCTGCGGCGGCGCCTTCGACGGACTGGAGAAAATTATTGAACACCGTTTGGATCAGAAGACCATCGGGTTCGGCTCCGATGTCAAGACCATGGCGGAGCGCGAAAAGGCGGATGTGCTGAAATCCGTCCAGCCCCACGATCTGCTGAAATTCGGTATCATCCCCGAGCTGGTGGGGCGGCTGCCCATTATCACCACGCTGAAGGCTCTGGACCGGGAGCAGCTGGTGCGCATTCTCACCGAGCCGAAAAACGCTCTGGTGAAGCAGTACAAATGTCTGATGGACTACGACAACGTGGAGCTGGAGTTTACGCCCAAGGCGCTGGACGCCGCCGCGGACAAGGCCCTGGAGCGCAAGATCGGCGCCCGCGGCCTGCGCGCGGTGCTGGAGGAGGTCATCACGCCGGTGATGTACGACGCGCCCTCCGATCAGAGCATCGCGAAGGTGACGATTACGGAGGAGGCCATCCGCGGCGAGGGCGAGCCGGATATTCTGCGTCAGGAGGGGCGTCCCGCCCGGCCGCGCCTCGGCGCGGCGGCCCTGCGCGCGGAAAAGGGCGGTCAAGCCTCGCCCAGAGGGAACGCGTCCTGATATCAACTGGTTCGGAGGGGTGGGCCGCGAAACAGCCCGCCCCTCCTTTTGCTGGAAAGGAGTGGTTCAAATGACGGAGATGCGGACGGCGGAGCCAACGGCCGTACTCATTCCGGTGCTCGCCCTGCGGGGGCTCACGGTGTTTCCACAGCTGACGCTCCACTTTGACGTGGGCCGTGCCGCTTCCATCCAGGCTCTGGAGGAGGCCATGGGGGAAAACCGCGAAATTTTCCTGGTAACTCAGCGGGATTTGACTGTGGAAAACCCAGCTCAGGAGGATTTGTATGTCATCGGCACGGTTGCGGCGGTGAAGCAGATCCTTCGTCTGCCGGAAAACGGTGTTCGAGTCATGGTGGAGGGGCGCTGCCGGGGCCGTCTGCTGCGTCTGGCGGAGACGGAGCCCTACATCACCGCCGAGGTGGAGTATCTGGCGGAGCCGGCGGCGCTGAAGGGGAATTCTCTTCGGACCGAGGCAATGATCCGGCAGATATACAGCCTGATGGAGCGGTATACCGAGCTGTCTGACCGGGTGACGCCGGAGATCTATCTTAAAATTTTGGCCAGCGACGATCCGGGTTATATCGCGGACTATGCCGCGCAGAACCTGCCCCTGCGGTTTGAGGACAAGCAGGCGGTGCTCGACGAGCTTCGGCCTGTCCGGAGACTGGATCAAATGTGCCGCATTTTGAGCAGGGAAGTGGAGATCCTAGAGGTTGAAAGCGAGTTGGCGGCAAAAATCCACGAACAGGTTGCCGCCAGCCAGCGGGACTATTTCCTGCGGGAGCAGCTCCGGGTCATTCAGCGGGAGCTGGGAGAGGGCGAGGAGGACGACGAGATCTCCGACTACCGCCGCCGCATCGCCCAGGCCAAGCTTCCCGCCGAGGTGAGCGACAAGCTGCTCAAAGAGGTGAAGCACCTGGAAAAACAGCCCTACGGCTCCTCGGAGGCCGCGGTGATCCGCACCTATTTGGATACCTGCCTGGAGCTGCCCTGGCAGGTCAGAACCCGGGAGCGGGTGAACGCTGCGGCGGTGGCCAAGGCGCTGGACGCGGACCACTATGGCCTGGAAAAGGTGAAGGAGCGCATTTTGGAGTTTGTGGCGGTGAGGCAGCTGGCTCCGGACCTGAAAGGCCAGATTATCTGTCTGGTGGGGCCGCCGGGAGTGGGAAAGACCTCCATTGCCATGAGCGTGGCCAAGGCCATGAACCGCAGGCTAGCCCGGATTTCCCTGGGCGGCATCCGGGACGAGGCTGACATACGGGGCCACCGCAAAACCTATGTGGGCGCTATGCCGGGGCGGATTATTGTGGGAATCAAGCAGGCCGGAAGCGCCAACCCGGTGCTGCTGCTGGACGAGATCGACAAGGTGGGCAGCGACCACAGGGGCGACCCTGCGGCGGCACTGTTGGAGGTGCTGGACGGGGAACAAAACAGCTCCTTCCGCGACCACTATTTGGAGCTGCCCTTTGACCTGTCTGAGGTGATGTTCATCACTACAGCCAACACCACCGATACGATCCCCCGGCCACTGCTGGACCGCATGGAGGTCATTGAGCTGCCCAGCTACACCGATAAGGAGAAGCTCCAGATCGCCAGACGTCACCTCCTGCCCCGGGAGCTGAAGCGCCACGGCCTGAGCCGTGCTCAGCTGAAAATCAGCGAGGGGGGATTGGAGGCGCTGATCACCGGGTATACGAAGGAATCCGGCGTGCGTCTGCTGGATCAGAAGCTGGCGGCGCTTTGCCGGAAGTGTGCAGCGCAAATGGTGAAGGATCATGTAAAGCGATTTAACATTACAGAGAAGAATTTGCACGATTTTCTCGGCTCCCGCCGCTATCTGGACAACAGACCCGCTCAGGAACCTCTGGTGGGTGTAGTCAACGGTCTGGCTTGGACCGCTGTGGGCGGCGAGGTGTTGGAGGTTGAAGTCAATGTGGTGCCTGGAACGGGGAAGGTGGCCCTCACCGGAAATCTGGGGGACGTAATGAAGGAGTCCGCCAAGGCGGCGCTGTCCTATATCCGCAGCCGGAGCGTCCGGCTGGGTGTGGACCCTGAGTTTCACAGCACAAAGGATGTCCACGTTCACTTTCCGGAGGGAGCGGTGCCCAAGGATGGGCCCTCCGCAGGAATTGCCATCGCCACAGCCATGGTATCCGCGCTTACCGGCGTGCCGGTGCGTCGGGATGTGGCCATGACGGGGGAGGTGACGCTCCGAGGCCGGGTGCTGGCCATTGGCGGACTGCGGGAAAAGACCATGGGCGCCCTGCGCAATGGAATGACGACGGTGATTATTCCCGCGGACAACGAAAAGGACCTGGAGGACATCGATCAGACCGTGCGGAAGGCCCTGACCTTTGTGCCGGTCAAACAGGTGGATGAGGTGCTGGCCCACGCTTTGGCGGGCAGTCTGCCGGTTCAAGCGGCGGACGCGCCGTTAAATAAGAAGCCGGAGGCGCCCAGAGCGGTGGGACTTGCCGCCAACCTGAGGCAGTGAGGAATCCGCTATGACAGTAAACTGGAATATGGCGCAATTCGTCCGCTCAGCGGCAAAACCGGCAGACTTCCCTCGGGATGGCCTGCCTCAGGTGGTGTTTGCCGGGCGGTCCAACGTGGGCAAGTCATCGGTGATCAACCGGCTGCTCAACCGCAAGAATTTCGCGCGGGTGGGCTCCGCTCCGGGAAAGACCACCCACATCAACTATTTTTTGATCGACCGGAAGCTCTACCTGGTGGACCTGCCTGGTTATGGCTATGCTAAAGTATCCAAACAGGAGCGGGACCGCTGGGGACGGCTGATCGAGGCTTGGTTTGCCGACGCCCAGAGGATGGCGCTGGGTATGTTGATTGTGGACGCCAGGCACAGGCCTACGGCGGACGACTGTACCATGGCTCAGGTATTCCTGAATTCCGGCAGGCCGTTTTTGGTGGTGGCGAACAAAGCAGACAAGCTGAAAAAAAGCGAAGTGGAAGGCAATATACAGCGCATCCGTGATACGCTGGAACTGCCGGACGCGGTTCCCTCCATCCTGTTTTCCGCAGAAAAAGGAGATGGAAAAATGGCGCTTTTGGGTTTGATTTTGAATCATCTGGAGGGCGGAACATGAAATTTGTGAGGATTGACCGGCCGGAGGGACCGCGCTGGGGCGTGTTGAAGGGAGAGGATGTGCTGACACTGTCCAAAGCGCCCTATGAAGGTCTGGAGTATGACGGCGAAAGGTTTCCGCTCAGCCAGTGCAGGCTGCTTGCCCCCTGTGAGCCCACGAAGATCGTCTGTGTTGGCAAGAATTATTTGGAGCACGCCAGAGAGATGGGGGATGAGCCCCCGGGGTTCCCTGTGCTGTTTATGAAAGGGCCCAATACGCTGAACAGGCCGGAGGGAGCAATCCACGCCCCTGATTTTGTGGGGCGGCTGGACTATGAGGGAGAGCTGGCGGTGGTCGTAAAGCGCCGGGCAAAGGATATAAAGGCAAAGAGCTTTTCAGAGTTTGTGCTGGGCTATACCTGCCTCAACGATGTCACAGCCCGGGATGTGCAGCAGCATGACGGCCAGTGGACCCGGGGGAAATCTATGGACGGCTTTTGTCCGGTGGGGCCGTGGGTGTCGGATGAGGTCGAGCCAGAGGGCTTGAAGCTGACCACCCGGCTCAACGGGAAGATTGTACAGCAGGGAAACACCGCTGATTTCATTACATCTGTTCCGCAGCTCCTGGAGTTTATTACGGCCAGCATGACATTGGAGCCTGGAGACGTGGTGGCTACCGGTACGCCCGCGGGGATTGGGCCGATGATTCCCGGAGACCGGGTCGAGGTCGCCATTGAGGGAATCGGGGTTTTAAAGAACGAGGTTATCTGAACGCAATCCCGACAGACCGGTTGGCCTGTCGGGTTTTTTTATAAAAGTTTGTAAAAAGGGTTGACAAATTCCAATCATCTGATATAATAGCCTACGGTCAGTAGAGAGAACAGCCAATAGCGGATTAGTGTAATGGTAGCACACCAGACTCTGACTCTGTTTGTGAGGGTTCGAATCCTTCATCCGCTGCCACCCAAAACCCTTGGAACTACACAGTTCCAAGGGTTTTTTATGTCCATTTGACCCTTACCAGTTTTTTAGAGGTTCTCAATATACTGCTGCATCCGGTTGGCGCTGGCCTCTTTTATGCGCTCTGAAACGTGGCCGTATACGTCCAGGGTAAAGGCGGCGGTGGCATGGCCCAGGTTGCCTTCCCTCGAACTTCTGAAAAACACATAGCTCTTCGTTCTATGCAAATTTTTATCGGAACTTTTTGCGTTATGCCCACTGTATTATCAAGGGCGTCCGCTCTTGTTCCGATAAAAATTTTGTTCCGATTACAGGCGTTGAACGAACCCGCTGATGCGTGTCAACGCCAATCTGAAATTGTAAGAAAACGCCGAAGAAATTTTGTAGTTTT
>CAJTLI010000008.1:64382-99990 GCA_910577525.1 uncultured Oscillospiraceae bacterium | reverse complement strand
TGGTCATGGGCGGCGTTGTGTGGCTTACTCGATCAGGGTGCAGTCCACCAAATCGCTCACATAATTTCGGATGGCTTCTTTACTGTTGAAGCCGTCAACGAACAGTCTGTAACCCGGAAAATCCTTTTTGCAGCCGTCCTCATAGCCTTTGGCCTGGGCCTGCTCTGCGGTCAGTATCCTGGCTTCGACCCGGCCCTCGTCATACAGGTATTTCTGCTCCAGATAAAAATTGTACTCCATGCCGTACCCTCCTCGCTGTTTTTGATAGCCGTAACACTACCACACCTTACCCGGAATATCCAGTAATTTTCTCGAACAGTGACAAAATGGAAGGCAATATGCAGCATATTTGTGGGCTTAAGCCAGTTATGGGCAATCGGACGCAGCGTTTGGTGCGGAAGCGTTCGATCCCCCTCGTGCTTCTGGCAGGGGAAGGACCCCTTAAAATCACTGCTTTCAGCCCGAAATTGCATCTTTTTTTCGTGATTTTGAAATCACGCTTCCTATTTTTGTAAACATCTAAATTTCATTCTTACTTCCTCTGAGATAATTGGAGAATTGCGCAAAAAATCCGCACAAAAGTGCGGATTTTTTGCGTGCATTTCTTTTCTCAACACATTTTGGTCCGGGTGACACGATTTGAACGTGCGACCTCCTGCTCCCAAAGCAGGCGCGCTACCCCTGCGCAACACCCGGATACAGAGCCGCGCTCCACTGCGGCACATCCATTTTCCATAGGCATTATACCTGATTTTCTTGCGCTTTGCAAGGGGGTATGTTATGATACGCAGGAAACAAATGAGGTGAGCAAATATGCGGATGAGAAAAAAGAAAAATTTGATACCTAGAATGGATGCCTGCGCCGCACTGTGGATTCAGGACCCCGCTGCTTGGAAGGGACGCTGGCGGGAGCATATGCCAAACGCCGCACGCCTGCGCCTGGAGCTGGGCTGCGGAAAAGGGCGCTTTACTGCCGAGACCGCCGCCGCCCACCCAGAGGACCTGTATGTGGCGGTGGAACGGGTACCCGACGCCATGGTCATTGCTATGGAGCGCTGCCGGGCCATGGGCCTGACCAACGTACTCTTTATCGACGGCGACGCCGCGGTCTTGGAGGAATACTTCGCCCCTGGCGAGGTAGACCTCATCTACATCAATTTCTGTGATCCCTGGCCGTCGGTAAAGCACTCCCGCCGCCGCCTTACCCACGAGGGCTTTTTGCGCGGCTACCGCCGTGTGCTGCGGGAAGGGGGCCAGCTTCACTTTAAAACCGACAATCACGATCTGTTCGAGTGGTCTCTGTTTCAGTTTCCCAAGGCGGGCTTCGCCCTGTCTGAGATCACCCGCAATCTCCATGGACAGGGCGTCCAGGGCATCATGACCGATTACGAGGAGAAGTTCCACGCCTTGGGCATCCCCATCAACCGCTGCGTGGGCACCATGGAGCCGTTGCCCGACGTTCCTCTGACAGAGGGCCTGTGCCGCCGGCTTCCCGATTGGGAGGTCCGCCCGGTGACGGAGAACGACGTGGACGCAGTGGCATCCCTGCTCCAGACCGACCCCAGCTACTTCGCCATAGAGGGGCCGCAGCCTGACGCAGCCTCCGTTCGGGAGGATATGGAAAACCTGCCGCCCCGGTGCGCCATGGACCAGAAGCACTATATGGCCCTATGGAAAAACGGCGCGCCCCAAGCGCTGCTGGATTTGGTGGAGGACTATCCCCGGGCGCGCACTCTGTTCGTGGGGCTGTTTTTCCTCTCACCCGACCTGCGGAGGCAGGGGACGGGCCGCGAGATTATGAAGGCGGTGCTGGCTGCGGCGAAGGACGCGGGAATGGACAGTGTGCGGCTGGCCTGCCTGATGGGCAACCCGGCAGGCCATGCCTTTTGGCGGTCCATGGGCTTCGGCGACCTTCGGGAGGGGGCTCATCTCCTGGGGGAGAGCTCCTCTCCGGTATGGATTATGGAGCGCCTGATCTGAAAAGGGCTTCGCGGAATGACCTGGAGCTTTCTGGGCAGACTAGGGGATGAATCAGTCCGGCCCGCCCGCAGAGGGCGGAAGCGGATATCACCAGGAGGTCAAACTGAGATGAAGCTGAAGTTTTTAGGCTGTAAAGCCTGCGGAACCATTGTGGCCATGGTCAAGGACGGCGGCGCTCCAGTCCTATGCTGCGGGGAGGAGATGCGGGAGATTGTCCCCGGCACTACGGAGGGGGCGGCGGAAAAGCACATCCCCGTCTGTCAAGTGGACGGAAACCGGGTAAAGGTTTGCGTGGGCTCCACGGGACACCCCATGGAGGAGGCCCACTCCATCGAGTGGGTGGCGATTCAGACCAAGCAGGGCGCGCAGTGCAAAACGCTGCGCCCGGGAAGGAGCCCGGAGGCCTGCTTTGCCCTGTGCGATGCGGACGAAGTGGAGGCGGCGTTCGCCTACTGCAACCTCCACGGGCTCTGGAAGGCGTGAAAAAACAGGCGGCGCGGGAATCGTCCCGCGCCGCCTGTTTTTCGTGTTTTACGCGCCCAGCTGAATCCAGAGATCGTTATACAGCGCCCGGGTGGCCGGAGGGAGCACCACATAGCTCTCGCACCGCTCCAGCACCTCGGGAGGCGCGGCCATGATCTCGTACAGCTCCGGGTCCAGTTCCTCGCCGTACAGCTCCTCATAGTAGGCGGGGTACTGCTCCAGGGCCTCCCGGTTGGGGGAGGCGTACCAGATATAGTCCATATTGGCCAGATTGGCTTCGGTGGAGGCGATAAAATTGATCCACTCCATGGCCTCCGCGTAATGGGGGGCGTCCTTGAGGACGCACATGGCGTCCACAAACCAGTTGGAACCCTCCTTGGGGATGACATAGCGCAGGTCCACGCCGTCCGCCTGGTTGTCCAGCATGGACAGGTAATCCCCGGCGTAGTAGGTGGCGATGGCGGCGTTGCCCCCCTCCATCTTCTGGAACACCTGGTCCATCACCTTGCCCTGGAACACGCCCCGGCGGCTGGCGTCGGCCACCAGCTCAAAAGCCTCGCGGATCTCCGCCTCGTCGGTGGTGTTCACCGAATAGCCCAGGTACAGCAGGGCCTCGCCCAGGGCATCCCGGGAGTTGTTGATCAGTAGCACATTTCCGGCGTACCGGCTGTCATACAGGGCGCTCCAGCTGTCGATCTCCTCCTCCACCATGTTGGCGTTGTAGATGATGCCCAGGGTGCCCCAGGTATAGGGGACGGTATATTTGTTCTCCGGATCGTAGGACAGGTACTTGAAGCGGTCGTCGATGAGCTCGAAGTTGGGAATCCGGCTGTAGTCCAGCTCCTGCAGCATCCCCTTTTCGATGAGCTGGGAGATCATGTAGTCGGAGGGGACGATGACATCGTAGTCCGCCCCGCCGATCTCCAGCAGGGAGTACAGCTCCTCATTGCTCTGGGCCGTCTGATAGTTCACCCGGATGCCGGTCTCCTCCTCGAATTGGGCAATAAGGTCCTCGTCGATATACTCCCCCCAGGAGCACACGTTGACCACCGGCCGGGAGCTGGTGGCCCCGGTGAGCAGCACCACCGCCGCCACAAAGGCGCAGGCCATGGCGGCCGCCGCCCCCCGGCGGACCCACTTGAAGGAGGGCTGGGAGAATTTCATGGACAGCCTCTCAAAGAAGGAGGGCTTCCGGATCTCCTGGCTGGCCGCCCGGCGCTCCTGGCGGATCTCCCGCACGTTGATGAGCACCAGCAGCACCAGCACCGACAAAAACAGCAGGGTGGACACCGCGTTGATCTCCGGGGTAATGCGCTTTTTGGTCATGGAATAGATCCGCATGGCCAGTGTGGAGGTGGCGGACCCGGCGGTGAAATAGGAGATGACGAAGTCGTCGATGGACATGGTGAAGGCGATCAGCGCCCCGGACACGATGCCCGGCTTGATCTCGGGCAGGATTACCTTCCAGAAGGCCTGCATCCAGGTACAGCCCAGGTCCTGGGCCGCGTCCACCAGGTTTCTGTCCATCTGGCGCAGCTTGGGGGCCACGTTGAGGATGACGTAGGGGATGTTGAAGGTGATGTGGGCCAGCAGCATGGTGCCGAAGCCCAGGGTCAGCTCCTCGGGCAGGGTCACGGCGCTCTGCACGCCGTTGAACCAGTCGGCGAAGGCCCCCCAGCCCTGGAAAAAGGCCACGAAAAACAGGCACAGAGACACGCCGGTGACGATGTCCGCGTTCATCATGGGGATGTCGTTGACCACCAGCAGGGCGTCCCGCTTCCGGCGGCTCAGGGAGTACAGGCCGATGGCGGCGAAGGTGCCCGCCGCGGTGGAGATGGCGGTGGCCAGCAGGGACACCAGCAGGGTTGTGTACAGGCTGTTCATAATGAGCCGGTTTTTGAACAGGGCGGCGTACCAGTCCAGGGAGAAGCCCTTCCACACCGCGCTGGAGTCCCCGGCGTTGAAGGAAAAGATGATGAGCAGAAAGATGGGCAGGTACAGAAACAGGAAGGTCAGGCCGATGAGCAGGCGGCTTCCGATACGGTTGGAATGCTTCATGTTACCGCCCCCTTTCTTTGGTGAGGCACGTAGGGGCGGATATCATCCGCCCGCGGCAGCAGGCGCGCTCGGAAAGCGGCGGGCGCACACTGTGCGCCCCTACATTACATCTGTTCCTCACAGGATCACCGCCTGTTCTTCTCCCTCGCCGAAGTGGTTCATGACCACCATGCACACCACCACGATGACCATCATCACCATGGAGACGGCCGCCCCCAGGTGGGGGTTGTAGGCCCCGCCCATGAACTGGGTCTCGATGAGGTCGCCCAGCAGCATGGTGCTCTGGGTGCCGCCGCCCAGCAGGTTGGAGATGGCGAAGGTGGACACGGAGGGGACAAACACCATGGTCACCCCGGACAGAATGCCCGGCAGGGACAGGGGAAAGATCACCTTGCGGAACACGGCGGAGGAGTTGGCCCCCAGGTCCCGGGCGGCCTCCACCAGGGAGCCGTCCAGCTTGACGATGACGGAATAGATGGGCAGGATCATGAAGGGCAGGTAGTTATACACCATGCCCAGCACCACCGCGCCGGGGGTGCCGATCATCCGGATGTGGTCCACCCCCAGCAGGTCCAGCAGGCCGACGGCCCGGAAGAGCTGGTTCAGCAGGCCGTTGTTCTCCAGAATGGACATCCAGGAGTAGGTGCGCAGCAGGAAGTTGATCCACATGGGCAGCATGACCAGTGCCATGGCCAGGCGCTGAAACTGGGGGCCCTCCTTGGCCATCCAGTAGGACACGGGATAGCCGATGAGCAGGCATACCAGCGTGGCCACCAGGGCCAGCCAGAAGGAGCGCAGAAACACCGAGAGGTACGCGCCCATCCGGGTGAAATTCTCCGCCGAGGCATAGGTGAGGTTGGTGTCAGGGTCCGCCACGGTGAAGGCGTACACCGCCATGATGAGGATGGGGATGACCACGAACAGGGCCATCCAGATCACATAGGGAAAGGCAAACCAGCCGCGCTTAGTCCGCATAGCCGTCTTCCTCCTCTGCCTCCTCGTCCTCCACCACGTCCAGCTCCTCATACTCCTCGGAGTAGGAGGAGTAGTCCCCGAACATGCCGGAGTACTGGCTCTTCTTCATGACGTGGATGCCGTCCGGGTCGATCTTGATGCCGATGCGGCTGTCCACCGGGCAGAAGTCGGTGGTCTGAATGAGCCATTTGAAGCCGTAGAAGTCCACGATGGTGTCGTAATGGACCCCCTTGAAGGTGACGGAGGTGACGGTGCCCCGGAGCTGCCCGGCGGCCTCGTCCACGATGTCCACGTCCTCGGGGCGGATGACCACGTCCACCGGCTCGTCCTTGGCGAAGCCCTTGTCCAGGCACTGGAACTTCCGGTTGAAGATCTCCACCACCCCGTCGGAGCGCATAACGCCGTCGATGATGTTGGACTCGCCGATGAAGTCCGCCACGAAGGCGTTTTTCGGCTCGTTATAGATGTCCTCGGGTGTGCCGATCTGCTGGATGCGCCCGCCGTCCATCACCACCACGGTGTCGGACATGGCCAGCGCCTCCTCCTGGTCGTGAGTCACATAGATGAAGGTGATCTCCATCTCCTGCTGAATCCGCTTCAGCTCGTTCTGCATATCTTTGCGCAGGCGCATGTCCAGCGCCCCCAGGGGCTCGTCCAGCAGCAGCACCTTGGGCCGGTTCACCAGGGCCCGGGCGATGGCCACCCGCTGCTGCTGCCCCCCGGACAGGGCGGACACCGGGCGCTTCTCAAAGCCCTTCAGGTTGACCACCTCCAGCATCTCCATCACCCGCCGGTGGATCTCCTGTTCCGGAATTCTTACCTTCCGGCCAGACTGGTCCGTCTTGGGGATGCGCAGGCCGAAGGCCACGTTCTCAAAGACGTTGAGGTGCGGGAACAGGGCGTAGCGCTGGAACACGGTGTTCACCGCCCGCTGGTGGGGAGGGACATCGTTGATCCTCACGCCGTCAAACAAAACGTCCCCGGCGGTGGGCGACAGAAACCCGCCAATAATTCGAAGCGTGGTTGTCTTGCCGCACCCGCTGGGGCCCAGCAGCGTGAGGAATTCCCTATCGTTGATGTACAGATTGATGTGGTCGAGCACGACCTCGTCGCCGTAGGACATGACGCAGTCCCGCAGGCGGATCAGCTCCTTGGACATGTATCCTCCCCCATTTCTAAATGATGAGTGTTTTGTCAGCTCCCTCTTTGTATTCCCTGAGAGGCGATGTACGCTCGCTGTCACGCTCGCGTTGGACACGCTTTCACCTCGGCTTCCCTCCGACTCGGGCTGGTCTCTGGGGCCTTGCGGCCCCATCGCTCGCCCTCGCTTCGGTCCATCCGAGGCGGCGTGTCTACGCTCGCGCTTCTCAGGTTTTCACGGATAGCAAGCTGCATTATAGCGGTTTGCCCCCCTCTTGTCAATCATTTTGGGGGAAATTTATCGGAAAATGGGGCCGTTATTTTTTGGTAGCTTTTGGGCCCCCGCCGTGGTAAAATACAGGCAAATAATTTCCCGCGAAATGGGGGCGCAATCAAATGAAAACCGCTTATTTAGGCATCGACCTGCTGAAGCCGGTGCTGGACGCGCTGCTGGCCGAGGGCTGTGAGATATTGAAGCTGTTCAGCTGCCCGGTGGACAACGTGACGGAGTTCAACACCGCCGTCCTCCGGACGGCGGAGGAGCGGGGCATCCCCCGCACCTTGAACCGGATCAGCGCGGCCGATTTGGAGGCGCTGGCCGCCCAGGGCTGCGAGCTGCTGGTGTGCGCGGGGTACTACTACCGGGCCCCCGTCACGGAGGTCTTTCCTATGGTGAACTTCCACCCAACCCCGCTGCCCGTGGGCCGGGGGTCCTGGCCCATGCCCCGTCTCATTCTGGAGCGGGCCGCCTACGGCGGCGTCACCGCCCACAAAATGGCGGCGGACTTCGACACGGGGGACATCCTGCTCCGGGAGCGGTTCCCGCTGGACGGGCGGGAGGACCACCAAACCTATATGGAGAAGGTATATGAAAAGATTCCGGCCATGGTCCGGACGCTGGTGCGCAGCCTGCCCCAGGTGCTGGCCAACGCCCAACCTCAGGGGGAGGGGGAATACTGGCCTGTGCCCTCCGAGGCGGACTGGACCGTGACCCCGGACATGGACGCGGCCCGGGCCGACCTGATTCTCCGGGCCTTTTACGGCTATGAGTGCGTCTACCGGGACGGAGCCCGCAGGGTCGAGCTCACCGGCGGACGGGTGGCGCCGGGGGCGGCGGCGGGACAGCCCTTCCCCGTACGGGGCGGATATATCACGGCGGACCGGGCGCGGCCGCTGGCCTGCCCGGATCGTATCAAATAAAACCAGCGCCGGCCTAAAATGCCGCCGACCCGTCAAATGCGGCTTCGCGCATCTGACGGGTCGGTTTACTGTGCGGCGTTAAGCAGGGTGCCGAAGAAGGCGGCCACGCGCTGCGCCAGAGAGGCTCTGCGCCGGTAAGTGTTTTTGTAATTGAGCATATACATGTTTTTTCACGTCCCTTCCATCTGAGATTTTCCGTGAGACCGTTCCCTCACGGTAGGCACATTATAGCCGGGACTGCCGGGAGTGTGTGAACAAATCCAGGATATTTTATGAACAAACTGTAAATAGGCAGAGCCAAATCTCTGTTTTGCTCCAAAACCTGGGCCCAGAAATTTTACCATTTGAGGAAAATGTAAAATATGCCGCCCGCCCCTTCCCGGCGGGGCCGGGGCGGAAGGGCCCGCGGGAAATAGGGATTGCTATTCCATCCCACAGCGTGTATAATAGTAAAATATGGTGAAAGAACCCACGATTCACAACGGGAGGGACTTATTTATGAAAAACCTGCTCCAGCTTCTGGAGGACGACTCCACCCTGACCCACGCCCAGCTGGCCGCCATGACGGGTATGGCCGAGGACGAGGTGTCGGCGGCGGTGGCACAATATGAGAAGGACCATATTATCCTGGGCTACAAGACCATTGTGGACTGGGACCGCGCCCAGCATGAGTCTGTGACCGCCCTCATCGAGGTCAGCGTCACCCCCCAGCGGGGGGAGGGCTTCGACCGGGTGGCCCAGCGGATCTACCAGTACGACGAGGTGGAGTCCCTCTACCTCATGTCCGGGGGCGCGTATGACATGACCGTCACCATCTCCGGCCGCACCCTGAAGGAGGTGGCCCAGTTCGTGGGGGAAAAGCTGGCCCCCATCGAGGGCGTCACCGGCACCGCCACCCACTTCATTTTAAAGAAGTACAAGGAAAAACACCTGATCTTCCCCGTGCAGGAGGTTCAGGAGGAAAGGTTCGTGTTTGAATAATGGACTACAGCAGAATCATGTGCCGGCGGGTGCAGGATATCCAACCCTCCGGCATCCGAAAATACTTCGACCTGCTCCAGGGCATGGAGGGGGGCATCTCCTTAGGGATTGGCGAGCCGGATTTCCAGACCCCCTGGCACATCCGGGACGCGGGCATCTTCTCCCTGGAGAAGGGCTTCACCAAGTACACCCCCAACGCCGGCCTGTCCGACCTGCGCTCCGCCATCTCCCGGTACCTGAAGCGGCGGTTTGATCTGAGCTACGCCCCCGTCGGCCAGATCCTGGTGACGGTGGGGGGCAGCGAGGGGCTGGACCTCACCTTTCGGACGCTGCTGGAGTCGGGGGACGAGGTGATTATCCCCACCCCCTCCTTCGTGTGCTACGGGCCCCTGGTGTCCATGGCCCACGCCGTCCCCGTACTGGTGGAGACCCGCGCGGAGCACGAGTTCCGCCTCACCGCCGAGGAGCTGCGCGCCGCCATCACCCCGAAAACCAAGGCGGTGGTGCTGCCCTTCCCCTGCAACCCCACCGGCGGCGTCATGGGCCGGGCCGATCTGGAGGCTTTGGCGGACGTGCTGCGGGGCACGGACATCATGGTGATCTCCGACGAAATCTACGCCGAGCTGACCTACGGCGGGCGTCACGTGTCCATGGCCAGCCTCCCCGACATGTACGAGCGCACCGTGGTGATCAACGGCTTCTCCAAGTCCCACGCCATGACGGGCTGGCGGCTGGGCTACGTGTGCGGCCCCAAGCCGGTTGTCGCCGCCATGACCAAGCTCCACCAATACGGCATCATGTCCGCCCCCACCACCAGTCAGTACGCCGCCATCGAGGCCATGGAGCACGGGGATGCCGACATCGAGGCCATGCGGGAGGAGTACGACGGTCGCCGCCGGTTTTTGGTGGACGGCTTCCGCAAGCTGGGGCTGGACTGCTTTGAGCCCCGGGGGGCGTTTTACACCTTCCCGTGCGTCAAATCCACGGGGCTCACCAGCGAGCAGTTCGCCGACCGCTTCCTGGCGGAGCAGAAGGTGGCGGTGATCCCCGGCTCCGCCTTCGGCCCCGGGGGAGAGGGCTACGTCCGGGCCACCTACGCCGCCTCCATGCACGATCTGGACGAGGCGCTGAAACGGCTGGAGCGGTTTTTGAAGACCCTGTAGGGGCGGATACCATCCGCCCGCCCCGGTCCGGCAAACCGTATGGAATCCCGGGCGGTTCATATCCGCCCCTACACATACGCTGAAAGGAAGATATCAAATGAACATCGTCTGTTTGGATATGGAGGGCGTGCTGGTCCCCGAGATCTGGATCGCCTTTGCCCAGGCCAGCGGCATCCCCGAGCTGCGCCGCACCACCCGGGACGAGCCGGACTATGACAAGCTCATGACCTGGCGGCTTGGCATTTTGAAAGAGCATGGCCTGGGCCTCAAAGAGATTCAGGACACCATCGCCAAAATCGACCCCCTCCCCGGCGCGAAGGAGTTTCTGGACGAGCTGCGCACCCTCACCCAGGTGGTGATTCTCTCCGACACCTTCGAACAGTTCGCCAAGCCCCTCATGGCCAAGCTGAACTGGCCCACCCTGTTCTGCAATACTCTGGAGGCGGCGGACAGCGGTGAGATCACCGGCTACCGGATGCGCTGTGAGAAGTCCAAGCTCACCACCGTGAAAGCCCTCCAGTCCTGCGGCTTCGACACCATCGCCGCCGGGGACAGCTTCAACGATCTGGCCATGATCCAGGCGGGCAAGGCGGGCTTCCTGTTCAAGTCCACCCCCCAGATCAAGGCGGACTACCCGGACATCCCCGCCTTTGAGGAGTTCGGAGACCTGCTGGCCGCCATCAAGGCCGCATTATAACGCGTATTTTCCAGGAAAAGAGGTTTTCACCATGAGCGCTGATTTCGACCGCCTCCCCTTCAAACCCGCCGATATCCTCCTCCCCCGTGACTGCGACTACGACAAGTGGGCCGTGGTGGCCTGCGACCAGTACACCTCCCAGCCCGAGTACTGGGAGCGGGTGGAGCGGCGGGTGGGCCGGTCCCCCTCCGCCCTGCGGCTCATCCTGCCGGAGAGCAGCCTGGACGGTCCCCAGATGGAGATGGACATCACCGACATCAACGCCACCATGGCCGCCTATCTCCGGGAGGGCCGCTTTAAAACCCTGCCCGGAGCCATGGTCTACGTGGAGCGCACGCTTTGGAGCGGCAGGACCCGCCGGGGGCTGGTGGGCATGGCGGACCTGACCGCCTACGACTACGAGCCGGGCTCCGACGCCCTCATCCGGGCCACCGAGGGGGTGGTCATGACCCGCATTCCGCCCCGCATCGCCGTGCGCAAAAACGCCCCCATCGAGCTGCCCCACGCCATGCTGCTGGCCGACGACCCGGGCCGCACGGTCATCGAGCCCCTGGCGGCTCAGACAGACCGGATGGAGCTGCTCTACGACTTCGATCTGATGGAGCAGGGCGGGCATGTGAAGGGCTGGCTGCTGAACGAAGACCAGCTGGAGCAGGTGCGGCAGGCCCTGTCCGGCTTGGCGGACCCCGCCGCCTTCCGCGCCAGATACGCCGCGGAGGAGGGGGCCGTCATGCTCTTCGCCGTGGGGGACGGCAACCACTCCCTGGCCACCGCCAAGGAGTGCTATGAGCGGCTGAAGCGGCTGATGCCCCCGGAAAAGTGGGACGGCCTCCCCGCCAGGTATGCCCTGTGCGAGCTGGTCAACCTCCACGACACCAGCCTGGAGTTTGAGCCCATCCACCGGGTGGTGTTCCACACCGACCCGGAGGCCCTGCTGGACGCGCTGGTGCGGGCCTATCCGGGGGCCCGCCGGGGCAGCCGGGCGGGAGACGGCGGCCTTCCCCTGCGCTATCTTTGCGCCGGGCGGGAGGGCGTGATTACAGTGCCCGCCCCCGGCCGCCTGCCTGTGGGCATCCTCCAGGAATTTCTGGACGGCTACCTCATGGGCCATGAGGGGCGGGTGGACTACATCCACGGCGAGGAGGTGGCCCGGGAATTTGCCGCCCGTCCCGGAAACATCGCCTTCCTCCTGCCCCCTATGGACAAGGCGGCCCTGTTTCCCACCGTCATCCACGACGGCATCCTCCCCCGCAAAACCTTCTCCATGGGGGAGGCCCATGACAAGCGGTTCTACCTGGAGGCCCGGAAAATCCGCTGAGAAAGAATCTCCACAAAAAAACAGGCGGCGCATGGAGTATTCTCCATGCGCCGCTGTTTTGCCGCGCCGGCCGGCAAAATGGGTGAGGGCCGGCGCTACAGCTCAGGGGAGTGGAACAGGTCCAGGTCCTGCCACCGGTCCAGTTCGGTTCCCTCTCTTGGGGGTGTGGACTGGGGCCCCGCCTGCTGCCGCCCCGCGACCAGATCGGACAGGTCCTCGTAGGGAGGGGGGCGGTACTGGGGGTCCCGGGCCGCCCGCTCCCGGTCGTCAGGCTTTTTTTTCTTCATGGCGTCCTCCTGAGGGAAAGGCTGAGGGCGCGCCGCCCTTCAGCTTCCGCCCAACTCAGTAGCCCCGGCTGTTGTTCCGGTTCTCAGTGTTGTTGGAGTCCTTCTTGTTCTGGCTGTTCTGCTGATTCTTATTCTGGCCGTTCTGATTGTTCTTGTTCTGGCTGTTCTGCTGGTTCTTGTTTTCAGAGTTGTTGAAATTGCGGTTATCCATGATTATCACCTCACGCAGGACAGTATGCCACCATTTCCGCAGGTTATGCGGCCTGAAAAAAATTTTTAAAAAGGTGTACCCTTTTATAGCGGGCCATGTTATAATAAAGGTGTCGATTTTCATCTGGAAAGGAATGATTCCGCCGTGAAATGCCCGTACTGTGCCCACCCGGAAAGCAAAGTGGTGGACTCCCGCCCCGCCGACGAGGGGAGCAGCATCCGCCGCCGCCGGGAATGCCTGTCCTGCCGCAAGCGCTTCACCACCTATGAGATTATGGAGAGCCTGCCCCTGATGGTCATCAAGCGGGACGGCAGCCGTCAGTCCTTTGACAAGAACAAGCTGCTGGGCAGCATGCTCAAGGCCTGCGAGAAGCGGTCGGTATCCATCTCCACCCTGGAGGGGATCGCCAATGAGATCGAGCAGTCCCTGCAAAACGAAATGGAACGGGAGATTCCCAGCACGGAGATCGGCGAGCTGGTGATGGAGCGGCTCAAAAACGTGGACGAGGTCTCCTATGTGCGCTTTGCCTCCGTCTACCGTCAGTTCAAGGACCTCAACACGTTTATGGCTGAGCTGACCAAGCTGCTGGAGGAAAAATAGACGAAGGCCCGCCGGGAGACCGGCGGGCCTTTTGTATAGATTTACCGGACAGGGTGGCGAAAGCCGTCAGAAATTAGCAGTCGCCCGGTTGGATTGTGAACGGAGAGTGAATTTTTGGCCCAAATGCCAATTTTTTTGAAATAGGGGGTTGATTTTTTCCGGCAGAGGGGGTATTATCATACTCGTGGTTAGCACTCAAACTTATCGAGTGCTAACCACCGACAGTACACATGCTACGCCTGTTCGTGAGGCGGCCTTAAGGCTGCTGCTCAGGACGGCTCCGCACTTTAATTTAAGGAGGAACCAACAATGAATCTCAAACCCCTGTCTGACCGCGTCATCCTCAAGGCCCTGGAGGCCGAGGAAAAGACCAAGGGCGGCATCATTCTCACCGCCAACGCCAAGGAGAAGCCCGAGATGGCCGAGGTGGTGGCCGTGGGCCCCGGCGGCACGGTGGACGGTAAGGAAGTCGTCATGACCGTGAAGGTGGGCGACAAGGTGCTCACCAGCAAGTATTCCGGCACCGAGGTCAAGGTGGACGGCGAGGAGTACACCATCGTCCGTCAGAACGACATCCTGGCCATCGTCGAGTGACATTCAAAGGCCCGCAGGCCAGGAGCCGTCTGCCTGGGGCCCCATCGTGAGATGGGGCGGCGCGCCAGCGCCGGAGGCTGACAGAATTTACTTCCGGCAGCCGCATACAAAATCCCAAAGGGGCCCCCGCGAAACGGAGTTTCGCGGGGAGGACGGCGAGGAGTACACCATCGTCCGTCAGAACGACATCCTGGCGGTTGTGGAGTAAAAATGTGTAGGGGCGGATACCATCCGCCCGAACTCCCGGCGCGCGGCACGGCGGGCGGATCATATCCGCCCCTACGGCGCGGCGGGCACCAATTCGATCATGATCATTTTTTGGAGGTAATGCGATATGTCTAAGATCATCTGCTATGGCGAGGAGGCCCGCCACGCCCTGGAGCGGGGCGTCAATCAGCTGGCCGACACTGTCAAGATCACCATGGGCCCCAAGGGCCGCAACGTGGTGCTGGACAAGAAGTTTGGCACCCCCCTCATCACCAACGACGGCGTGACCATCGCCAAGGAGATCGAGCTGGCCGACCCCTTTGAGAACATGGGCGCCCAGATCGTGAAGGAGGTCTCCACCAAGACCAACGACGTGGCCGGCGACGGCACCACCACCGCCACCCTGCTGGCCCAGGCCATCATCCGGGAGGGCCTGAAGAACCTGGCCGCCGGGGCCAACCCCATGGTGATGAAGAAGGGCATCTCCAAGGCCACCGACGCCGCCATCGAGGCCATCAAGGGCCACTCCAAGCCGGTGTCCGGCACCTCCGACATCGCCCGGGTGGGCGCCATCTCCTCCTCCGACGAGGCCATCGGCACCCTCATCGCCGAGGCCATGGAGAAGGTCTCCCACGACGGCGTCATCACCGTGGAGGAGTCCAAGACCGCCGAGACCTATTCCGAGGTCGTGGAGGGCATGCAGCTGGACCGGGGCTACATCACCCCCTATATGGTCACAGACACCGAGAAGATGGAGGCCGTGCTGGACGACGCCCTCATCCTGCTCACCGATAAGAAGATCTCCTCCATCCAGGACCTGCTGCCCATCCTGGAGCAGGTGGCCCAGTCCGGCCGCCGCCTGCTGATCGTGGCCGAGGACGTGGAGGGCGACGCCCTGTCCACCCTGCTGGTGAACAAGCTGCGGGGCACCCTGAACGTGTGCTGTATCAAGGCTCCCGGCTTCGGCGACCGGCGCAAGGAGATGCTGGAGGATATCGCCATCCTCACCGGCGGCCAGGTCATCTCCTCCGATCTGGGCATGGAGGTCAAGGAGGCCACCATGGACATGCTGGGCCGTGCCCGCCAGGTGAAGGTCCAGAAGGAGAACACCATCATCGTGGACGGCGAGGGCTCCTCCGACGCCATCTCCGCCCGGGTGGGCCAGATCCGCAAGGCCATCGAGACCACCACCTCCGACTACGACAAGGAGAAGCTCCAGGAGCGCCTGGCCAAGCTGGCCGGCGGCGTGGCCATCATCCGCGTCGGCGCCGCCACCGAGGCCGAGATGAAGGAGAAGAAGCTGCGCATCGAGGACGCCCTGAACGCCACCCGCGCCGCTGTGGAAGAGGGCATCGTGGCCGGCGGCGGCGCCGCCTATGTGGACGCCGTCCCCGCCGTGGAGGCCCTGGTGAACACCCTGGAGGGCGACGAGAAGACCGGCGCCAACATCGTGGCCAAGGCCCTGGCTGAGCCCATGAAGCAGATCGCCGCCAACGCCGGCATCGACGGCTCCGTGGTGCTGGAGCGCGTCAAGTCCGCGGGCAAGACCGGCTACGGCTTCGACGCCTACAAGGAGGAGTACTGCGACATGATCTCCGCCGGCATCGTGGATCCCACCAAGGTGACTCGCTCCGCCCTGGAGAACGCCGCCTCCATCGCCGCCGTGCTGCTCACCACCGAATCCCTGGTGGCCGACAAGCCCGAGCCTCCCGCTCCGGCTCCCGCGCCCAACCCCGACATGGGGATGTATTAAGGCAGTCTGATAAAACCCGCAAAGCGGACAGACGGGCACCGGCTAAGCCGGGGCCCGTCTGTCCGCTCTCATTTTTCACACCGCGCCTGATGGGACACGGTATGAAACGGATTCAAATTGCTTCGGTATCTCTTCACTGTTTGTATTTGACCGCAATCAAAAGACCTATGAGCAATACGGCCGCGGATAATCCGAGCAGTATAACGGCGGACGGCTGAGACCCGGGCGATGTCTGCCCATCAGGCGGGGTAAAACCGCCGCCGGGCGGCGAAAAGTCCCAATTGCCGCTCTGCTCCTGAGCGGGGGGCTTTCCCCCCGCCCCCTGCCCGTCCGGCCCCAATGGGGCGCTGTTTGTCTCATCGAGCAAACCAGCGGCCTCATCCTGCGCAGGGGGGAACGCCTGGCCGTCCATGCCGTCAAATCCACCGGGGCCGCCCATACCGCCGCCCATGGTTCCCATATCGGACAGGTTCAGACCGTCCGCGGAAATCAGGGCGCCGCTTTGTGCGTTCTGCTGTTCGCTGGTCGCGGGAACTGTGCCCGCCAGCTGGCCCTGAACGCTCTCCTTCCGCAGTGCGCAGAAGGAACGCAGCGCTTGGACGCCGGTTTCAAATTCCTCATAGGTGCAGAATTTGGTGGGGTCCTTCTCCACATAGTCCGCAATCAGCGCATACCCGTCGTTGATGATCCGGTCCGCATCCACCGTGTTCAAAAATTCCGCGTACAGCTGGTGATATTGCCGCGTATAGGCCTCATCGGAGAAGATCCACGCCTGCATGGGGCGGTCGGAGAGGACATCGTCAACGGCGTCGTTGACCGCAGAAACCGCCGAACCTGCCTGGAATGTTCCAAACGCCAGGTTGTAGTCCCAGGGGATCATGGACAGCCTGCCGTTTTCCTCATACAGATAGTAGTTGTGGATCATGTTGCCGGTGTAGCTGTCCCCGTTGACCACAAAATTGTGAACGATAAAATAGCGAAGCACCGCTTCTATATCCAAAACATTCTCCAAATCTTCATAGCCGGACAGGGAGCGCAGGGAGTCGATCAGCCGCGTCTCATCCGCCATGGAAACGCCGGTTTTTGCGCTGCCGAAGATATTGGAGTAGCTGTCCGGGTCATCGTCAATGTATTGCAGCTTTACATCGGATGTCCCTCCAAAACTAAAACCACCGCCGCCAAACATGGACGCCGGATCAAAACCGCCAGAGTCCATTTCCCCAGGGGGGGTGTCCGACGGCTGCCGCTCGGTATCCTGCTCAGCGGGAGGATTTTCCGGCATATTGCCGCCAGGCATGGACGGCGGGCTGAAGCCGCCGAAGTCCGGTCTTTGACCGGGCTGCGCTGAACTGTCTTCGTCCTTCCCGCTGAACTTGTCTGCCAAATCGTTCATGTCAAAATCCCGGCCGTTGCCCCGGCCGCCGCCAAAGCTCATGCTGTCCGGTTTATAGAGTTCGCCGTAATCATTGCCATAGTTGCGCTGCAAAAAGGCCTCCTCCACCCCTTCCACCGCCAGGTACAGTCCCCAATCCTCGCCATTAACCGTAATATAAACAAAGCTGCTCAGGGAGCTGGGGACGCCGAACGCGTTCATCATCTGATAGGTCAGGTAATCCTTCATCATGGTGTTGTCCTGAATCAGATTGTTCAAGCTGATTTTATCAAGCCCGTGATAGCTCTTGGCGCTGTCATACTTGTCAAACTCGATCTTGAAGCTGTAACGGCTGCTCCCCATGGCGGCGACCGAGCTGAGGGAAGTGTTTCCCTTTCCGCGGATTCCAACGTTTTTATAGCTCTCGCCGTCAATGACCACATTGCAAGAGCTGTATTCCTCGCTTTGGCAGGTCGAAAGAAAGCCGTCCCAATCGTCCATGACGATTTCGACGGTATGGACGCGGGAGGCATCAAACAGCCGATTTTCATACCCCATGACCTTGCCGGCCGGCTGGAGGTTCAGGGCCCGGCCATTCATAAACAGCAGCGTCAGAAGCAGGGAGAGCACGGCGGCGGCAACGCAGACGCGGTCCATATATTTGTGCGTTGACATGGCGGTCCCTCCTCAGCCCATGTAGTCGCCGTTGTAGCTCACCAGCACCGCGCTGCGGACCCCCTCCATCTCGGACAGCGTGTTGATAAAGTCCGTATTGCCGTCCTTCAGGCGGATCTCCAGATTCAGCTCGACGGCCCCCTTCTGAGCGGACTTGCTCTTGACCACACAGCGTCTTGTCTGGGTGTCCAGGTACTGAGCCGCCCGCCGCTCCGATTCGTGTCCGTCACACTGAAGCACCACAATGTAGGGGTTATAGCTGCTCTTTTTGTTGACAAAAACCAGTAAAATCAAACCGATAACCACCCCGCCGATGATGGCCAGCGGGATCATTCCCGCCGCCAGCACGATGCCCTCAGCAATGGCCCAGAACAAAAAGGCGATGTCCAGCGGCTCCTTGATGGCGGTGCGGAAGCGGACGATGGACAGCGCGCCCACCATGCCCAAGGACAGCACCACATTGCTTGTGACCGCCAGAATGACCACCGTGGTAATCATGGTCAGGGCGATCAGCGTGACCCCGAAGCTGGAGGAATACATGACCCCCTGGTAGGTTTTTTTGTAGACGAAGAACATAAACAGGCCGATGCCAAAGGCCAGCGCCAAGGCCAGAACCATGTCGAGAATGCTGACGCTGGTGACGTTTTCCAGAAAGCTGGATTTGAAAATATCGTTAAATGTCATGGAAAGAACTCCTTTTTCTTTTGCCGCAGATCCGGCTGTTTTCCGGCTTTTCCCGCCCGCCGGGCGGGAAAAACCAATAGTTCATTCAGCCGTAGATCCGGCATTGGGCGTATTTGGAGAATGAGGAGGTGTGCCGCCCCTCCAGCTGAATCGCGTCACGGATGACCGACGGGAGAAATGCGTCCCATTTGACCTCCAGAATGATAGGCGCGTCTCCCGCGGGAATTGTAATCCCTGGGCTCAAAAAATCCGGACAGCGCAGGCCGGTTCGGATATCGTAGTCCAGCGTGACCCGGACATTGCCCGCCGGGTAGACATAGGGTTCCCGGGTATAGTCCACAATGGTCTTGGGGCGGAGGCGCTGCGTGCGCATTTTGCCGTACAGCTCCCGCACCAGCGGCCTTTCACTGTCCGGCATCCAGGCCAGATCACCTTGCAGAATTGCGGATGCCTCCGTTACGGAGAGCATGGCGCTCTGCTTGTTCCCCAGTCCCCCCAGCTTGCTCTTTTTCTCCAGATGTATCACCGAGGTGTCGCCGTTATAGTAGCGGATGCGGAATTTTTCCCGGTGGCTGACGCCGTCCAGCTTTTCCCGCAGCGCCTTATCCTCGGGCGTGTCGAAGTATAAACTGCGAACCAGATATCTCCCGCCCGCCGCGTGCCGGTCCGTCTGAGCCACGGCCCGCAGGCGCTGCCGGAGCGCCAGCATATCCAGATATGATATCTCATGTTTCCACTCGTGCCGAAAATCCATGTTGGTTACGTCCCCCCCCTTTCAAAATCGAATAAAGCAATTATAAAGGGTGAACTTAAAAGCAAGTTTAAAAGAATTCATGATTTTGCTCTTGATTTTTTCCGCCGGTATCCGTACAGTAGAGGACAGCCCGGTTTTCACCATACAGGAGGGATGTATCGTGCGGATTTTAGTGGCCGACGACGAGCCGGAGATGACCATGGCGCTGGAGGCCCTGCTCAAGCGGGAGCATTATTCCGTGGATGTGGTCCACAACGGACAGGACGCGCTGGACTATGGGCTTGCGGGCAATTACGACTGCATTGTCTTAGATATTATGATGCCCAAGCTGGACGGCATCCAGGCTTTGCAGGCTCTGCGGGCCCAAAATGCCGCCACGCCGGTACTGCTGCTCACGGCGAAAAGCCAGGTGGAGGACCGTGTCGCGGGGCTGGACAGCGGAGCGGACGACTACCTGCCCAAGCCCTTCGACAACCGGGAATTTACCGCCAGGGTCCGGGCCCTGACCCGCAGGGGCGGCGAGTACACGCCCACGGCCCTGACCGCCGGCAATGTGACCCTGGACTGCTCCACCTTTGAACTGAGGTGCGGCTCCGCCTGCGTCCGGCTGGGCAACCGGGAGTTCCAGATGCTGGAGCTGCTTATGCGGCAGGAGGGCCGGCTGATCTCCACGGAACGGTTCATGGAGCATATCTGGGGCTATGACAGCGAGGCGGAGATCAACGTGGTCTGGGCCTATATCTCCTATCTGCGCCGGAAGCTGGAGGCGGTAGGGGCCAACGTCCGCATTGCCGCCCGCCGTGGCCAGGGTTATCTGCTGGAGGAGACGGTATGATCCGCTCGCTGCGCCGGAAATTTATCCTAATCGCCATGGCGTCTCTGGTGGGGACAATGGCCATTTTCTGCCTGGCCATCGGCATTGGGAATCACTATATTACCACCAATCAAGTGGATCACGTGATTTTTCTGCTGCGCCAGAACAGCGGCACCTTTCATCCGCCCGGCCCCCCCTCCGATCCCTCGAACTTCGGCTTCCAAATCACCCCGGAGACCCCCTTTGAAACGCGGTATTTTATTGTGGAACTCACCGCGCAAAAGGAGATCAAAGCCATCAATCTGAATCATATCGCCGCGTTGGACCGGCGGTCTGCGGAGGACGCCGTCGGCCGTATCCTTGATACCCGGGCGGCGCGGGGCTATGTGGACCACTACCGTTTCGGCGTGTTCCCGGATGAGGGCGGAGGAACCACAATCATCGTTTTGGATTGTTTTCTCCAGCTTCAGTCGGCCATCAATCTGATGCGCATCACGGCCGCCATATTTTTGAGCTGCGTTCTGATTGTTTTCATTTTGCTGCTCTTTTTGTCCAAGCGGGCCATCCGGCCCTTTGCCGACAATCTGGAGCGGCAGCGGCAGTTCATCACCGACGCCTCCCACGAGCTGAAAACGCCGCTGGCGATTTTATCGGCGGACATCGGGCTGCTGGAGGATGCCTACGGAAACGACAGATGGCTGGAGAGCGCCCGCTCACAGATTGTCCGCCTGGATAAGCTCACAAAAAACCTGGTGGAATTGGCCCGCACCGAGGAGACCATCAAGGAGGACGCGGCGGCCTGTTTTTCCGTCAGCGAGGTCGCCCAGGCCAATGCGGACGCGTTTCAGCCGCTGGCCGAAGCGGACGGCAAATCGCTGACAGCGGAGATCGCGGATAGGATCGTCCTGAAGGGCGTCCAGGACAATTTCTTCCGCCTGTTCTCCATTCTGCTGGACAACGCGGTCAAGTACTGCGACCCGCAGGGCGTCATCCGGCTCTGTGTGTCCCAGCGGGGACGAAGCGTCTGTATTTCCGTATCCAATCCCTGCGCCGGAATAGACGCGGCCCAGCTCCCCCGGTACTTTGACCGCTTCTACCGGGCGGATTCCTCCCGCGCCCGCTCCACCGGAGGCTATGGAATCGGGCTTTCCACCGCAAAAGCCATTGTCACCCGGCACAAGGGCCGCATTTCCAACCGTTATGCGGACGGAGTAATCACCTTTACCGCTGTGATCCCGCAGGTGAGCTGACGCTCCTGCGCCCGTATGGAAGCCGCCGGACCGCCGGTGAGTCAAGCAAAGCACCGGAGAAGGACCTCAAAAAACGGGTGTCACCGCCGGATCCCTCCGGCGGTGGCACCCGTTTCTTTTGGCCTCCGCAGACGGTTATACCAGCGTGCGGACGGAACACCCCGTCATGCCGCGCCCCTCCTCAGCGCTCCGCCAGGTACTCCCTCAGCCGCCCCAGCGTTTTGGGCGCGCACAGGGCGGTGACTTCAATGGTCTCGCCGTACTCCACCTTCTCCACCTTGGCCTCCCGGTAAAGCTGGTCCAAAATGCCGCCCCTGTCATAGGGCAGCCGCAGCTCCACCCGGCGCACCCCGGCGTCCAGCCGCTTCCCGATGGCGGACAGCAGGCCGTCCAGACCCGCCCCGGTTTTGGCCGAGATGGACACCATATCCTCCCCGTGGGGCAGGATGTCCCCCGCGAATTTGTCGCACTTGTTGAACACCTCCAGCCGGGGGGTAGACCCGGCCCCCAGCTCCTGAATGAGCCGGTCCACCACCAGTCCCTGTTCCCGCCAGTTGGGGTCGGAGGCGTCGATGACGTGAAGGAGCAGGTCGGCAAAGGTGAGCTCCTCCAGAGTGGCCTTGAAAGCGTCCACCAGCTGATGGGGCAGCTTGGAGATGAAGCCCACGGTGTCGGAGATCAGCACCGTGCAGGTGTCGGAGATCTCCAGCATCCGGGTGGTGGTGTCCAGGGTGTCGAACAGGCGGTTATTGGCCGGGATGTCCGACCCGGTGAGAGCATTGAGCAGGGTGGATTTGCCCGCATTGGTGTAGCCCACGATGGCCACCACGGGGACCTCGTTTTTCTCCCGCCGCTCCCGCTGGGTGGCCCGCACCCGGCGCACGTCCCGCAGCTCCTCCTCCAGCTTGTCGATCTTCCGGTGGATGATGCGCCGGTCGGTCTCCATCTGGGTCTCGCCGGGGCCCCGGGTGCCGATGGCCCCCTCCTGACGCTCCAGGTGCTTCCACATACCCGTCAGCCGGGGGAGCAGGTATTTGTACTGGGCCAGGGCCACCTGCAAACGGCCCTCGCTGGTGCGGGCCCGCTTGGCGAAGATGTCCAGGATGAGGGCGGAGCGGTCCATCACCGTCACCCCCAGCTCCTCGGTGAGCACCCGCTGCTGGGAGGGCGACAGGGGGTTGTCGAAGACGACGATGTCCGCCCCCAGGCGCTGGACCAGCTCCTTGACCTCCGCCGCCTTGCCCTCGCCGATGAAGGTGCGGGGGTCCGGGGCGGATTTGTTTTGCAGCACCGTGCCCAGGCAGGTGCCCCCCGCCGTGTCCAGCAGGGCGGCCAGCTCCTCCAGGGACTCCTCCGTGGCGTTCTCCTCCCGGCTGAGGCAGGGGGCGTTGAGGCCCACCAGGACGGCGCGGTTGATCTCTTTTACTTCGGTTTTTTCAAACATACAGTATTGTTTCCCTCTTATTTCTTCAATGTGCTACTTCTCTAAAAAATCCAGTATTATCCGGTTAAATTCCTCCGGCTTTTTGGCGGCGATAAAGTGATCCCCATGGATAAACGCAAGTTCAGCGTTTGAAAGACTTTTTGCAATCAGCCGCGTATGCTTCTCTTTGACCATGTCCTTTGTGCCGACGATCACCAGCGTCCTTGCCGTAATTTTGGACAGCTCCTGCGCAGGCACATTGGGGTCGTTCACCATAAGGCCGAGCAGTTCGGCGTTTCGCTTTGCCTTGCCGCTTTTTCCCGCGAATATCCGGGCGATCCGATAGCCAGTCTCGATGGGGATCTGCACCGTACGCTTGACGCCCCCGGCGTCCAAATTGGCACCGTTGAGGATCAGCTTTTCCACCCGGTCCGGATAGCGTACCGCAAACACCATGGCGATATTCCCGCCATCGGAAAAACCCAGCAGGTGCGCTTTGCCGATCTGTCGTTTCTCCATGAACTCCAGCAGGTCCTGGGCAAATTGGCGGATGGTAAAAGGGCGCTCGCCCCGGGGCGTTTTCCCGTGCCCCCGGGTGTCAAGGGCATACACATGATACCGGCTGGAGAACGCCTCTATCTGATGCTTGAAATAGCCGCAGTCCTCCCCGTTGCCATGGAGCAGGATAAGCGGCTCCCCCTGCCCTTGTTCCACGTAAAAGTGTTCTATATCCATTCTGTATTCTCCGTTCACCGCCTGTCAGGCGGGGCGTCACACCCTCGCCAGCGCCTCCACGATCTCCCCCCAATACATGGTGTGCCAGTCGTTGTTGGGATACCATTTTTCCTTCACGTCCTCGGGCATGGCGGCGGGGTCCATGGGCACCGCCATCCGCTTGCGGCACACCAGCACCAGCTCCGCCTGCTCGAAATAGGGCGCGTTCCCCGCGCCCGCCGCCACCGTGAAGCCGCACTCCTTCACCTTGTCGATGTCCCGTCCGCTCTTGGTCCCGCACAAATTGAGCTGAGACCGGTACTCCTCCGGGAAGAAGGACAGGGTGAAATACTCGTTTTCATCCACAAACTGTTTCGTATACCGCTGGGGACGGATATAGCAGGTGGCCATGGGCGCGCCCCACAGCACCCCTGCCCCGCCCCAGGAGGCGGTCATGGTGTTGCAGTGTTCGGGGGTGCCGGCGGTGATGAGCATCCACTGGCTGCCGATGGCGGAAAAGGGGTTAAACTTCAAAGCTTTGGGATCTACCTTCTGAAACATAGCGGGATACCTCCTGATTTTTGATATGGTCAGTATATGCGGATCGGGCGGGAAAAGAGAAAGACCCGCCGCAATTGCTTGCAACGGGTCTTGGAACTGACAGGCTTTAGCCCAAGCCGAACTTCTTGTTGAAGCGGCTGACACGTCCGCCGGTATCCACCATCTTCTGCTTGCCGGTGTAGAAGGGGTGACACTTGGAGCAGACTTCCACCTTGATGTCCTTTTTCGTCGAGCCAGTCTCAATCACGTTGCCGCAGGCGCACGTAATGGTGGTCTGCTTGTAGTTGGGATGGATGCCTTCCTTCATGGGGATTCACCTCTTTCTGTCGCTGCCAAAAGTCCAGGAGCGCAACGGCTCCTCCATAAACGCAAGGTGTATGATATCACGCCTGTGGGAAAAAAGCAAGGACTTTTTTCATTTTCCCCAAATTTTTCTCGCGCTCACAGCTCCACGGCCCGGCCCGCGCTGAAGAACCAGAGGCAGCGGCGCTTGACCTCCACCCCCGCCGCCTGGGACAGGGCTCGGGTGTAGGCGTCCAGCTGAGGGCGGTAATCCTGGGCCCGGCGGTCCGCGCCGTCCAGAGCCACCCGGTCCGTCTTGAAATCCACCACGGTGACAGAGCCGTCCTCCTCCACAAACCAGCAGTCCACCACGCCCTGGAGGAGCACCTCCTCGCCGGGGCCCGCCTCGGGATAATAGTCCGCCGCCGGGACCAGGAGCGAGAACTTGAACTCCCGCTCCACCCGGGGGGACCGGCGCAGGCGCAGCCCCAGCTCCGAGCGGAAAAAGGCCAGAATGTCCGCCGGGTTGACGGCGTTTCCCTGCTGGGGGGTGATATAACGGCCCTCCACCAGCCGGGTCACCTCGTCCGCGATCTCCCCGAAGCTGCCCGTGCGGTCATAGTTGAGGTACTGCATCACCATGTGCAGGGCGGTGCCCCGCTGGGCGGCGGTGAGGGGCCGCTCCCCCTGGAACACGGGCCGACGCAGGGTGGTCCGCGGGGCGGCGGGGCGGGACGGAACCGGGCTCAGCTCCACCCCGTTCTCCGAGACCTCCTCGTCCTTCTCCCGGCCCTTGAGCTGGGTGGCGGTGAGCTTGGAGGGAATGGCGGCGCAGGCCGCGTGGGGATACCGCCAGCTCAGCCGCGCCGCCAGGCCGTCGGGGATGGAGAGCGCCTCCCGGTCCGGGGCCGCCTCTCCGGGCCCGGCCTCCAGCGGCCGCCGGTAGTCCGCCCCGGGCAGCAGGCGGATGTCCCAGGAAAGACCCTCGTCCTCCGGGAAGGGGGGGCGGGGGGCGTCCAGCCCGGCCCACAGGGGGCCGCTGTCCCTCCGGCACAGGGCGGGCGTGAGCACCCAGTCGGCCATGGACCGGGCCTCGGCCATCTGCCGGGGGGGCGGAGGGCACTGGGCCTGCCCCGCCAGGGAGGCCAGGGCCCCGCCCCTGCCGTTGACGGCGGAGACCAGGATCAGCTTGTGCTCCGCCCGGGTCATGGCCACGTACAAAAGCCTCATCTCCTCCGCCCGGAGCTGGCGGCGCAGGCGCAGGGCCGCGGCGTCCCGGGCGATGGTGGTGTAGCGCAGGCCCCGCTCCCGGTCCACCCGCTTGGGGCCCAGGCCCAGGTCCGGGTGGAAGAGGACGGTGGCCTTGGCGTCCGCCTCGTTGAACTGCCGGTCCAGGCCGCACACCAGCACCACCGGGAACTCCAGCCCCTTGGACTTGTGGATGGACAGAATGCGCACGCCCCCCGTCTCCCCGGCCGGCACGGGGACGGGAACGCCGCTGTCCGCCATCCGGCTCAGATGGAGCAGGAAGGCCATCAGGCCCCGGTGCCCGCCGCTCTCAAAGCGGACGGCCTCGTCGTACAGAGCCATCAGGTTGGCCCGGCGGCGCGGGCCGTCCGGCATGGCGGCGAACACCGCGGGCAGGTCCAGCTCCCCGTAGACCCGCCACAGAAGCCGGTGGCTGCTCTCCTCCGCCGCCAGCTCCCGCAGCCGGGCCAGCAGGGCCAGCAGAGAGGCGCAGTCCTCCTCCCCCCGGTCCGCCCCGGCGCACAGGCAGTCGTACACGGAGCCCTCCCCCAGCCCCCGGAGCACGGCCAGCCGGTCCGGGGTGAAGCCGAACAGGGGGGAGCGCAGGGCCGCCAGCAGGGCCACGTCCTGCCGGGGGTTGTCCAGCACCTGGAGCAGGGCGACGGCCACCGAGATCTCGGTGGTGCCGAAAAACTCCTGTCCCCCCTCGGCGGACCAGGGGATGCCCGCCTCGTCCAGGGCGGCGGCGTAGTGCCGCAGCACCGGGCCGGGGGAGCGCAGCAGGATGACGACGTCCTCCGGCCGGAGGGGCTGGTCCCCGATGGGAAGGCCGCTGTCCAGCAGCTCCCGGACGCGCCGGGCCGCCGCCCGGGCGCAGATCAGGTCCTTGTCCGGCTGCCCCTCCTCCCCGTCCGAGAGGCCGGACAAATCCACGCAGTCCAGCTCCACCCGGTAACGGGGGTCGGGGGGCAGGTCCGCCCGGCCGGGGCGCAGGGCCTCCGCCTGGGTGTAGTCCAGCTCTCCCGCCGCCCGGGTCATCACGTTGCGGAAGATGAAGTTGGCGCCGTCCAGCACCTCGGGCCGGGAGCGGAAGTTGTCCGACAGCAGGATCTTTCTGGGCTGTCCGGGGCGGGCCTCCGCCGCCGGGGGGTACGCCTCGTACTTTTGCAGGAAGATCCCGGGCTCCGCCAGCCGGAAGCGGTAGATGGACTGCTTCACGTCCCCCACCATAAACAGGTTGTCCCCGGCCGACAGGGCCTGGAAGATGGCGTTCTGCACCCCGTTGGTGTCCTGATACTCATCCACCATGATCTCCCGGAACTGCCTACCCACATCCCGGGCCAGCTCCGTGGGGGACCCGTCCGGCGCCGCCAGCAGGCTCACCGCCAGGTGCTCCCCGTCGGCGAAGTCGATGAGACGGCGGCGGCGCTTGAGCCGGATAAAGGCCCGGTCGAACTCCGCCGTCACGTCCAGCAGGGCGGTCATGGCGGGGCCCACCGCCCGCAGGTCCTCCATGGCCTGGCCCGCCGTCACGTCAAACCGCTCCCCCAGCCGCTTGAGCTGTTTTTTGCACTCGTCCCGCAGGGCGGTCATGCGGGACTTCAAGCTCTCGTCGCAGCTCCCCTTTTTCCGTCCGGCGGGGGGAAAGGGGACGGGGAAGCAGGCCGCCGCCCTGTCCCAGCCCTCGCCGAGGGCGTCCCGCAGCCGGTCCAGTCCGTCCACGGTCTCGTCCAGGGTGGGGCCGTAGTTCCTGTCCAGCAGGCCGTCCCCGGCCACCTCCCGGCGCAGGGCGGTCATGGCCTCCAGCCAGTGGTCCGCCAGCTCCAGGGCGTCCGCCAGCAGGGCCCGCCCCCAGGGGGTGTCCTCCGGGCCCGCCCCCTCCGGCAGGGCATAGTCCCCCTTCCGCCCCTCCAGCCAGCCCTCCGGGTCCGGCTGGGCCTGGACCTGCCGGTGGACGTAGAGCACCGCGTCCTCCAGGGCCCGGTCGTCCCGCTCCCCGGCCAGGGCGTCCACCAGGGCGGCAAAGGGCCCGTCCTGGGCGATGCCGCCGTACCGCCCCTCCAGCACCTCCTCCAGGGCCCGGCGGCGCAGCTCGTCGCCCTCCGACTGGTCGCACAGCCGGAAGTCCGGGTCCAGGCCGGCCAGGTGGCCCCACCGGCGCAGCAGGTCCAGGCAGAAGGCGTCGATGGTGCAGATGGGGGCCTTGTACACCAGGGTGGCGCAGCGCCGCAGGTGCCGGTCCCCTGGCTTTTGGGCCAGGCGGGCGTGGATGGCGGCGGCGATGCGGTCCCGAAGCTCCGCCGCCGCCGCGTTGGTGAAGGTGATGACCAGAAAGCGGTCGATATCCTCCCCCTGCTCCACCCAGCCCATCAGGCGCTCCACCAGCACCCGGGTCTTGCCGGACCCGGCGGCGGCGGACACCAGCAGGTCGCCGCCCCGGTCCTCCGCCGCGGCCCGCTGCTCCCTTGTCAGCTCAACGGCCATCTTCATCCTCCTCCCGCTGCGCCATCCACAGCCAGAATTCCTTGGCGCCTACCCCCCGGCGGTAGCGCTTCACGTCCCCGCAGCCCTCCTCAAAGTGGCAGGCCGCCCGGTAGTCGCACCAGCGGCAGGGATTTTTGTCGGCTCCGTGCCAGTAGGGGTCGGCGTCGATATTGCCCTGGGCCAGCTCCCCGGCGGCCCGGCGCAGGGCGCCGGTGATGTAGCGGTCCAGCGCGTCCATCTGGGACCGCGTCACCAGATAATCGCCGCCGTTCCGGCCCGCGGCCACGGGCAGAAACCGGTATTCCCCCTGGGTGCGCTCCATGGCGGAGAGCACCGACCGGTCGTCCAGCACCAGCCCCTGGCGGCGCAGCAGCTTGTCCCGGGCCGTCTGGATCTCCTCGCCGGTCATGCCCCGCTCGCCGTCCACCAGAGGCATCCGGGCGGGGACGTACAGCACCCCCGCCGGAACGGTCTCGCCGGGGCCCAGGGCCCCCTCCCGGCTGAGGGCGAAGAGGTAGAGCAGCATTTGAAGGCCCCGGCCGTCCTCCACGTCGGCGAAGTCAAAGCTCTTTTTGCCCGTCTTATAGTCCACCACCCGCAGGTAGCGCTTTCCCTGGTGGAGCCACTGGTCCACCCGGTCCACATAGCCTGTGAGCCGCAGCCGCACCCCCTGCTCCACCTCCACGGGGGGCAGGTCCTTGCCGGGGCCGAAGCCCAGCTCAAAGGCGGCGGGGGCAAAGTCGGACAGGTTCAGCTCGGCGCACACGCTCTGGGCCACCGCCAGCGCCGCCTCCTTCATCCGGCCGAAGAGGCAGCGGAACCGGGCGGGCTCCTCCTCCAGGCCGGCCAGCGCCTCCCGCTCATAGAGGTCCGCCGCCGCCCGGGACAGCGTTTCCACCGCCGCCCCGTCCCCCAGGGGCACGCCCTTCTCCTTGGCGGCCCGTAGGGTGTGCTCCAGCACGTGGTGGACAAAGGTGCCATAGTCGGCGGCCCGCATCTGCGCCCTCTGCCGGGGCTGGGCCCTCAGGCCGAAACGGAGGAAGTGGCTGAAGTGACAGGAGTTGACCAGGTCCAGCCGGGTAGCGGACATGGGCACCACGGTCCCGAACAGGGCGTCCACTGCGGGGCGGGACAGCCGCCCCCGCCGCCAGCGGGCGGCGCTTTGAATCCGCTCCACCCGGGGGGCCAGGCCGGGACCCCAGCCTGGCGGAGGCCCGCCAGCTCCAGGGCCGCGTCCGGGGCGGCCAGCCGGACCATGGGGTCCCCGCCGTCCGCCGCGGGGGCGTCCGGGAACAGGGCCCTCAGCCGCTCCCAGAGGAAGCAGGGGGTCCTCTGATCGTCCCCCGACCCGGCGGCATAGCTGATATACAGCCGGTCCGACGGGCGGCAGCAGGTCTCGTAGGCGATGGTCATCTCCCGGCGCAGCTTGTCCTCCTGCTTGGGGGCCAGCTCCACCTCCATGGCGGCCAGCGCGTCCCGGTCCTGAGGGTCAAACAGACCCGGCGAGGGGGCGCAGTCCGGAATGGAGGCGCTGTCCGCCCCCAGCAGAAACAGGGCCCGGACCTCCTTGTGGGCCATCCGGGGGGCGTCTCCCACCGCCACCGCGTCCAGGGACACGGGGATGGCCCCCACGTCGTACTGGCTGAGCACCAGGGAGAACAGCTGGGAGAACTCCTCCAGCTCCAGCTCCGCGTCCCCCAGCAGCAGGGCGCACTGCTCCAGTCCCCCCGTCAGAATGTCCCACAGCTGCCGGTACTGGGCGGCGGTGTTCCGGTCCCCCCGGTCCTCCAGGCCATCCGCCCGCTGGGCCAGCCGTCCGGGCAGGCCGATGTCCTCCAGCAGCTGGTAGAGGGCCAGGGCCCGGCCCCGCCCCGTCTTGTCCTTCCCCTTCCGCAGCGCCTCCAGCGGCGCGACGACCCGGCGGCGCAGGCCGTCCAGCCGCTCCACCAGTTCCGTATCCTCCGGGGTGAACGGCCGGCCATAGCCCTCCGGGTGCATGTCCCAGGGCTTTTTCCGCGTCCAGGCGGACCCCTTCAGATCCCAGGTGAGGACGTAGTTCTCCAGCAGGTCCCGCTCCTCCTCCGTAACATCCGTCAGCCCGGTTTTCAGATAGCGGAACAGTTCCTCATAGGGGTAGTCCAGCGCCGCCGCGGCCAGGGCGGACGTGACCAGGGCCAGCACCGGCTTTTCCAGAATGTCCTCCATGGCGGAGCGGAACACGGGAATCCCGTACCGGGAAAACACGCTGTCGATGAGCTCGCCGTATCCACCGGCGCGCCGGGCGCACACCGCGATGTCCCGGCACCGGTAATTCTCCTCCCGCAGCAGGCGCAGGACCTCGGCGGCGCACCACTCCGCCTCCTGCCGGGGGGTGGCGGCGGCAATCCGGGTGACGGCACACTCCCCCCTCCAGGGAACCTCCGGCCCGCCGCCGAAGAGATGTTCCTCCAAAAAGGCCAGGGAGGGGTGGCGGGCCAGGGGGCGGTCCAAGGTCTCCTCCCGGACGGCTGCGGCGCTGTCCCTGGCCAGCCGGACCAGCCGCCGGGCGGCCCGAAAGGCGGGCTCAAAGATGCCGGCGGGGTCGTCCCCCCGGCCGCACACCAGCGCCGCCGTCAGCTCCCCCTGGGCCATCAGGGCGGCCAGCACCCGCTCCTCCTGGGGGGTGAAGTCGGTGAAGCCGTAGACGTAGAAGGCCATGCCCGCCCCCCACCGGGTGTCCTCCAGCTGAACGGCCAACCGGTCCAGACGGCCTCGGGGGTCGGCGGCCCCCTGGGCCTCCAGCGCCCGGTAGGCGGCGCAGATCAGCCCCAGGTCCCGCAGCTTGTCCCCCTGCCGTCCCCCCAGCTCCTCCCCGGCGGAGATCAGCGTCTCCGGCTCCACCCGGTAGGCGCGGCACTCGTCCGCCGTGGCCAGCAGGCTCGTGAGAAAGGCGGGCTTCCGGGACGGCGCGCGGTAGACGGCCAGCATATCCGCCGCCTGCCGCAGGGCGGCGTACATCAGCAGCATCCGCCCCCCCGCGTCCAGCATGGGAGCGGCTCCGCCCCCGGCGGCGTCGGTGAGCCGCCCCGCCAGCCGGGTGAAGGACAGCACCTCGCAGGTCCCCAGCGCCCCGCCCCGCAGGGCGGCGCACATGGCCCGCTCACTCTCGTGGGAGTACTGCTCGGGGACGATGAGCAGGCGGCGGCGGGCGCTGGACGCGCCCATCCGCTCCAGCAGCTCCCCCTGGATGTCCTGCCCCGCCCGGGCGTACAGCAGGTTCAGCATGGCCCCGGCCTCCTTTTCGCGCAATTTTTGTAGGGGCGGGTATTACCCGCCCGCCGTCCCGCAAGCCTCCGGGGGGATGATATCCGCCCCTACATTGTACCAAAAACCGGCGTGGAAAAAAAGCGGTTGACAAACCTTTCCCAATCTGGTATGATACTTTGGCAAAAGGAAGCAGGAATGGCGCCGCCGTCCTCACCTCCCGCCGCGGGCGAAGGGGTTTACATGGTGAAATCCGCACAGCCGTGCGTGTTTCGTTGTGGACGTGGGTGCCTTGCCGCATTCACGTTTTATTTTTGGAGGTGCGTGACCATAGCTAATACGGCTCATCAGATCAACGAGGAAATCCGCGACCGGGAGGTGCGGCTCATCGGCGCCGACGGCGCTCAGCTGGGCGTCATGTCCGCGGCCCAGGCTCAAGTCCGCGCCGACGAGGCCGGGCTGGACCTGGTAAAGATCTCCCCCACCGCCACCCCGCCCGTGTGCAAGCTCATGGACTACGGCAAGTACCGCTTTGAGCAGGCCAAGCGGGAGAAGGAGGCCAAAAAGAACCAGCACGTGGTGGAGATCAAGGAAGTGCGGATGTCCCCCGGCATCGACATCGGCGACTTCAACACCAAGCTGCGCAACGCCCAGAAGTTTCTGGCCGAGGGCAACCGGGTGAAAGTGACCGTCCGCTTCCGGGGCCGGGAGATGGCCCACACCGACATCGGCCGCAAGCTGCTGATGGACTTTGCCGCCCAGTGCGGCGAGCTGGCCGTGCTGGACAAGGAGCCCAAGCTGGAGGGCCGGCATATGAGCATCTTTTTGTCCGCGAAAACAGCGAAGCGATGAGCGTGCGGCTGCGAGGGCGCTTGGAGCGGAGCAAGGGCAAAAACCCAGGGCCCGCGGAGCGGGGCCGGATTTTGTCCGAGTCGAAGCGAAAGCAAGCGAGCGCCCAGCCGTGCGCGAAGCGTGACACCATCAACTTAACAAAAAGGAGACAACCGCCATGCCTAAAGTAAAGACCCACAGCGGCGCGAAAAAGCGCTTCAAGCTGACCAAGAACGGGCTCGTCAAGCGCGCCCACGCCAATAAGAGCCACCTGCTCAACGGCCACGGCAAAACCCGCAAGCTCAAAAGAGGCCTCCGCAAGGGCGCCTACGCCGACGTGACCAACGCGGCCACCATCAAGCGCATGGTCCCCTATAAATAAGGGGCGGCATCATATTTTCACTCAATTATAGGAGGCTGAACGACAATGGCACGAGTCAAGGGCGCGATGATGACGCGCAAGAGAAGAAATAAGATCCTCAAGCTGGCCAAGGGCTACTGGGGCGCCAAGAGCAAGCACTTCAAGATGGCCAACGAGCAGGTCATGAAGTCCCTCCAGTACGCCTACGTGGGCCGCCGCCTGAAAAAGCGCGACTTCCGCCAGCTGTGGATCGCCCGCATCAGCGCCGGCTGCAAGATGAACGGCATGAACTACTCCACCTTCATGCACGGCCTGAAGCTGGCCGGCGTGGAGATCAACCGCAAAATGCTGGCCGAGCTGGCCGTCAACGACAAGGCCGCCTTCGCCCAGCTCACCGAAACCGCCAAGGCCAAGCTGGCCTGAACGCTCCGTTTTTTTGAAAAAAGGGGCCCGGTTCTGCTGAACCGGGCCCCTTTTTCGCCAAAAACCGCCCCTTCGGAGACATTTCCTGGGCAACCATTATTTTCCATCCAAAAAAGTCCGAAACCCTTCCACTTTTCTCCTTAGAAAACCGTTGACTTTTTTGTCCAAACGCAGTAAACTATCCCTGTAAGCGCGTCCGGGCACATGGCCTCAGGTTTTGTATCAGGGCGCAAATTTCATGAGAAGGAGTTGCTCAAGTCCATGAAGAATTCAAAGACAAAGATCTTCGCGTTGGCTCTGGCCGCCGCGCTGGTCATGTCCCTGACCGTGTCGGCTTCCGCCGCCTCGTTCCCCGACATGCCCACCGGCTGGTCCAAGGATGCCATGGAGGCCGCCGTTGAGAACGGCCTGTTCGAGGGCACCGAAGACGGGAGGATCAACCCCACCGGCGAACTGACCCGCGCTGAGCTGGCCAAGGTCATCGCCACCGCGTTCGGCGCCACCGAGGCCGCCGACCTGACCGCCTACACCGACGTGAACGGCGCCTGGTACACCCAGCCCATGGCCGTGGCCGTCAAGATGGGCGTCATCAACGGCACCGGCGCCGCCAGCATGTCCCCCACCCGCAAAGTCACCCGTCAGGAGGCCGCCACCATCCTGGCCCGCGCCCTGAAGCTGGACGACGGCAAGGCCGAGGACCTGGCTGAGTTCACCGATGCCGCCGACGTGGGCTCCTGGTTCGTGGGCCCCATGGCCGCTATGGTCAAGGCCGGCTACCTCAAGGGCTCCGACGGCAAGCTCAACCCCGGCGACATCATGACCCGCGAGTCCCTGGCCGTCATGATGTACAACATCTTCACCACCTACATCGATGAGGCCGGCGAAGTCACCGAAGTGCCCGAGGGCAACGTGATCGTCAAGGCGGCCGGCGTGACCCTGAAGGGCGTCACCATCACCGGCGACCTCATCATCGGCGACGGCGTGGCCGAGGGCGACGTCACCATCGACGGCTGCACCATCGGCGGCCGCATGGTCGTGCGCGGCGGCGGCGTCAACTCCATCCACATCATCAAGACCATCGTTTCCAACCGCGTGCTGGTGAACAAGACCACCGGCTCCGTCCGCATTGTCACCGACAGCGAGAGCACCGTCTCCGTGGCCGTGACCGCCATCACCGAGCAGGTCGTCCTGGAGGGCAACTACGCCACCGTCGAGGTCGGCGCCGCCGAGGCCCCCGTGGCGCTCCAGAACGCCACCGTCGAGACTGTGGCCGTCACCACCGCCGGCGCTGAGGTCTCCATGTCCAACACCACCGCCCAGACCGTCACCGTTTCCCAGTCCGCCAAGGTGGAGCTCACCGGCGACACCAAGATCACCACCATGGCCGTCACCAGCACCGACGTCACCGTCGCCACCGAGGAGGGCGTGGTCATCTCCACCGTGAAGACCGACGTGACCGTGGTCGTCACCGGCGAGGGCGTCGTGGAGAACACCGAGGGCTCCGGCGAGGTCGTGGACACCCCGCCCGTGGACCCCTCTCCCGCCCCCACTGAGAGCACCGATCCCGAGCCCGCCGAGTCCAGCGATCCCACCGACGTGGGCGTGACCGAGCCCACCGCTCCCGCTCATGTGCACAGCGCCGTGTACAAGTACAACGCTGAGAAGCACTGGCAGGTCTGCTCCGCCGCCGGCCACAGGGACGACGATGACTTTACCAACGGCACCGCGGATAACGGCACCGCCCACACCCTCACCGACGGCAGGTGCGTGTGCGGCTACAGCATGACTATCAGCGGCGAAGCGAAGCCGGATTGTAACCACGCCACTATGACCAAGGACGACGACGCCAGCGTTGCCCCCACCTGCACTGCGGCGGGCTCGGAAGTGAAGGTCTGCGCGACTGAGGGCTGCACCTATACCACCACCGCGTCTGTCGCCGCTCTGGGCCATAACTACGTTACCGAAGTGGAAGGCACTGCGGTTGCTCCCACCTGCACCGCCGCCGGTAAGGCCGTTGACAAGAAGTGCGACCGCGAGGGCTGCACCGCCGTCCAGACTGGCGCGGCGATTCCCGCCACCGGCCACACCGCTGGGGACGGGTGGTCCCATAACGGCACCTTCCACTGGCAGGTTTGTTCCACCGATGGCTGCGGTGCGCAGTTCAATACGGCCGTGCACACCTATGGCGAGGATGGCGCTTGCACCGTGTGCACGTACAATCCCTCTGCCCCCGCCCCTACTACTCCCCCCACTCCCGGTCCCAGCGAGTCTCCTGCTCCCAGCGAGTCTCCTGCTCCCAGCGAGTCTCCTGCTCCCAGCGAGTCTCCCTCTACGTCCCCCGAGGCGGGCGGCAGCGGGGACGCTGGCAACTAATTAACCAACTCCTCTCAATTCTCATGTAACCCCAGCAAAGGGCGGCCCGCCGGAGGAATCCGGCGGGCCGCTCCTTTTCCCCCGCACCACAGGGCGCGGCGGACCTTTTGCGGGCGGATCATATCCGCCCCTGCAGCCCGGCGCATCCACCAGCACGGGCGGATGATATCCGCCCCTACTTGACAAACAGCGCCGCCTGCGCTATAATGAGAATAGAAAAGGGCTATACACCAAGCGGTTAGTCCGGAATGCTTAGGGTTTCATTTTTAAGAAACCGTCACTTGCCGGAGTGGCGGTTTCTGCTTGACAAACAGCACTGCCTGCGCTATAATGGGAATAGAAAAGGGCTATACACCAAGCGGTTAGTCCTTTAAGTTTGAGCTTCTATATTGAACTAGAAACCGTCACTTTCGGGAGTGGCGGTTTCTGCTTTTCACGATGATCGTGACAGTGTACTGTCCGATATGAA
>CAJTLI010000008.1:0-64286 GCA_910577525.1 uncultured Oscillospiraceae bacterium | reverse complement strand
CCCATTTTACGGGGGCGTTTTCTATTTTACTACATTCTTTGACAAAACGCAAGGGGGTTTCCCCTTGACAAAGGGCCTGTTTTCCGCTATACTGAATATAGAAAGGGCTATACACCAAGCGGTTAGTCCTTTAAGTTATTGGATTCTAAAGGATTAGAAACCGTCACTTGCGGGAGTGGCGGTTTCTGCTTTTCACGATGATCGTGACAGTGTACTGTCCGATATGAAACGTGAGCCGCATGCAGTCACCCCCTTTCGGGGTCATGTGACCAACCGCCTGCCAACTTGTTGGATGTGTATAGCCCTGCCCCATTTTACGGGGGCGTTTTCTATTTTACTACATTCTTTGACAAAACGCAAGGGGTGGTCCGCGCCTTCTTTTATTGATCCATGCCGCAGGCCGTGGCCAATTCGATCAGGCGGCGGTCGTTCCTCACCGTGTCGTAAAACCGGAAGCCGCCGGAGAAATTATAGGCTTCAAACCCGTGTCCGGCCAGGATACGGCAGGCGATATAGCTGCGCAGGCCGCTCTGACACATCACGTACACCGGCTTGCCCGGCTCGAGCTCGCCCAGCCGCTCCCGCAGCTCATCCACCGGGATGTTCCGGAAGCCCTGAACATGTCCCCGGCCATACTCCGCCGGGGTCCGCACATCCAGGAGGGTCACGCCGCCGTCCCGGGGCAGGGCGTCCGCCTCCTCAAGCCGGAACTGCTTTACAACCCCTTCGGCCAGGTTTTCCACCATAAAACCCGCCATATTCACCGGGTCCTTGGCGGAGGAGTAGGGCGGCGCGTAGGCCAGGTCCAGGTCCTTGAGCTGGATGGCCGACAGGTTGGCATGGATTGCCGCGGCCAGCACGTCAATGCGCTTATCCACCCCCTCATAGCCCACGATCTGGGCCCCTAACAGGCGGTACGTCCCCTTTTCAAAGACCACCTTCATGGTCATGACCTTGCCGCCGGGGTAATAGCCCGCGTGGCTCATGGGGGAGAGCACCACCGCGTCCGCGTTCAGTCCCGCCCTTTTGGCGTTGGTCTCGTTGACCCCCGTGGAGGCCGCGGTGAGATCAAACACCTTGATGACCGAGCTGCCCTGGCTGCCCGGATACCGGCTGTCCCCGCCGCAGATGTTGTCCGCCGCGATGCGGCCCTGCCTGTTGGCTGGGCCCGCCAGGGAGATCACCGCGTCCTGCCCGGTGACATAGTGCTTCACCTGCACCGCGTCGCCCACGGCGTAGATGTCGGGAATAGAGGTCTCCATCCGGTCGCTGACCACAATGCTGCCCTTGAGGCCCAGCTCCAGCCCCGCCTCTTTGGCCAGGGCGGTGTCCGGGGTGACGCCGATGGCCAGCACCACCATACCGGCATGGAGGGGAGGTTCGTCCTTCAGCAGCACGTCCACGCCGCCGTCCCGCTCCGCGAAGCCCTCCACAGTGCGGCCCAGGGCCAGCTTGATGCCGCGGCAGCGCGCCTCGGCGTGAATAAACGCCGCCATGTCCGGGTCGAAAGGGTTCATCAGCTGCTTGGGCCGCTGGACGATTGTGACCTCCATGCCCAGCTCCCGCAGGTTCTCCGCCAGCTCCAGGCCGATAAAGCCGCCCCCTGCCAGCACGGCTGACTTCGGGTGGCAGGCGTTGATGTACTCCTTGATTCGGAAGGTGTCCTCCACCGTCCGCAGGGTAAACACCTTCTCCAGTCCCACGCCGGGGAGCCGGGGCTGGGTGGGCTTTGCCCCGGGGGAGAGGAGCAGCTTGTCGTAGGACTCCTCAAACTCCTCCCCGGTTTCCAGATTTTTAACGGATACGGTTTTGCGCTCCGGATGGAGGGCGGTGACCTCGTGGCGGGTCCGCATATCCACCCGGAAGCGGCGGTAAAAGCTCTCCGGGGTCTGGAGCGTCAGAGCTGACCGGTCCTTGATAACCCCGCCGATGTAGTAGGGCAGGCCGCAGTTGGCGTAGGAGACATATCCCGACCGCTCGAACACCACGATCTCCGCCTCTTCGTCCAGGCGGCGCAGACGTGCTGCGGCGGTAGCGCCTCCCGCCACGCCGCCGGCAATCACAACCTTCATATCAGTATTCCACCTTTCCCTGATAGGCGGCCATGCCGCCGATATTTTTTGCATGGGTATAGCCCATGCGTCCCAGCAGCCCCACCGCGAATCCCATCCTCGCGCCTCCTCACAGCAGGGCCAGAATCTGGCTCTTGGGCCGCGACCCTACGGCCTGATTCACGATTTTGCCATCCTTCATCACCACCAGGGTTGGGATGCTCATCACGCCAAACCGCCCCGCCAGCTCCGGCTCCTCGTCCACATTGACCTTGCCCACCTTGATGTCGGGGCGTTCCGCCGCGATCTCCTCCAAAATGGGGCCCACCATGCGGCAGGGGCCGCACCAGGGGGCCCAGAAATCCAGCAGAACAGGGCGGCTGGAGCGGAGCACCTCGCCGTCAAAATTGTTGTTGCCGATATGGATAGCAGACATATTTTGTCCTCCTTGTCTCATGTTATGGTCTTATGATAACCGAAGCCTCCTTTTTGTTCTGTGATAATGTCACACTCCGGCGGGGACCGGCAAACTCTTCCGTTGATCGCGGCGGGAGCAGGCGCTGATTTTTGGACTGTACATTTTCCGCCCCGCGTGATAAAATACGTGAACAGCTTATGAAAGGCGGCCTGCCATATGAACCACAGCTTTTTCGCCTACATATTCCGAATGCGCCACATCGCCCGGTGGGCCCTGATGCGCAACACCCGCACCGAGAACGTGGAGGAGCACTCCTATGAGGCTGCGGTGCTGGCGCACGCCCTGGCGGTGATCGGCCGGGACGTGTTCCGCAAGGACCTGGACCCGGACGGCATCGCCGCCGCGGCCCTGTTCCACGACGCGCCGGAGATCATCACCGGGGACATGCCCACCCCCGTCAAATATCACAACCCCTCCCTGCAAAGCGCCTACCGGCAGGTGGAGGCGGCGGCCCAGGACAAGCTGCTGTCCATGCTGCCCCCGGAGCTGGTCCCCGCCTATGAGCCTCTGGTGCGGGAGAGCGACGCGGAAATCCGGCGGTACGTGAAGGCGGCGGACAAGTTGTCCGCCTACATCAAGTGCGCGGAGGAGCTGAAGGCGGGCAACGCCGAGTTCAAGAAGGCGGCGGAGCAGACCTTGGCGGCGCTGCGGGCCATGGAGATGGAGGAGCTGGAGTGGTTTATGGAGAAGTTCCTCCCGGCGTTCAGCCTGACGCTGGACGAGTTACAATAGAATGAGGTGAAAGGAACATGGTAATCGGAATTTTTGGCGAGAGCTGCACCGGCAAGTCCACCCTGGCCGGCGCGCTGAAGGGGCGGCTGGACGCCGAGATATACACCGGGAAGGATTTTCTCCGCCTGGCGAAACACGAGGCGGAGGCAAAGAAGCTGTTTCAGGAGAAGCTCCAGGCCGCCATGGCGGAAGGGCACGTGATCTACGTCATTGCGGAGGGGGAGCACCTGTCCCTGTTGCCGGAGGGGGCGGTCCGGGTTTTGGTGACGGCGGACCTGGAGACCATCAAAGCGCGCTTTGCCCGGCGGATGAACGGCGCCCTCCCCGCCCCGGTGGCGGGGATGCTGGAGCGGAAGCACGGGATGTTTGACAACGAGCCCCACCACGTCCACGTGAAGTCCGGGGAGACGGAGCCGGACGCGGCCTGTGAACAGATTTTGCAGCTGATTCCGGCGTGATTGTTTAAGCGAAAAAGAATTGGAGGAAAACCCATGAGAGCGATTGTGACTGTCATCGGCAGGGACCAGGTGGGCATCATCGCCGCCGTGTGCGCCCTGCTCAGCGAAAAAAACGTCAACGTGCTGGACATCAGCCAGACCGTCCTCCAGGAGTATTTCACCATGATTATGCTGGTGGACACCTCCCAGGCCACGGTGCCCTTCGCCCGTCTACGGGAGGACCTGGCGGAGGCCGGCAAGGAGCGGGGGCTCGACATCCGCATCCAGAGAGAAGATATTTTCGACGCAATGCACCGCATTTGAGCGCCCGAGCCGTCGTGAGCAGGCGAGGCGTGATAACATTTGAGGAGTCAGAACCATGATCAACACCAACGATATTTTACAGACCATCCGGATGATCGACCACCAGCACCTGGACGTGCGCACCATCACCATGGGCATCAATCTTCTGGACTGCTGCGACCCGGACCCCCACGCCGCCTGCCGGAAGATCTACGACAAGATCACCGCCTCGGCAGAAAAGCTGGTGAAAACCGGCCAGGACATCGAGGCGGAGTTCGGCATCCCCATCGTCAACAAGCGCATCTCCGTCACCCCCATGGCCCTGGTGGCCGGGGCCTCCCGCACAGCGGACTACGTCCCCTTCGCCGCCGCCATGGACAGGGCGGCCAAGGCGGTGGGAGTGAACTTTATCGGCGGCTTCTCCGCCCTGGTGCACAAGGGCATGACCGAGGGGGACAAAAAGCTCATCGCCGCCATACCCGAGGCTCTGGCCGTCACCGACGTGGTGTGCTCGTCTGTGAACATCGGCTCCACCAAGGCGGGCATCAACATGGACGCGGTACGCCTCATGGGCAAAACCATCAAGGGGTTGGCGGAGCGCACTGCGGACCGGGGCGGCTTCGGCTGCGCCAAGCTGGTGGTGTTCTGCAACGCGGTGGAGGACAACCCCTTCATGGCCGGGGCCTTCCACGGCGTGGGCGAGGCCGAGCGGGTGATTAACGTTGGGGTGTCCGGCCCCGGCGTGGTCCACCACGCCCTGCAAAAGGTGAAGGGCCAGTCCTTCGACGTAGTGGCCGAGACTGTCAAAAAGACCGCCTTCCAGGTGACGCGGATGGGCCAGCTGGTGGCCCGGGAGGCCAGCGCCCGGCTGGGCATCCCCTTCGGCATCGTGGACCTGTCTTTGGCGCCCACCCCCGCCGTGGGGGACTCCGTGGCCCGCATCCTGGAGGAGATGGGCCTGGAAGTGTGCGGAACCCACGGCACCACCGCCGCCCTGGCCCTGCTCAACGACGCGGTGAAAAAGGGAGGTGTGATGGCATCCTCCGCGGTGGGCGGGCTGTCCGGGGCCTTCATCCCGGTGAGCGAGGACGAGGGCATGATCGCCGCCGCCCAGTCCGGGGCCCTCACCCTGGACAAGCTGGAGGCCATGACCTGCGTGTGCTCGGTGGGGCTGGACATGATCGCCGTGCCCGGCGACACCACCGCCGCCACCCTGTCCGCCATCATCGCCGACGAGGCCGCCATCGGCATGGTGAACCAGAAGACCACCGCCGTCCGCCTCATCCCCGCGCCGGGCAAGCAGGTGGGGAACGTGGTGGAGTTCGGCGGCCTGCTGGGCTCGGCCCCGGTGATGCCCTGCCACACCGGGAGCGCGGAGGAGTTCGTAGCCCGGGGCGGGCGGATACCCGCGCCGCTGCACAGCCTGAGGAACTGAGCCTCATATCTCCAATCAGCGTATTGGTCAAGTCCGCGTCCGGGCAACGCAATATGCGCTGCGGCTACTGCTTCTACTGCGGTGAGGCCGCCAAGCGGCGGCGCAAAGCGTATTGCAATTCCCCGCGGCGTCTGGTACAATAAAGACGTTTGTACGCACTCTTTGCCCGGACATACGCACGTTTGAAAGATGTTTTGAGCGCCATAGACCATCAGGCATTCTTGCCGCCGATTCCGGCGGGCAATCACTGTGAGAGGGGACAGAGTTATGAGGTCAAGAGAGAGCGGGGCCCGGCGGGGTTTTGGCATCACGGGAAAGCTGGTGGTGGCCATCGTGGGAAGCGTCATCATCGGGGTGGCGGTTCTTCTGGGGGTGGTCTACTTCCAGATGTCCCGCACACTGCTGGATCGAAGCGAGGATCTGCTCCAGGCCACCACGGACAAAACGCTTCAGGAGACCAGGGCGTGGATGAACCGCACGCTGGCCATGCTGGAGACCCAGCGGGACATCGTCCAATACGAAGACATGGACATACCCGCCATGCGGGATTACATCAAGCATACGGTGGGGCAGAACGAGGCCTATCCCGCCGGACTGTACATTGCGCTGACGGACGGCTCGCTGTACCACGCCTCCTTCGTGCCGGGTCCGGACTTCGACGCCACGGCCAAAAGCTGGTATCAGGACGGACTGAAATCCCAGAACTTCATTCTGGGCGACGTCTATTTTGACGAGGACAGCCAGTCCTATGTGGTGGGCGCCTCCGGCGTGCTGAAGGATGGGAACGGCCAGGTCCGGGGTGTGGCCGCCGCGGACGTGTATTTGGACTCCATCTCCAAAATCGTCAGCGGCGTGCGGATTGAGGACACCGGCGGCATCTTCCTGGTGGACACCCGGACAGACACCATCATCGGACACCGGGACAGCTCCGTCACCGGGCAGGCCCTGAGCCAGCTCAGCGACGGAATGTACGCCTACGCCGCCGAACAGATCCGTCAGGGAAGAACCGGCCTCACCGTCTATGAGGATACCTATGTCCAGGTGGCCGGCGTTCCGGACAGCGACTGGATCGCGGTGGCCTATGTCTCCCGGGGGGAGGTCCTGCGGGAGCTGAACGGCCTGACGGCCACCATGTTGCTGGTGGCGGTCCTGTCGGTCCTGCTGCTGATTGTCCTGGTGGTCATTCAGGTCCGCCGCATCATCGGCCGGCCGGTGCGGGAGCTGAGCCTGGCGGCCACCCGCATCGCTCAGGGCGAGCTGGATCAAGCAATCCATTACCAGTCCAAGGATGAGCTGGGCGTCCTGGCGGATGATTTCAACCAGGTCACACTCCGGCTTCGGGATTACGTGGTCTACATCAACGAGATCTCGGAAAAGCTGCGGGAGATCGCGGCGGGAAACCTGGCCTTTACGCTGAACAACGAGTACACCGGCGAGTTTGAGAAGATCAAGACCGCTCTGGACGAGATCTCCAGCTCCCTGAACAACGCCATGGGCCAGCTGAACGCCGCCTCCCGGGACGTGGCCTCCGGCGCGGAGCAGGTGTCCAACGGGGCCATGACCCTCTCTCAGGGCTCCACGGAGCAGGCCGCGGAGGTGGACGCCCTGGTGGGCCACATCAGCGCCGTGTCCGACAGCGTCCACAACGTCGCGCAAGGCGCCCAGCGGGCCAGAGACATCTCCCAGGAGGTCAAAGGCGGCCTTCTGGAGAGCAGCGAAAAGATGCAGAACATGACCCAGGTGATCCGGCGGGTCAGCGACAAGTCATCGGAAATTCATCAGATCGTAAAGACCATTGAGGACATCGCCTTCCAGACCAATATTCTGGCTTTGAACGCCGCCGTGGAGGCCGCCCGGGCCGGCGCCGCCGGCAAGGGCTTCGCCGTGGTAGCGGACGAGGTGCGGTCCCTGGCCAGCAAATCCTCCGAGGCGGCCCAGCGGACCACCATCCTCCTGAACCAGACGGTGGAGTCCATGGACGAGGGCGTGCAGGCGGCTCAGGATACGGCGGACTCCGTGCTGAAGGTGGTCGCACACGCGGAGGAGATGGAAAAGCTGATTGACGGCATCGCGGACTACACCAAGCAGCAGGACGAGAACGCGGAGCAGATCACCCACGGAATCGAGCAGATCTCCGTCGTGGTCCAGAGCAACGTGGCCACGTCGGAGGCCAGCGCCGCCGCCAGCGAGGAGCTTGCCAGTCAAGCCTCCATGCTTCGGGAGCTGGTGGCCAGATTCCGGCTGCGGGAGCAATAATGGAGAACCTGAATTCACGGCTGAAATCGACGGATGGCTGAGGATTTTTCCGTCAGGCAGGGCGAATTTTCGCAGGAATTATTGTGTTTGCTGCAAGAGAATTGAACACCGTATGGCGGGAAAAGACCCGGCCAAACGGTGAATTGAGGTTGTGAATACAGGTTTTGAGATTGAGCGGCGCAAGGAGCGCGGGATAGGTTATCCCGCGCTCCTTGTTCGCTGTTTTGTATAAACGGGCTGCCGCGCCTCTGCCGGCGGTCCGGAAGAGGACGGGTGAGAAGCGGCCGCTTCCCGCCCGTCTTTTTCTTTTGCCGCGCGCCGGAACGCCGAATCATAAGCTTCCCTTATGGCTTCACGAAACATTGAATTAGACTGGAGAAAACAACAAATGATATAATCAGAGCACAGGGGCAGCATATTCAATCTGCCCAAACAAAAGGAAAGGATGCTGCATCATGTTTTATGAGCCTGAAAAAAACGACCATGGCCTGAAGCGCGGAGCTCCGTTCAAGTCCTGCGTGGTTCCGAGGGCCATCGGGTGGCTGTCAACCATCAGCGAGGACGGCGTTCCCAACCTCGCGCCGTACAGCCAGTTCACCAATCTCACCTTTGACCCACCTTATGTGGCGTGCGCAATCAATCAGACCTTTGACGGACTGCGCAAGGATACGACCAACAACATCGAGCAGCAGGGCGAATTTGTTTACAACATGGTGACGGAAGAGCTCGCGGAGAAAATGAATATCTCCTCCTGCCGGTTCCCCCCTGAGGTCGATGAGTTTGAACAGGCGGGACTTACAAAAGCCGCGTCCCGTCTGGTTAAGCCCTACCGCGTGGCGGAGTCCCCCATTCAGTTTGAATGCAAGTACTACTGCACCCTCAGGCTTCCCGGCAACGGCCGCGTAGGCGCCTGCGATCTGGTGATCGGCAAGGTGGTGGGCATTCACATCAAAGACGAATTTATTGACGGGGAGGGCAAGCTTGACATAGAAAAGATCCGGCCGCTGGCGAGAATGGGCTACAGCGATTATACCGTGGTCAAGGAGCTTTTTGCCATGCCTCACATCACCCATCAGCTGGAAATGCCGGCCGACCCAGCCATCATTCACAAGGGTCTGGAGGGACAGGCGGGAGCGTTCCAAAAAAACTGACCGGCGAAAGAAAACGATGGATATCAATCAGCTTAAATACTTCAAAAAGGCGGCCGAGGTTCAGCACATCACCAGGGCGGCGGAGGAACTGCATATTACACAGGCGGCGCTGAGCCAATCTCTCCATAACCTGGAAAAGGAATTGGGCGTGACTCTTTTCGAGCATACCGGCAGAAATGTGAGCTTAAGCCGGTATGGTATTGCATATTTGGAATATGCCTCGAACGCCATCAGCGCGCTGACGCGGGGAGAAAAAGTGATCCGGGAAATGAAACACGACGAGGACAATTCCGTGACCCTGATTACGCCCACTCTCTTTGGCTTCCAGGGCCTATTCCCCATCATATGCGAAAAAAGCGACGGTTTCAAACTATCGGTGATGCAAAAGGCCCACTACCGGATTCCATCCGCCCTGAAAAGCGGCGAGGCGGACTTGTGCATCACACAGCGTCCCTTTGAGGAAATAGAGCTTCAGGGGATCAAGCTCAGATCGTTCAAGCTCGGGATACTTGCGGCGTCGGGGAGCCCGCTCGCGCAGAAGGGCAGGCTGTCGCTGGAGGAGCTGCGGGAGTGTGAATTCGTCTCGTTCAACACCGACCAGAGCCAGCGCATGAACCTACAGGAGCTGTGCGAAAAAGAGGGGTGGAGCCCCAATATTACGCTGGAGGTGGGACACTACGCGGACGTGGTCAGGGCTGTGTCCACAGGGCGGTATATTGCGGCGGTGGTTCCGGCAATACACGAGAACTATGGAACTACCGAGGTGAAGTTTCTGGAGCTGGACGGCACGGACCCGGAAGTTACCCTTTGGCTGTATTGGGACCGGACCCACCGGCTCAAGCCCCTGGCAAAAGCCCTGAAGCTGGCCCTGGTGGAATATTTCGGCGACGAATCAAATTTCGGGAAGGAAAAGTAGGGAAGCAAACCATGAAAATCATTAGCGCTGAAGAGGCGGCCCTGCAAATCGCGGACTATGCGACGGTGGCGTCCGTCGGCATGGGGCTGTCCGGCTGGCCGGACGAAATTGCGGCGGCAATCGCGGACCGGTATGAAAGGACCTCCCATCCGAAGGGAATTCGCTTCAAGCAGGGGAGCGCACTGGGAGATTTCCGGGAAAGAGGACCTACGCGTCTGGGGCTGGACGGCCTCGTGGCCGAGTGGACCGGAGCCCATGTGGGCGCGGCCAGAAAGCTCGTCGGCCTGGCCGGAGAGGGAAAATTGAAGTGCTTCTGTCTGCCCCAGGGCATCATCGTCAACCAGTGGCGGGAGATCGCCGCCGGCCGGCCCGGGCTGTTGACCAAAATAGGGCTGCACACCTTTGTCGATCCCCGGTATGGAGGCGGCGCCATGAATGCGGCCGCCGGGAAGGGTCCTCTGGAGCTGGTGGAGTTTCGGGGGGAGGAATATCTTTTTTACCCCAGCTTCCCTGTGGACGCCGCCCTGATCCGGGGGACCTACTCCGACCAGGCGGGGAACATAACCTTTGACCACGAGCCCATGATTCACGAGGGGCTGGCGGTGGCCTCCGCCGTCAAAAGGAGCGGCGGCATTGTGATCGTACAGGTGGAATATCTGGCGGAAAACGGCGCCCTTCCCCCAAAGGAAGTCAAAATCCCGGGCAGGCTGGTTGACTATGTGGTGGTTGCCACCAAAAAAGACGCCTGTTGGCAGTCGCCGTCGGAATATTACGACCCGAGCCTGTCCGGCCAGCGCAGGAGGCCTGTGGAAACCATTGAGCCGCTGCCGCTGGATGAGCGAAAGGTGATTGCCAGGCGCTGCGCGGCGGAGCTGTCGTGGGGAAGCCTGGTCAATCTGGGTATGGGAATACCGGTACTGGTGGGGAAGGTGGCCGCCGAGGAGAACTGCCTCGACGGAATCTGCCTCTCCACGGAGAGCGGAATTTTTGGGGGAGTCTCCTCTGACCGGCCCAGCACCACCATCAACGCGGACGCGTTCATCGACCACGGCGCCATGTTTGACATCATCGACGGCGGCAGGCTGGACATGACCTGTCTGGGCATGGGGGAGCTGGACGGGGATGGAAATGTGAACGTCAGCAGGTTTGGCGGCAATATCGTCGGACCGGGCGGGTTTATCGACCTGACGCAAAGCACCAGAAAATTCGTTTTTTGCGGGACGCTGACGGGAAAGAGCAGGATGAAGGTGGGCGGAGGAAAACTCCAGATCATTGAGGAGGGGGGGATAAAAAAGCTGGTCAAGCACGTGCAGCAGATCAGCTTTAACGGCCGTCACACCCTGAACGGGCAGGAGGTTGTATACATTACCGAGCGGTGCGTGATGAAAATGACCGGCGGCGGGCTGACGGTTGTTGAGACCGCTCCAGGGATTGACGTGAAGAGAGATATTCTGGAGCAGGCGGGCTTCCCTCTCGCAGTATCCCCCGATGTAAAGCCCATGGACGAAGGGATTTTTTCAGAACACTGGGGCGGCTTGAAGGGTTCCATAGACAAAAATCACAGCGGGAGGGGACAGCATGATTCTAAATGAGGATTTATTGGAAATCAGAAATCTTGCGCGGCAGTTTGCGGAGAAGGAGCTCACCCGGGAGGTTTTGGAGGAGGCCGACGCCACCAACACCTTCCGCAAGAGCGTTTTGGACGAGATGGCCGCCATAGGGCTCACGGGAATCAAGGTCCCTGAGCGGTACGGCGGGCTGGGCATGGGTAATCTGGCTTTTATCGTCGCGCTGGAGGAGATCAGCCGGAAGAGCGGGACGGCGGGCGTGTACCTGTCAAATCCCAACAGCCTGGGCACGGGGCCCCTGCTGATCAGCGGAACAGAGGAGCAGCGTCAAAAGTACATTCCAAAGCTCGTCACGCTGGAGGAGCGCATGTGCTTCGCGCTGACGGAGCCGGGGGCGGGCTCTGACGCGGGCAGTTTAAAAACCAAGGCCGAAAAGCAGTCGGACGGCGGATATGTGCTGAACGGACGGAAGTGCTTTATCAGCGGCGCCACCATGGCAGATCACGCGGTGGTTTTCGCCAAGACGGACCCAGCTGCGGGAAATAAAGGGATCAGCGCCTTCCTGGTCCGCATGGACCTGCCCGGGGTCTCTGTGGGAGCCCCCGAGCACAAAATGGGACTGCTGGGCTACCCGGTGGCCGACATCGTCCTGGACGGCGTCTATGTCCCCGGAGACTGCCTGCTGGGGGAGGAAAACAAGGGCTTTATCAACGCGATGAAAACCCTGGACAACGGCCGTCTGGGCGTAGCGGGCATGGCGCTGGGCGTGGCCCAGGGCTGTTTGGACGAGGCCGTAAAATACGCGAAGGAGCGCCAGCAATTCGGCCGCCCCATCGCCAAATTTCAGGCGGTCCGCACGATCATCGCGGATATGGCCACGACGGTTGCCGCGATGAGGGAGTTGGTCTATACCGCCGCCGCAGTGAAGGATGCGGAGAGCCCGGAGGCCGGTATGTACGCCTCCATGGCTAAGCTGTTCTGCGGAGAGCAATGCAATCAAATCGCGGCCAAAGCGCTCCAGATCCACGGCGGATACGGTTTTATGAAGGACTACGACATTGAGCGGAAATACCGCGACTGCCGGGTGTTCACCATTTTTGAGGGGACAAGCCAGATCCAGCAGATGGTGATCGCCAAAAGGGTGCTCCAATAACGGCTGGCTTACATCCGCTCTGAGACAATGGAAAGAGAGGTTTTATTCGATGGAGAAAAAAAGGTCTGCGCTTCAATGGGCGGCGATTGCGGCCAGCGTATTTCTGATGTTTTTTACGTCCCTGATCACGCCCTTTGAGGGCCTGAGCAATGCCGGAATGCAGGTGCTTGGAATTTTGGCAGGCGCCGTCATCCTCTGGCTCACCAATGGAGCGGGCTGGACGAACTTCCTGATTTTAATGGCCATGATGACTGTTCCAGGGGTTGGGGTGAAGCCTGTTATCGCGGGTTCCTTCGGCAATGACACCGTGGTTTTTCTGCTTCTGTGCTTCATGCTCTCCGCCACGCTGACGGCCACCGGGCTGGCGCGCCGGATATCGTTCTGGTTTGTGACCAATAGGCTGGGCCGGAAAAGCCCATGGTGGACGATCTTCATGTATTTCGCCGCGCTTTTCCTGCTGAGCCTGCTGCTGTCCTCCACGTCCACGTTTATGATTTTCATGCCGATTATGGTGGAGATTTTGGAGCAGGTCGGCTATAAAAAGGAGAGCAAGCCCGCTGTTGGCGAAATGATGGTGCTGGGCACGGTAATCGTGGGTCAGATTGCCAACAGCTGCACGCCAATTTCCCATGCGATGTCCATCACGGGAATGACCACCTACACCACCTATACGGAGGGAACGATAGACTTTTTCACCTTCTGCGCGGCGCTTATCCCGGCTGCGGTCGTGTGCAGCATCGCATGGTGCCTTTATGCGAAGTTTATTTGGTGGCCGGAGGTCTCCAAATTTGAAAATCTGGATTTTGACGCCCTGAAGGGGACTGTCGGACCGCTGACAGCCCGGGAAAAAATCGCGGCCTTGTTCTACGTGCTGGTCATCATTCTATGGGTTCTGCCCGGCCTCGCCAAATACGTCGCTCCGGGCCTCTACCAGAGCATCAGCGTGATCAATCAGTGCTATCCCCCCATTGTGGTTCTGGTCGTCCTCAACCTGATTACCATCGAGGGGAAACCTGTGCTGGCCTTTTCCGACGCATTTAAATCGGTGAACTGGAATTCCTTCATTTTCATGGCCACCATTATGGAGCTGGGTTCGCTGATCTCCAACGCGGATATCGGCGTCCGCCCCTGGCTGGGCACCGTATTCACCCCGATGTTCAGCGGCATGAGCCCCCTGGTCTTTATGGTGGTCATCTGTGTCTTTGGGATATTCCTCACCAACTTTGTCAGCAACGCGGTGGGTCTGGCCGTATGCTACGCCATAGCGCTGCCCCTCTGCCTGTCCATTTTCGACGGGCAGGTCAGCCCCATGGCAATGGGTCTGCTGATTACGGCCGCCTCTCAATACGCCTGGGCCGCTCCCTCCAGCACGCCCAACGCCGCGGTGGCCGCGGGCTCCGGCTGGATTGACACGAACACGATGCTGCGTCACGGTCTGGTGGTGGCCGCCCTGATGGCGGTTGTCTTCTGCCTGGTGGGCATCCCATTCGCAAACCTTTTGTCGTATTAAATCGAGATATAAATGACGGGGGCATTTTGGACGCTTTCTCTTGAAAGGTCCAAAATGCCCCCGCGGCTTCTCACAAAGCGCTGAATCTATCCCCGTCCCGCCGCGTCTCCCCCTCCCGCGTCCGCCTCCAGTAGTGCTTCATCCCGCTTCCGGGGCAGCGGGTGATCTCTCTGTCATAGCCGAAGCAGGGCGTAAAGCGCTCCGCGGCCTTCACGCTGGGAAACTCCACCTCCGCGTACATGAACTCGGTCTCCGATCCCCTGTCAACCAGCGAGCACTCCAGCTCCAGACCGCCGGGAAGCTCATAGAGCCGGAGCTCCTTTTGAATAAAGGGGTGCGGCACCATGTCCGCCAGGGCCTGGAACTGCTCCCCCTGAATGGACAGCTCCACCTCCCGGCGGGCCAGCCCGCCGCCGGATTTGATGGTGAGAAAATAGGCCGTCTCCCCGCTCTCCGCCGTCCGGCGGCGGATTCTGACCTCCGGCTCCGTGGAAAGGTACGCCTGACAGACCTCAAACCGCCCCTTCAGCGGCAGGTCCTCCGGGAACGCCGAAAGCAGAAATTTCCGCTCAATCTCCATAAATGTATTCTCCATGCCGCTTCTCCTCCGTCTGCGCGAATTCCGGCCGGTTAAACGGCCGCGCCCTCCCAGGAAAAAAGCCGCTTTTGCCGCGCGGCGTAATAGAGCAGCCCCGCCGCGTCCGCCAGCGCCCAGCCGATGGGCACCGACCACCAGATGCCGGTCACGCCCAGGCTGGGAACGGCGGAAAGCAGGTGGGCCAGCAGCACCCGCGTGCCCAGGGAGACCACCGTCAGCACCACCGACATGCCCGGACGCCCCAGGGCGCGGTACAGGCCGTACAGCAGAAAGAGACAGCCGATGCTGCAGTAGAACGCCCCCTCAATGCGCAGGTAGCGCATCCCCTCCAGAATTGTCTCCGTCTCCTTCGCCTCCACAAACAGGCCCATCAGGGGCCGGGCAAAGGCCCAGACCAGTGCGGAGACCAGGGCGCAGAAGAGCATGGACGACAGCACCGCGCCCTTCAGCCCGGCCCGGATGCGCTTCTCCTTTTTCGCGCCGTAGTTCTGGGCGATGAAGGTGGAGAAGGCGTTTCCGAAGTCCTGGACAGGCATATAGGCGAAGGCGTCGATTTTCACCGCCGCGGCAAACGCCGCCATCACCGTGGGCCCAAAGCTGTTCACCAGCCCCTGGACCATGAGAATGCCCAGGTTCATCACCGACTGCTGGACGCAGGTGAGCAGCGAGAAGCCGGCGATCTCCCGGACCCGGGCGGCTTTTACCCGGAACCGCCCGCCTGCGGGGCGCAGCTGAGGGTATTTGACCAGCGTATACCCGGCGATTCCCAGGCCGGAGGCGTACTGGGCGGCCACGGTGGCCTCCGCCGCCCCCGCCACGCCCCGCTCCAGCCCCAGCACAAACCATAGATCCAGCCCGATGTTCAGGGCGGCGGACGCCGCCAAAAAGACCAGCGGCGCCACCGAATTGCCCACCGAGCGCAGGAAGGAGGCGAAATAGTTATAGAGAAAGGTGGCGGCAATGCCGCAGAAGATAACCGCCAGATAGTCCCGCATCATGCCCCAGACCTGGCTGGGAACCCGGAGAAAGACCCGAATCCAGTCCAGGCAGAGGAAGGCCAGCCCGTTTAACGCCAGGGTGAGCAGGGCGATGAGGGCAAAAGCGGCGTGGGCGCCCTCCCGCAGGCCCTCTTCGTCCCGCTGGCCGAAGCGGATGGAGAACACCGCGCCGCTGCCCATGCACAGCCCCAGCAGAATGGAGGTGAGAAACGTCATCAGCGTAAAGGAGGAGCCCACGGCGGCCAGGGCGTTTTTCCCCAGGTATTGACCCACAATGAGCGTATCCGCGATATTGTAGCACTGCTGGAGCAGATCGCCCAGAATCATGGGGACGGCAAAGCACAGCATGGACCTCATGACAGGGCCCTGGGTCAAATCCCGGTTCATGTCCTCACCTCTCCGCAAAGATCCTGGGCACAGCGTCCTGGTGACTATTGTAGCGGGACTGGAGCCATATGTCAATCGCATGATTTTCCCGCGGCGCGGGGGTCCGGCCGAGGCTCAACCAGCGCCTAGGCGCGTAAATACGGCGTGCTGCTTCCGGTACGTGTCGTTGTCCTTTTGGGCCAGCTCCCGCTCCACCTGAGCCAGCTGCCGTTCCAGCTCCTTGGCCCGGTCCTGACCGCGCTCGGCGCCGAGCTGCCGCTCCAGCTCCTGCCGCTTCTTTTTCAGCCGTTCGATCTCGCGGTCCACGCTGTCCGTATTGCAGATCCAGCGCTCCCCCTTTTTGCCTCCCTTTTCCGGACCCTTGGCGCCGCCGGGCCTCTCCGCCTCGGGGGCCTTCCCCGGCCCTTGGGCGGCGTCTTCCGCCCGCTCGGGACCGTCAAAGCACAACTTGGGCCGTCCCTCCCCGTCCCTCCCAATCCAGTAGCGGCCGGACGGCTCCCGGGGCTCCTCCGGGACGTACTCGTCCATTGCGGGCGCGGGCCGACGGCTCCGCGCCTCTTTTTCCGGCTCCCGGACCGGGGGCGCTCCTTCCGCCGTCAAGGGCCGTACCGCGTGGGCGTCCACACCAGAAACAGACATCATGGCTGATTCCTCCTGTCGCGTTAAATTTGGACAGAGCCCGCCCGCCGGGTTTCAGGCCCTCTGCCCATATCAGTCTACCCATAATAGAATACCGCATCAAGGCTTTTGTATCGGAATGCGCTCCGGATGTCATGAAATACGCTCCTGCCGCCCTTCAAGGCCCCCGGGGAATATTTCAACACAAGGTATTTTCATACCTTCCCGAATGGAGTATAATCTTTTCTGCGGACTGCCGCTTAATCCGCGACACCGATCAAGGAGGCCGTCACATGCCCCATATTCTGATTGTCGAGGACGATACCGATATCAGCAGCTCCACCGCCCAATACCTCCGGCGGCAGGGCTGCGCCTGCACCCAGGCCTTTTCCGGCACCGAGGGCCGCCTGCTGTGGAAGGCGGGCGGCTTTGACCTGCTGCTGGTGGACCTGATGCTGCCGGGGCTGTCCGGCAGCGAGCTCATCGCGGAGATCCGCACAACCAGCCGGACGCCCATCATTGTGCTGTCCGCCAGGGCGGAGCTCACCGACAAGGTGGAGCTGCTGGGCCTGGGGGCGGACGACTACCTCACCAAGCCCTACCAGCTGGAGGAGCTGTGGGCCAGAATACAGGTGCAGCTGCGCCACGCCAGCGCCGCCCCCGCCGGGGAGCGGCTGCGCTTCCGGGACTGGGCACTGGACCTGGACGGGATGACCCTGACCGCCGCCGGACAGCCGGTGAACCTCACCGCCCACGAGTTCAAAATCGTGGAGCTGCTGGTCCGCCAGCCCAAGCGGGTGTTCACCAAGCAGCAGATCTACGAAACGGTGTGGGGGGAGCGGTACGCCGTGGAGGACAAGACCATCACCGTCCACGTCAGCAACATCCGGGCCAAGCTGCGCCCCAGCGGCACGGACAGCTACATTCAGACCGTGTGGGGGATTGGGTTCAAGCTGGCGGAAGCGGAAGCGCGAGCTTAGCCGCGCCGCCCTGGATGGGTCTTTTTAAACTTTGCACTTTTTTTACCTTTCCTTTGCGATGTTTGGGCATTTGCCTGTTAAACTGGGCCTGCAAACAAAAAAGGAGGCTTTTGAATGGCAGTCATACAGACAACGGGCCTGTCTAAGCGATACCGGGACAAGCGGGCGGTGGACGGGCTGGACCTGACCGTCGAGGAGGGGGACATCTACGGCTTCATCGGCCGCAACGGCGCGGGCAAGTCCACCACCCTGAAGCTCCTGTGCGGGCTGGCCCGGCCCACCCAGGGAGAGGCGCTGATCTTCGGCAAGCCCATCCGGGACCCGGTGGCCCGGCGGCGGGTGGGGGCCCTCATTGAGCAGCCGGGACTGTACCCAGACCTGAGCGGCCGGGAGAATCTGCGGCTGTACGCCGCCCTGCTGGGGCTGGACAGCCCGGAGCGGCAGGTGAGCGAGACCCTGGAGACGGTGGGCCTGTCCCCCAATGCGAAAAAGCCGGTACGGCACTACTCCATGGGCATGAAGCAGCGGCTGGGGGTTGGCCTGGCCCTGCTGGGCGGACCGGACCTGCTGCTGCTGGACGAGCCCATCAACGGCCTGGACCCAGAGGGCATCCGGGAGATGCGGGAGCTGCTGCTGCGGCTCAACCGGGAGCGGGGGCTCACCCTGCTCATCAGCTCCCACATTCTGGGGGAGCTGAGCAAAATCGCCACCCGGTACGGCATCATCCAGGAGGGGAAGCTGGTGGAGCAGATCACCGCCGCCGGCCTGGAGCAGAAGTGCACCGACTATCTCCACCTGCGCTGCGACCACCCCCGGAAGGCCGCGGCCCTGCTGGAAAAGGAGTTCTGCCTCGTCCGCTGGGAGATGCGCCCCGAGGGGGAGATTCGGATCTATGAGAGCGTGGACGTCAAGGCGGTGGGGCGGGTCCTCACCGGCGCCGGTATTTCGGTGGAGGAGATGGGCCTGCACCGGCAGGATCTGGAGGGCTATTTTCTGGAGCGGATGGGAGGCGCGGACCATGTTTAACCTGCTGAAATTGGATCTCCGGCGGCTGTTCAAAAGCCGGAGCTTTTACATCATTCTGGGTGTGACGGCGGCGCTGATCGTCCTGATGGTGGGCACGATCTCCGCCGTCACCGACCAGGAGAAGCTGGACGCCCTTCAAAACACCGGCATGGTTGTGACCAACGGCTCCAGCGAGGATATGCAAGAGCAGCTCCAGGGCATGACCCGGCTGGACTTCGTTCACGAGTGCCTGGGCAGCGGATTCCTGCTCCTGCTGGCCGGAATTGGCGTGACCCTGTTCGTCCACAGCGATTTTTCCAGCGGCTATGTCAAGAACATCTGCTTCGCCCGGCCCCGCCGCTGGGAGTACGTGCTGTCCAAGCTCCTGCTGACGGGCGTGTACAGCGGAATCGTGACGGTATTGGGCGTCCTGCTGTCCCTGGTGGCCCCCCTCCTGTTCAAAATCCATCTGGAGTCCGGCCCGGCCGCGGAAATCTTGCAGTACGCCTTCTGGCTGTGGCTTCCCACTTGGGCCTTCGCTCTGATGGGCCTGGGCCTGGTGCTGCTCACCCGGAGCTCCACCCTGGGCATTATTCTGTCGGTGGTGTCCGGCGGCGGGCTCATCGCGGCGTTCCTGCAAAACCTGTGCCAGCAGCTGGGCTGGCATAATCTGGCCCAGTATCTGCTCAGTATGGTGGTCAGCTCCCAGTGCGTGCCCAGGCCGGACGCGTCCCAGATGGTTATGATCCTGGGCTGCTCCACCGGCTGGGCTCTGGTCTACGCCGCCGGAAGCCTGATCGCCATGGAGAAACGGGATATCTGAACCGTTTCCCCCGCCCCATGGGCGGGGGAAACGGCTCGTTCACGGAAAAGGAGGAACCGCCATGCTGCCCGCCCTGATTCTGGCCCTGGCCGCCCTGGGCCTTGCCCTGCTGCGCCTGCTGGCCTACCGCCGCCAGCTCAACGACATGGCCCTCGCGCTGGAGGAGACCCCGGCCCAGAGCAACCTGCCCCTGACGGTGGAGCTGGACAGCGCCCCGGCCCGGCGGCTGTGCCGGGCGGTGAACCGGCGGCTGGAGGAAGGGCGACGGCTCCGGATGGAGGCGCTGAAGGGCGAGCGGGAGCTGCGGTATACCATGGTCTGCGTCTCCCACGATATCCGCACCCCCCTGGCCGGCGCCATGGGCTATTTGCAGCTGCTGGAGGAGGAGCCGGAGCGGCGGGCGGAATATCTTGGCATCGTCCAAAAGCGTCTGGAGGACCTGAACGGCCTGCTGGACCAGCTGTTTTTGTACACCCGGCTGCTGAACGAGCCCCAGCCGCTGGAGTGCGGGGAGACGGCGGCCCTGCCGCCCCTTTGGGACGCTCTGGCGGAGTTCTATCCCCGGCTGGAGGCGGCGGGGATTGCGCCGGAGCTGCGGTTCGACCGGGAGAACATGGCGGTTTGGGCCGACCCGGCGGCCCTGGCCCGGGTGTACCGCAACCTGATCGCCAACGCCCTGCGCCATGGCGGCGGGGGGCTGCGCGTCTCCGGGACGGCGGAGGGGCTGGTCTTTTTCAACCCGCTGGGCCCCGGCCCCCGGCCGGACCCGGAGCACCTCTTTGACCGCTTCTACCAGAGCAGTCCCGCCCGGGGCGGGGGCGGGGCCGGCCTGGGCCTGGCCATCGTCCGGGAGCTGATGGAGCGGATGGGCGGGGAGGCGTCGGCCCGGCTCACCGGCGGCGGCCTGGAGATCAGGCTGTCCTTCGCCCGCATTTCATGACATAGTTCCGGCATTTCGTGGCTGCGGCCTTGCCTTCCTGGTCCGTCTCTGCTACACTAGAATGAAAAAACCTGGTGGTGGACATGATCAATTTCGCGATCTGCGACGACGAGCCCTCCGTGGTCCGGGAGCTGGAGACCCTTCTTGCGCACTATATGGAGGAGCACCGGATGACGGCCTACTCGGTCAGCGGCTTTTCCGGCGGCCGCGCCCTGCTGGAGAGCGGGGACCCCTTTGACGTGGTTTTTCTGGATATCCGGATGGAGCGGCCGGACGGCATGGAGACGGCCCGGCTGCTGCGCGGCCGGGGGGATCAGAGCCTGCTGGTCTTTGTGACGGTTCTGAAGGACTGCGTATTTGACGCCTTTCAGGTGGAGGCCTTCGACTACCTGCTCAAGCCTCTGGACGGCGGCGCCCTCCGCCGGGTCATGGACCGGGCGCTTCGGGCCCTGGAGCGGCGGGCGGGTCCGGACCTCGTGGTCCGGCGGGGAACCGGCTGCCAGGTGGTCCCGCTGGATCACATCGCGTACTGCGAGGTGCTGGGCCGGAAGCTCTATCTCCACCAGCGGGACGGGACGGTGACGGACTACTACGGCAGGCTGGAGGAACTGGAGCGCCGGGTGGACGGACGCTTTTTCAAGTGCCACCGGAGCTATCTGGTCAATCTGGACTGCGTCCGCGGGTGCCAGGGCGGGCAGGTCACGCTGCTCCAGGGGGAGACCGTCCCCGTCTCCCGCCTGCGGGAGCGGGAGCTGACCCAGGCCCTTCTGCGCCACATGAAGGAGCGGGGGCGCTGATATGGACTATCTCGTCCTGTTTCTGGACAGCCTCTGCCTCCTCGTGGGACATGGGGTGATGCACCTGATCTTTATCGGCCGTCTCACCGGAAAGAAGCTGAACGGATGGTACTTCGCCGCCTACGTTCTCCTTTTGAGCGCGATTCAGTTTATCTCAAGCAGCCTTGTCCTTGACGGAACGCTCCCCGTAGGCGCGGGCGTGCTGGCGCTCTATGCCCTCAGCCGCCTCGGTATGGGAAATCAGAGGTCCGTGTCCTGGCTGGCCGCCGTGCTGTCCTACTACGTGTCACAGCTTTCCTTTGGCATCGTCAACTCCGTGGAGGCGGCGCTCTTTCCCCGCTTCATCGGCAGTCCGCTGTTTTATCCGCTGTTTTTGGCCGCACAGCTCCTGTTCTTTGCGCTGTGCGCCGGCTGCTATTACGCTGTGCTGAAGCTCCTGTCCTGGACCGGGGACGGCCGGACGCCCTATATCGGCCTGCTGCTGTTCCCCGGGCTGTTTTTCTTTGCCGCGGAGCTGTATATCCTCCAGACCGCCTACAGCTTTTTTGCCCCCACCGTCTCCCTGGAGGAGGTGGGAAAGCACAGCACCCTGCTGCTGCTCCAGGTCATGGGGCTGGCGGCGCTGCTGTGCACCCTGTACGCCTACCGGCGCCTCTGCCAGGGCCTCCAGGCCCGGGCGGCGCTGCAGTCCCTGACCCAGGCGGCCCAGGCGCAGAAGGTCTATATCGCCGAGGCCCAGGCCCGCTACGAGCGGACAAGGGCCTTCCGCCACGACATCAAAAACCACCTGGCCGTGCTGGACGGACTGCTCCGGAATGGAGCGCCGGAGGAGGGCCGGGCATACCTGAAAAAGCTGGAGGCGGCCTCGGAGGCCCTGTCCCTCCCCTGCCGGACCGGCTGCCCGGTGGTGGATATTCTGCTGGAGGAAAAGCTGGGGCTGGCCAAGGACATCGCGGCGGAGGTGTCCCTGACGCTGCCCAGGTCCTGCGGCATCGACGACCTTGACCTGTGCGTGCTCTTCGCCAACGCCCTGGACAACGCCGTCGCCGCCTGCCGCTCCGGCGGCGGAGCCAAGGCCATCCGCGTCAGCGGAAGCCGTCAGGGGGATTTCTACCTGCTGGCCTTTGAGAACACCTGCCCGGAGGACCCTCTCCCCCCTGCGGGCACCGGCCTGTCCAACATCCGGGCGGTGGCGGAAAAGTATCACGGCGCGGTGCTGGCGGAAAAGACGGGAGGACGGTTTTCCCTCAGCGTCCTGCTGAATCTTTCCGTCTGATGGGGAAACGCCCGCCTCCGCAGCGGCGCGGGCGGGGAAACATCCCCGCCCGCCGGGCTGCCGGCGAAACACGCGTCCCGGGGCCTCCCTACCCCAGCATTACGTCCAGCAGCATCATCACCGCGAACCCCGCGACGATTCCCATGGTGGCCAGATAGGGCTGCGCCTGCTGATTCCGCTGGCACTCCGGGATCAGCTCATGTACCGCCACCAGGACCATCGCCCCCGCCGCGAAGGAGAGGGCATAGGGCAGAATTGCCTCCACATAGACCACCAGCAGTGCTCCCGCCACCCCCGCCAGGGGCTCCACCATGCCGGAGGCCTGCCCCAGCAGAAAGCTCCTCCTCCGGGAGCAGCCCTCCCGCCGCAGGGGGAGGGACACCGCCGCCCCCTCGGGGAAATTCTGCAGGCCGATGCCCACGGCCACCGTCACCGCCCCCATCAGCGCCTCCGCGGTATAGCCCCCATTTTGCAGCGCGCCGAAGGCCACGCCCACCGCCAGCCCCTCCGGGATGTTGTGCAGCGTGATGGACAGCACCAGCATAATGATCCGGTTCAGCCGCTCGTTGGGCTCTCCCTGGGTGCTGTTGGCCCGCCCCCTGGCAAAGGAGACGATCTTATCGGACGCCCACATAAACGCCGCGCCCAGAAGGAACCCCGCCGTGGCCACAAACCAGGCGGGCAGGCTGGAAGCGGCCTCCGCCCGCTCGATGGCCGGCTGGAGCAGAGACCAGAAGCTGGCCGCGATCATCACGCCGGACGCGAACCCCAGCATGAGGTTCAGCGCCTTCGGATTGGGTGATTTGAAAAAGGCCACCGTCGCCGCGCCCAGGGCCGTCACCAGCCAGGTCCCCGTGGTGGCGGCCAGCGCCATGATAACAAATTGATTCATATCGCACCTCCCGAGTTCAGCATATTATGGCGCGGCGCGGGGGGTGCATGTTTTTCCGCCTTCCTCCGGTTTTCGCCGTTGACAAGGGGCGGTCCATTTGATATAATCTGTTTATATAAATTGTTTATATAAATGGATTGTGTGAGGTGAGGCTTATGCCAAAGCAGCGGATTACCAAGGAGATGGTGGTGGACGCCGCCTTCCAGCTGGCCAGGGAGGGCGGCATGGAGCGGGTTCTGGTCAAGGACATCGCCGCCCGTCTGGGCTGCTCCGTCCAGCCGATCTACAGCTGCTGCCGGAGCATGGAGGGCCTGCGCCGGGATGTTCTGTCCAAAACGCGGGACTTCGTGCGGGACTATCTGGCCCGGGACAGCGGCGGGGGCCTCTTCCAGGCGGCGGGCCGGAACTTCGTCCGCCTGGCGAAGGAGGAGCCCCACCTGTTCCGGCTCTACGCCCTCAGCCCCCGGGAGGGCGTGGCTTCTCTGGAGGAACTCTACCGGGCGGAGGCGTCTCCCGGCATGGCGGGGGTGATCGCGGAGGAGCTGGGCGTCGGCGAGGAAAAGGCCCGGCGGCTGCATCTGAATATGCTGATCTACACCATCGGCCTGAGCGCGATTTTTTCCACCGCCCGGCCCGGAATCCCGGCGGATGAAATATTCGGCTGGCAGAGCTCCGCCTATGAGGCGTTTCTGGCCCAGCTCAAGGAGGAAGACAGAGATGAACCCTGATATCATCATACTCTACAACAGCAAAACCGGCTTCACCCGGCGGTACGCCGAGCTGGCCGCCCGGGAGCTGGACTGCGCCGTCTTCCCGCTGGCGGACGCGCCCTCCAGCTTGTCTCAATACCGGGCTGTGGCCTTCGGCAGCCGCCTGCACGCCGGAACCGTGGACGGCTGGAAAAAGGCCCAAAAGCTGCTGGAGGCCCGGGGCGCGAAGCGGCTGGCGCTGTTCGCCACCGGGGCCATGCCCTGCCAGGCGCTGGCTCAGATCCAAAGGGTGTGGGAGCAAAACCTCACCCCGGAGGAGCGGGAGCGCATCCCCCACTTCTATCTGCAAGGGGGGCTGTGCTATGAGAAAATGGGCGGGGTGGACCGCGCCATGATGAAATTCGCCGCCTGGGCCATGAGCCGGAAGAGGAACAAAACCTCGGAGGACCAGGCGTTTCTGGAGGCCATCTCCCACTCCTACGACAGCTTCGACCCGGCCTGCGCCCAGCCCCTGCTGGACTGCCTGCGGGCTTTGTCGAAATAGTACAGACAGCCCGCTTCCATCCGGAAGCGGGCTGTTCCATTCACATTCTTGTTGGGGCGTGTGCGCCGCCGGGCAACTGGTACGCCTCCCGGCCCTGACGGTACAGGTCGTTCCCCTGGCTGTCAATGGCCACGGTGAGGGGCAGGTCCCGCACCGTCATGCGCTTGACGGACTCACAGCCCAGATCCGCAAAGGCGATGACCTCCGCCTCCTCAATGCACCTGGCGATGAGCGCCCCCGCACCGCCCACGGCGGCAAAATAACAGGCTCCGTTTCGGACGATGGCGTCCGCCACCTCCTGATTCCGCTGGCCCTTGCCGATCATGGCCGCCAGCCCCAGATCCAGCAGACGGGGGGCAAAGCCGTCCATGCGCCCGGCGGTGGTGGGGCCGCAGGCACCCACCGCCATCCCCTGCTGCCCCGGCGTGGGTCCGGCGTAATAGATCACCGCCCCCTCCAGCCCAAAGGGCAGGGGCTCCCCCCGGTCCAGCAGCTCAAACAGACGCTTGTGGGCGGCGTCCCGGGCGGTGTAGATGACACCGGACAGCAGCACCCGGTCCCCCGCCCGAAGGGAGGGCAGCGCCTCCGCCAGCCCCCCGGTATTCAGCTTCAGCGCCCTCATTTTACCGCCTCCCGCTCCCTTTTCGCGGCGGCCGGCTCCTTTGGAGCCCCCAGCTTTTTCAGCCGCTGGGCCGCCGCGTCCATCGGGCCCAGCCGCTCCCCGGCGCCCACAATGGCCTGGGCCTGCTCCAGCACCTGATCCATGCTCCGCCGGAGCTGGCCGTACTGCTCCAGCACCGCCGACAGCCACCTCCGGGTGTCAGCCCGGACCCGCTCCGCCTCCGCTCTGGCCTCGCTCACCGCCTCCCGGGCCCGGTGGTGGGCGTCCAGCTCCACGTTGGCCGCCCGGTCCCGCATCTCCCGGTAGCTGGCGGCCAGGGGCTCCAGAATCTCCACCTGGCCCCGAAGGCGCTCGATCTCCTGCCGGGCCGCCGACAGCATACACTCCGACTGGGTCAGCTCCCCCTTCAGCCGGGCCGCCGCCCGCCCGGAGGCGTCCAGCTCCGTCCGGAGACGGTTGGCCTCGTCCACCGCGCCCACCGCGTCCGGCATGGCCTCCTCCAACTCCTGAGCCCGGCGCTCCGCCTTCTCCAGCCGCTTCTGGAGCTCCTCCGTCTCCCGGCGATGGGCGGCGGCCATTTGGTCCAAATAGTCCTGCACGTCCTGGCGGTTAAAGCCCCCAAGGGCGGTGCGGAATTGCTGAATGACAACGGCGTCCTTCACTCCGCTCCCCTCCTTCTCCCCTCAAAATTGCGCTGTCTATACTCTATCACATTTCGCCGCCCCTGACAATCCCAATTCTCCCCGCCCCGCCCTGCGCCGCCGGATAAATTTTATGAAATTATAATAAATTCTCCCTTCCAACCCGCCGGCTCCTATGGTATACTTTGATAGTTGAGGACCGGCCTCTTTCCGCGGCGCGATACCCTCGACCATATTTTATCAGAAACGATGTGATCGCTTTGACAAATTATGACGCCCTGATCGTGGGCGCGGGCTACGCCGGCGCGGTGGCCGCCCGGCGGCTGGCGGAGGACGGAAACAAAAAGGTGCTGGTGCTGGAGCGCCGGGATCACGTGGGCGGCAACGCCTACGACTGCCTGGACGCCTCCGGCATCCTGATTCACCAATACGGCCCCCATATCTTCCACACCAATGACCGGCGGGTGTTCGACTACCTGTCCCGGTTCACCAAATGGCGGCGCTACCAGCACCGGGTCATCGCCAACCTGCCCCGGGACAACCCCCAGGTGGTCCCGCCCCGCAAGACCACGGACGGGCGCTTCTTTTTCCCGGTCCCCTTCAATCTGGACTCCCTGAAAAACGCCTTTGGCCAAAAGGAGGGGGAGCGGCTGGGCCAGAAGCTGCTGGACGCCTATCCCGCCCAGAGCCAGGTGACGATTCTGGAGCTGCGGCAGAACCCGGACCCGGAGATCACCGCCATCGCGGATTATGTGTATGAGCATGTGTTCGTACACTACACCATGAAACAGTGGGGCCAGACTCCGGAGGAGATCGACCCCGCCACCACCGCCCGGGTGCCGGTGCGCCTGTCCCGCGACGACCGCTACTTCCAGGACGCCTATCAGGGGATGCCCCTGGAGGGCTACACCCCCATGTTTGAACGGATGCTGGACCACCCCAACATCACGGTGGAACTGAACACAGACGCTTTGAAACGGCTGGAGCTGGCGGACGGCGAACTCCGGCTGGACGGAGAGGCGTTCGGCGGCCCCGTGGTCTACACCGGACAGGCCGACGAGCTGTTTGGGTTCCGGTTCGGGCCCCTGCCCTACCGGACGCTGGACTTCGGCTTTGAAACCCTGCCCCAAGACTATTTCCAGACCCACGGCACGGTGAACTACACCGTAGACGGGGACTTCACCCGCATCACCGAGTTCAAGCACCTCACCGGGCAGGTAAAGCCCGGCGCCACCACCATCATGAGGGAGTATTCCAGGGCCTATACCGGCAAAGACGGCGAGATCCCTTATTACGCCGTCATCAACCCGGACAACAACGCCCTGTACGCCAAATACAAGGCGCTGGCGGACCGGTATCCCAGCCTGCGTTTTCTGGGCCGCCTGGCGGAGTACAAATACTACAACATGGACGCCATCGTGGCAAAAGCGCTGGCACTGACCGATACACTGCTCTGAAAATCGGGCCGAAGCCCAGTAAAGCTGTAAAACCGCCCCGACGGGGCATACTTAGAGGAGAGGAGAGAGCGCCAATGGACAAATTAATCACCTTCGCCGTTCCCTGCTACAACTCCGCCGCCTATATGGACCACTGCGTGGAGACCCTGCTGGCCGCGGGAGAGGAGGCGGAGATTATTTTGGTGGACGACGGCTCCACCAAGGACGACACCCCCGCCAAGTGCGATCAGTGGGCGGAAAAATACCCCGACATCATCCGGGCCATCCACCAGGAGAACGGCGGCCACGGCGAGGGTGTCAACCAGGGAATCCGCAACGCCCGGGGGCTTTACTACAAGGTGGTGGACTCCGACGACTGGCTGGACACGGCCGCCCTGGCCAAGGTGATGGCCAAGCTGCGGGAGTTTTCCCTCATGCCCGCCCCGGTGGACCTGCTCATCGCCAACTACGTCTATGAGCACGTGGAGGACAACACCCAGAAGGTGATGGGCTACAAAAACGTGTTCCCCACCGACCAGATCATCACCTGGGACTCCATCCGCCGCTTCCGCACCTCCCAGTACCTGCTGATGCACTCGGTGATCTACCGCACCGGGCTGCTGCGGGACTGCGGCCTGGTGCTGCCAAAGCACACCTTCTATGTGGACAACATCTTCATCTACCAGCCCCTGCCCTACGTCAAGACGCTGTATTATATGAACCTGGACCTGTACCGCTATTTCATCGGCCGGGCGGACCAGAGCGTCAACGAGTCGGTGATGGCCGGGCGCATCGACCAGCAGGTGCGTGTGACCCGCCACATGATTGACGCACACGACGTGCTGGCCCTGAAGCAGGTCCAGCCCAAGCTGGGCCGCTATATGCTCAATTACCTGTCCATGATGATGTCCATCTCCTCCATCTTCGCCGTCATCGCCGACACGCCGGAGGCCCTGGGCATGCGTACCGAGCTGTGGGAGTACCTGCGCCGGAAGGACCCCGCCCTCTACCGCCGCTGCCGCTATAAAGTCACCAACGTGGGCACCAACATCCCGGGCTATCAGGGCCGGAAGCTGTCGGTAAAGCTTTACCGTGTGGCCCAGAAGATCTACAAATTCAATTGAGGGCGGGCCGGGGCGGCGCTCCCCTCACACAAAGGAGAATCCGTTATGTCCGTACAGACCATTACCAAGGAGAATTTTGACGCGCTGGTGCTCCAGTCCGGCCAGCCCGTGCTGGTGGACTTCTGGGCGCCCTGGTGCGGCCCCTGCCGCATGGTGTCCCCCATCGTGGACCAGATCGCCGAAGAGCGGGAGGACATCGCCGTAGGCAAGGTGAACGTGGACGAGCAGCCTGAGCTGGCCGCTCAATTCGGTGTCATGAGCATCCCCACCCTGCTGGTGTTCAAGGGCGGCGAGGTGGCCAGCAAGGCCGTCGGGGCCCGCCCCAAGGAGGAGCTGCTGAAGCTGCTGGAGTGAATTTTCCCAGGAAGGGCCGCCCATTGGGCGGCCCTTTTGGCGTCTCCCCTGTTGCATTTTTGAAAAAAACTGATATACTAGGGTCTGTTGAGGCCTGCGCCGCCCCCGCGGGGCGCGGCAAATCCGGCAGGCCCGCCCAGCTTATTAGGAGGTTGTCCACCTTGTCCGACGGTCCGTTTTTACTAAAGCTGCTCCTGCCCGCCGGCCTCATCCTGATCCGCGGCTTTTTTGCCGCGGCGGAGGCCGCCATCGCCGCCCTGCCCGAGGCCAAGCTGAAAAAGCAGGCCGAGGAGGGGGACAAACAGGCGGAAAAGCTCCTCCGGCTCACCCAGACCCCGGACCGGTATCTGTCCGCCGTCCAGACCGTCCTCACCCTGACCGGGTTCCTGGCCGCCGCCTTTGCCGCCGCCGGCCTGTCCGGCCCACTGGCGGCGTGGCTGGCGGAGGAAAAGGGCGCCGCCCTGGAGCCCGCCGCCCTCAACAACCTGATGGTGGTGCTCATCACCATGGCGCTGTCCTATTTCGGGCTGGTGCTGGGGGACCTGGCCCCCAGGCGCATCGCCTCGGCACGGACGGAGGCGGCGGCCCGTTTTACCCTTGGCCCGGTGTCCGCCCTGGCGGCGGTGTTCCGGCCCCTGACCTGGCTTCTGTCCAAATCCGCCAACGGCGTGCTGCGCCTGTTCGGCATCGGCCCCGAGGACGCCGGGGAGCGCGTCAGTGAGGACGAGATTCTCATGATGGTGGACCTGGGGGAGGAGCGGGGCGCCATCGAGGCCTCGGAGAAGGAGCTCATTGAGAACATCTTCCAGTTCAACAACACCACCGCCAGGGATGTGATGGTCCACCGCACCGATATGGTAATGGTGCAATCCCAGGACAGCGGCGAGGACGTGCTCCGCGTCATTCTATCCTCTGGCCGGTCCCGCCTCCCCGTCTACGAGGAGGACGCGGACCATATCGTGGGAATGCTCAACACCCGGGATTTCCTGCTCAACGCCCAAGAGAAACACCCCAAGCCCCTGCCGGAACTGCTGCGGCCCGCCTATTTCGTGCCGGAGTCCGTCCGGACCGACTCCCTCTTCCGGGACATGCAGAGCAAAAAGGTACATATGGCCATTGTGGTGGACGAGTACGGCGGCACCTCGGGCCTTGTGACCATGGAGGACCTGCTGGAGGAGATTGTGGGCAGTATCTACGACGAATTTGACCCCGTGGAGGAGAAGGACATCGAACAGGCAGGACCCGGCCTGTGGCGGGTGTCCGGCTCCTGCGGCCTGGAGCGGCTGGCCCAGGCCCTGGATATGGAGTTCCCCGAGGAGGAGGCATCCGACACCCTGGGCGGGCTGGTGTTCGCCCAGCTGTCCGTCATCCCGGAGGACGGCTCCCAGCTGGAGGTGGACGCCTGCGGGCTGCACATCAAGGTGCTCAATTTCACCGAGCGGCGGGTGGAGCAGGCCCTGGTGTCCCGGCTGGAGCCCACCGCCGGGGCGGCCGCCCGCCCGTCATAAAACGCGTTTGCGTGCAAACCCCGCTTTTATCAATAGGAGGGAAGCAACTATGAGGAAAACTAAAATTGTCTGCACCCTGGGCCCCGCCTCCGACAGCGAGGAGGTCATCGAGCGGCTGATACTGGCCGGTATGGACGCCGCCCGCTTCAACTTCTCCCACGGCACCCACGAGACCCACGCCGCCCTGCTCACCCGGTTCAAGCGGGTGCGGGACGGTCTGGGCCGGCCCGTGGCCACCATTTTGGACACCAAGGGCCCTGAGATCCGCATCCGCACCTTCGGCTGCGGCCACGTCAAGCTCAATGACGGGGACAGCTTCACCCTCACCACCCGGGAGGTGGAGGGAGACGCCCGCCAGGTGTCCGTCACCTACGCCAACCTGCACGAGGAGCTGAAGCCCAGCTGCCACGTCCTCATCGACGACGGGCTGGTGGATCTGGAGGTGGAGGAGATCAGGGACCGGGACATCCTCTGCAAAGTAGTCACCGGCGGCCCCCTGTCCAACCACAAGAGCATCAACATCCCCGGCGTGTCTATCGCCCTGCCCGCCCTCACCGATAAGGACAAGGACGACCTGCGCTTCGCCGCCGAGAACGACTTTGACTTTGTGGCCGCCTCCTTCGTCCGCCGGGCCTCCGACGTGGAGGAAATCCGCGCCGTTCTGGATGCCTACGGCGGGCGCAACATCGGCATCATCTCCAAACTTGAGAACCGGGAGGGCGTGGACAACCTGGAGGCCATCGCCGCCCTCTCCGACGGCATCATGGTGGCCCGGGGCGACCTGGGTGTGGAAATCCCCGCCTACGAGGTGCCGGTGCTCCAGAAAAAAATGATCAAGTCCGCCATCCGCAAGGGCAAGGTGGTCATCACCGCCACCCAGATGCTGGACTCTATGATCCGCAATCCCCGGCCCACCCGGGCCGAGGTGTCCGACGTGGCAAACGCCGTGTTCGACGGCACCAGCTGCGTGATGCTGTCCGGGGAGACCGCCTCCGGCAGGCATCCGGTGGAGGCGCTGCAGACCATGGCGGACATCGTGGAGGCCGCCGAGGGGGGCATCGACTACTGGAAGCGGTTCCGCAGCGGGGTGTTCGACCACACCAGCAACATCTCCGACGCCATCAGCCACACCAGCTGCCTCACCGCCATGGATTTGGGCGCCACCGCCATTCTCACCGCCACCCAGTCTGGCTATACCGCCCGGATGATCTCCCGGTTCCGCCCCGGATGCGTGGTGGGGGCGCTGACCACCGACGAGCGGGTGCGGCGGCAGCTCAACATCTCCTGGGGCGTGGCCCCCTTCCTGTCCGGCAACGTGGACTCCACCGACCGGCTGTTCTCCCTGTGTGTGGACACCTCCAAAAAAGAGGGGCTGGTCCAGTGCGGGGACACGGTGGTCATCACCGCCGGAGTGCCCCTGAGCAGCAGCGGCACCACCAACCTCATCAAGGCGCAGGTGGTAAAATAATCCAAGAGCGGCCCGGAAGGCTCCCGGGCCGCTCCTGTTTTTTGGAATAAATCCTTGAAACTGGAAGGTGTTTGGCTTATAATAAAAAGCAGCACCAAATTCAATCTGGGGGCGCTTTGCTATGAATATATTCGAGATCATGGGGCCCATTATGGTGGGGCCCTCCTCCTCCCACACCGCCGGGGCCGCCCGCATGGGCTATGTGGCCCGGAAGCTGCTGGGCTTCCAACCCGCCCGGGCGGACATCGCCCTCCACGGCTCCTTCGCCGCCACCGGGGCGGGCCACGGCACCGACCGGGCCATCGTGGCCGGCCTGCTGGCCATGCGGCCGGACGACCCCAACATCCCCCACAGCTTCCAGCTGGCCCGGGAGGCCGGGCTGAGCGTCACCGTCCGCACGGTAGACCTGCGGGACGCCCACCCCAACACCGCCGTCATGACCCTGATCGGCGAACGGGGCCGCACCGTGGTGGTCAACGCCTCCTCCCTGGGGGGCGGACGCATTCGGGTCAACTCCATCGACGGCATGAACGCCACCTTTGACGCCAGTATGCCCACCCTCATCATCCGCAACGAGGACAAGCCCGGCATTGTGTCCGAGGTCAGCTCCTGCCTGGCCCGCCAGAACGTGAACATCGCCGGGATGCAGCTCTATCGGGACCGCCGGGCGGGCCTGTCCGTCATGGTGCTGGAGTGCGACCAGCCGCTGGGCGACGAGGTCATCGACGATATCCAGATGCTGCCCGGCGTGGTGCGCTGCATCTATCTGAATTTAGAGGAGGGCTGACTATGTTTGGCTCAGTGGAAGCGCTGCTGTCCGCCTGTGCGGACAAACCCCTGTGGCAGGCCGTCTGGGAGGACGACTGCCGGGACCGGGACGCCGACCCCGAGTCCAGCCTGGCCCGCATGGGCAAATTGTGGCAGGCCATGAGGCAGTCCCTGCTGGACTACGACCCCACCCACCGCTCCTCCTGCGGGCTGTCCGGCGGGCAGGGGGCCCAGATGGCTACCCTGTCCAACTCCCTCTGCGGGCCCTTTATTCAGGAGGTCATCAGCGTGGCCCTGAAGCTGGGGGAGCACAACGCCTGTATGGGCTGCATTGTCGCCGCCCCCACCGCCGGGGCCTGCGGCGTCCTGCCCGCGGTGCTCATCCCCCTCCAGCGCAAGGATAAACTCTCCGACGAGGAGATGGTGAGATGCCTCTACGTCTCCGCCGGATTCGGGCAGGTCATCGCCACCCGGGCCTCCATCTCCGGGGCGGAGGGGGGGTGCCAGGCGGAGGTGGGCTCCGCCTCCGGCATGGCCGCCGCGGCCCTGGTGGCCGCCCGGGGCGGCACGCCCCGGCAGATGGCCGCCGCCTGCGCCATGGCCCTGCAAAATCTCATGGGCCTGGTGTGCGACCCGGTGGCGGGACTGGTGGAGGTGCCCTGCGTGAAGCGCAACGTGGCCGGGGCGGTGAACGCCCTGTCCTGCGCCGACATGGCCCTGGCCGGGCTGGAGGGCGGCATCCCCTGCGACGAGGTCATCGACGCCATGGGGGCGGTGGGCCGGGCCCTGCCCGCCTCCCTGCGGGAGACCGGCGAGGGCGGGCTGGCCGCCACCCCCACCGGCCGGAGGATCGCGGAGGGGCGAACATGACAGAGCCCGCCGTCAATTGACAGCGGGCCCCGTTTCTGATATACTTTTCGGAATAGGATGATGTATGCGGCCTACAGTTTTTTCAGGTCGGTCATCACGCCGTTAATCATCATGCCCGGCACCCATCCGGCCATGAAATCCCGCAGCTGCTCCAGCGTCACCGTCCGGGCCGCCCCCTTCACCGGGTGCTTGGCCAGCATAGGGATGCGCCGCTGGAACACCGCCCGGCTTTTCGGGTCGTCCCAGAGCTCGCCCAGCGTGATCTGATCGTTTCGCAAGTCCATAAAAATCACCTCCAGGTACATACTATGCGCCGGGGGGCGCTCTCTGACAGCAATTGTTTGTCACAAAAGCCGGACTGCCAAGAAAGGAGCCCACCATGCCAAAGCGGGAGAAAAAGAAGCTGAAAGGCCACGAGTGGCGGCATATTGAGAACAAAAAGCTGGTGTACACCGTCTATTTTGTGCTGCGGCTGTCGGTGGTGCTCATGCTGGTGGCCCAGTTCTTCAACCAAAACTACGAAAATGTGCTGCTGTGCGTGCTCACCCTGGTGCTGTTCATGCTGCCCTCCGCCTTCGAGCGGCGGCTGCACATCGACCTGCCGGACACCCTGGAGATCATCATCCTGCTGTTCATCTACGCCGCCGAAATTTTGGGGGAGATCCAGTCCTATTATACCCATTACCAGGGCTGGGACACCATGCTCCACACCATGAACGGCTTTCTCTGCGCCGCCATCGGCTTCGCCCTGGTGGACATCCTCAACCGCGAGGAAAAGGTGTCCCTCCACCTGTCCCCCTTTTTTATGGCTGTCACCGCCTTCTGCTTCTCCATGACCATCGGCGTGCTGTGGGAGTTCTTCGAGTTCGCCATGGACCAGTTCCTCCTCTTTGACATGCAGAAGGACACCGTCGTCAGCGCCATCTCCACCGTGAACCTGGACCCCAGCGGCGGCACCACCGCCGTCGTCGTACAGGGCATCCGGGACGTGATCCTGGTCCTGGAGGACGGCACGCAAATGCCCCTGGGCCTGGGCGGCTACCTGGATGTGGGCATCATCGACACCATGAAGGACCTGTTTGTCAATTTCATCGGCGCGGTGGTGTTCTCCGCCATCGGCTATTTCTATGTGAAGGGCCGGGGCAAGGGGAATTTCGCCACCCGGTTTATCCCCCGCTTCCAGCGCAGGCCCGCCGCTCAGGCCGGGCCCCCTCAGCCCCAGGACGCCTCCGCCGGGGAAACGCCCGAATAGCCGCTCCGTCTTCGGGGCATACTCTCCCTTGTATTCGAAACGATACGGATACTAAGGAGGAAACGACCATGATGAACCAGACCAATCCCAGCATCAAGTGCTCTGTGAACAGCTGCACCTACCACAAGGACCAGCGCTGCACCCTGAACGAGATCCAGGTGGGCCACTGCCAGAACAGCGTGTGCACCTGCGGCGAGACCGAGTGCGCCTCCTTCAAGCTGGGCGACCACGGCACCAACTGCGGCTGCCACTAAACAGAAACCCGCGGAGCCGCCGCGAGCAGCGGGGAGGACAAACGTCCTCCCCGCCTTGCTTTGCGCCGAAAAGAGCATAAAAAACCGGATGGAAACCGGTCCTTCTTTGTTTGACTGGCGGAATTTGTGAAACTCCCGCCATTTTACATTGACAAGCCGCCGTGAAAAGGCTATTATATCATCAATACACAAAAATATTCGAATATTCGCTTTTCCAAAAGCACCGCGGAGCATGGCTCGTCCTGTGTCGGACGCGGCTGTGCTTTTTCATATTGAAGGAGGTTCCCAATATGTTGATGAGAGGGTCCCAGATCGTCATGGAGTGCCTGCTGGAGCAGGGCGTGGACACGGTGTTCGGCTATCCTGGCGGCACCATTCTGAACATCTACGACGAGTTCGAGCTCCACGGCTACAAAGACAAGATCCGCCACTACCTCACCGCCCATGAGCAGGGCGCGTCCCACGCCGCCGACGGCTACGCCCGATCCACCGGCAAGGTGGGGGTGTGCTTCGCCACCTCCGGCCCCGGCGCCACCAACCTTGTCACCGGCATCGCCACCGCCTACTATGACTCCTCCCCGGTGGTGTTCCTCACCTGCAACGTCAGCGAAAACCTCATCGGCAAGGACTCCTTCCAGGAGGTGGACATCACCGGCATCACCATGCCCATCACCAAATGCAATTTCCTGGTGAAGGACGTAAACGAGCTGGCCGACGTGATCCGGGAGGCCTTTGCCATCGCCCGGTCCGGCCGCCCCGGCCCGGTGCTGGTGGATATTGCCAAAAACGTCACCGCCATCGAGGGCGAGTACCAGTACATGCCCGTCCATGAGCACCCCAACCACGGCCGTCTGGCCACCCTGCTGCGCCGCTCCAACCGGGACTTGAAAAATCCCGAGCCCAACCGCGGCGACATCGACAAGCTGCTGGAGCTCATCTCCCAGTCCCAGCGGCCCATGGTGCTGGTGGGCGGCGGCGTCATCCGCTCCAAGGGGGCGGTTCCCGAGTTCCGCAAGTTCATCGAGCGGCTGGACGCCCCGGTGGGCTCCACCATCATGGGGGGCGGGGCCTGCCCCGGCAATTATCCCCTGTTCACCGGCATGGTGGGAATGCACGGCTCCCACGCCTCCAACATGGCCACCGCCGAGTGCGACCTGCTCATTGCCATCGGCTGCCGCTTCTCCGACCGGGTGGCCACCGATCCCCCCTCCTTCGCCCAGAACGCCAAAATCGTCCACATCGACATCGACCGGGCGGAGATCGACAAGAACGTTCAGACCTACCACCACATCATCGGCGACGCCCGCCGGGTGCTGGAGCTGCTCAATGAAAAGCTCCCCCAGCACAACTTCACCGCCTGGAGGGCCCAGGTGTTTGCCCGCAAGGAGCTTCCCCTGAAAAAGGACGGCATCCTCCACGCCCACGAGGTGCTGGAGACCATCTCCGACCTGACGGACGGCGACGCCATCATTGCCACCGACGTGGGCCAGCATCAGATGTGGTCCTGCCAGTATTACCACTTCTCCCGGCCCGGCCAGCTGCTCACCAGCGGCGGCTTCGGCACCATGGGCTTCGGCCTGGGGGCGGCCATGGGGGCCAAGGTGGGCAATCCGGACAAGGTGGTGGTCCACTGCACCGGGGACGGCTGCTTCCGCATGAACTGCCATGAGCTGGCCACCGTGGAGCACTACAACATTCCGGTCATCACCGTCATCTTCGACAACCGCACCCTGGGCATGGTCCGCCAGTGGCAGAACCTGATCTATGGCAAGCGGTTCTCCCAGACCACTCTGGACCGGGGCCCCGACTTCGTGAAGCTGGCGGAGGCCTATGGGCTCAAGGGTTTCCGGGCCAAAAACCAGGCGGAGTTCGAGGAGGCGTTCAAGCTGGCCCTGGAAGCGGGCTGCGGCTGCGTCATCGACTGCGCCATCGACATGGACGCCATGGTCCACCCCATGGTCAGCGGCGGCACCCCCGTCACCGAGTTCCTGCTTCATTGAGTTCCTTTTTCTCGAGAGAAAAAGGAACCAAAAAGAGCTTGAAACCGCCACCCAAGCGGTCCAATCCACAAGGTTTCCCCACGACAACCGACGTTGTTTGAATCTTAATAGATGAGGAGTGAGAAATCTCCATGCTAACCACGATTAAACGCCATACCCTGTCCGTGCTGGTGGAAAACGCCGCTGGCGTGCTCAGCCAGGTGTCCCGGCTGTTCTCCCGGAAGGGCTACAACATCGAATCTCTGGCGGTGGGCACCACCGACGACCCGGAGGTGTCCCGCATCACCATCGAGGTGCTGTGCGGGGAGGCCCAGATCGGCCAGATCATCAACCAGCTGCGCAAGCAGTTCTCCGTCTATTCCGTCCGCCTGCTCCCCCCCGAGGAGTCCATCCGCCGGGAGCTGGTGCTCATCAAGGTGAGGGCGGAGAGCCGGGAGGTGCGCAACGAGGTGATCCAGATCGCCAACATCTTCCGGGCCTCCATCATCGACGTGTCCACCCAAAGCCTCACCCTGGCGATTATCGGCCAGGAGTCCAAGGACGACGCCCTGGAAAAATTGCTGTCCGAGTTCGGCATCCTGGAGCTGGTGCGCACCGGCATGGTGGCCCTGGAGCGGGGCGAGGCGACGATCCGCAACAACTCCGGCAACAAGGTCACGGACGAGTTCGATTTGGGCAAAAACATTCTGTGAGCCCCCGCTCCCTCGCGTCGAGTGGCGCGTCCAAGCGTTTTGCCCCAGGCAAAACCTTGAAATCGACGGGATTCATTCCCGGCGATTTGAGATTAATCATGGGGTCCCCGCCGCGCCTGCGCGGTGGGCGCGGGGCGAGGCGACCATCCGCAGTAACTCCGGCAACAAGGTCACGGACGAGTTCGATTTGGGCAAAAACATCTTGTAAATCGGCCCCGAGATTGTATCACAGTTATCATTCTTTTTCAGAGCCCTGTGATATGATAAACAAAACTCAATACGGCGCATTTCACCCGCGTAGGGGCGCACATTGTGCGCCCGCAAACAAGCCTCTTTTCCCACGGGAGGACATTGTCCGCCCCTACAAAGCAAATCCATTCAATTTTATATATCTACAAGGAGTGTTTCACCATGGCTAAAATGTACTATGAGAAGGACTGCGACCTGAGCTGGCTGAAGGGCAAAAAGATCGCCATCATCGGCTACGGCTCCCAGGGCCACGCCCACGCCCTGAACCTGAAGGACTCCGGCTGCGACGTGTGCGTGGGCCTCCGGGAGGGCTCCAAGAACTGGGCCAACGCCGGGAAGGCCGGGCTGGCGGTCAAGACCGTCCCCGCCGCCGCCCAGTGGGCGGACATCGTCATGATGCTCATCAACGACGAGGTCCAGGCCGAGGTCTACAAAAAGGATATCGCCCCTTACATGACCGAGGGCAAGGCCCTGGCCTTTGCCCATGGCTTCAATATCCGCTACCAGCAGATCGTCCCCCCCGCCGGGGTGGACGTGTTCATGGCCGCCCCCAAGGGCCCCGGCCACACCGTGCGCTCCACCTACGTGGCGGGCAAGGGCGTGCCCTGCCTGGTGGCCGTGGAGCAGGATGCCACCGGCCACGCCTACCAGATCGCCCTGGCCTACATTGCGGGCATCGGCGGCGCCCGGGCGGGCGTGATGGAGACCACCTTCCACGATGAGACCGAGACCGACCTGTTCGGCGAGCAGACCGTGCTGTGCGGCGGCGTGGTGGACCTGATGCGCTGCGGCTTCGAGGTGCTGGTGGAGGCGGGCTATGAGCCGGAGAACGCATACTTCGAGTGCATCCATGAGATGAAGCTCATCATCGACCTGATCAACAAGGGCGGCGTGGCGGCCATGAACTACTCCATCTCCGACACCGCCGAGTTCGGCGAGTACGTCAGCGGCCCCCGGGTCATCCCCCACGAGGAGACCAAGGCCCGGATGCGCGCCGTGCTCTCCGACATTCAGGACGGCACCTTCGCTGGCAAGTGGATCGCGGAGAATAAAAACGGCCGCACCTTCTTCAATTCCAAGCGCGCCCAGCTCAAGAAGCACCAGATGGAGATCGTGGGCGACGAGCTCCGCCGCAACATGATCTGGGGCGGGGATTCCGACCTCGATACAGCTTCCAATTAAAAAGCCGCCCGAAGGGGCGGCCCCAGATCGCGACCCAGCGAAGCGGTCGCGATTTGGAGAGGAGGCGCAAGGAAGCGAGAGATATGCAGCTTGCGGCGACGAGGGCGCCGCCTCCAATGAAACGGATATCAGAAAGCCTCCGGCTCAGCCGGGGGCTTTCTCCGTCAGCGGCTATGGAAATCCGCCGATTTTCCATTGCGTTCCCGCTGTTTTTATGATACAATACTTTAACACATAAAACCGCAAAGGAGATATTATATATGCGTTCCGATCATGTGAAAAAAGGCATCCCCGCCGCCCCCAACCGCTCCCTGTTCTACGCCCTGGGCTATACCCGCGAGGAGCTGGAGCGGCCCCTCATCGGCGTGGTGTGTTCCTATAACGAGATCGTCCCCGGCCACATGAACCTGGACAAGATCGCCGGGGCCGTCAAGGCCGGGGTCCGGGCCGCGGGGGGCACCCCCATCGAGTTCCCCGCCATCGCCGTGTGCGACGGCATCGCCATGGGCCACGTGGGCATGAAGTACTCCTTAGTCACCCGGGACCTCATCGCCGACTCCACCGAGGCCATGGCCATGGCCCACCAGTTCGACGGCCTGGTCATGATCCCCAACTGCGACAAGAACGTCCCCGGCCTGCTGATGGCGGCGGCCCGGGTGAATATCCCCACCATCTTCTGCTCCGGCGGGCCCATGCTGGCCGGGCGGCTCAGCGACGGGCGGCGCACCTGCCTGTCCCACATGTTCGAGGCCGTGGGCGGCTATTACGCCGGGAAGCTGGATGAGGCCGGGGTGGAGGAGTACGAGAACAACGCCTGCCCCACCTGCGGCTCCTGCTCCGGCATGTACACCGCCAACTCCATGAACTGCCTCACCGAGGCCATCGGCATGGGCCTTGCGGGCAACGGCACCATCCCCGCCGTGTGGTCCGCCCGGCTGCGGCTGGCGAAACACGCCGGGATGCAGATCATGGAGCTGGTGAAACAGAACATCAAACCCCGTGACATCATGACCTCCGCCGCCTTCCACAACGCCGAGACGGTGGACATGGCCCTGGGCTGCTCCACCAACACCATGCTCCACCTGCCCGCCATCGCCCACGAGTGCGGCATCGAGCTGAACCTGGACCTGTCCAACGAGATCTCCGCCAAAACCCCCAACCTGTGCCACCTGGCCCCCGCCGGGGACACCTACATGGAGGACCTGGAGGGCGCAGGGGGCGTCCACGCCGTCATGATGGAGCTCACCAAACAGGGATTGCTGGACACCGGCGTCATGACCTGCACCGGCAAAACCCTGGGCGAAAACCTGGAGGGCGTGGTCAACCGCAACCACAACCTCATCCGGCCCATTGACAACCCCTACTCCGCCGACGGCGGCATCGCCGTCCTCAAGGGCAATCTGGCCCCCGAGGGTTGCGTGGTGAAGCGCTCCGCCGTAGCCCCCGAGATGATGCGGCATCAGGGCCCCGCCCGGGTGTTTGACTCCGAGGAGGAGGCCATCGAGGCCATCTACGCATCGAAAATCCACGCCGGGGACGTGGTGGTGATCCGCTACGAGGGCCCCAAGGGGGGCCCCGGTATGCGGGAGATGCTCAACCCCACCTCCGCCATCTGCGGCATGGGGCTGGGGGAGTCGGTGGCCCTGATCACCGACGGCCGGTTCTCCGGAGCCACCCGGGGGGCGTCCATCGGCCACGTCTGCCCCGAGGCCGCCCAGGGCGGGCCCATCGCCCTGGTGGAGGAGGGCGATCAGATCGCCATCGACATCCCCGCCTGCAAGATCGAACTGCTGGTGGACGAGGCCGTCCTCGCCGCCCGCCGGGCCGCCTGGACCTGCCCCGAGCCCAAGATCAAGACCGGCTACCTGGCCCGGTACGCCAAGCTGGTGACTTCCGCCGCCCGGGGCGCGGTGCTGGAGTAACCCGGCGCACAAGTTGATCCCGTCCCACACGCAGGCAGAGAGGGAGCCGTCCCTCTCTGTCTGCGCCGCCGTCTTTCCGCCGGGGCGTCTCTGGGCCCTCCCGCCGGAATCTTCCTTTTATTTCATAAAAATCTATGGAAATAGGCGCTGTTATGTGATATGCTTGAGACAGTGCACTGGAACGCAGATATTGGGGAGCACCCATTGGATTGAATCAATTAAGCGGAGTGAAATTACGTTATGGAACAGATGGACCGGGCATATGTGGAACAGCTGGAGCGGGAAAACACCGCTCTCAAGGCCGCGCTGCGGGAGGCCGAGGAGGCTAACCAGGCCAAAAGCCGTTTTCTCTCCAACATGTCCCACGACATCCGCACCCCCATGAACGCCATTGTGGGCATGACCGCCATCGGTCTGGCCCACATCGATGAAAAAGCCCGGGTGCACGACTGCCTGGACAAAATCCAGACAGCCTCCGCCCACCTGATGAGCCTGGTCAACGACGTACTGGACATGTCCCGCATCGACAGCGGCCGCATGGTCCTCAACAGCGAGGAGTTTTCCCTGGCCGACCTGGTCCACGATGTGGCCGTCATCGTCCGGCCTCAGGCGGCTCAGAAAAAGCAGTCCCTCCAGCTCCGTATTGACGGCATTCGGGAGGAATACCTGGTGGGCGACCCCCTCCGGCTGCGGCAGATTCTGGTGAATATCATCGGCAACGCGGTGAAGTACACCCAAGACGGAGGGGATATTCAGGCGTCCTTCGCCCAGCGGCCCGCTCCGGACCGGAAAAAACCCGCCGTGTGGCTGGATTTCATCTGTCAGGACAACGGCATCGGCATGAGCCAGGAGTTTTTGGAGCGCATTTTCCTTCCCTTCGAGCGGGTGCAGAACGCCGCCGTCAGTAAAATTGAGGGCACCGGCCTGGGTATGTCCATCGTCAAGCGGCTGGTGGACAGTATGGAGGGCGCCATCACCGTGGACAGCCGGGAGGGCCAGGGCAGCCGCTTCCAGATATCCCTTCCCCTCCCCATCTCCCCCGCCGTCCGCCGGGAGCCCTCCCTCCCCCTGGGCCAGACCGTGCTGGTGGCGGAGCGCCGGGAAAAGAACGCCCGGCAGCTGGCCGCCTATCTGGAGCAGGGCGGACTCAAGCCGGTCCCGATGGCGGCCGGTCTTCAGGCCGTCACTTGGCTCACCGAGGCCCAGTACGAGGGGCAGATGCCCTGCGCCCTGGTGCTGGGACAGGAGCTGATTGACATGCCCGTGCTGGACCTGGCCGCCCACGTGCGGCAGCTGGCCGGGTCCGACTTCCCCATCCTGCTGGCCTCGGAGGACGACTGGGCCCAGATCGAGTACCGGGCGGTCCGGGCCGGGGTAAGCGCCTTTGTCCCCTGCCCCCTGTTCCCCAGCCGCCTGCTCAGCACCCTGTCCTCCCTCACCGCCGGAACAGGGCCCGAGAGCCGGACGCCGGACGGGCAGGAGGAGGACTACAGCAGCTTTCGCATTCTACTGGTGGAGGACAATGAGCTCAACCAGGAGATCGCCATGGAGATGCTCGGCATGACCGGCATTCAGGTGGAGACCGCGGACGACGGCGCCCAGGCGGTGGACAAATTCCGGAACTCGCCGGAGGGATGGTATGACCTTATCCTCATGGACGTGCAGATGCCGGTGATGAACGGCTATGACGCCACCCGGACCATCCGCGCCCTGCCCCGGCCGGACGCGGCCCGCGTGTGCATTGTGGCCATGACCGCCAACGCCTTTTTGGAGGATGTGCGGCTGTCCCAAGAGGCGGGCATGAACGAACACATCTCCAAGCCGGTGGATGTGGACCGGCTGATGAAAATTTTGCGCGGACAGCTGAGGCCAAAGGCAGCTAAGGGCTGACGGCCTGGGGAAGGGCGTGACACGCTATGCAGCCATACCAGGAGGAATACCTTTCCAATCTCCGGCAGTTCGCCGCCCTGTCCCAGCGGGCGCGGCCCGGGGCGCTGTCCTATGAGCAGTACGCCGCCCGGATGGCGGAGGTGAAAGAGCAGATCGTCCGGCTGGGCCGGCGGAACATAGAGCTGCTGCGCGCCGGGCTGTTCCCCGTGCTGGACAACCTGTTTGACACCGGGACGCAGGAGCTGGAGGAGCTGGAGGACTTCTCCTTCCAGCTCTTCAACGGCCAGACCGAGCTGGACGTGGGCCTGGCCTGTCAGATCCATCAGGCGCTGCTCAGCCTGGCCCGGATGCGGCGGGACCGGTCCGCCATGATCCGGGAGCTGTACTGGCTGGGCCTGAGCCGCAACAGCACGGTCAGCAAGCTGGTGGGGCTTGAGCTGTCCGACATCGAGGAGTACATCGCCAGAATGCGCCTGTGCTTCACGGAGGCGGCGGCCTATCTGAAATTTTATGACGAGATCGACGACGCCGAGACCCGGGGCTATATCCTGCGCTCCCGGGCCAACATGGCGCTGGGGCAGTTCTCCTCCCCCAGCGCAAAGATCGCGCTGCTGAAAACCACCCTGAAAATCCTCCAGGATGAGGACTATCAGGAGAAGGCCCCCTCCCTGACTTGGGAGCGGTTCATCTACCTCACCCACCAGAATATAACCTCCAGCATCTCCCACAGCAGGGACCGGGTGATGACCCCGGAGGATATGGCCGACATCATGGAATCCGCCTATATCGTATACCAGCAGCGGTTTGAGGAGGCGGAGATGCAGGGCAAGCAGCCCCCGGCCAAGTCCGCCTTCGCCTATTACGCCATTGAGTACTACTGCGGCCTCTATGATCTGGACACGTTTTTGGCCAAAATCGAGGGGCTGCTAAACGCCGCCGACCCCTCCGACTACTCCAGAGACGGCATCTATAACATGATCTCCCTGCCCGCCTTTTACAGCCAGTATCTGGAGCAGTATCCTGACCGCATCCCGCCCCGCAGAGAATATATAGAGGACCTCTATCTGCGGATTCTCACCTACGCGGACCTCTTCCCCGGGGATCTGGGGGACAGCAACCTCTTTCTGTACCTGCGCCAGCTGTCCCTGACCTTTGTGGAGACCGGCGGCGTCCCCTACGGGGACTTTTTGGAGCGGCTGCTGCTCCGCTTCGCGCCGGGCATCTTCTGCCACTCCCACGTGGTGGGCGAGGGGGCAAGGGCCCTGTGCGCCGTCATCCTGGAGGATGACCCCGGCTTTTTTGACGACATTGACTTCATCCGGGACGCCCCCTCTCCGGCGGAGAAGCGCCGGACGGCGCTGGAGTTCGCCATGGGCTGCGGGGTTTTCCACGACATGGGCAAGATCAGCGTCATCGAGCTCTACTCCCGCACCCCCCGCCAGTGGTTTGAGGAGGAGTACGACATGGCCCGGCTGCACACCCTGGCCGGGCACATCCTGCTGGAGCCCCACCCCTCCACCAGCCGGTACGCCCCCGCCGCTCTGGGCCACCACGCCTGGTACGACGGCTCCAGGGGTTATCCCGCCCGCTACAGGCGGCTGGACTGCCCCGCCCGGCAGATGGTGGACGTGATCGGCCTCATCGACTGGCTGGAGGCCGCCACCAACTCCACCCAGATGTATACCGGGGTCCAGAAGACCTTCCAGGAGGCGGTCCAGGCCGCCATAGAGCTGGAGGGAAAGCGCTTCTCTCCCCTGCTCACCGCATACCTCCGGGACCCAAGGGTGGCCGGGCAGCTCCAGTCCGCCCTGGAGGCGGGGCGTCAAAACGCCTACCGCCGGATGTACGGCGACGCGCTCCGGACCGTCCCCGGACAGTCCTAATCCCGCCAAAAAAACTCCCCCGGGGCCCGCTCAGGGTCCCGGGGGTCTCTCTTATTGTGGGATGTCCCCGGCGATAAACATGGCGTCGCCGAAGGAAAAGAAGCGGTATCTCTCCCGAACCGCCTCCACATAGGCGGCCAGCACCCGCTCCCGGCCCGCCAGAGCGGACACCAGCATAATCAGGGTGGACTCCGGCAGATGGAAGTTGGTGATGAGCCCGTCCAGCACCTTGAAACGGTAGCCGGGGTAGATGAAGATGCTGGTCCACCCCGCCGAAGCGCGCAGGGTTCCGTCCTCCTCCGCCCAGCTCTCGATGGTGCGGCAGGAGGTGGTTCCCACACAGATTACCCTGCCCCCCGCCCGCTTCGTCTCGTTGACGGCATCCGCCGTCTCCTGTGGAATGGCGCAGTATTCCGCGTGCATCTCGTGCTCGTCCAGGTTCTCCGCCTTCACCGGGCGGAAGGTGCCCAGCCCCACGTGGAGGGTCACATAGCACACCTTCACCCCCATGGCCTGAATTCTCTCCAGCAATTCCGGGGTGAAGTGGAGCCCTGCCGTGGGGGCGGCGGCGGAGCCCACCACCTTGGAGTACACCGTCTGATACCGCTCCCCGTCCTCCAGCTCCGCCTTGATGTAGGGGGGCAGGGGCATTCTGCCCAGCCGCTCCAGAAGCTCCAGGAAAATGCCCTGGTAGTCGAAGCGGGCCAGGCGGTTTCCCCCCGGCTCCTCACCCACCACCTCAGCGGACAGTTCCCCGTCCCCGAAAGTGATTTTCGCACCGGGGCGCAGCTTCCTGCCGGGCCGGACCAGGCATTCCCACACCTTGTTCCCCCGGTCAACCAGCAGCAGCACCTCGCAGGCCCCGCCCCCCGCCCGCCTGCCGATGAGCCGGGCGGGCAGCACCCGGCTGTCGTTGAGCACCAGGCAGTCCCCGGGGCGCAGAAGGGAGGGCAGGTCATAGAAATGCAGGTGCCGGGTCGCCCCCGTGGCCCGGTCCAGCGCCAGCAGGCGGGAGGCGTCCCGCCGCTCCAGAGGCGTCTGGGCGATCAGCTCCTGGGGGAGGTCAAAATAAAAATCTGAGGTTTTCACACATATCCCACCGTAATGCCAGTATAGTAGAATTGCAGGATCTCCTGGTATGTTTTTCCCTGGTTGGCCATGGCGTATGCGCCCCACTGGCTCATGCCGATGTTGTGGCCCCAGCCCCGGCCCGAGAAGGTGAAGGAGCCGTTCACCGCGGTGGCGGAGCCGCTCCAATTGCCGGCGGGAGCGGTGGTCTGCCCCCCGCCCTGGCCCAGAGGGACGGTTCCGCTACCGGTGATCACATACACCTCGCCGCCCAGCGGCGTGAGATTCCCGCTGCCGTCGATGGCGTAGAGGCCCAAGGTGCCGTTTACCGTGACAGTCCCGTTGATGGACACGTCTTCCGGCGGCGCGGAGGGGGCGGGGTCAGGCTGGCCGGAGCCGCTCCCCGCGAACCCGAACCGGCAGGAGGGCAGGCCCAGACCCGTGTACACCCTGCCGCTGCGCACGGGGAAGCTCTTTCCGGCGCTGTCGGTAAAGGTGAACATCCAAGGGTTTCCGGCGTCGGTGTAGGAGGACACCGTGGCCGACACAATGGGGGGCGTCACATTGTTTCCCGACAGCAGGGCGGAGATAATCTGGGAGCTGGAGATGGTGCGGGTCCAGCTGTTGTCCAGATTCAGCGAGGTCTCGTAGGGGTCCGCCACCTCCGCCAGGTAGGGATAGAGGGACTGGTTGGTCCCCCACACCACGGACACGCTCTGGCTGGCCCCGCCGTTGCTGGAGTAGTAATAGGTCTCCGCCGCCTTGCCGTTGTACAGCGCCACCTGTCCGGCGGTCTGCTCCACGGCGGCCCTGGTGTTGGTCCCCGTTTTGGTCTGGCCGGTGTAGGCCTGGCAGTGCACGTCGTCGCAGATGTCGAAGTGGTGCTTCCCGTGCTGGGTGCCCAGGGAGATGGCGTAGCTCCGGGCGGCCACCGCCTGGGCCTTCAGCGCCTCCAGCGGCCAGCTCTCGCTCATCTCGGTGGCCACCACGCCCTCGATATAGTCCTCAAATCCCACCAGGTTTGCCACCGTCAGCTTGCCGCCGTTGATGCGCTCGAACCGAAAGCCGCCGTTATACAGACAGCCCTTGCTCAAGGTGACGCACTTTTCGCTTCCGGTCTGAATGGGCTCCACCCCCAGGCCGGTGGTGCTCCCATTGCCGTCGTCGTACTGGAACAGGATGGTGTTGGTGCCGGTGGCCACCACGCTGACGCCGTACTCCGAGGTCCATTTCAGCTCCGCCGCAACGCCCAGGGACGCCATGGCCGCGTTGGCCTGGGCGGAGGTGGTGTAATTGCCCACCCGGGCGTAATAGGTCCCGCCGATGTAGGCCGCGAACCCGCCGGGGTACTGGGAGGCCGCGGCCTGGGCCCCGGCAAAGTCGGCGTAGGACCCCGGCAGCTGAAGATGGTACTCGCCCACCGCGATGCTGGAGCCGGTGAGGGCCGTGTGGTAGCTGGTGTAGCTGTTGTAGGAGCCGTAATATATATTCATGGTCTCCACCACGGAGATGGCGGTCTGGGCGGTGCGCCCCAGCTCCACAAAGCGGTTGGAGCTGTCGTAATACCCGAACCGGAAGCCGGAGCCCACCGTGTTCTGGAGGTTCAGGCCCTCCATGGCCCCGGTGCCGTAGTGGAGGCCCACCCGGATGATCCGGCCGCCGGAAGCGGACGGGGCCGCTGCGGCCCTCCCCCCGCCAACGGTGAGGAACAGGGCCGCGGACAGGCACAGCGCTGCAAATTGCACGAATTTTCGCTTCATTTGGTTCTCCATTTCTCCACTTTGGGCGGCAGCGCAAAATTGACACTTTAGCGCGTTGATGTTATAGTGGTAAGTACCATTGTATTATGGTCGAAGTCTGTTTTTCCGGCTTCTTTCGACCTATTATAGCGTATCCAACCCGAGGCCGCAAGCCCCAAATTGCACGGGCGCGGGCGGCGCACAGGAGGTAAACAACATGGAAAAATATAAAGTAGGCGTCATCGGCGCCACCGGCATGGTGGGCCAGCGGTTTGTCACCCTGCTGGAAAACCACCCCTGGTTCCGGCTCACGGTGGTGGCCGCCAGCCCCCGGTCCGCCGGCAAGCGGTACGAGGAGGCGGTGGGGGGCCGCTGGGCCATGGACACCCCCATCCCGGAGGAGGCCAAGGATTTGGTGCTGTTCTCCGCCCAGGACGATGTGGAGAAGATCGCCTCCCAGGTGGATTTTGTCTTCTCCGCCGTGGACATGAAGAAGGAGGAGATCCGCGCCCTGGAGGAGGAGTACGCCCGCCACGAGTGCCCGGTGGTGTCCAACAACTCCGCCCACCGCTGGACCCCCGACGTGCCCATGGTCATCCCCGAGGTGAACCCGGAGCACATTGAGGTCATCAAGGCCCAGCGAAAGCGCCTGGGCACCAAGCGGGGCTTTATCGCGGTGAAGTCCAACTGCTCCATCCAGAGCTATGTGCCCGCCCTGTCCCCCCTGCGCCAGTTCGGCATTGAAAAGGTGCTGGTGTGCACCTACCAAGCCATCTCCGGCGCGGGCAAGACCTTCCAGACCTGGCCCGAGATGGTGGATAACCTGATCCCTTACATCGGCGGCGAGGAGGAGAAGAGCGAGCAGGAGCCCCTCAAAGTATGGGGCCGGGTGGAAAACGGCGTCATCGTCAATGCGGAGGGGACCTCCATCACCGCCCAGTGCCTGCGGGTGCCCGTGTCCAACGGCCACACCGCCGCCGCCTTTGTCACCTTCCAAAACAAGCCCACCATGGAGCAGATGAAGGAGGCTTGGGCCAAGTTCCGGGGCCGCGCCCAAGAGCTGGACCTGCCCACCGCCCCCAAGCAGTTCCTCCACTATTTCGAGGAGCCCGACCGGCCCCAGGCCCGCCTGGACCGGGATTTGGAAAAGGGCATGGCCGTGTCCATCGGCCGGCTGCGCCCGGACACCCAGTACGACTACAAGTTTGTCTCCCTGTCCCACAACACCCTGCGGGGCGCGGCGGGCGGCGGCGTGGAGCTGGCCGAGCTGCTGTGCGCGGAGGGATATATTGGAAAGGATGCTGCTTTATGAGAACTCCCGTCTTTACCGGCTCCTGCCCCGCCCTGATTACCCCCTTCGACCAGAACAACATCATCAATTACGACGCCTTCGGCAGGCTCATCGACGCCCAGATTGAGGCCGGGGTGGACGCGGTGTGCGTGTGCGGCACCACCGGCGAGTCCGCCACCATGTCCATCCGGGAGCACATCGCCGCCGTGGAGTTCTGCGTGAAGCGGGTCAACCACCGGGTGAAGGTCATTGCGGGAGCGGGTTCCAACGACACCTCCGCCGCCGTCTACCTGTCCCAGCACGCCCAGGACTCCGGGGCGGACGCCTTGCTCCACGTCACCCCCTACTACAACAAGGCCAGCCAGACCGGCCTCATCAAGCACTACGAGTACATCGCCGAGCGGGTGGAGCTGCCCATTATCCTCTACAACGTGCCCAGCCGCACCGGGGTGTCCTTCACCGCCGAGACCTACAAGATTCTGTCCGAAAACCCCAAGATCAACGGCGTCAAGGAGGCCAGCGGCAACTTCTCCCTGCTGGCCCACACCCGGTTCCTGTGCGGAGACGACTTCTACATCTGGTCCGGCGAGGACGGCCAGGTAGTGCCCATGATGGCCCTGGGGGCTAAGGGCGTGATCTCGGTGGCCTCCAACATCATCCCCGAGGCGATGGTGAAGATGACCCATCTCTGCCTGGACAACGACTTCGCCGCCGCCGCCAAGCTGCAAATCCAGTACATGGACCTGATCGACGCCCTGTTCGTCGAGGTCAACCCCATCCCCATCAAAGCGGCCATGAACCTGATGGGCCAGGAGGCGGGGCCCCTGCGCCTGCCCCTGTGCGACATCTCCGAAAAGAACCTGGAGGTGCTGCGCCGGGCTATGACCAGAGCCGGTCTGCTGTAAGGTGCCGCTATGCAAAAGATGATTATCTCCGGCTGCTGCGGCCACATGGGCCGGGTAGTAGCGGATATCTGCAATAACGACCCCGAGGTGGAGGCAGCGGCGGGCATCGACCTGCTTGCCCAGCCCATGGATGGCTTTCCGGTGTTCTCCACCCCCGCCGCCTGCACGGTGGAGGCGGACGCGGTCATCGACTTCTCCCACCCCGCCGCCCTAGGCCCCCTGCTGGAATTCTGCGTATCCAAAAAACTGCCGGTGGTGCTGGCCACCACCGGCTATTCGGAGGAGCAGCTGGCGCAAATCAAGGAGGCTGCTCAGTCCATCCCGGTGTTCCGCTCCGCCAACATGTCCCTGGGCGTCAACGTGCTGATGGACCTTGTCAAGCGGGCGGCCTCCCTGCTGGGGGGGGACTTCGACGTGGAGATCGAGGAGCGCCACCACCGCCGCAAGCTGGACGCACCCAGCGGCACCGCTCTGATGCTGGCGGCCGCCGCCGCCTCCGCCCTGCCCTATGAGCCGGAATTCGTCTATGACCGGCACACCGTCCGCAGGCCCCGGAGCCCGCGGGAGATCGGCGTCTCCTCCCTCCGGGGGGGCACCATCGTGGGGGACCACACCGTGGTCTTCGCCGGGCGGGACGAGGTGATTGAGATCTCTCACCACGCCGCCAGCCGGGAGGTCTTTGCCGCAGGGGCGGTGAAGGCGGCGAAGTTCCTGGCGTCTGTGGACGCGCCGGGGCTGTACGATATGTCCAGTTTAATCAATTCGTAAAAGAATCCCTCCAGCATCCGCTGGAGGGATTCTTGAGTTATGCCAGAACAGCCCGGTGGAACACTTTCTTGCCCTTCTTGACGATTATGCCCTCCCCGGTGAATTTCTCCTTGGGGAACTGGGCGGCTGGGTCGGACACCTTCTCGTCCGCCACCATCACGCCCCCCTGCTGGATGAGCCGCCGGGCCTCTCCGTTGGAGGCGGCCAGACCGCACTTCACCAGCAGGGTCAGCGCGCCGATGGAGCCGCCGTCAAAATCGCCCTCGGACAGGGCGGTGGAGGGCATATCCCCCGCGTCCCCGCCGCCGGAGAACAGGGCCCGGGCGGCGGCCTGGGCCTTGTCCGCCTCCTCCCTGCCGTGCACCATATTGGTCAGCTCCCAGGCCAGAATCTCCTTGGCCTGGTTGAGCTGGGCGTCCTTCCAGTGGTCCATCTCGTCGATCTGCTCCAGGGGCAGGAAGGTGAGCCAGCGGATGCACTTCATCACATCCGCGTCCCCCACGTTGCGCCAGTACTGGTAGAAGTCGTAGGGGCTGGTCTTGTTGGGGTCCAGCCACACGGCGTTGCCCGCCGTCTTGCCCATCTTGTTCCCCTGGGAGTCGGTGAGCAGGTTGATGGTCATGCAGTGGGAGTCCTTCCCCAGCTTGCGCCGGATGAGCTCGGTGCCCCCCAGCATGTTGGACCACTGATCGTTGCCGCCGCACTGGAGGTTGCAGCCCACGGTCTGGAACATGTGGTAGAAGTCGTAGGACTGCATAATCATATAGTTGAACTCCAAAAAGCTGAGGCCCTTCTCCATGCGCTGCTTATAGCAGTCCGCCCGGAGCATGTTGTTCACCGAGAAGCAGGCCCCCACCTCCCGCAGCAGGTCGATATAATTGAGGCCCAGCAGCCAGTCGGCGTTGTTAAGCATCATGGCCTGGCCAGGGCCCTCGCCGAAGTCGATGAACCGCTCCATCTGCCGCTTGAAGCACGCGGCGTTGTGGTCGATGTCCTCCCGGGAGAGCATTTTGCGCATGTCCGTGCGGCCGGAGGGGTCGCCGATGGTGGTGGTGCCGCCGCCGATGAGGGCAATGGGCTTGTTGCCCGCCTGCTGGAGCCGCTTCATCAGGGTGAGGGTGACGAAGTGCCCCGCCGTCAGGCTGTCCGCCGTGCAGTCGTAGCCGATATAGAAGGTGGCTTTGCCGTTGTTGATGAGGTCCTTCACCTCGTCCTCGCTGGTGACTTGGGCGATGAGCCCTCGGGCCGTCAATTCGTCGTAAAGCGTCATTAGTTCTCTTCCTTTCGTTGTTTTTGATATGTCTCCCAAGCCATCCCCATGGCCCAGGACTGGTAGCGTAAAAATGTCGTTTTTTGAAACTCCTCCACCGGCATCCAGGTGAGGACATGATCCGTTTCCACAGGCTGCGATACCTGTTCTCCCAGTTCAAGCAGGTATATGTGCCCGATGGGATGGTACGGGCGGCCCTTCAAGTCCGCCGTATACTCCTCACCGATGCAGACCTTTTTCCCCACCGTGACTGCACGGCCCGTTTCCTCCAGGGCCTCCCTGCAAATGCACGATGGTTCGTCCTCGCCCGGGTTCATTCCGCCGCCTAAGAGGAAATAGCCCTTGCGATCACAGTAAATCACCGCCGCACGGTCCGCATCGTCAAAAGCAATGCCATAGGCTCCAGGCCGTGTCCGATATGTCACACCAGGTTCCGGCACTCCAAATACTCTGTGCCCCATATTCGTTCTCCTTTTACATAAAACGCCCCCTGTCCCGTCAAGGACAGAGGGCGAAAGCTCGCGGTACCACCTCTGCTTTGCCGTCTTCTCACAAAGCACGGCCTCAGGGAGTCCCCAGCAGGACCCCGGCGCTCTACCGGGCGCACCCGTCCGGCCCTACTGGGGAACGCTCCCGTTCAGGCGGCCGCTCCGAGGTGTATTCGCCAGGGCTCCCTCTCCCCCTTCCACCAAGCCGGGGGCTCTCTGGGCAGGAAACCGGTGGGTACTGGTCCTCATCCACGCGTTGACAGGATGATATCACATCAAACACACTTTGTCAAACCATTTTTCAAGGCAGCAGCCCGAAATGCCGCAGGGCCTGAGACACGCCGTCCTCCTCCACCGTGCCGGTGACGTAGTCCGCCATATCCTTCACCGCCTGATCCCCGTTGCCCATGGCCACGCTGAGCCCCGCCGCCTCCAGCATGGGCATGTCGTTATCCCCGTCGCCGAAGGCCATGACCTCCTCCGGGGCAAAGCCATAGCGCTCCATGGTCAGCCGCACGCCCACGCCCTTGCCGCCGTCCCGGGGCAGGAGGTCGATCCCCTTGGGGTGCCAGCGGGTGTGGGTGCAGCCGGGCATCACCTCCAGAAACATCCCCTCCTCCCCCGGAGTCACAAAGGGAACGAACTGATATACCCTTCCCCCCAGCAGCTCCTCCAGGGGGCACACGGGGTAGAGCTCGGTGTGAAGAAACTCATATATCTCCCGAACCCGGTCGTTGATCTGGGTGAGCCAGCTCTGTCCGTTGCCCTCCAGCAGGGCGGGTATGGATGGATGCTCCCGCAGCACCTGATAGGCCCCCCGCATATCGGACAGGTCGATGGGGCGGTCCCGGTAGGGGGTGCCGTCTCGATCACAGCAGAATTGGCCGTTGATGGTCACATAGCCGTCAAACTCCGCTCCCCGGAGCATTCCGGTGCGCTCCAGGTCCTGGAGGGCCCGGCCCGTGCTGAGGAAAATCCAGATTCCCCGCGCCCGCAGGGCGGACAGGTCCGCCATCGTCTGGTCGGACAAAAATTTCTGCCGGAAGGATACCAGCGTCCCGTCCACGTCAAAAAATATGGCCTTTATCATCTCTTTTTCTTCTCTCCCGCCTTGTATTGTTCCGCCGTGGCCAGCAGCTCCTCCGCCCCCTCCAGCATGACCGCGGTGGCCTGGCCTCCGCTGAGCCGGGCCAGCTCCTCCTTGCGGCGGGAGCGGTCCAGCCGCTCCACCCGGGTGAAGGTGCGCCCCTCGTCCTCCCCCTTCTCCACGGAAAAATGGACCTCTCCCATGGCGGCGATCTGGGGCAGGTGGGTGACGCACAGCACCTGCCGCCCCTGGGACACCTGGAACAGCTTTTGGGCCACCTTCACCGCCGCCCGGCCGGACACCCCGGTATCCACCTCGTCGAAGATGAGGGTGGACACCTGCTCTGTCTCCGCCAGCACGTTTTTCAGCGCCAGCATGATCCGGGACAGTTCGCCGCCGGAGGCAATTTTGTTGATGGGCTTCAGCGCCTCCCCCACGTTGGCGGACATGAGAAAGCGCACCGTATCCATGCCGGAGGCGTCCATGCCGTCGGGGGCGTCCTTGGGGGAAAACTCCACCTGAAATTGAACCTTTGGCATGTCCAGCGCCTTCAGCTCCGACTGGATGCGCTTTGCCAGCTCCTCCGCCGCCCTGCGGCGCCGGGTGGACAGGGCCTCCCCCAGCTTCACCGCCTTGCCCAGGGCCTTCTCCAGCTCCTTGTCCAGCCGGTTCAGCCGGTCCTCGGAGAACTGGATGGCGTCCAGCTCCTCCCGGCACCTGTCCAGATAGGCCAGCATCTCCTCCACCGTGCCGCCGTACTTTTTCTTCAGGCGGTACAGCCGGTCCAGCCGCTCCTCGATCTCGTCCAGCTCCCCGGGGTAGAAGTCCAGCGTCCCCCGCAGGTCCCGAACCAGCTCCGCCAGGTCGTCCGCGTCGCAGCGCAGCTGCTCCGCTTTTTCCGACAGAGCCTGGAGCTCGGGGCTGTACCGCCCTCCCTGAGCCAGGCGGTTCCCCGCCTCCATCAGCAGGGACACGGCCCCGTCGCCCTCCTCCCCGCCGGTGAGGGCCTGCCAGGCCCCGTCCACCGCGTCGGTGAGCCGCTCGGCGTTGCGCAGCACCTCCCGCCGCTGGGAGAGCTCCTCGTCCTCGCCCTGGCGCAGCTCCGCCTTCTCCAGCTCCTCGATCTGGTAGGTGAGGGTGTCCAGCCGCCGGGCCTTCTCCCCGTCGTCCATCTGAAGCTTTTCCTTCTCCCGGCGCAGGTCCCGGACCTGGGCATAGGCGGCGGAAAAGGCTTCCAGCTCCTGTTCCGTCCGGCCAAAGCTGTCCAGATAGCCCAGGTGGCACTCCTCGTCCAGCAGCTGCTGGCCGTCGTGCTGGCCGTGGACGTTCACCAGCTGCTGGCCCAGCTCCCGCAGCTGAGTGACCAGCAGGGGCCGGCCGTTCACCCGGCAGGCGTTCTTGCCGTCGGCCTGGATGGACCGCTCCACCAGCAGCTCCCCGTTCTCGTCGGGGCCGGTGCCCTGCTCCTCAAACCAGGCCAGCTTTGGCAGGTCCCGGAACAGCGCCGACACTCGGGCGGATTTGGCCCCCGTGCGGATCAGGTCCCGGCTGGTGCGCTCCCCCATGATGGCCCCGATGGAGTCGATGACAATGGACTTGCCCGCGCCGGTCTCGCCGGTAAGTACGTTAAAGCCCTGGTCAAAGGTGATATCCGCCTGGGAGATCACCGCGATATTTTCAATGTGCAGCAAACTGAGCACGCCTACTCACTCCTCCAGCATGGACTCAATCTCCCGGGTCAGCCCCTCCGCCGCCTGGGCGGTGCGCATGATGAGGATGACGGTGTCGTCCCCCGCCAGGGAGCCCACCAGCCCCTCCAGCTCCATGGCGTCCAGGGCGGCCCCGGCGCCGGGGGCCAGGCCGGGCATGGTCTTGACCACTACGATGTTCTGGGCCACGTCGCAAGATGTGACCCCCTCCTTGAAGATGTTCTGGAGCCGCCCCGCGGCGGCCCTCTGGGGCGGCCGGGCGGCGGACACCACATAGCGGTAGCTGCCTCCCGCCCCCGGCTGCTTGACCAGGTTCAGCTCCTTAATGTCCCGGGAAATGGTGGCCTGAGTGGCCCGGATGCCCCGCCGCTCCAGCTGGTCCAGCATCTGCTCCTGGGTCTCGATGTCGCGCTCGCCGATGATGCGAAGAATCTCCGCCTGCCGTCTGGCCTTCAACCTTCCTCACGCCTTTCCCAGTTTCTGATTGATGCGCTCATAAAAGCTCCGGCCGGTGAGCTTCACCATCTGGGTGGTCTGCCGGGACCGGCGGCACTCCACCCAGTCCCCCGGCTGCACCCGGAAGGCCCGGCCCCCGTCCACCGACAGGTAGGCCGTCTTTTTGCTCCCCGGAACCAGCCGCACCCCCACCGCCCTGGCCGCGTCCAGCACGAAGGGCTTGGCGTGGAGGGAGTGGGCGCAGATGGGGGCGATGATGATGTTGGCCGCCGTGGGCTCCACAATGGGCCCCCCCGCCGCCATGGAGTAGGCGGTGGAGCCGGTGGGGGTGGCCACCACCAGCCCGTCCCCGGAGAAGGAGGAGATCGTCACCCGGTCCCCCGTCACCTCCAGGTCCAGCACCCGGGCCACCGCCCCCTTGGTGAGCACCGCGTCGTTCAACGCCTGCTGGTCGAACACCCGCCGCCCCTCCCGGCGGACGGACACGTCCAGCATCATCCGGCGCTCGATGCCGAATTTTCCGCCGGCCAGCCGGGCCAGCAGGGACAGCTCCCCGTGCTCCAGCTCGGCCATAAAGCCGATGCTGCCCAGGTTCACCCCCAGAATGGGGATGTTCCGGGCGTTGGCCTCGTGGGCGGCGTGGAGGATGGTGCCGTCCCCGCCGAAGCACACCAGCACATTGGCGTCCTCCAGCTCCTCCTCCAGCTGGCCCAGGGCCATGCCGGGGGGCAGGTCCAGCCGGCTGCCCTGGTCCACCTCAAAGGGCAGGCACACGGCGGTGGAGGCCCCGGCGTTCTCCAGCACCCGCTGGGCGGACTGGGCCGCCCGCAGCCCCCGGTCCCGGTAGGGATTGGGACACAGTACGATTTTCATCCTTCCCTCACCCCTCCAGCGCCCGGTGGGACCGGTCCACCAGTTCCCTCATATCGCCGTCAAACTCCCCGCCCGCTCCGGCCTTCAAAAAGCCCAGATACTCAATATTTCCCTCCGGGCCCCGGATGGGAGAGAAATCCAGCCCCGCCACGGTGAAATCCGCCTGAGCGGCGTGGTCCAAAAACCGCTCCAGCACCTCCAGATGGACCGCCGGGTCCCGGACCACCCCCTTCTTGCCCACCTTGTCCTTCCCCGCCTCGAACTGGGGTTTCACTAAAGCGGCGACCTGGCCCTCTTCAGCCATCAGGGGCCGCAGGGCGGGCAGGATCAGCCCCAGGGAGATAAAGGACACGTCGATGGAGGCGAAGTCCAGGGGCTCCGGGATCTGCTCCGCCGTCAGATACCGGGCGTTGGTGCGCTCCAGGCACACCACCCGGGGGTCGTTCCGGATGGACCAGGCCAGCTGGCCGTAGCCCACGTCCACGGCGTACACCTTTTTCGCGCCGTTTTGCAGCATACAGTCGGTAAAGCCCCCGGTGGAGGCCCCGATATCCGCGGCGGTTTTGTCTCTCAGGTCGATGGGAAAACAGCCCATGGCCTTTTCCAGCTTCAGGCCCCCCCGGCTGACGTACCGCAGCCCGCCCCGGACCTCCAGGGGGGCGTCCTCCTCCAGGGCGAGCCCCGGCTTGTCGCAGCGGCGCTCCCCGGAGTACACCTGGCCCGCCATGATGACCGCCTGGGCCTTTTGGCGGGTGTCCGCCAGCCCCCGCTCCACCAGCAGCAGGTCCACACGTTTTTTAGCCACGGCCCGACACCTCCAGCGCTTTTCGGGCGATGGACGCCCCGTCGATTCCGCACAGCTGGCGAAGCTCCGCCACCGTGCCGTGCTGGACGAAGCGGTCTCCCAGGTTCACCAGGGCCAGCCTGACCCCGCTCACCCCCCGGAGGGCCAGCCCGGCGGCAATTCTCCGCCCCACGCACCCCGCGTCCACGCACTCCTCCGCCACCACCAGGCAGCCGGTTTTCCTCGCGCAGGCGGCCACGGTATCCACGTCCAGGGGGGCGATGCTGTTGAGCTTCACCACCTGGGCGGACACTCCCCGGCCCTCCAGCGCTCTGGCCGCCGCCAGCGCCTCGTTCACCATGGTGCCGTAGGCGGCGATAGTCACGTCCGTGCCGGGGCGGATCACGCCGGCCCCCTCGATGCCGCACAGGGCGGTGAACTCCCCCTCGCCGCCCTTTGGATAGCGCACCGCCACGGGGCCCCGGACCTTCTCCACCGCATAGCGGAGCATGGCCCGCAGCTCCTCAAAGCTGGCGGGACAGTAGATCTTCATGCCGGGCACCGAGCTGAGGTAGTTCACGTCGAACACGCCGTGGTGGGTCTCGCCGTCCTCGCCGGACAGCCCGGCCCGGTCCACGCCGAACACCACGTGGAGCCCCTGAATAGCCACGTCGTGAATGAGCATATCATAGGCCCGCTGCAAAAAGGTGGAGTAGACGGCCGCCACCGGGATCAGGCGCTGCTTGGCCATCCCCGCCGCCATGGCCACGGCGTGGCCCTCGGCGATGCCCACGTCGAAAAAGCGGCTGGGGAACTGCTTCGCGAATTCCACCAGCCCCGTCCCGTCCGGCATGGCGGCGGTGACGGCGGCCACGTCCTCCCGCTCCCCGGCCAGCCGGCACATGGTCTGGCCGAACACGGAGGAAAAGGTCTCCCCGCTGTGGTTCAAGGGCTCGCCGGTCTCCCGGTCAAAGGGCCCCACGCCGTGGAACCGGTCCGGCTCCCGCTCCGCCGGGGCGTATCCTCTCCCCTTCACCGTCTTGATGTGGAGCAGCACGGGGCTGTTCAGCTCCCTGGCGTACCGCAGCAGCCGGGTGAGGTAGTTCACATCGTGGCCGTCCACCGGGCCCAGATATGTAAACCCCATGTCCTCGAACATGCTGCAATGAAGGACGGCGCTTTTGACGGCCTGCTTGGCCTTGTGGGTGATGCGGTACAGGCCCCGGCCCACCGCGGTGGCCCCCGTGACCTTCCGGTATACCTTTTTGAATTGCAGATACTGGGGCTTGAGCCGCTGCTGGGCCAGGTGGCGGGCCACACCGCCCACGTTTTTGGTGATGGACATCCCGTTGTCGTTGAGGATGACCACCAGCTGCTCCCCGCTCTGCCCCGCGTCGGACAGGCCCTCGTAGGCCAGTCCGCCGGTCATGGCCCCGTCCCCCAGCATGGCCAGCACGCAGTAGTCCTCCCCGTTCAGCGTCCGGGCCCGGGCCATGCCCAGGGCCACCGACACCGCGTTGGAGGCGTGGCCGGCGATAAAGGCGTCCGCCCGGTGCTCCCTGGGCTTGGGAAAGCCGGACAGCCCCCCCAGCTTCCGCAGGGTGTTCATCTGCCCGCCCCGCTGGGTCAAAATCTTATGGGCATAGCACTGATGGCCCACGTCGAACACCAGCCGGTCGGTCTCCAGGTCAAAGACCCGGTGGACGGCCACAGTGGCCTCCACCACCCCCAGGCTGGAGGCCAGATGGCCCCCGGTCTTGGACACGCTGTCGATAATCTGCTCCCGCAGCTGGTCGCACAGCAGCTTGGCCTGGAGGTCGGTGAGGGTATTCAGCTGTTCCGGGACCATGGACATAACCCCTTTCAAAGCCCAAACGCGATGAAGCTTCCCAGCAGCCCCACGCCGATGCCCAGCACCGCCCCCACCGCTACCTGGAGGGGCGTATGGCCGATGAGCTCCTTCAGCTCCGCGTCAAACTCCTCCGGCTTGAGCTCCTCCCAGTTACGCAGGATATAGTTGAGCACCTTGGCCTGCTCCCCCGTCTCCCGGCGGACATGGGCGGCGTCGTACATAACGATGAAGGCCACCACCACCGCCACCGCAAACACCGGGGCGTCAAATCCGGCGCTCACGCCGCAGGCCACGGCGGTGGAGCACACCAGCGCCGAGTGAGAGCTGGGCATACCGCCCCCGGTGGTGAGATAGACGATGTCAAACTTTCGATACACCGCCGTGGCAATCATCAGCTTCAGTATCTGAGCCACCGCCCAGGCCGCTATGCCGGTCAGCAATACCGGATTCACCATCTCATATCTCTCCTCTGTTTTCGGGAGCTTGGCGGCCCCTTTGCCGCCCTCCCCTCAATTTTTCCGCTTCGCCAGCGAGTCCGCCAGGGCGCACAGAAACTCCGGCCCCTCGAAGGCCCCCCGCACGCTCTGCTTCGCCTTCTCCGTCAGCTGGTCCACCAGCTCCCGGCACCAGTCCAGGCCGTATACGGCGGCGTAGGTGCGCTTTCCGTTGGCCGCGTCCGAGCCGATGGGCTTGCCCAGCTCCTCCTCAGTGGACTCCACGTCCAGCATGTCGTCCCGGATCTGGAAGGCCATCCCCACATGCTGGGCGTACCGCTCCGCCGCCGCCCACTGTTCCGCTGTGGGCTCCACGGGGGAGGCCGTCAGCCCCAGCAGGCAGGCCGCCTCCAGCAGGGCCCCGGTCTTCCAGGCGTCGATCTGCTCCAGGCCATAGCCCTCCGGCGGCTCCCGGCCCTCCCACTTGAGGTCCAGGTACTGCCCGCCGCACATGCCGCCGCGCCCCGCCGCCCGGGCCAGAATGGCGCAGGCCCTGCCGTTTGCGGCAGGGGTGGTCCGTTTCGATGCCGCCAGCCGCTCAAAAGCCGCCGCTTGCAGCGCGTCCCCCGCCAGCAGGGCCACCCACTCTCCGTACTTTATATGGCAGGTGGGCTTGCCCCGGCGCAGGTTGTCGTCGTCCATACAGGGCAGGTCGTCGTGGATCAAGGAGTAGGTGTGGAGCATCTCCACCCCGCAGGCGTAGTCCAGGGCGGGCTCCATCTCCCCGCAAAGGGCCTGGCAGAATTTCAGCGCCAGCACCGGCCGCACCCGCTTGCCCCCGGCCAGCAGGCTGTACCGCATGGCCTCCAGCAGCTCCCGGTGGGGGCCGTCCATGGTATCGGTAAAGGCGTTTTCCAGCTCGCCCTCCGCCAGGGCCTGGGCCTCCCGGTATTCCCGCTCAAAGTCCATCGCCGGCCTCCCCCTGGAATGGGACCTCCTGGCCGCCGGCCAGCAGAAGGGCCACCTTCTGCTCCGCCTTGTCCAGCAGCTCCTCGCACTGGCCCGCCAGCTTCGCCCCCTCCTCGAACAGCTTCAGGGACTGGTCCAGGCCGCACTCGCCCTTCTCCAGCTGGGCCACGATGGCCTCCAACCGCTCCATAGACTCCTCAAAGGACTGCTTTTTCACCGCCATGTCCGCTCCTCCTTCTCCTTGACCTCACAGCTTAAAAAGCCGTCGGACACCAGCACGTCCAGCCGGTCTCCAAATTCTGCCTGGGCGACGGAGGACACCACGTCCTCCCCCCGCCGGGCGATGGCGTACCCCCGGCCCAGCACCTTCAGGGGGCTCAGGGCGTCCAGCCCCGCCGCCAGCCGGCCCAGCCGGGCCTGCTTTTTGGCGGTCTGAGTCCGCAGCGCCAGGGGAAGCCGGGCCTTTTGGGCGTTCAGCCCCTGACGGCCCCCCTCCGCCCGGCCCCGGAGCGCCAGCGCCATGCGGCGGCGCAGAGCGTCCACCGCCATCCGCCGGTCCTGGACGGGGGCCTTGATATCCCGCAGGGCGCGGCTGTTTTTCAGCCGGTCCAGCTCCCGCCGGGCCCCGCCCAGCCGGGCCGGCAGCGCCTGAGCCAGCCGGGCGGACAGCTGCTCCAGCCGCGCCCGCTCCTCATTCTGGTCCGGGACGGCCAGCTCCGCCCCGTTGGAGGGGGTGGCCGCCCGCAGGTCCGCCGCGTAGTCGGCGATGGTCACGTCGGGCTCGTGGCCCACGGCGGAGATCACCGGGATATTGGACACCGCGATGGCCCGGGCCACAATCTCCTCGTTGAAGGCCCACAGGTCCTCTTTGGAGCCGCCCCCCCGCCCGGTGATGATGAGGTCCACGTCCGCCCGGTTGTTCAGCCGGTGGATGGCGGAGGCGATCTCCTCCGCCGCCCCGGCGCCCTGGACCCGGACAGGGGCCACCAGAGCCTCCGCCAGCGGCCAGCGGGCGCCTAGAATGCGCAGCATGTCCCGCACCGCCGCCCCCGCCGGAGAGGTGACAAGGGCGATTTTCTTCGGATACCTGGGCAGAGGCCGCTTGCTGGCCTCGTCGAACAGCCCCTCCGCCTCCAGGCGGCGGCGGAGCTGTTCAAACGCCTGGTCCAGCGCCCCCCGGCCGTCCTCCATCAGCTCGGAGCAGTACAGCTGATACTGCCCGTCCCGGGGAAACACGGAGATCCGGCCAAAGGCCGCCGCCCGCATCCCGTTGGCGGGGCGGAACCGCAGCCGGACGGCGTCCCCCCGGAACATGACGCACCGCAGGGAGGCGTTCTCGTCCTTCAGGGAGAAATAGTGGTGCCCCGAGGGATAGCATTTATAGTTGGAGATCTCCCCCCGCACCAGCAGGCCGGTGAGCAGCGGGTCTCCGTCCATCAGGTCCTTCACATAGCTGTTGACCTGAGATACAGTATAAACCGGAAGCTTGGCGATATTCACCCCGCCACCCCCCGCTCCAGCGCCCGGTGGGCCAGAATGGCCACTCCCAACGCATTGTCGGCGGCGTACTGGGGCAGGGCGAACACCGCGCCGCAGGCCCGCTCCAGCGCCGCCCTGATCTGCCGGTTGGAGGCCACGCCTCCCGAACACAGCACGGGCAGGCCGGGCCAGCGCCTCTGAGCCTCCTCCGTGGCACGCAGAAGCACGTTTAAAATGGTATCAATGGTGAACCGGGCGATATTGGCGGGCTTTTCGCCCCGTTCCAGCAGCCCCTTCACCTGGTTCTCCATGCCGGACAGGGAAAAGGTCAGGCCGTTCAGCTTCACCCGGAAAAAGCCGGCGTCCTCCGCCCCGGGATACAGCGCGTCCAGCGCCTTGCCCGCCGGAAAGGGCAGGCCCAGCAACACCCCCGCCCGGTCGATGAGCTGGCCCGCCGCGATGTCGCTGGTGCCGCCCACCGCCTGGGCCCGTACGGTGTGGCCCGCCGGCTCCACCCTCAAAAGCTCGGTGGTGCCCCCGGACAGGTGCCAGGCCAAATGGGGCTTGTCCAGCAGCTCCTCCCGGCCCGCCGACCAGGCCGCGGCGGCTATGTGGCCCTGCTGGTGGGAGCAGGGATAGAAGGGCGTCCCCAGCGCCGCCGCCAAGGTGCGGCCCGCCCCCTCTCCCGCCAGGAAGCAGGGCATATAGGAGCCCTCAACCTCCCGGGGCCGGGTGGAGGCCCCCACCGCTTTGAGCTCCCCAATCACCCCGTCGGACCGCAGCTGCTCCACCATCAGGTGCAGCCGCTTGACGTGCTGGAACAGAGCGTCGCTCTGCCGCAGGCCCAGGCCCCCCTCGGGAACGGTGAGAAGCCTGCCCCGGTTCTCCGCCGTCCCCCCTCCGAACAGGGCGGCGGAGGTGGTGTAGTTGCTGGTGTCGAAGCCCAGGCACAGTCCGTCCATGGATCTCACTCCCGCTCCGGCACTTCCGAGCGCACAAAGGAGCCCAGAATACCGTTGATAAATTTGACCACCTCGCCGTCCACATACCGCTTGGCGATCTCCACCGCCTCGTTGACGGCCGCCCGGTTGGGAATGTCGGGCATGTACAGCACCTCGAACATCGTCACCCGCATGATGGCGGCGGCCACCCGGTCGATCCGGGAGAATTTCCACCCCTTAGCGTACTTGGCGATATAGCCGTCCAGCTCCGCGCCCCGGCTGCCCACACCCAGCACCAGCCTGACGATGTATTCCCGCTGGTCCCCGCCGGGGAATTCGGCGTACAGGGGCTCGTCCTGGGCCCGCCGGGCAAAGACCTCCTCCCTCAGCTCCCGGTCCAGGAGCTGCTGGGCGCTCTGATCGGAAAAAGCCAGTTCAAAGGCGAAATGAACGGCGATCTCCCGTGCTGTGCTTCTGTTCATGGGAACTTCCTCCTCCCCCGGCAAAGGCCGCCGGCGCGCGCCGGCTTGGGCGCACAAACCCATTTTGTATATTCATTCTGATTATACACGAGCGGGCCAAAAAAAGAAACCCCTTTTTCTCACAAAAAAAGGGGAGGGAAAAAGAGCCGGGGCTTGTGCCCCGGCCCTTGTACCGATCATTTCTGGAAGGTCACGCCCACCACCGTGACGTTGACCTGGGCGACCTCCAGCCCGCTGGTGTTCTCCACGGCGGCGAACACCGCCTCCTGCACCGCCTTGGCCACATCTGTGACCACGTAGCCGTACCGCACCAAGATGGACAGGTTCACCGTGACCCGCTCGTCCTCCACCCACAGGTGGACGCCCTTGGTCAGGGCCTTGCGGTTGGCGGTGGCGGCGCCCTCGCTGCTCAGGCCGGAGCCCAGGGAGCTGACCCCTTCCACGTCCACCGCAGCCGCCGCCGCGATGATGGTGAGCACCTCCTCAGAAATGCTGACGCTGCCCAACTCGCTCTCGTGGGAGATATATTCTTTGCCTTCGGCCATGTCGCCTCACGCTCCTTTACCAAAACTGAGGCTATTATACCACCCCGGCCCGGAAAATACAATCCTTATTTTGGGGCGCTGTCACGCTGGCGCTTAAGGTTCTGTTTCAATGACCTTGATCTTGTCCGTGGCCAGTCCGGTCTCCTCCTTGACGATCTCCACAATCTTGGCCACGTCGTTTGCGCTCAGCCCGTTCTCCGTGGACGACACCACCACGCTGGCGCTGTTGTCGTTGATGAAACACACGCAGTCCCCATAGCCCTTGGCTGTGACCAGGTTCTCCACCTGGGCCTCCGACATGGTCAGGGCGGCCATGGCCTGGATGGAGGCGTTGGCCTCGTCAATGACCTCCTGCTGGGCGTTGGCGTCCGCCGCCGCCTGCTGGAGCAGCTGGAGGGCGCTGTCCCTGGCCTGCTGGCGGTTGAGCCGGGCGGAGGCGAAATAGCCGGTGCTCTCCCCCGCCCCGCTGGGCT
>CAJTLI010000007.1:38480-100376 GCA_910577525.1 uncultured Oscillospiraceae bacterium | reverse complement strand
GAGACGGCACGTCTCAACCGCCGGCGCCTATGCTGTTTATAGCCGGAGCGTTTCAAAGAAGGCGGCCATTCCCTCGGAGGGGAACGGTCAGCCGGCGAACAGCGGGGTGGACAGGTAGCGGTCCCCGGTGTCGGGCAGCAGAGCCACGATGGTCTTGCCCTTGTTTTCCGACCGCTTAGCCAGCTGGAGGGCGGCCCACACCGCCGCGCCGGAGGAGATGCCCACCAGCACGCCCTCGGAGCGGCCCACCAGTCTGCCTGCGGCAAAGGCGTCCTCGTTGTCCACAACGATGATCTCATCATAGACGGCGGTGTTCAGCACCTCGGGGACAAAGCCCGCGCCGATGCCCTGGATCTTGTGGTCCCCGGCGGTTCCCTTGCTCAGGATGGGGGAGGCGGCGGGCTCCACTGCCACCACCTTGACCGCGGGGTTTTGGCTCTTGAGGTACTCGCCCACGCCGGTGATGGTGCCGCCGGTGCCCACGCCGGCCACGAATATGTCCACCTGTCCGCCGGTGTCCTCCCAGATCTCCGGGCCGGTGGAGGCCCTGTGGGCGGCGGGGTTGGCGGGATTGACAAACTGGCCGGGGATGAAGCTGTTGGGGACCTCTTTTGCCAGCTCGCTGGCGCGGGCGATGGCCCCCGTCATCCCCTTGGCCCCCTCGGTGAGCACCAGCTCCGCGCCGTACGCCTTCATCAGCTGGCGGCGCTCCACGCTCATGGTCTCGGGCATGACGATGATGATGCGGTAGCCCCGGGCGGCGGCCACGCTGGCCAGGCCGATGCCCGTGTTGCCCGAGGTGGGTTCGATGATCACCGAGCCGGGCTTCAGCAAACCCTTTTCCTCGGCGTCGTCGATCATGGCCTTGGCGATGCGGTCCTTCACGCTGCCCGCCGGATTGAAGTACTCCAGCTTGGCCAGGACGCGGGCCTCCAGGCCCTCGGATTGTTCGATGTGGGTGAGCTCCAGCAGCGGGGTGCTGCCGATCAGCTGGTCGGCGGATGTGTAGATGCCGCTCATAATGCGTTCCTCCTCCAATAGATTTGGCCTCAAATAAACCAATTTATCAAGTGGGTTAATCTGAATTATATAGGGCTGAGGCGCCTTTGTCAAGGGGCATTTTGTAAAAACCGGTATTGATTTCCTATCAACCGTGTCGTATAATAGGTTAATTGTGAAGGGGGAGGGGGAAATGCTGATCTCAACCAAGGGCCGCTATGCCCTGCGCGTCATGATTGATTTGGCCGAGCACCAGGGGGAGAATTATATCCCGCTGAAGGTGATTGCCGGGCGGCAGGAGATATCCGAGAAGTATTTGGAGAGCATTATTAAACTGCTGGTAAAGGCCAGGCTTCTCGGCGGCGTGCGGGGCAAGGGCGGCGGCTACCGGCTGACGAAGCCGCCGGAGCAGTACACCGTGGGGAGCGTCCTGCGGCTGACGGAGGAGTCTCTGGCCCCCGTGTCCTGCCTGGAGCAGGGGAGCGGCCCCTGTACCCGGGCGGCGGAGTGCCCCACGCTGCCCCTCTGGCAGGGGCTGAACGAGACGATCAACGGCTATCTTGACCGCTTCACCATTGCCGACCTCATGCGGCGGGGAGACGTCGGGGACAACTACGTGATTTGAACCGCGGCAGGGCGGCGGCGCGGCTGGCCGGAACGAAGGTGAATGATTTGGAGCATAGCAGCTTTCTTGAATCCGCTGTGATTATGGTGCCCTCCCTCACGGGGATGAACTTATCTGTGTACACCGGAGATCCGTCCGTTTTAGCCCAATTTCAGGACAGGTTTTGCTTTTCCCCGCAGCTCCAGCCCATCTATACCCAGACGGGGCTGGACAAATTTTTCGCGGACAGCTCCGAGGCGGCCATCTATCACATCGCGGAATCTCTGGGCACCCGGCTGATTATCCTTTGCGCCAAGGAGTACAGTCTTCTGCTGGGGCCCTATGTGGAGGACGGGTGGCGCGAACGCGCCGCCCGGCGCCTGCTGGCGGAGCTGGGGGCGTCGGAAAGCGCTCTGCCCATGTACAAAGCGTACCGCTGCCAACTCCCTGTGGTCCAGCAGGATTTTGCCGTCCGGACGGCCTTTCTGCTGGCGGAGAATCTGAGGGACGGACCGTGGGTGATCGAACCCCGGTGGTTTCAGCCAAGGGGCTTAGGCTCCGGCCTCACCTTTGCCGACGCATACGCCAACGCCTCTGAGGTGAATCTGCGCTATTGGCTTGAGGACCGCGTTGTGGAGGCGATGAGCCAGGGAGACGCGGAAATAGTCCGCCAGGCGCTGACGGATATGGGAAAGGCGTCCACGGGCGTTCGCTTCCTGTCGGACAGCCTCCAGGACCAGGTCGCAAGCGCGGCCATGACCAGGACGCTGATCCGGCTGGGGGCCAAGCGGTCCGGGCTCAGCCCGGTGCTGGTGGACTCCATCAGCCAGGAGTACGCCCAGAAAATGCACCGTTCCATCTCCAAAAAAGAGATGTCGCGGCTGATGTCCGAGCTGATCGAGCGTTTTTGCGCCGAGATCCGGGATCGGCGGCGCTCCCGTCTGTCGCCGGCCGTCCGGCGGGCGGCGGATTATATGGAGGTCAATTTGAGCAAGTCCATGACCACGGCGGAGATCGCACAGGCGGCAGGGGAGGAGCGGCAGCGCTTTGTGAGGCAGTTCCGCCGGGAGACGGGGATGACCGTAAAGGAGTACCTGGCGGACCGGCGCTGCACCGTCGCCGCCCAGCTGCTTCTGGACAGCGAGGCCAGCGTCCAGGACATCGCCGCCTTTGTGGGCTATCCAGACAACAACTATTTTTCCAAAGTGTTTAAGACCTGCCTGGGCGTTCCGCCCCAAACCTATCGGAACACCCACGGAAAGGCGGGTCCATCCCTCTGATTTTGGGATAAAATTACATCTGTTTTTTTCTAACTGACACCTGTTTTTTCTAACAGGTGTCTTTCTTTATTTGATAAAATTTTGTCAAGCTGGTGTGAGGCCATCAAGTTGTGCGGCCGGAGCCGCGGTGCAAGCAGCGAAGATTTGCAAGATTTTTGAGAGGAAAAACAAGGAAATAGGGAATCCGTTTTGGTAAACTTTACTTAAACCGAGCAGGAACTGCGTTTAAACTATGGTGAAAATGTGGGAAGAGGTCTGCTATGTTGATTCATGATTCCTGTCAGGCGGCAATTCAAGCCTGCCTGGACACCAAAACCTTCGCGATCGCGCGGCTGTTCAGCGAAGAGAAGACTATGCGGATTCATATCCATGACTGCTATGAGGTCTATTTTTCCATTGCCGGGGGGAAACAGTTTCTCATAGACAACCGGGTGTACGAGGTGGAGTCCGGGGATGTTTTTTTCATCAATCAATTTGAGAGCCACTACCTGTCCAAAATTGACCGGGACAACCACGTGCGGGTGGTGCTCTCCATCCATCCGGACTATCTGAAACGGTTTTCCACAGAGCAGACCGATTTGAACCGCTGCTTTACCTACCGGGACCCGATTCTGGGCCATAAGGTCAATTTGAGCGAGGAAGAGCGCAAACGATTTATGTATTATATCCACAAGCTGTCGGAAAAGCGGGAATTTGGGCAGGACCTGTTGGACCAGACGGTTTTTTTGGAGCTGATGACCTTTTTAAACTATGTGTTTATCTCCCGGTGCGCCAAGATCCCGGGTTCCGCCAGAGACGGGGCCCACAGCGTGCCCAGCCCTCACCAGTCGCGCATCGACGAGATACTGGCGTATATTGACCAGCACCTGGTGGAGGATATCAACATCACCATGCTGGCCTCCCATTTTTATCTCAACAGCTCCTATCTGTGCAAAATCTTTAAGGATACCACAGGCACAACGATCAACCGGTATATCACCGCCAAGCGCATCTCACGGGCCAAGGCCCTGTTGTCGGAGGGACGGCCGGTGGCGGAGACCTGCACCCTGTGCGGCTTCGGCGACTACAGCAACTTTTTGAAGGCGTTCACCAAGGCGGTGGGGGTCTCGCCCAAAAAATACGCCGCCTATTCCCGGTACTGAAAGGGCTGGCGGTTTCCAGTAAAAAAGAAGAAGATTTGCAAGATTTTGGCGAGGATATGACAAGAAATCAAAACACGCTCCATGCTACAATGGACATATTAGCCAAAGTAAATAAAATCATGGCCATGATATTTATTTAATCTGCAAAAGAGGGAGGACGAAAAATGGAAGGACATTTGAACCAAAAGTGGCTGGACAGCGTATACGACAAGCTTTTGGTCAAAATGAGGGCGCAGTGCCGGCGCGTAGGCGCCAACATCCCGTATACCACCAACAAGGATGGGATGTATGAGGACATCACCAAGACGCGCTGGGGCAGGACGGCGGACGGCGGCACAAGCGTGGGCTTCTGGACCAACGGCTTTTGGCCGGGGATGCTGTGGCAGATGTATCAGGCCACCGGAGACGAGGAGTACCGCAAGGCCGCCGTGGGCGTGGAGGAGCGGCTGGACGTGCTGCTGCGCAGCGCGGAGACGGTGGACCACGACGTGGGCTTCCTGTTCCTGCTCTCCTCCGTGGCCAACTACCGCAAGACCGGGGACCCGGAGGCCCGCCGGCGGGGACTGCTGGCGGCCAGCCTGCTGTCCTCCCGCTACAATCTGGATGGGAAATTTATCCGCGCCTGGCCGGACGCCATGGCGGGAATGACCAAGCAGTTTGGCGGCGGCGACATCCGGGGCTGGATGATTATTGACTGCATGATGAACATTCCCCTGCTGTACTGGGCCTCCGAGGAGACGGGCGACCCCCGGTTCAAGAAGATCGCCGTCAACCACGCCAAGACCGCCCAGCAGTATGTGGTGCGCCCCGACGGCAGCTGCAATCACATTGTGGCCTTCGACCCGGACAGCGGCGAGTTCATCAACAGCCCCGGCGGCCAGGGGTACAAGGCGGGCTCCTCCTGGAGCCGGGGACAGTCCTGGGCGGTGTACGGCTTCGCTCTGAGCTACCGCCATACCAAGGACGAATCCTTCCTGAACACCGCCAAGCAGTGCGCCCACTACTGCATCGCCAACATGGCCGTCACCGACTGGCTGCCCCTGGTGGACTACCGCCAGCCCGCCGAGCCGGTGAAATACGACTCCACCGCCGCCATGTGCACCGCCTGCGGCCTGCTGGAGATCGCCCGGCATGTGGACGAGAACGAGGCCCGGTTCTACACCGAGGCGGCCTACCGCATCCTCCGGGCCTGCGACGCGAAGTTCGCCGACTGGGACCCGGAGAAGGACTCCATCATGACCGGCGGCACCTTCTTCTACCACGATCCGGACGGCACCAACACCGAGGTGCCCATCATCTACGGCGATTACTTTTTCATCGAGGCCGTCCTGCGGCTGAAGGGCAAGGACCTGTTTGAGTGGTAATCGAAAAGCCCAATTGGGCTTTTCCGGCTCCCAAGGGAGCCGGAAAAGGAGAGACTGACAGCCAAAATAAATAACGATAGGGTGGAATATGGGATATGGAAGAATTTATTAAAACGATTCTGACCGAAGAGGACCACGCCTGGCTCAACAGCACGTATGACAAGCTGCTCGTCAAAATGAAGCGGGAGTGCGCGCGGGTTGGGACGATGATCCCCTACAGCCCCAGGGACGGCAGGTACCATGACCTGGACTTTGGCACAACGAGCGAGGAGATCCAAAAGGAGGGCAAGTCCCCCCTGCTCTGCTACTGGACCAACGGCTTCTGGCCCGGGATGCTGTGGCAGATGTATCAGACCACGGGAGACGAGGCGTACCGCGAAGCGGCCGAGGGAGTGGAGGCGCGGATCGTCAGCAATCTGGTTCACATCAACCTGGCGGGCCATGACATCGGTTTCGTCTTTTTGCCCTCCGCGGTGGCCAACTACCGGAAAACCGGGAATCCCCAGTCCCGGGAGGACGCGCTGATTGCGGCGCAGGCCCTGGCCGGCCGCTACAATTCCGCGGGCAGGTATATCCGCGCGTGGAACGACAGCGAGATGATGGAGAAAATGATGGGCGGCGGCGTGCCCATGAGCGGCTGGATGATCATCGACTGCCTGATGAACATTCCTCTGCTCTTCTGGGCCTCCGAGACCACCAAGGACCCCCGGTTCGCGCAGATCGCCACAAATCACGCCAAAACCGCCCAGCAGTACATTGCCCGCGGGGACGGCAGCACAAATCACATCGCCCGCTTCAACCCGGAGACCGGGGAGTTTGTGGACGCTCCCGGAGGCCAGGGATATGGGGTCGGGTCCGCCTGGAGCCGGGGCCAGTCCTGGGCGCTGTACGGCTTCGCCCTCGCCTACCGCCACACAGGGGACGAGAGCTTCCTGACCACCGCCAAGCGTACGGCGCACTATGTCATCTCCTCCATGTCCGTCACCGACTGGCTGCCTCTGGTGGACTACCGCGCCCCGGGCGAGCCCGTCAAATATGACACCACCTCCTCCATGATCTCCGCCTGCGGCCTGCTGGAGATCGCCGGGCACGTCCCGGAGCACGAAAAGCGCCTCTATGTCCAGGCCGCGCTGAAGATGCTCAGGGCCTGCGACCGGAAATTCTGCAACTGGGACCCCGAGGTGGACTCCATTGTGGACGGCGGTACTTACTTCTATCACGATCCCGACGGCAGCAACACCGAGGTGCCCATTATCTACAGCGACTACTATCTCATTGAGGCGCTTCTGCGGCTCCGGGGGGACAGCCTGTTCATCTGGTAAAGCGGGAAGTCCTGTGCATTTACACAATAAAGTTTTGTCTATTAAAAGTCGGAGAGAAGATATGCGGATCAGCATTCTTCGGAAAGAGAGGAGACAACCATGGAAGGAACCAACACTGTGCAGTACCGCAAGGCAAAACCCTGGCAGCTGTATCTTTTTTCGATTCATGACCTGCTTCTCATCTGCTTCCTGTTTGTGATGAACTACATCACCTACCTGGGCGCGGGCTACTACGGCCTTCTGGCCACCACCGTGGCCATGATCGCCACCGCGTCCCGCATTTTCGACGCCATCACCGATCCGATCATCGCCTTCATCGTGGAGCGGACGGACGGAAAATTCGGCCGCTACCGCCCGACGATGATCCTGGGCTGGATCATCAGCGCCATCGCCTTGCTGTGCATATATTTCTTCGCCGTTGGCGCGAACGTGGTCACGTTCGTTCTGATCTACGCGGTGTATGTCATCGGCTACAGCTTCATGATGACCTCTCAGGGCGGCGCCCGGGTGGCGTTCACCAATGAACCTGTTCAGCGCAACCGGCTGGGCCTCTTTATGGGCATCGCCACCAGCCTTTTCTCTGTGGGTTTCACGTTCTACAACACCAACTATCTGGTTCCGAAGCACAACGGCGTCATCGACCTGGGCACCATGCAGGAGCTGTGCCTGACCATGCTGGTGGCGAGCTTCATCATCCTGGTGCTCACCGTAATCAGCATCTGGGATCGCGACGTTCCGGAGAACTACCGCAGCTTGAGCAAGGAGAAGGTCTCCCCCAAAGACATGTTCAAGGTCATGAAGGGCAACCGCAACTTCCAGATGATCCTGGTGGCCTGCGCCTCGGACCGCATCGCCATGAACATCGCCATGAACACCAGCGTTATCATCGCCGTCTGGGGCATCATCGCCGGGAATTACGAGTTCTATGGAAGGCTGGGCCTGATTGTGTTCATCCCCAATATCCTGGTGTCCATCTTCGGCAACCAGATCGCCATCAAGATGGGCAAACGGACGGCCCTGCGCAATTTCAGCATCGGCTCCGTGGTGGCGGGCTGCCTGATGATTGCCCTGTTCACCCTGGGCGACCCGACGCAGATCGGCAGGACAATCCCCATGACCGTGATCTTCCTTTTGATCCACTGCACATTCCAGGCCTGCATGGGCGTAACCAACGGCCTGCGTATGCCCATGCTGGCTGACGTGGCGGACTACGAGATGAGCCGGAACGGCGGCAAGCAGATCGCCGGCGTCATCAGCGCGGCTTACTCTCTGGTGGACAAGACCATCGTGGCTTTCGCCACCACGATTGTGGGCTTTGTCTACGCGGGAATCGGCTATGTCACCACCCTGCCCCAGATCGGCGACCCGGTCACGGGCAGCCTTGTGACCGTCACCATGGTGCTGTGGATGGGGCTTCCCATCGTGGGCTATATCCTGTCCATCATCGCGATGAAGTTCTATACCCTGGACAACGCCACCATGGAGGAGGTTCAGGCGAAGCTGACCGCGATGAAAGCGGAGGCCGGAACCCAGAACGCGGCGCAATAATAGCCTTTGACAGCAGGCGCCCAAAGGGATATACTAGACCTATCCCTTTCCGGAAAAGTTTGGAGGTAAACGTAAATGGTCAAGTTCAGTTTGGAGGGCAAGGTCGCCCTTGTCACCGGCGCGTCCTACGGCATCGGCTTTGCCATCGCCAACGCTTTGGCGGAGGCCGGGGCCACCATTGTGTTCAACGACATCAAGCAGGAGCTGGTGGACAAGGGGCTGGCCGCCTACAAGGAGGCGGGCGTTACCGCCCACGGCTATGTGTGCGATGTCACCAACGAGGACGCGGTAAACGAGCTGGTGTCCAAAATCGAGGCCGAGGTGGGCGTCATCGACATTCTGGTGAACAACGCCGGCATCATTAAGCGCATTCCCATGGTGGAGATGTCCGCCAAGGACTTCCGTCAGGTCATCGACATCGACCTGAACGGGCCCTTCATCGTGTCCAAGGCCGTCATCCCCTCCATGATCAAAAAGGGCGGCGGCAAGATCATCAACATCTGCTCCATGATGAGCGAGCTGGGCCGGGAGACCGTGTCCGCCTACGCCGCCGCCAAGGGCGGGCTGAAAATGCTCACCAAGAACATCGCCAGCGAGTACGGCCAGTACAACATCCAGTGCAACGGCATCGGCCCCGGCTACATCGCCACGCCTCAGACCGCGCCCCTGCGGGAAATCCAGCCCGACGGCTCCAAGCACCCCTTTGATCAATTCATTTTGGCCAAGACCCCGGCCAACCGCTGGGGCGAGGCGTCCGACCTGGGCGGCCCGGCGGTGTTCCTGGCCTCACCCGCCTCCGATTTTGTGAACGGCCACATCCTGTATGTGGACGGCGGCATTCTGGCCTACATCGGCAAGCAGCCTTAAAAGGAGGAAACAAGATGAAGATCGCGCTCATTAACGAGAACAGCCAGGCGGCCAAAAACGGCGTCATCCTGGCGGCGCTGAAAAAAGTGGTGGAGCCCATGGGCCACACCGTGGACAACTACGGGATGTACGCCGGGGACGACAAGGCCCAGCTGACCTATGTCCAGTGCGGCATCCTGGGGGCGCTGCTGCTGAACAGCGGGGCGGCGGACTATGTTGTCACCGGCTGCGGCACCGGCGAGGGGGCCATGCTGGCCATGAACAGCTTTCCCGGCGTCATCTGCGGCCACGTGGAGGACCCGGTGGACGCCTACACCTTTGCCCACGTCAACGACGGAAACGCCGTGGCCATGCCCTTCGCCAAGGGCTTCGGCTGGGGCGGCGAGCTGAATTTGGAGTACGTCTTTGAAAAGCTCTTCGGCTTCGGCCACGGCCAGGGCTATCCCCCCGAGCGGCGGGAGCCGGAGATGCGCAACAAAGGGATTCTGGACCAGGTGCGGGCCAAAACCCTGCGCCCCCTGGTGGACGGCCTGAAGGACCTGGATCAGGATTTGGTCCGGGGCGCCGTGGCGGGAGAACATTTTCAGGAGCTGTTCTTCGCCGGCTGCAAGGATCAGGCCATCGCGGACTATGTGAAGAGCCTGCTGTAAACGCCGGCAGATCAAAATCCCCGGTATCGGACGGTATCGGGGATTTTGAATATACTTTCTGGGAGATGAGACAATGGCAAATCTGAGCATTTCCGTACAGAGCGTACAGAAGGATGGAGAACACAGCGCCAGCGGCAGGGATGAGATTCTGCTGGTGTACCCCAAGGAGTATGAGCCGGGGGATAAGATTGTCTTTACCACCGACGAGGTTCCCGCGTTCTACGTCATCCGGGTGGACGGGGCCATGGATGAGGCCTACGTGTATCTCACCCAGAATCGGGTGGAATATCCCATCCCCTTTCAGCGCAATGAGCACATGAAGGCGGACAGGATATCGTATTGCCCCGGGAGCTTCAGCGGAGAGCAGCATTATATCACCATGCGGAAATCACGCCCGGAGGAGGATAAAAACTTCCGCAATCTGGCCAAAAACGTGATGGACCAGCACGAGGAGACGGGGTGCTATCCCCATGTCCACGCCAACGCGGAAACCAAAGGACCGGTCGCGCCGCTGTTTGCCGCCCGGAACGTGATCGACGGGGTGCTGGCCAACACCTGCCACTATCCCTGGCCCTTCCAGTCCTGGGGCATCGACCAGCGGGAGGACGCGGAGATCACGCTGGAATTCGGCCGCCCGGTGGACCTGGAGGAGCTGCGCCTGACCACCCGGGCGGATTTTCCCCACGACAGCTGGTGGACCCAGGGGACAGTGACCTTCTCCGACGGCACGACGGAGGTTGTAAAGCTGGATAAATGTATCGAGCCCCAAAGGTTCCCCATCCGGCGCAAAGGCATTACCTGGCTGAAGGTGGGGCAGCTGATTAAGGCGGATGATCCCTCACTCTTCCCGGCGCTGACTCAGATTGAGGCGTTTGGAAGAAATGCTGAATAAACGGAGGCCGCGGTGATGATTTTTTCATCTTCCTTTGCGACAGACTGTCCCTATCCATATCCGGCGGCCATTCAAACCGCTCTGGAGTGGATCACAAGCCATGACATTGCAAATATGGAGGCGGGTACGTACGAGCTTCAAGGACGGGACATCTACGTAAACATTCAGGACATCACAACCAAGCCCGTGGAGGAATGCCTCCCGGAGCGGCATATCAATTATCTGGATCTCCAATATGTCGTGTCCGGCGTGGAGCGGATGGGCTATGCGCCTTACACTGGAAAGGAAACCGTCCAATGGGATATGCAGGATAAGGATATCATCATATACAAAGATCTGGAGCATGAGAATTTTGTTGACGTAACCCCCGGCGGCTACTGCATATTCTGCTCCGACAGCATCCACCGCCCCTGCTGTTGCGCCGGCCGTCCAGGCAGCGTCAGAAAAGCGGTGGCAAAAATAAAGCAGAGCCTGCTGCGTGCGACCTAGCAAAGAGGAATGGTATCGTCATGTCAAAAAAGAGCAACGACTTAGGCAATGACAGCGTGGGCCGTCTCATGGTCCGGCTGGCCTTTCCCGCTATTGTGGCCCAGCTGGTCAACGCGCTTTATAACATTGTGGACCGGGTCTACATCGGCCACATCCCCGAGGTGGGCGACCTGGCGCTCACGGGCCTGGGCCTGTGCTTTGCGATCATCATGTTTGTCTCCGCCATGGCGGCGCTGGTGGGAGTGGGCGGCGGGTCTCGGGCCTCCATCCTCATGGGCGACGGCAATATGGAGGGGGCCAATGAGATTTTGGGCAACTGCGCCGTCCTCATACTGCTGATCTCCGCGGGCTCCACCCTCCTGTTCCAGCTGGCAAAGGAGCCCCTGCTCTATCTGTTCGGCGCCAGTCCCAACACCATCGGCTACGCCGTCAGCTATCTGGGCATCTACCTGTGGGGCAGCGTTTTTGTGCAGATCGCCCTGGGCATGAACAATTTCATCACCATTCAGGGTTTCTCCACCATCTCCATGGCCACCGTCCTGGTGGGGGCGGCGGTGAACATCGTTCTCGACCCCATCTTCATCTTTGGCCTGAACATGGGGGTGCGGGGCGCGGCCCTGGCCACCGTCATCGCCCAAGGCGTGTCCGCGGCCTGGGTCATCGTATTCCTGCTGGGCAAGCGGACAAAGCTGAGGCTTCAACGCCGCTTTTTCCGGCTGAAGGGCGCCGTTATCCTGCCGGTGGCGGCTCTGGGCGTGTCCCCCTTCATCATGCAGTCCACGGAGAGCCTGGTCACAGTGTCCTTCACCTCCTCCCTGTACCGGTACGGCGGGGACCCGGCGGTGGGGGCCATGACCATCTGTTCCTCCATCATGCAGGTCCTCTCCATGGTGTTTATGGGCTTGGCCCAGGGGACGCAGCCCATCGTGGGCTTCAACTACGGGGCGGGCAAGACCGGCCGGGTGAAGCAGGCGTTCCGCATCCTGATGGTCAGCGGCATGATTTACGCCGTGTGTATGTGGGGGCTCATCATGCTGTTCCCGCAGGCGTTTGTGGGCCTGTTCAACAACAAGCCGGAGCTGGTGGAGATCACCACCTGGGCGCTGCGCATCTATCTGGCGGGCTTCTTCCTCCTCAGCGTCCAATTTTCCTGCCAGCAGACCTTTGTGGCGCTGGGCCAGGCGAAAATCTCCCTGTTCCTGGCCCTGCTGCGGAAAATCATTCTGCTCATCCCGCTGATTTTTATCCTGCCGCTGTTCCTGGGCGACAAGGTCTTCGCGGTCTTCGTGGCGGAGCCGGTGGCGGATGTGCTGGCCGCCGCCATCACGGGCACCGTATTTTTCACCCAGTTTCCGAAAATTTTGAACACCAAACCGGACACCCTCCGCAAATAGCGCTTTCCCTCTGGGGCTTTGAGGGGACGGGCGGCAAACAAAATCTTTTGAGATGGGAGACAGCGCAATGCGAAATATTATAAGCTTGAATCAGGGCTGGAAATTCATCCGGGAGGACGCGGGCCTGCCCGCCGCGCTTCCGGAGCGTTGGGCGGACGTGGACCTCCCCCACACCTGGAACGCGGTGGACGGCATGGACGGCGGCGGCAGCTACTACCGGGGCCGCTGCTGGTATGCCAGGACGTTCGAGACCCCCAAACAGCCCCTGCCCGGCGGACGGGTCTACGTGGAGGTGCTGGCGGCGGGCCAGCAGGCCGCGGTGTACGTCAACGGCAAAGAGGCGGTCTACCACGAGGGGGGCTACTCCGCCTTCAGGGCGGACATCACCGGCCTGTGTAAAAAGGACGGCGAAAACCTTCTGGCGATTGCCTGCGACAACTCGGAAAAGAGCAGCGTCTATCCCCAGTTCGCCGACTTCACCTTTTACGGCGGGCTGTACCGGGGCGTGAACCTCATCAGCGTGCCCGCCGTCCACTTCGACCTGGACTATTACGGCGGCCCCGGCCTGCGGGTGACGCCCCGGCCCTGCGGCGGCTGCGGCGGCGCGAAGTTCGAGCTGGAGAGCTGGGTGGCCGGTCCCGACGAGAACTTCACCGTGACGTACTCCATCCGGGACGCAGAAGGGAACGAGGCGGCCTCCGCCGTCCGCCCCGCGGACAGCACCAAAGTGACCGTAGCCGTGCCCGGCGCCCGCCGCTGGAGCATCGACGACCCCTATCTGTACACCGTCACCGCCACCCTCCAGCGCCGGAACGAGGCCTGTGACGAGGTGAGCGCTCAGGTGGGCGTGCGGGAGTTCTCCTGCGATCCCCAGAAGGGCTTCATCCTCAACGGCGTGGAGACCCCCCTCCGGGGCGTGAGCCGCCACCAGGACAAGCTCTACCAGGGCAATGCCCTCACCCGGGCCGACCACTTCGAGGACGCCCGGATCATCAAGGAGCTGGGGGCCAACACCATCCGTCTGGCCCACTACCAGCACGCCCAGGACTTCTACGACGCCTGCGACCAGCTGGGCTTCATCGTCTGGGCGGAGATCCCTTTCATCAGCATGTTCAACGAGGACCCCGCCGCCCACGACAACTGCGTCAGCCAGCTCAAAGAACTCATCATTCAGAACTACAACCATCCCACCATCTGCTTCTGGGGCATGTCCAACGAGATCCTGATCGGCGGCATCTCGGACAAGCTGGTGGAGAACCACCACGCGCTGAACAAGCTGGCCCATGAGCTGGACCCCACCCGGCTGACCACCATCGCCCACGTGACCATGACCCCCACCGATGGGCCCATGCACCACATCACCGATGTGGAGAGCTACAACCACTATTTCGGCTGGTACGGCGGCAGGATGGAGGACAACGGCCCCTGGCTGGACAAGTTCCACGCCGAGCACCCCGACATCTGCCTGGGTCTGTCCGAGTACGGCTGCGAGGGCGTCGTCACCTACCACGGTCCCGCCCCCGCCTGCAAGGACTACAGCGAGGAGTACCAGGCGCTGTACCACGAGCACATGGCCAAGGTGCTGGATGAGCGGCCCTGGATCTGGTCCAGCCACGTGTGGAACATGTTCGATTTCGGCTGCGCGGCCCGGAACGAGGGCGGCGTGGGAGGCCGGAACAACAAGGGTCTGGTCACCATCGACCGCAAAACCCGCAAGGACAGCTACTACATCTACAAAGCCTACTGGACCAAAGCGCCCATGGTCCACGTCTGCGGCCGCCGCTACGCCCAGCGGGCGGGGGAGACCACCGAGATCCGGGTGTACTCCAACCAGCCGGAGGTGGAGCTGCTGGTCAACGGCAGGAGCGTGGGCAGACAGGCCGAGAACAAGGTGTTCGTGTTCACCGCGGCGCTGGAGCCCGGGTTCAACGTCATAGTGGCGAAAGCCGGGGACGTGAAGGACTCCATCACCCTGGAGAAGGTGGAGCGGGAGCCCGCCGTCTACGTGCTGCCCGAGGTCAACGAGCGCCGGGAGGGCGTCGCCAACTGGTTCAAGCTGGCGGGCGATCTGGACCTGGCCGCGCCCATGGAGTTCCCCGAGGGCAGGTACAGCGTGCGGGACACCATGGAGGTCCTGGCCCAGTCCCCAGAGGCGCTGGAGGCGGCGCGCACGGCGGTGAAGCTGGCCGCCAATTTCGACCTGGCCCCCGGCGCGGGGATGTGGGACATGATGAAGTCCATGACCGCGGAGGCCTTGGTCGCCATGGGCGGCAGCATGCTGCCCCAGGGCTTTTTGGAGAGCCTCAACGCCAAGCTGGTCAAAATAGACAAAGCGTAAGCCTGACGCAATTTCTTCGCTTCATCCCCGGCACCGTTGAGGCGTTGCGCACCGGGTGATGATAATAGGCGGCTGCCCGCAAGCCAGCCGCCGGCTTCTCCTTGAGCGGCCAGCCTTCCGGCTGGCCGCTCATTTTTCCGCTTGTACGGCATAGAATCCGGCCAGCTGAAACTTGCAAAGGAGAGACTGATGTGGTAAAATAAAATGCTATGCTGGAGCCCGTCTCCCGTCCGGAGAGGGCGGCTTGGGCCGGAGCGGAGGGAAGACCCGGAGGCCGCCGCGGCGCGGAGGCGCGGAGGGCTGGAGAAGAAAGGGGTGGTTCTGTGTATCTGCGGGCGCTGGAAATCCAGGGCTTTAAGAGCTTTCCAGATAAGACGGTGCTGGTTTTCGGCTCGGACATCACGGCGGTGGTGGGGCCCAACGGCTCGGGAAAATCCAATATCTCCGACGCCATCCGCTGGGTGATGGGGGAGCAGTCCACCCGCACCCTCCGGGGAGCCAAGATGGAGGACGTGATTTTTAACGGCACCGAGAAGCGCAAGGGGCTGGGCTTTGCCGAGGTGACGCTGGTGCTGGACAACACCGAGCGCATCTTCCAGATGGAGGAGACGGAGGTGGCGGTGACGCGCCGGTACTACCGCTCCGGGGAGAGCGAATACTATATCAACCGCCGGGCCTGCCGGCTGAAGGATATCAACGAGCTGTTTATGGACACCGGCCTGGGCCGGGAGGGCTATTCCATCATCGGCCAGGGCCGCATCGACGAGATTCTGTCCGTCAAGAGCGCCGACCGCCGGGAGGTCTTTGAGGAGGCGGCGGGCATCTCCCGGTTCCGCCACCGCAAGGAGGAGGCGGAACGCAAGCTGGAGCGCACGGAGGAAAATCTGGTCCGCGTCAACGACAAGATCGGCGAGCTGGAGCTCCAGGTGGAGCCCCTGCGGGCCCAGGCGGAAAAGACGAAGAAGTACAACGTCCTGCGGGACGAACTGAAGGGGCTGGAGATCTCCGTCTGGCTGGACCAGCTGGAGCGCATCCGGGCGGACAGCGTGAAGGTGAAGGGGGATCTGGAGGCGGCCGTCCGCCAGCGGGACCAGGCCCACGACGAGGTGGAGCGGCTGTATGCCCAGAGCACCCAGCTCAGCGACGAAATGCGGGACAAGGATATCCGGGCGGAGGAGCTGCGGGACAAGCAGTCCGGCCTGGACGAGCAGGTCCACGCCTGCGAGAACTCCATCGCCCTGCTGAAAAACGACATCAAAAACAACAGCGAGAACGCCCAGCGCATCCGTCAGGAGCTGGAGCAGCAGGAGGGCCGGGCCGGGTCCATCGCCGCCCAGATCGAGGAGAGCCGGGGCCGCCTAGACCAGATCGGCCGGGACATGGCCGCCTGCCGGGAGCAGATGGACGCGCTGGCCCGGCGCACTCAGGAGGCGCTGGGCTCGGCGGGCACGCTGAACGACGAGCTGGAGGGCCTCCGGGAGCGGGAGCGGCTGGAGAGCGCCTCCGCCGGGGAGGCCAAGGAGCTGCTGTCCGCCCTGGCCGCCGCCGCCCAGGAGCTGTATGACCGGGAGGAGCGGCTGGGCCGGGAGCTCCAGGAACAGGAGGACAAGTCGGACCAGGCCCGCCAGGCCCTGGAGGCCACCCAGAAGGAGCTGGACAAGGTCACGGAGGACCGGGACGCCGCCCGGAATGTGATCAGCGGCTATCAAATGCGGCTCCAGTCCCGGCAGCGCAGGCTGGACCAGGCCCAGGAGAAGCACCGCCGCCTTCAGATGGACGAGAACAATCTGAACTCCCGCATCAAGATGCTGGCCGAGATGGAGAAGATGTACGAGGGCTACTCCAAGGCGGTGAAGCTGGTGATGGGGGAGGCCGGGCGAAACGGCCTGCGGGGAATCCGGGGCCCGGTGGCCGGTTTGATCCACGTCCCCGACCAGTACGCCGTGGCCATCGAGATCGCCCTGGGGGGCGCTATGCAGAACCTGGTGGTGGAGCGGGACGAGGACGGCAAAAACGCCATCAGCTATTTGAAGCGCCGGGACGGGGGCCGGGCCACCTTCCTGCCTATGAACACCATCCGGCCCGCCGACTTCCGGGAGGCCGCCGTGAAAAACGAGGACGGCTTCGTGGGGATGGGGGACGAGCTCATCTCCTTCGACCGGGAGTACGCCAACATCTTCTCCAACCTGCTGGGCCGGGTGGTGATCGCGGAAAATCTGGACAAGGCCATGGCCATCGCCCGGAAATTCGGCCACCGCTTCCGCATCGTCACCCTGGACGGCCAGGTGCTCAACGCTGGCGGCTCCATGACCGGCGGCTCGGCGTCCCGCTCGGCGGGCATCCTGAGCCGGGCCAACGAGCTGGAGCGGCTGAACCGGCAGAAGGACGGCCTGACCGCCGACCTGAAGGCCGCGTCGGAGGAGCTGGCAAAGGCCCAGCGGGAGCTCACCGCCGCCCAATATGAGCTGGACGCCGCCTCGGGCCAGCTCCGGGAGGCGGAGGACGCGGTGTTAAAATACTCCGAGCGGGCGGACAGCGCCTCCGTCCAGCTGGCGGACATCGAGCTGCGCCGCCAGACCCTGGCCGGGGAGCGGGCTCAGGTCCGCCGCCGGATGGAGGAGAACACGGAGAACACCGCCCAGGCCAAGGCGCGGATTGAGGCGCTGGAGGGGTCCGCCGCCGCCCTGCGCTCGGAGAGCGAGGCCAAGGCCCAGGGCCGGACGGCGCTCCAGGAGCGGATCGCCGGGCTGAACGAGGAGTCCGCCTCCTGCGGCGCCCGGCTGGCCGGGCTGGAGGGCGAGCAGTCCGCCCTGCGCCAGTCCGTCGCCGAGCTGGAACGGCTGCGGGAGGACCTGTCCGGCGACACCGCCAGCCGCACCGCCATGATCGGCCAGTTCGAGCAGCGGAACGACGACCTCACCCAGCGCATCCGGGAGGAGGAGGAGCGGCTGCAAAGCCTGAAGTCCGCCAGCGGAGAGGGAACCGCCGCCATCCGGCGGCTCAATGACGAGAAGCTGGCCCTGGAGGGCAGGCGCAACCAGGCCGACCGCCAGGCCCGGGACAAGAACAACGAGCTGATTGTCATGGAGCGGGAGGTGTCCTTCCTGGAGCAGAAGGCCGCCGCCTCCGCCAACGAGGAGAGCATGCTTCTGGACAAGCTGTGGGAGAACTACCAGCTGTCCCACGAGGCGGCCCGGGCCCAGCGGGTGGAGCTGGAGTCGGTTCCCAAGGCCCAGCGGCGCATCGGGGAGCTGAAAAAGGCCATCTCCGCCCTGGGCAGCATCAACCCGGACGCGGTGGAGGAGTTCCAGCGGGTGAACGAGCGGTACACCTACTTCACCGGCCAGCGGGACGACGTGGCCAAGGCCAAAAAGGAGCTTCAGGACATCATCGCCCAGATCACCGGGGAGATGACGGCCATATTTGAGGAGCAGTTCGCCCTCATCGACCAGGAGTTCCGCAAGGCGTTCACCGAGCTCTTTGGCGGCGGCAAGGCGGAGCTGATCCTGGACGACCGGGCCGACGTGCTCAACTGCGGCATCGAGATCAAGGCCCAGCCGCCGGGCAAGACCATCCAGCACATGAGCTCTCTGTCCGGCGGGGAGCGGGCCCTCATCGCCATCGCGCTGTACTTCGCCATTTTGAAGGTGCGGCCCACCCCCTTCTGCGTCATGGACGAGATCGAGGCGGCGCTGGACGAGTCCAACGTGGTGCGCTACGCCCGGTACATGCGCCGTATGAGCGGCAAAACCCAGTTCATCGTCATCACCCACCGCCGGGGCACCATGGAGGAGGCCGACGTGCTCTACGGCGTCACCATGCAGGAGAAGGGCGTGAGCCGGATGCTGACCATCAATTTGAACGACGTGGAAAAAGAACTCAATATCAAGTAATGGGCGCGGGCGGAGAAAAATTTCCGTTAAGAGGAGATCATTATGGGCTTTTTTGATAAAATTAAAAAGATCGGCATATTCAACGGCTTCTCCCAGCTGGACGACGATTTCTACGAGGAGCTGGAGGAGTCCCTGGTGATGGCGGACCTGGGGGCCGAGACCACCCTGGAGGCGGTGGAGGAGCTGAAAAGCCGCTGCAAGGCGGAGCGGATTAAGGATATGGAAGGCGCCCGTCAGTGTATGCGGGACATCCTGGCGGAGTATCTCTCCGCCGGCGAGTTGACGGTGGACATGAGCCGCACCCCCGCCATTGTGCTGTTCATCGGGGTGAACGGGGTGGGCAAGACCACCTCCATCGGCAAGCTGGCCGCACGCTGGAAGCGGGAGGGCAAAAAGGTGCTGCTGTGCGCCGGGGACACCTTCCGGGCCGCCGCCGCCGAGCAGCTCACCATCTGGTCGGAGCGGGCCGGGGTGGATATCGTCAAGCAGCACGAGGGGGCGGACCCCGCCGCCGTGGTGTACGACGCCCTGGCGGCCGCTCGGGCGCGGCATTCCGACGTGGTGCTGGTGGACACCGCCGGGCGGCTGCAAAACAAGGCCAATCTCATGAACGAGCTGAATAAAATCGCCCGGATCATCGACCGGGAGTGCCCCGGCTCCAGCCGGGAGACGCTGCTGGTGCTGGACGCCACCACCGGCCAGAACGGGCTCATCCAGGCCAAGGAGTTCTCCAAGGCGGCGGGGGTGACGGGCATCGTGCTCACCAAGCTGGACGGCACCGCCAAGGGGGGCATCGTGGTGGCCATCGCCCGTGAGCTGGGCGTTCCGGTGAAGTTCGCCGGGGTGGGCGAGGGGGTGGACGACCTCCAGCCCTTTGACGCCGGGGAGTTTACAAAGGCGCTTTTGTGACAATATTTACACTCCGGTAATGACTTCCTCCCAAGTATGCGGTATAATAGCCGCATAGCGGCTATTATACTCTGATTTCATGCTGTTTTGCTCCCCGGCTTTGCCGGGAACCGCAAAACATGGCGCATGATACCATTTCGTTTCGCTTCGTGGCATCATAAAAAGAATGGGTGAAGGGGGAGCGGCGCCATGGACTGCCCGTTTTGCGGAAAGGAAATGAAAGAGGGGACGATTCCCTCCGCGTCCAAATGGGTGGAGGATGGGCTGGATATCTGGGAGGGGATTCCGCTGACGGTTGGGATACTCGGGACAGCGCCGAAGTCATTTTACTGCGAGGACTGCCGGCAGATTGTACTGCCCGTGCCGGAGAAAGCCGGCTTTTTGGAAGCCGCGCGGCAGAAGCTGGACGCCGCCTCAGAGAGAATCGGAGCCGCCCGGGAAAAATGGGAGGCGGGGCGGACACAGGCAAAGGAGCAGAAACGGAAAAAAGATTTTGGGTCGAAGGACCCGTGGGAGTTGTAGAAAAATGAAATTGGTACTGGCCAGCAAGAACGAGAAAAAGCTGAAGGAAATGAACGAGATTCTGTCCGGCATGGGGGTGGAGGTGTGCTCCCAGGCGGATGTGGGGGTTGACGTGGACGTGGAGGAGACGGGGACCACCTTTGAGGAGAACTCCCTGCTCAAGGCGAAGGCCGTCATGGAGGCGTCCGGCCTGCCCGCCATCGCCGACGACTCCGGGCTGTGCGTGGACGCGCTGAATGGGGCCCCCGGCGTCTATTCCGCCCGGTACGGCGGCCAGGGGCTGGACGACATGGGGCGCTACCGCCTGCTGCTGGCCAGTATGCCCCGGGGGCAGGCCAGGACGGCGAAGTTTGTATCCGTCATCACCTGCTGCTTCCCCAACGGGGACGTGCTGACGGCCCGGGGGGAGTGCCCCGGCACCATCGCCTTTGCCCCCATGGGGGAGGGCGGGTTTGGCTACGACCCCATTTTCTTTCTGCCCAAGCTGAAAAAGACCTTTGCCCAGCTCTCTCCGGAGGAGAAGAACGCCGTCTCCCACCGGGGGAAGGCGCTGGAGGCGTTTCAGGCCAAGCTGGAGGAGTATTTGAAGAAGTAAATCCTGATTGAACAAAACGGAGTGGTTGAGATGGGCTTCATCAAAGTGAGGGCAAAACGGGAGAAAGAGGATTCCATTATCAATACGAATGTGATTGTCAGAATCGTGAAGCACAAGGACGGCTGCATTGTATTTTTCTCAGGCGGAGACATCGGAACGGCCTGCGCCGAATATGACGCGGAAAACGCGAAGAAGATCTTTCAGGAAATCGGCGTTTCCCTATAATAGAGCGGAAGCCCGCCCCAGGGCGGGTGAAAGCGGAATGGAGTTTGTGAAGACGATATGGGAGATTTAAGCAGCAAACAGCGGGCCCAGCTCCGGGGGCTGGCCAACGATCTGGACACCATCGTCCACATCGGCAAGGACGGCATCGGCCCCAACCTGACGAAGCAGGCGGAGGACGCCCTGGAGGCCCGGGAGCTGGTCAAGGGCAAGGTGCTGGAGAACAGTCCCCTGTCCCCCAGAGAGGGGGCGGAGGCCCTGGCCCAGGCCACCCGGAGTCAGGTGGTGCAGGTGATCGGCACCAAGTTCGTATTGTATAGAGAGACCCACAGCAAGCCCCGCGACAAGAGAATCAAGCTGGTAAAATAGGCGTCACCAAACTTTTGAGAGAGGGTGGTCCCATTGAAAATCGGCATTTACGGCGGCAGCTTCAACCCCCCCCACCTGGGGCATCTGGCGGCGGCTCAGGCGGCGGCGGCCGCGCTGGACCTGGATAAGCTGGTCTTTATTCCGGCGGGAGAACCGCCCCACAAGGAGCTTGCCCCCGGCAGTCCCACCCGGGAGCAGCGGCTGGCCATGACGCGGGCCGCCGCCGACCAGCTCCTCATGCCCGCCGCAGCCGAGGTGTGGGACACCGAGCTCCACCGGGAGGGCAAGAGCTACACCGCTGACACCCTGGAGGAGGCCGCGCGGCGCTGGAAGGGCGACAAGCTGTGGCTGCTCATGGGGACGGACATGTTTCTCACCCTCCACCTCTGGGCGGAGCCGGAGAAGATTCTGACGCTGGCGGGGGTGTGCGCCTTTGGGCGGACGGAGGAGGACGGCGAGGCGGTCTTCGCCCCCCAGCGGGAATTCTTGAGCCAGAGATACCGCGCGGAGATCGCCACCATCTCTGTCCCCGGTCTGGTGAACGTGTCGTCTACCCAGCTCCGGGAGCTGCTGGCCCAGGGAAAGGGCCGGGAATTTTTGCCGGAGGCGGTGTACGGCTACATTCTTCGGGAAAAACTATATGGGACCAACGCGGACCTCAAGAACCTGAGCCTGGAGGACCTGCGGTGCGTGTCCTACTCCATGGTGTACGCCAAGCGGCTGGCCCACATCCGGGGCTGCGAGGAGGAGGCTGCCCGCCTGGCCCGGAGGTGGGGGGCGGACGAGGACGTGATGCGCCGGGCCGCCATCCTCCACGACTGCACCAAATACTTCACCTATCAGGAGCATCTGAACATCTGCGACCGGTACAGCATCCTGCTCTCCCCCCTGGAGCGGGCCACGGACAAGCTGCTCCACGCCAAGAGCGGGGCGGCGCTGGCCCGGCACTGGTTCGGTCAGGATGACAAGGTCTACAACGCCATCCTCTACCACACCACCGCCCGGGCGGGGATGAGCTTGGAGGAAAAGCTGCTTTACATCGCCGATTACATGGAGCCCAACCGGAGCTTTCCCGAGGTGGGCAGGCTGCGCGGCCTGGCGTACACCGACCTGGACGGGGCGGTGGGAATGGGCGCGTCGCTGGCCATGCAGGAGATGGTCCAGCGGAACAAAGAGCTTCACCACGACACCAGGGAGGCCTTTGAATGCTATGGGAAAGGAAGCATAACATGAGCGACCAGTCCAATCACAAAACGACCAGCGAGGAGCCCGGGAAGGAGCAGAAGCCCGGGGAGCCCTGGGAGAAGCAGAAGCCCGGGGAGCCCTGGGAGAAGGGAAAAAAGCCGGAGCTCACCCCGGCCCAGGCCAAAAAGAAGCGGGAAACCACCATCATGATCGTGATGATCGTGTGCGCCGTGCTGACGGTTCTGGTCACGGCGGGGGTGCTGCTCTATAACCGCTGGGTGAAAAAGCCGGAGCTGCCCGGGCCGAAGCCCGCCCAGACCGCGGACCCGGCCATCTCCCTGCCGCCGGGGGTGGACCCCACCGGGGAGCCCACCCTGGACATTGAGGCCATCCAGCCCAAGGTGGGCGGCGAGCGGAGGAGCGAGGACATCTACACCATTCTGATCTTCGGCTCGGATACCACCTCCGGCCTGACGGACACCATGATGGTGGCCACCTACGACGTGACCAACCAGAAGGCCACCGTCGTGTCCCTGCCCCGGGACACCCTCATCAACTCCAGCGCCCGGCCCAACATCAGCGCCAAAAAGCTGAACGCCGTATATAATGTATATGGCCAGGGGGAGCGGGGGATCGAGGCCCTGCGCAATGAGGTGTCCGAGCTGGTGGGCTTTGCCCCCGACTACTATGTGCAGATCAACTGGGAGCTGGTGGGGGAGATGGTGGACGCCATCGGCGGCGTTTGGTTTGACGTCCCCCGCCACATGGAGTATTACGACCCCTATCAGGACCTGAACATTTATCAGGAGAAGGGCTACCGTCTCCTTGACGGCGACGACGCCATGCAGATTGTCCGCTTCCGGCACAGCAATGACGGCAGCGCGATCAGCGATATTGAGCGGCTGAACATCCAGCACTCCTTTTTAAAAGCGGTGCTGAAGCAGACCCTGCAAATCGGCAACATCACCCGCATCGGCCAGCTCATTGAGCTGTTCAACAGCCGGGTGAACAGCGATCTGGCGGTGGAGAACATGCTCTGGTTCGGCCAGGAGGCGGTGCTGGGCGGGCTGAAGGTGGACGACGTGGAGTTCTGCACCATGCCCCACCTTCTGGGCGTCTACGGGCAGGAGAGCTTTGTCTACCCCATCCAGAGCCAGCTGCTCACCCTCATCAACGGTTCCCTCAACCCCTTTGTGGAGCAGGTGACCATCCGCCAGCTGGATCTGATGAGCGTGGCCCCCAACGGCGGGCTGCGCTCGTCCACCGGGCGGCTGGCGGAGCCCTCCCTGGCCAATCCGCCGGTGGTGGATACCCCCGCGCCGGTGGTGAGCGACCCGCCGGCCAGCGAGCCCGTGGAGAGTGGCCCGCCGGAGAGCGGGCCTCCCGCCAGTGAGGAGCCCACCGGAAGCCCGGTGGAGAGCACCCCGGTGGAGAGCGGGCCTCCGGAAGAGGACCCGGCGGCCAGCAGCCCGGAGCCCACTCCGGCGGAGACCCGGCCCGCGTGGCTGGACCCGGCGGAGGACAGCGGGAATGTGACCGATTGGGGCGAGACCCCGGACTAAATGGAAAAGGAGAGAGTTCCATGCTGAACGAAAAGGAAATGATCGCCATCGCCGTCAAGGCCCTGGACGATAAAAAGGGTAAAGACATCAAGGTGCTGCGCACCGCCGACCAGACCACCCTGGCCGACTACTTCATCATCTGCTCCGGCAGCTCCAACACCCAGGTCCGGGCCCTGGCGGAGGCGGTGGAGGAGGCCATGTCCAAGGCGGGGGAGGAGCCCCATCACATCGAGGGCCACCGGGGGGGCCAGTGGACGCTGATGGACTACTCCAGCGTGGTGGTCCACGTTTTCACCGACGAGGGCCGGGAGTTCTACGGCCTGGAGCACCTGTGGTCGGACGCCCAGCCGGTGGACGTGTCCGAATACCTGACGGCGGACGCCGAGTGAGGACGTGGCGGCAATGGAAAACGAAGCGAAAAAAGTGATGCTCTCCGGCGTCCAGCCCAGCGGGGACCTGCATATCGGCAACTACCTGGGCCCCATTTGCCACTGGCCGGAGATGATCGATGAGTTTGACTGTTACGTTTTTATGGCCGACCTGCACACCATCACGGTGCGCCAGGACCCGGCCCAGCTGCGCCGCCGGGTGCTCACCCAGCTGGCCCAGTACATCGCCTGCGGCCTGGACCCGGAGAAGTGTACGCTGTTCATCCAGTCCCACGTCGCCGCCCACAGCCAGCTGGGTTGGGTGCTGGACTGCTACGCCATGTTCGGCGAGCTGTCCCGCATGACCCAGTTCAAGGACAAATCCGCCAAGCACAAGGACAACATCAACGCGGGGTTATTTACCTATCCCGCCCTCATGGCGGCGGATATCCTGCTGTACCAGCCCGATGTCGTCCCCGTGGGGGACGACCAGAAGCAGCACGTGGAGATCTGCCGGGACATCGCCAACCGGTTCAATGGCATATACGGCGACGTGTTCAAGGTGCCCGAGCCGGTGATCCAGAAGGTGGGCGCCCGGATCATGAGCCTGTCCACCCCGGAGAGCAAGATGTCCAAGTCCCAGCCCGACGGCTGCGTGGCCATTATGGACAAACCGGAGGACATCATGCGCAAGTTCAAGCGGGCCGTCACCGACAGCGACACCGAGCGCTGTGTGCACTACGACAAGGAGAACAAGCCTGGGGTGTCCAACCTGATGCAGATCTACGCCTCCGCCACCGGTAAGACCTACGAGGAGATCGAGTCCGAGTTCGACGGCCAGGGCTATGGCAAGTTCAAGCCCGCTGTGGGCGAGGCCGTGGTGGAGACCCTGCGGCCCATCCGGGAGGAGACGGAGCGGCTGCTGGCGGACAAGGCGTATCTGGAGGGCGTATACCGGGCCGGGGCGGAGAAGGCAGAGCGCATCGCCAACAAGACCCTGCGCAAGGTGTATAAAAAGGTGGGCTTCTTACCCCGATGAGTGGGAGAAAGAGACATGCCGGGTAAAGGAGCGAAATTCAGTTGAAAAACCTGAGTGAAATCATGGGGGCCCAGGAGATCTGGCTTGTCCTGCTGGCGCTGGGGCTGGCGGCGGTGGTGGCCTTTGCCTCCACGCCGCTGGTCAAAGCGCTGTCGGTGAAGATCGGGGCGGTGGACGTGCCCAAGGACGGCCGGAGGATGCACGACCACCCCATTCCCCGGATGGGGGGCCTGGCCATCTTTTTTGGCTTTATGGCGGCGGTGCTGCTGTTTGTCCCCCTGGACAGACCCAAACAGGGGATGCTGCTGGGGGCGGTGATCATCGTGGTGCTGGGTATGCTGGACGACCGGTTCGCCCTGCCCGCCAAGCCCAAGTTCCTGGTGCAGATCGCCGCCGCCCTCATCGCCGTGATGGCGGGCAACCGCATCGAGGTGCTGTCCAACCCCAACATCTTCAGTCCCAACCCGGTGTGGGTGCTGGGCTGGCTGAGCTATCCGGTGACGGTGATCTGGATTGTGGCCATCACCAACTCCGTCAACTTCATCGACGGGCTGGACGGGCTGGCCTGCGGCGTGTCCACCATCAGCGCGGCCACCATGCTGGTGATCGCCCTGCTGGTCCGCGAGCAGGTCGGCGAGCAGGACGTGGCGGTGATGATGGCGGCGATGGTGGGGGCCTGCATCGGCTTTCTGCCCTATAACTTCAACCCGGCCAAGATCTTCATGGGGGACACCGGCTCCACCTTCCTGGGATTCATCATGGCGGTGGTGTCGGTGCAGGGGATGTTCAAGCAGTACACCATCATCTCCTTTGTGGTGCCCTTCCTCATGCTGGGCCTGCCCATCTTCGACGAGTGCTTCGCCATCATCCGGCGGCTGTCCCGGGGGCAGAGCCCCATGGCCCCCGACCGGGGACACGTCCATCACCGGCTCATCGACATGGGCTTCTCTCAGAAGCAGGCGGTGGGGGTGCTCTACGTCATCTCCGCCATCCTGGGCCTGTCCGCCGTGGTGCTCACCGCCGGCGGCGCGGACAAGGCCATGATCTTCCTGCTGGCCATGGGCGCCGCGGCGATCATCGCCTGGCGGGTGTTTCTGGGCGGCCCCGGCCACGAGAAGCCGGAGGACGGGGGAGAGCCGGAGGAAAAAGAGGGGGACGGCCATGGATAAGCTGAAGGTCATGACCATTTTCGGCACCCGGCCGGAGGCCATCAAGATGGCCCCGCTGGTGAAGGAGCTGGAGCGCCGGCCAGAGATCGAGAGCCTGTGCTGCGTCACCGCCCAGCACCGGCAGATGCTGGACACGGTGCTGGACATCTTCCGGATCAAGCCCCAATTCGACCTGGACATTATGGAGGCCAGCCAGACCCTGTCCACCATCACCTCCAAGTGCCTGCTGGGGCTGGAGAAGGTGTTCCACGAGGTGCGGCCCGACCTGGTGCTGGTCCACGGGGACACCTCCACCACCTTCGCGGGGGCCCTGGCGGCCTTTTACCAGCAGATTGCCGTGGGCCATGTGGAGGCCGGACTGCGGACCTGGGACCGGTACTCACCCTTCCCGGAGGAGATGAACCGCTCCATGGTGGGGCGGCTGGCGGAGCTGCACTTCTGCCCAACCCAGGCCAACCGCCGCAACCTGGAGGCGGAGGGCATCTCCAAGGGCCTGTTTGTCACGGGCAACACGGTGATCGACGCGCTGCAAACCACGGTAGTCAAGGATTTTTCCTTTGCCGAGGACGTGCTGAACCAGCTGGACTATGAGAGGAAACGGGTGATTCTGGTCACTTGTCACCGCCGGGAGAACTACGGACAGCCCATGGAGGACATCATGTCTGCCCTGACCCATATCGCCCGGGTCCACCCAGAGGCGGAGCTGGTCTACCCGGTGCACCTATCGCCGGTGGTGCAGGAGTGCGCCCACCGGCATCTGGACGGCATTGAGAACGTCCATCTCATCGCGCCCCTGGACGTGGAGGAGATGCACAACCTGATGGCCCGCAGTTACCTGGTAATGACCGACTCCGGCGGCTTGCAGGAGGAGGCCCCCGCCCTGGGCAAGCCGGTGCTTGTCCTGCGGAAGGAGACGGAGCGGCCCGAGGCGGTTCAGGCCGGGACGGTGAAGCTGGCCGGTGTGGACTATGACCGTATCACGGAATTGGCGGACCAGCTGCTGGACGACCCCACCGCCTATGGGGAGATGGCCCACGCCGTCAATCCCTACGGGGACGGAAAAGCCTGCCGCCGCATCACCGACGCCGTTTTGTACCACTTCGGCCGGTCGGACAGGCCACCGGAGCCGTTCAAAAGCTGACCCGCTTTTCTTGGGAGGCAATGATTTAAGCAGTCCTTCCTTCATGTGCCCGGCGGCGGCAGCAGCTTGTTCAAGATCCGTTTTGGGGGGAGGAAGAGCTTTTTGGAGGACAAAAAACGCACGGTGATGGCGGTGGTCATCATCGTGGTGGTGCTGGCGGCGGTGCTGTACAGCTTTTTCCTCAACCTGTTCGCCCCCACCCCCCGCCTGGAGATGGCCGACCCCAACGCGGGCCAGAGCACGGACCCGGTGGCGCAGGAATCCGGCCAATCCGGCGGCGTGGCGGTGGAGGTCACGCCCCAGACGGTGAAGAGCCTCATCGCCTCCCTGGAGCGGTACGAGAGCTACCGCAGGACGGTGTCGGTGGAGTATTTTGACGCCGGCCAGTCTGTGGGGACGGTGACTGCCCAGGTGTGGGTGGAGGCCGGCTGGGCGCGGACCTCCGCCGCCCTCAGCTCCGGCGTGGTGGAGCACTCCGTCGTGGGGGACGGCACGCTCTGGCTGTGGTATGACGGCGGGGAGCGGGTCTACTCCGGCCCCGCGGCGGACCGGGCGGCCGACCTCTCCCAGCGCCTGCCCACCTATGAGGACGTGCTGGCCCTGGATAAAAGCAGCATCACCGCCGCCGGGTATGAGGAGCGGGACAGCCAGCCCTGCGTCTACGTGGAGGCCGCCGTCCCCGGGGGCGGCGCGGAGCGGTACTGGGTGTCGGTGAGCAGCGGCCTTTTGGTTGCGGCGGAGACGGAGCTGGGCGGGGAAGTGGTGTACGCCATGAGCTCCCGGGACGTGGTCAGCCCTCTGGACGAGACGGAGGGCATTTTTACCCTTCCGGACGGCTCCGAGCCGCATGGCATGGGGAAATAGCCTGGCGGGTCAGTCCTTGCCGCCGTCCCCGTCCAGGCCCAAGAGGAGCAGCAGGCCCAGGGTGATGACCAGCTCCAGATTGTCCCCGTCCTCCAGGTAGAGGAACAGGATGATGAGCACCAGCAGGATGTCCCCGGTGTCGAATTTCTCCAGGGAAAAGTGCTGCTTCAACCCGTCCAGAACCTTGCCCAGGCCGCTGGTAACGTCCTTGAGCAGGTCGTTTTGCGGGCGCATGGGGCCCTGGGGACGGTGCTGGGGATAGGGCTGGCCCTGATTGGGCCCGGGGCCGCGGTCCGGCGGGCTGCGGCGGTTTTGGCCCTGGGGCTGGGGCTCCGGGTCCAGGAGGACGAAGCTTCCGCCGTCCAGATATTGATTATACATGGCCGTCCTCCTTGCGGGCGCGGAACAGGTCCAGCCCGGAGCGGATCAGCCGGGACAGCTTGGCGATCTGGATCGCCTTGTCCAGCTTGGCGTACCGCTCCTCCCGGACAAAGGGGCGCAGGGCGGTGAGCAGAGCGGTCCGCTTGTCGTCGCCGCCGTCGGAAAACTGGCCGATGAGGCTGGCGGCGGAGGCCAGCATCTGGGGGTCCAGGGAGCCCAGCAGGCTGCCCAGCCCGCCGGCGGAGCCGGAGTCCGCCGGGGGAGCGGGGGGCGGGACGGCCTCGCCGCTCTGGGGCTGCGGCTGCTCTTGCGGCTGCTCCTGGGAGGGAGCCTGGGTCTGGTTCTGGCCGCCCGGCCCGCCCAGGTTGAGAGACTGGGCCAGCGACATAATCTGGGCCATGGCCTGGGGATTGCCCAGGACGCTTTCCAGCTTTTCCTCCAGGTCGCTCATGGTTTTCCCTCCCTCCCCGGCGCGCTTGCGCTATTTGAGATTTTCTTTCATTTTCTGGACCAGCCGGACCCCCTCGGGGTCTTTCATGAGCTGGCGGATGGCGGCGGCCAGCTGGGCGCTGTCCCCCTGGGCGGCCCGCTGGGCGGCGGACTCCAGGTCCCCGGCGCTCCGGCTGAGCATGGAAAAAATCTGCTGGGTCTCCGGGGCGTCCCGCAGCTTTTCCAGCCTGCCCGGGTCCTTCATCAGGCCCGCGGCCTCTTTTCCCTTGAGCAGTTCGTCAAAATTCGGCATAGGTATCCCTCCGTTCACTGTCAGTATATGTGAGGCGGAGGGGATGGTGAACAATATGAAGATTTTAGTGTTTTCAGACTCCCACGGGCGGCTGGGCGCTATGCTGGACGCCATCGAGAGGGAGCGGCCCGGACGGGTCTTTTTCCTGGGGGATCACTATCGGGACGGCCAGGCGCTGGCGGACGCCTATCCGGACCTGCCCATGGAGCTGGTGCGGGGCAACTGCGACTGGGACAAGGCCCCGGACGAGCTGCTGGTGGAGGCGGAGGGGGTCAAATTCCTGCTCACCCACGGCCACCGCTACGGCGTGAAGAGCGGGACGGACCAGCTGGCCCTGGCGGCGAAGGAGAAGGGGGCGGACGTGGCCTGCTTCGGCCACACCCACGAGGCGCTGAACATGTCTGACCGGGGGGTGTGGCTGTTCAACCCCGGCACCGCCGGCGGGGTCTATAACCGGGCGGGGTACGGGGTGCTGCTGGTGGAAAAGGGAAAATTTCAGGCCAGCCTGAAATAGAGCGCTCCGGCGTCCCCGCGGAGAAACCAAGAAAGCCGCCCCCGCTTGTCAGCGGGGGCGGCTTTCTGCGCCGTTGGCTCAGCGGAAGGCCCGGTAGAGGAAGCAGGCGATCTCGCCCCGGCTGCACGCCTTGTCGGGGGCGAAGGCGTCGGGGCTGCCGTAGCCGTTGGTGACGCCCTTCTCCACAGCCCAGGACACCGCCGGAAGGTCGGGGGAATTGGGCGCCACGTCGGAGAAGCTGGCGGCTTTGGCGGCCTGGGGCTCCTCCAGGGCCTTCCAGATGTACCACACCGCCTGGGCGCGGGTGCAGGGGGCGGAGGCCCGGAAAGAATCGCTGATAAAGCCCTTTTCGTAGGCCCAGTTGACGGCGTCCTGATAGTAGGAGGCCACGGTGATGGGGGCCTGCGCGGCGTCGGGCTTGTCCGCCGCCCGCCACAGGAAGGTCAGAATCTGGTCGTGGGTGCACTCCAGGGTGGGGGCGAAGAGCGTCGCGCTGCCCGCGCCGTTGGTGATGCCCTGGTCCACCGCCCACTGGGCCTCCGCGGAGCACCAGGAGGGGGTGTCGGTGAAGGCGGGGGCGGGGTTAGGAGTATCTTCGTCAGTGAGCAGAAATACAAAGAACTGTTCATCAATGCCGCCTGAGCTCTCTGCCGCTACGCGAGAAACCGGACGGACAGGGCTAGGACTGGCAGGACTAGATTCGCCGCTTCTTGGGTCCGTTATGTGCACGGCAAAAATCGTGTTAGCACCGTACAGCTGATACAAGCTGTCAGCTGTAATCGTAACGGCTGTGCGATCAGAGTTGTACCCACTGGATATATACGCCCAACCATAATCCAAAAGCGTAGAACCCGGATAGAACGAGGAAGTAGCAGGCTGAGTATATGAGTCTGCAAGAGGATAGGGAAAAGAATTATTATCAACGAGCCGCATGTCATAAACGCCATCACCGTCCGGGTCTGACCAGGCCCTAAGCGCTATGCGTTCGTTTACAGCGGATAAGCCGCTAATGACAATATCAGCGCTTAAAGGAACATATGTCATGTCAAAAACAGGGCTAGATGTCTCCTCATTATAAACGAAAAATCTACCCTGGTCCGAGCTAATACTCCTCAAAAGCCTCACTCGATATGTTGCCGTCTTATGTGTGATCATATAGTCATCGGGACAGCGGATAGTGAGGTTATATTGAGATGTTTCTAATAAACCTTTCACCTGCATCGTACTTGTTGCCACTGCCGGAACCGTCAGCCCCAGACACAGGGCCAGCGCCAAAATCACTGCCGGAAGTCGTTTTTTCATAGGAATCTCTCCTTTTCCGCGAGGCCGCGCTCCGCCGCCGTATCTTTGGATGGTTCTGCCTTCCATTCTATCCCATCCAAAAGGGGAATGCAAGAGGCATTTGGGGCAAACTGAAATTCCCGGCGCGTCCGCGCCGGGAATTCCGTGTTTTGTGAGCCCCTGGATCAGGCGTGGCTGTGCCTGGGATTCTCCTCCGTCCGGAACAGCATGGTCAGGCACCACAGCGCCGCCAAGCCCACCACCGTATAGATGATCCGGGCGAACCAGGTGCCGGCGCCGCCGGAGATGAAGGCCACCAGGTCAAAATTGAACAGCCCGATACATCCCCAGTTGAGCCCGCCGATGATGGACAGGGCCAGGGCGATTTTATCCAGAATCACGGTACAAACCTCCTTTGCCGGGCCGGCCGCCGGGGCGTGCCGGTCCGATTTCATGGTCACAAGGATAGTTTGCGCCGGGGCAGTTTCGCTATGCTGGAAATTTTTCAGCAATTTTGACGGCTCACTCCGCCGCCACCGACCGGGTGTTGGGGATGAGGCAGACGTAGCTCTTGCCGCGCCCCAGGGAGATGGGGGAGCCGCCGGCGGTGAGATAGCGGAACTGGTCGCTGGGCCCGCCCTTCTGCCAGGTGATGGGGATCATCTTGCCGCCGCAGGCGAACCAGCCCGTGCCGGACTGGAGGCCCATCCGCACCCGGCCCGCGTCGTCCAGCACCGCGTAGCTGGTCTGGAGCACCAGCAGGTTGGTGACCGCCACCTGGCTGTTGTCGTTGCCGTCTATGTAGGGCTGGCCGTATTCCTCCACCTTGTAGAGGCCGGAGGCGGGATCGTAGCGGAACACGCCGGTCTTATAGTTGGAGAAGGTGACAGTGACGGTGGAGGCGGCGCTCCCCCCGGCGGGGGTCCCGTCGTCGGTGAAGGTCATCTGGTAGGCGTAGCCGGAGCTGTGGCCGGTGAGGCCCTGGGCGGTCAGCATTTTGGAGACGGCCTCGCCGGAGGTGAGCAGGGAGTGCTCCAGGTCGTAGTGATGGCCCTCGATCCGGTCCCGGTCCCGCCAGAACATCCCGGCCTCCCGGCTGGAGTAGTAGCCGTTGACCCCGTCCACCGTGAACAGGTTCAGGCTGGCCTTGGTGCTGTAGAATTCCGGGCTGCCCCCGGCGTGGATGAAGACCGCGTCGTGGCTTTTGGCAATCTCCCAGTAGTACTGCCGGGCGGAGCGCACCGAGCCGATGAGGCCCGCCCGTTCCGGCTGCTGGTACACCGCCAGCATCCGGGTGATGCCGCCCTCGGCCAGGCACTCGTAAATGATGTCCGCCTGGCCGTTGCCCTGCTGGGGCAGGGCGGACATCAGGTTGTTGAGCATGATGGCCACCGGCCGCCTGCCGGACAGGTCCTCCCCGCAGGGCTCCCCGGTGAGGGGGTGGAAGAAGGGGGCCGGGGTGGGGGTGGGCAGGGGGTCCTGGCTCTCGGGGGCGGCGGAGTCTGGGAGGGCGCCGGTTGGGGCGGGGGGCTGGGACGCGGTGGGGTCGGGCTCCTCCGCCCTACAGGCGGCCAGGGGCAGGAGAAGCAGTGCGCACAGCAGACAGATCAAGCGTTTCATGACGGTCCCTCCTAGGAGTGCGCCTGCCGGGCAGCGGGCAGGCATGAGTTCAATCAGATTTGCGTGAAGCTGGCCGTCGGCCGGCCAGCCGGTTCGACAGATTCCATTATACCAACCCCGCCGGGATTTGTAAATGGACAATTGGCCGGACGAGGAAAAGAGGCTTCACGGGCCCCTTGCCATTTGAAACGGGATTTGCTATAATGTTGCAGGCCAAACCAAATCCCGGGGATACAAGCGGGAGCTTTTTGGCATAGATGAGTGAGATAAAGGAGTTGTGACGCTGCATATGGACGCATCTGTGCCCATATTCCGGCAGGTTCTGGGCCCCCTGGGCCTGGACGTGCCTCCGGCGGGTGAGAACGGTTTTGAGGAGCTGGTGGCGGCCTATCGCCTCCGTCTGGAGCCGGGGAAGGGCCCTGTCCACATCCGGGGCATGACCACCATGGCCGAGTGCCGGGCCGCTCTGCTGGCGGTGGACAGGATGGAGTGCGGCCCCGCCTGGGTGAGCTGGACCTGCGACGGGGACGGGGAGTCCGCCACCCGGGTGCATATGCTGGCCGCCCTGTTTGTGTGCGAGGGCATGGGGGCGGCGGCCTTTGGCCTGGACTGTCCGGAGGAGGCCGCAGACCAGCGGATGGCGGAGCTTGCCGCCTGCGCCCGGGCGCCGCTGTTCCGGGTCAGAGGGGGGGAGCCGGAGCTCTATCCCTACGAGCCCGCTGGCCGGGACCCGGACGCCATCCCCTGCGCCACCGGGACGGACCCCTGCTTCATCAGCCGCACCATCGACGTGGGGGAGGAGCTGGAGTGCGGCCCCGGCCTGCTGGAGGACATCATCGCCGCTGAGGACGACCCGGTGGGAGCGGTGAAGATCGCCGTTCTCAGCCAGGACGACGTGGAGATCTTCGCCCAGCACCAGTACGCCGTCCGGGAGGCGCTGTGCCTGTGGTCGGACGTGCCAGAGCTGCTGGAGGCGGCCCTGCGGGTGTACCAGGGCCGGGCGTTCTACGACGGAACGGGGGACATCGGCCGGGAGGATTTGGACCGGCTGAGCAGGCTGTACGGGCTGATTGTATTATAAAGGAGACAGGGCATGATTTTATCCATTGACGAGGTGAACGATATTCTGGAGGAGGCCTGCGGGGAGCTGCCCGAGGCGCTGTTTCAGGAGCTGAACGGCGGCGTGCTGCTGCTGGAGGAGGCCCTGCCCGACCCGGAGGCCGGGGAGGATGTCTACATCATGGGCGAGTACTGCGTGGACGAGATGGGCCGGTATATCAATGTCTACTACGGGTCCTTTGCCGCGCTGCTGTTCGACGAGCCCCGAAAGGTGTGGGAGGACGAGCTGCGCGTCACCCTGCGCCACGAGCTGACCCACCACGTGGAAGGGCTGGCGGGAGAGCGGAGCCTGGAATACAAGGACTCCGCCCAGCTGGACGCCCTGCGCCGGGGCGAGGACTGGCCGGAGGACGAATAGAAACTTCACAACAGAAAGGAAGAGGCATATGGAGACCATTCAATACACCCCCAGGGGAGTGTGCTCCCGGCATATGGAGATCGATGTGGAGGGCGGCGTCATCCAGGGCGTCCGGATTATGGGCGGCTGCAACGGCAACCTGAAGGGCATCGCGTCCCTGCTGAAGGGAATGAGCGTGGAGGACGCCATTGCCCGGATGGACGGCATCCGCTGCGGCATGAAGTCCACCTCCTGCCCGGACCAGTTGGCCCAGGCGCTGAAAACCGCCCGCTGAATCAGGTAAAAGGCCCCCCTGCTCCGGCAGGGGGGCCAGACTGTCGGTAAAGTGCGTTGCGCGGCGCCATCGGGAAGGAAGATAGTGTGAAAGAAACCCAGGAGGGGTGTCTTTCACGTGCAATCAACGATTTTTTGAACGTCATAACGTTCAAAAAATCGCAGGCAGCTTGTCGAAAAGACTTTTTCGACAAGCTGAGGCCCCCCTGCTCCGGCAGGGGGGCCTTGACGCGCCGCTGGAAGGAGCTGGCCCGGCTGGAAACCATTGTGCCTTGCCGAATAGTTACAAAACAGTTACAATGTGATTGTTATTGGTTCCGCAGCCGGTTTGTGGAAAGGGCCTGGCAGAGCTCGGAATCATGAGAAATCCATTTTGACCGGTTTCCCCGGCGCCGCCGGGGAGGCCACAGCCAAGGAGGACAAGGCATGAACATGAAGCGGACCCTTTTGGGGCTGGCGCTGACCGCGGCGCTGGTCCTGCCCGCCTCGGCAGCGCAGACGCTGTCCGTCAACGGGAAAGACCTTTGGGACGGGGCGAGGGCCCAGGTGGTGGACGGCGTCACCTACGTGTCCCTGCGCACGGTGGCGGGAGAGCTGGCCCCCCGGGCCCGGGTGGACTGGGAGAACGGTGAGGCCCGGATTCGGGGGGAGGGCGTTGACCTGGCCGCCCGGCCGGGGGACCAGTGGCTGACGGTAAACGGCCGGGCGCTGTACATCCCCGGCGGAGTGCTGGCGGAGGACGGCGCGGTGCTGGTTCCGGTGCGGGTGCTGGCCAAGGCGCTGGGCGGCCAGGTGGACTGGAGCCGGGAGGCGGGGGTGAGCCTCACGCCGGGCAGCGGCAAACCGGACCCCGCGCCCTATACCGAGGAGGATCTGTACTGGATGGCCCGGATCATCTCCGCCGAGAGCCGGGGCGAGCCCCTGCTGGGCAAGCTGGCGGTGGGCACAGTGGTGCTCAACCGGGTGGCCGACGAGGAATTCCCCGACAATATCCACGACGTGATCTTTGACCGGAAGTGGGGGGTGCAGTTTACCCCGGTGGCCAACGGCACGGTGTACATGGAGCCCACCGAGGAGAGCGTGCTGGCGGCCAAGCTGGTGCTGGACGGAGCCCGGGCGGCGGGGGACAGCCTGTACTTTCTGGCCCCCGATTTGACGGATAACCACTGGGTCATGGAGAATCAGAGCTATGTCACCACAATTGGCTGCCATTGGTTTTACCGGTGAACATCCTGAAAAATCCAGGCAGATTTTGAGGAAAAGGATCGAAACTGTAGAAGATACACAATAGAGTCGAGAAATCTCTCTTCATTTTTATGCGGTTTAACGGATTCAAAAGGTTGCAAAACGGTTTTGAATAAGTTACAATGTGGTTACAATTTGAGAACAAATTGTAATAAGGAGAGATTTCATGAAAAAACGAGCTGCCAGTTTCCTTCTGGCCACCCTCGCTGTCGTGAGCCTTTTCCTGCCTGCGCTGGCCGCAGTGCCCCCGCTGCCCGTGGAGGAGTTCCCTGAGGAGCCCGCTGCGGAGAGTGCGGAGGTTGAGGAGGTAGAAAGCGCCATCCGTCTGGATGGAGAGAACGTTCAAAACGTAGAATACGAGTTCCGAAACGGCGTGTGCTATGTCACGGTGAGCTCCTTTGTGTCCATGCTGGACGCGGAGGCCGTGGTGGAAGAGGAGAACGGCGCGGTCCGCGTCAACGCGGTCACTGTCACCGGGATCATCCCCGTAGAGACCGAGCCCGGCACAGAGCCCGAAGCCGGCGATGAATCTGAGCCCGAAGCCGGGACAGAGCCCGAGAGCGGCGCTGAGGATGAGCCTGAAACCGGGTACGAGTTTACCCGGGCCGAGGACGGAGCCGAGGTCTCCGAGCCCGCGGAGGAGACCACCGCCGGTTTGGAAACCGCCGACCTGACCCTGTCCGCCGAGGCGGGAGACGCCTATTTTGTGGCTAACGGCCGCCATCTCTACACGAAGGACGGCCTCATCGACCTGAACGGCCGCGTGGCCGCTCCCGTGCGCCAGCTGGCTCAGGTGTTCAACCTGTCGGTGGGCTTTGACGCGGAGCAGGGCCAGGTGCTGCTGGACCACCGGGAGGGGGCGGAGCCCTATCTGGCCGACGCCGACTATGACGGCGATGTCCTGTATTGGCTGTCCCACATCATCTACACGGAGAGCGGCAACCAGCCCCTGGAGGGCAAGATCGCCGTGGGCAACGTGGTGATGAACCGGGTGAAGGACCCCAGGTTCCCCAACACCGTCTATGATGTGCTGTTTCAGAAGAATCAATTCACCCCGGTGTCCACCGGCTCCATTTACCGTGAGCCCAACGAGGAGTCCGTGCTGGCGGCCAAGCTGGTGATGGACGGCGCTGTGGTGCTCCCCACCGCCCTGTTTTTCAATGGGGTTGGAGGCCGCGCCTTCCGCGGCAGGACCTATGTGACCACCATCGGAAGCCACAATTTCTACAAGTAAACGACGAGGGTAAAGCAATGCGGCGGCCTGTTGGCCGCCGCGTTTTTTTGCCGGATGGGAGGGAGCCGCCGCGGGGCTGTGCGCAAGAAAATGACAAAAATGGTGCTCATTGGTATTAATTTCCCCTGAAAACCCCAAAAGGAGCGGTTTTTTTGTGGAAGATTTCACAGAAAACAGTTGCTATAGCTTGAAAAAAAGGGTATAATATTAGTGGAAAGATATACATATTTTGGGGGTGAGAGGATTGTTTCAGGTGGGCGATAAGGTCGTGCATCCGATGCACGGGGCGGGCGTCATTGATTCCATCGTACAGCGCAAGGTGGCGGGACAGGTTCAGGAGTACTATTTGCTGAAGCTGTCTGTGGGCAGCATGGTGGTCATGGTCCCCACGGACAATACGGGCGAGATTGGGATGCGTCCCATTGTGTCCGGCCAGAAGGCGGAGGAGCTCATGACCGCCATGGAGGACATCGAGGTGGACATGACCCAGAATTGGAACCGCCGGTACCGGGAAAACCTGGTGAGGCTGAAGAGCGGCGACCTGCTGGAGGTGGCCCGGGTGGTGAAGGGGCTGCGCCGCCGGGAGAACCAGCGCGGCCTGTCCAACGGGGAGCGGAAAATGCTCCACACGGCCAAGCAGATCCTCATCTCCGAGCTGGTGCTGGCCCAGAGCCTGCCCTATGAGACGGTGGAGAACAGCATCGACACGGTGCTGAGCAACTGACAGGCAAGCAGCGAGAGGGGCCGGAAGGCTCCTTTTTGCGCAATGTGCGGACGGAATAGAGGAGTGCCGAAGTGGGAATTTTTCGCAGACGGAAAAAAGAGGCCGCCCCCGGCTGTTCGGCGGTGGTGGTGGCCGCCGGGTCCTCCACCCGGATGGGATTTGACAAGGTGCTGGCGGAGGTGGGGGGCCAGCCGGTAATCGTGCGCTGCCTCAAAAGCTTTCAGGAGGCCCCCGGCGTGGCGGAGGTGGTGGTAGTCACCCGGACGGACCTGGTGCCCGAGGTGGCCCGCCTGTGTCAGGATTATGGCCTGACCAAGGTGACGAAGGTGATCCGGGGCGGGGACACCCGCACCCAGTCCGCCCGGCTAGGGACGCTGGAGTGCAGCGGCCGGGCCAAGCTCATCGCCATTCACGACGGGGCCCGGCCCTTTGTCACGGTACAGGTCATTGAGGACGCCGTCGCCCAGGCGGCGGCCAGCGGAGCGGCGGCCCCCGCCGTGCCGGTGAAGGACACCATCAAGTCGGCCAGGGAGGGCGTCGTGGACGAGACCCTGGACCGCTCTGTGCTGTACGCCGTCCAGACCCCCCAGGTGTTCGACGGAGACCTGATCCGGGCGGCGCTGCAAAAGGCGCTGGACGACGGCGTGGAGCTCACCGACGACTGCGCCGCCGTGGAGCGGCTGGGGATGAAGGTGGTGCTGACCCCCGGAGACGAGCGGAACATCAAGCTGACCACCCCCGCCGACCTGGTGGTGGGCGAGCTGCTGTCGGAGGAGGCGCCGGCGCTGTGAGGATTGGACATGGCTATGACGTGCACCGGCTGACCGAGGGGCGCAGGCTCATTTTGGGCGGGGTGGAGATCCCCTTTGAAAAGGGGCTTCTGGGCCATTCCGACGCGGATGTGCTGGCCCATGCCGTTATGGACGCCTTGCTGGGGGCGGCGGCTCTGGGGGACATCGGAACGCTGTTCCCGGACAGCGACCCCGCCTATGAGGGGGCGGACAGCCTGGCCCTGCTGGGCCGGGTGGCCCGGATACTGGAGGAAAACGGATATAAAGTCGGCAATGTGGACGCCACAGTGCTGGCCCAGCGGCCCAAGCTGGCCCCTCACATTCCGCTGATGCGGGAGCGGCTGGCCGCTGCCATGGGGATCGGGCCCGAACAGGTGAGCGTGAAGGCCACCACGGAAGAGGGCTTGGGCTTCACCGGAGCGGGAGAGGGCATGGCCGCCCACGCGGTGGCGCTGATTGAAGAGAGATAGGGGCAAAGGGGCGCGGCGCGCCCCTTTCTCTCGTCTCGGGCCGGAAAAGGGAAATGTGAGGCTGGGATGCGCCGTGCTCCTCGAATGAGCGCCCGAGCCAGCTAAGGCGGTTGGGCGCACCTGTTATCTGTTTCTGTAAACTGATGAAAGGGGGACTGGCTCGGGCCGAGAGAGAGGAGTGCGGCGCATACCTCCCCTCCCTTCCCCATCTGTTGCACCGGCGCCCCTCTCAAGGCATATGATGTCCTTGAGAGGGGCGTTTTGCGTTCCTCAAAAAAGGGAAAGGAATGGTGGGCCAATGGTCTATTATCTCATCATCTGCCGCTCGCTCACCTATGCCCAGCGCACCGCCCAGGTGCTGGAGCGGGTGGGCATTCCCGGCTATGTCCAGCGCTCGCCCAAGCTGATCTCCAAGGAGGGATGCGGCTACTGCGTCCGGGTGGCGGAGCGGAGGCTCACCGACGCGCTCACCGTGCTGCGCCGGGAGGGCATGGCGCCCAAGCAGGTGTTCCTCCAGACGGCGGAGGGGGAGTACAGCGAGGTGAAGGCATGACGGTCTATCTGGACAGCGCCGCCACCACGCTGGAAAAGCCCCAGTCGGTGCCCAGGGCGGTGGCCTGGGCCATGACCCACCTGGCCAGCCCGGGCCGGGGGGGTCACGCGCCGGGGATGCGGGCGGGGGAGCTGATGCTCCGCATGCGGGAGCGGGCGGCGGCGATGTTCGGCGTCGGCGACCCGGAGCGGGTGGTGCTGACCTATAACGCCACCCACGGCCTGAACATCGCCATTCGCTCCCTTGTGCCGCCCGGGGGAACGGCGGTAATCTCCGGCTACGAGCACAACGCCGTCACCCGGCCCCTCTGGGCCATCCCGGAGGTGAAGGTCAGGGTGGCCGCCGGGCCGCTGTTCGACGGAGACGGGGTGTACGCCGCCTTTGCGCGGGAGATCACCCCCGATGTGGACGCGGTGATCTGCAACCACGTGTCCAACGTGTTCGGGTTCATCCAGCCGGTGGACCGGATCGCCCGGCTGTGCCGGGACCGGGGCGTGCCCCTGATTGTGGACGCCTCCCAGTCCGCCGGGACGCTCCCGGTGGACCTGGAGGGCTGGGGGGCGGCCTTCGTGGCCATGCCGGGACACAAGGGACTGTACGGCCCCCAGGGCACCGGGCTGCTGCTGTGCGGCGGCGAGGCCCAGCCCCTGCTCTACGGGGGGACGGGGAGCCTGTCCGTCCGTCAGGATATGCCCGAATTTCTCCCTGACCGGCTGGAGGCAGGCACCCATAACGTGTGCGGCGCGGCGGGCCTGCTGGCGGGGATGGAGTTCGTGGCCAGGACGGGCGCCGCCCGCATCCACGCCCGGGAGCGGGCGCTGAACGGGCGGCTGATGGACCGGCTGGAGCGGATTCCCGGCGTGACGGTGTTCCGGGGCGGAGAGAACCAGAGCGGGCTGTGCTCCATCGTCGTCGGCGGACTGGACTGCGAGGAGGCGGGGGAGGCCCTGGCCCGGCGGGACATCGCCGTGCGCTCCGGCCTGCACTGCGCCCCCCTGGCCCACCGGACGGCGGGAACCCAGGACACCGGCACCATCCGGCTGAGCTTTTCCGCCTTCAGCCGGCCGGAACACGCGGACCGGGCGGCGGAGGCCGTCCGGGCGCTGGCCGGGCAGGCGGCGGGGCGGGGCTGACCGCTGGGGGAGGACGGCCCGGGAGGGCGAAATTCTGCGTTTGGGGCGGCTTTGCCGCCCCAAACGCAGTTTTCGCAGCGGCGGTCCCCGCCGTTTCTTTTTCTCCCCGACATGAATTTTCTCTGAATTCTCCCTGATTCACTTGCCAAGCCTGGGGGAATAGGCTATAATATCCACGAATGCCGTATCGCGGCCGTCAGACAGGTCCCCAGTGGGAAAAGGAGCGGATGAGCGTGGAAATGATTCTTCAGACGATGCAGCTGGCGCCGGAATATTTCAAACTCATCGGTCTGGCCGATGTTCTGGATATGGCGGTCATCGCCTTTGGAATTTACCAGCTGTTCCGCTTTGTGCGCCGCAGCCGGTCAGGACAGGTGGTGAAGGCCATTCTGTTTATTATGGCGGCCATGGCGTTGTCCAATCTGTTTCACCTGCGGGTGGTGCGCACCGTGCTGAACAACGCGGTGGAGCTGGGGGTCATCGCCCTGGTGGTCATTTTCCAGCCGGAGGTCCGCCGCTTTTTGGAGCAGATGGGCAGCGGCAAGATCAAGGAGCTGTTTGTGGCGGAGAGCTACAGCAACGACCTGGAGACCGCCGTGAAGGAGACGGTGGAGGCCTATACGTCCCTGTCCAAAGATAAGGTGGGGGCGCTGATGGTGTTCGAGCGCCGCACCCTGCTGGACGACGTGCTCAAGACGGGCACCACTCTGGACTGCCAGGTGTCCGACCAGCTGCTGAAAAACCTGTTTTGGAACAAGGCCCCCCTCCACGACGGGGCGGTGATTGTGCGCAATGGGCGCATTGTGGGGGCGGGGTGCATGCTCCCTCTGTCGGGCAACGTGAATCTGAGCCGGGAGCTGGGCATGCGCCACAGGGCCGGCATCGGCATCAGTGAGAACTCGGACGCGGTGGTGGCCATCGTGTCAGAGGAGACAGGCTCTATCTCGGTGGCCATCAACGGAATGCTCAAGCGCCATCTCTCGCCGGAGACCCTGGAACGGCTGCTGCGCAACGAGCTGATGCCCGACGCCGGGGAGGAGAACAAGTCCTCCGCCGCCGCCCGGCTGTCCAGCGTATTCAAGGGGATCAAGGGAGAGAATGCCAATGGGAAAGAAGATTCTTGACAGCAAAATACTCTATGTGGTCCTCTCCGTCCTCATCTCCCTGTCCCTGTGGCTGTGGGTGACCTCCCGGGATGAGAACCGGGAGTCCCGGCCCTTTAACCTGCCCATCGCCTTCGAGGGGGTGGACATTCTGGAGGAGCGGAGCCTGATGCTGGTCAACCCCGGCGTGACGGCCAGCATCACGGTGCGGGCCAACCCGAGAATTCTGGCGTCCCTGAACGAGAATCCCATCAAGCTCACCGCCAACGTGTCCAACATCAGCATGGAGGGGACCCAGCGGGTGGCCTATTCCTACAGCCTGCCCGCCGGCATTGACCAGAGCGACGTGGAGGTCATTGCCCGGAACGGCGGCGGCATGGCGGTGGAGGTGGAGGTGGCCCGGTTCCTCCGCCGGGAGAACGTGGAAATTCGGGGCGAGTTCCAGGGCACCGCGGCCGAGGGCTATCTGCCCGGGGACACGGAGGACTTCCGGTTCTCCCCCGGCACGCTGACCATCAGCGGCCGGGCGGAGCTGGTGAATCAGGTGGCCTACGCCAAGGTGGTCGTCACCGGGGAGAACCGGACGGAGTCGGTGAACGACAGCTTCCCCTTCCAGCTCATCGGCGCCAGCGGCGACCCCTTGGACCTGGACGTGACCTGCGACGTGGATACGGTCTATACCGTCTTTCCCATCCGGGCCACGGCGGAGATCCCGCTGGATATCAAGGTGGCGGAGGGCGGCGGCCTGGGCAGGGAGGACGTGCGCCTTAAGCTCAGCGCCAGGTCCATCACGGTGGCTGGCAGCCGGGAGGCGGTGGCCGCCCTGTCCGCGGAGGACGGCCTGCTGCTGGGCACCATCGACCTGGCCGCCCTGGAGGACGACATGGCGGAAAACGGCGGGGAGCTGACCTTCCCCGTCCCCCTGGCCGACGAGCTGGAGAACCTGAGCGGCATCACGGAGGTGACGGTGGAGCTCAAGCCGCTCAAGCGGGTGGAGACCCGCACCTTCGATGTCGCCACCCGCATCAGCACCACCAATGTGCCCGAGGGCTGGAGGGCGGACATCATCACCCAGGTGATCCCGGTAAAGGTCCGGGGGCCGGCGGAGCTGTTGGACGAGCTCACAGAGGAGAACATCCAGGTGGTGGCCAATCTGGGGGAGATCAGGGCGGCGTCCGGGCAGTACACCGTGCCCGTCGTCACCTATCTGTACAACGCCAACCCCGCCACGGAGCTGGGCGTCGTCCGGGCGAACTATACCATTACGGTTTCTCTGGAACCGGAAGGGTGAGATGTTTGGCTATGTGCGCCCGGCCCTGGACCGCCTCACCCAGGACCAGCGGGACGATTATCAGAGCGCTTACTGCGGCCTGTGCCACGCCCTGAGCAGGCGCCACGGCTGGCTGGCCAGGCTCACGCTGCAATATGACTTCACCTTTTTGGCGGTGCTGCTCACGGCGGGGGCGGGGGAGTGTGCCCCAAGGCGGTGCCCGGTCCACCCCTTCCGGCCCCCGAGGCCCTGCCTGGAGGGCGGGCAGATGGACGCCGCCGCCGACCAGAGCATGATCCTCGTCTGGCACAAGCTGTCCGACGACGTGAGCGACCACGGCTTTCTTACGGGACTGCCCTACCGCCTTGTGCGGCGGCTGTTCCGGAGCGCCTACCGCAGGGCGGCCCTGGCCCAGCGCTCCTTCGACCTCCAGGCGCGGGAGGGGCTGGCCCGGCTGCGGGAGCTGGAGGAGGAAAAGTCCCCCCAGCTGGACCGGGCGGCGGACGCCTTCGCCGGGATTCTGGCCAGCGCGGCCCGGGGCGTCCCAGAGGAGGGGGCTCGGCGGGCCATAGGGCAGCTGCTCTACCACCTGGGGCGGTGGATCTATCTGATGGACGCCTGGGACGACCTGGACGAGGACAGGCGGCGGGGCCGCTACAACCCGCTGGACGCCCGGTTCCAGGGGAGGGCCAGGGAGAACCGGGAGTACCTGGAGACCACGGCCGTCCACTCCCTGCGGCTGGCGGGGGCGGCGGCCAACCTGCTGGAGCTGGGCCGGCGGCAGGCGATTGTGGAAAATGTGCTTTGGTCCGGCCTGCCCGCGGTGCAGAGCGCCGTGCTGGACGGCCGGTGGAAAGAAATGAGAAATACAAGGAGACAGCCAAATGAGAGATCCCTACGAGGTTCTGGGCATCAGCCCTGACGCCAGCGACGACGAGATCAAAAAGACCTACCGGGATCTGGCCCGGAAATATCACCCGGACAACTACCAGAACAACCCCCTGGCCGACCTGGCCGAGGAGAAGATGAAGGAGATCAACCAGGCCTACGACGCCATCACCAGGTCCAGGTCGGGGGGCGGCGCGGGCTCCAATTCCTACAGCGGCGCGGCCCAGGGCGGCTACAGCTATCAACAGCAGCGCCAGAGCGGCGGCGGGGAATTTGTCCGGGCCCGGCAGTTTATCAACCAGGGCGACCTGGACGGGGCGGAGAGCATTCTCCAGGGGGCGGGGAACCGGAACGGGGAGTGGTATTTCCTCATGGGCTCCATCGCCTACCGCCGGGGCTGGCTGGACGAGGCGCGGCAGAACTATCAGATCGCCGTTCAGATGGACCCGGGCAATATGGAGTACCGCCAGGCCTACAGCATGATGAGCCGGGGAGGCTACGGCTATCAGCCGGACATGGTGGGGGCCCAGTGCGACGGGCTGGACTGCTGCACCACCATGCTGTGCATGAACTGCCTGTGCGGAGGGTGCCGCTGATATGCGGCGGAGGAGCAAGGCCGCTCAGGCGGCCTATCCGGCGGTGCTGGGCGCGCTGGCGGTGGTGCTGGTGTACCTGGCCTCCGTCGCCCCCACAGGAAGCTGGGGGATTGTGGCCGCGGCGGGGCTGCTGCCCGCGGCGGCGGTGATTTCGGTGGGGCTGAAAGCGGGGCTGCTGTGCTGGGCCGGGGCGTCTATTTTATCGCTGCTGCTGGCGCCCAGCAAGTTCTGCGCCGCCCTGTTCGCCGCCCTGTTCGGGCTGTACCCCGTCGTCAAATCCCTGGCGGAGGGGCTGCGCAGGCCGGTGGTGGAGCGCCTGATCAAGCTGGCGTTTTTCAACGCGGTCTTTACGGCGCTGTATCTGACCCTGCCGGCGGCCATGCTGGGCTCCCTGCCGGAGGCGCTGGGGGGTTCGCTGTGGGCCCTTTACCCGGCGGCGAACGTGGTGTTTGCCGCCTACGATTACGGATTCAGCAAGCTGATCGGGCTGTATATCGCCCGGGTCCAGCGGGCGGTCCACTGAAAGGCGGAGACCCATGATGGTGAAAAGCATGACCGGCTACGGCCGGGGAGAGCGGGCCTATGAGGACGGCGTCCAGCTCACGGTGGAGCTGCGGGCGGTGAACAACCGCTATCTGGACTGTGCGGTGAAGATGCCCAGGGCATATATTTTTGCCGAGGACGCCATGAAGAGCCTGGTGCAGAAGTCGGTGGCCCGGGGCAAGGTGGACGTGTTTGTCACCATCGCCCGGTCCGGCGGAGACGATATGGTGGTCACGGTGAACGAGGCGCTGGCCAAGAGCTATATCGACGCGCTGGGGCGGCTTCGGGAGCTGGGGGGCGCTTATGTCAAAGGGAATTACTATGCCAGCGACCTGGCCCGGTTCCCCGATGTGCTCACAGTGGAAAAAAAGGCCGAGGACCTGGACGAGATGAAGGAGCGGCTGCTGGCCTCGCTGGAGCTGGCCCTGGCCGACTTCAACGCCATGCGTGAGACGGAAGGGCGGCGGCTGGCGGAGGATATCCTGGGCCGGGCGGAGGCCATCGAGGGCCTGCTGGGGGAGATTGAGGAGCGCTCCCCCCAGACGGTAAACGACTACCGGGCGCGGCTGGAGGCCAAAATGAGAGAGACCCTCCAGAACACCCAGATCGACGAGGCCCGGCTGCTCACCGAGGCGGCCATTTTCGCCGACAAGGTGGCGGTGGACGAGGAGACCGTGCGGCTCCACAGCCATCTGGGCCAGCTGCGGGAGCTGCTGGAGGGGGGCGGCGCGGTGGGCCGCAAGCTGGATTTCCTCATTCAGGAGTTCAACCGGGAGGCCAATACCATCGGCTCCAAGTGCAGCGACCTGGAGATCACCCGCCGGGTGGTGGACATGAAGGCGGAGATCGAGAAGATCCGCGAACAGGTCCAGAACCTGGAGTGACCGCCATGAAGCTGATTAATATTGGGTTTGGCAACATGGTGTCCGCCCAGCGGGTGGTGGCGATCGTGAGTCCGGAGTCGGCCCCGGTGAAGCGCCTGGGCCAGGAGGCCAGGGAGCGGGGCGTGCTCATCGACGCCAGCTTCGGCCGCAGGACCCGGTCGGTGCTGGTGATGGACAGCGGCCACGTAATCTGGTCCTCCCTGCCCACCCAGCAGGTGGCCGCCCGGTTCGGAGAGGATATTCAGACGGAGGAGGAGACGCCATGAGCGTGTCAAAGAAAAAACGGGGGGAGCTGATCGTGCTGTCCGGCCCCTCCGGCGTGGGAAAGAGCACCGTCATCGCCGAGCTGCTGAGCAGTCGGCGGGACATCCACTTTTCCGTGTCCTTCACCACCCGCCGCCCCCGCACCGGCGAGGAGGACGGAGTGAATTATAACTTCGTCTCCCGGGAGGAGTTTGAGCGGATGATCGCCAGCCAGGAGCTGCTGGAGTACGCCGAGTACGTGGGCAATTACTACGGCACCTCGCTGAAGGTCATCCGGGAGAAGCTGGACCAGGGGGTGGACGTACTGCTGGACATCGAGGTCCAGGGGGCGGCCAAGGTGCGGGAGCGGTGCCCCGAGGCGGTGCTTATCTTTCTCATCCCCCCCTCCCTTGAGGAGCTGTCCCGGCGCCTCCACCGGCGCAATACCGACGAGGAGGGCGCCATCCAGCGCAGGCTGGAGAAGGCCCGGCAGGAGTGCCGGGAGTGTGTCCGGTACGACTATCTGGTGGTGAACGACACGGTGATGAACGCCGCCCTGGAGATTGGCTCCATCCTCCAGGCGGAGCAGTGCCGGGCCGGAAAGCGCCTCCACCTGGCCCAGAGCATCATCGGCCAGGACTGACCGCCCATATTCAGAAAGGAAGGAATTCTTTATGCTGCTTTATCCCCCCATCAAGGACCTGCTGGGCCAGGTGCCCAGCCGCTATATGCTGGTGAATCTGGTGGCCAGCCGGGCCCGGAAGCTGTCCAGCGAGGCGGAGACCTCCGGGGAGCCCCTGGAGGAGAAGGCCGTGTCCCTGGCCATTCAGGAGGTGGCCAACGGCACGCTGACGCTGGAGGAGACAGAGACGGAGGCGGAGCTGGAGGCCGGCGGAGAGCTCCAGTCCGCCGAAGAGCCCGCCGGAGACGAGGAGTAACAAACCAGAAGGGGCAAGCGGGCTGACTGCTTGCCCTTTGGACGTTGGAGCAAAGGAGTGGAAGGGTGGCCCAAATCGCGAAAATTGCCGTGTCCGCGGCCACCTATGCCATCGACCGGCCCTATGACTACCTCGTCCCCTCCCAGCTGGAGGGGGCCCTGGGTGTAGGAATGCGGGCGGCAGTGCCCTTCGGGCGGGGAAACAAGGCCTGCGACGGGGTGGTGCTGGCCCTGGAGGAGCGGGAGGACGGGTCAAAGCTGAAGCCCATCCTGGCCGCGCTGGACGAGGAGCCGCTGCTGGACGAATCCGCCGTAAAGCTGGCCCTGTGGATGCGGGAGCACTACTTCTGTACGGTGTACGACGCGCTGCGGGCCATGCTGCCCGCCGGACTGTGGTTTTCCCTGAAGGACTGCTGGAAAATCGCCCCCGGCGTGGACCGGGAGGCGGCCTATGGGGCGGCGGGGGAGTCGGACCGGGAGCGGCGGCTGGTGGAGCTGCTGCTGGCCGGCGGCGGCTGGGCGGAGCTGGGCAGAATCCGGGCCGCCTTCGGGACGGCCAACCCCGGCCCCGCCCTGCGGGAGCTGGAGAAAAAGGGAATCGTCCTCCGGGAGGCCAGCGCCCAGCGGGGGGTGAATGACAGGACGGAGCTGGTGGCCGCGCTGGCCATGGACTCCGGCGACGCCATGGCGCTGCTGGCCCCCAAGCGGCGGCGGGCCCCCCTCCAGTACGCCGCCGGGGAGGCCATCTGCGCGGTGGGGGAGACCTCCGCCAAGGAGCTGTGCTATTTTACCGGTGCGTCCATGGCCACCCTGCGGGCCCTGGAGCGGGCGGGGGTGCTCACCCTGTCCAAGCGGGAGGTGTACCGCCGCCCGGAGCCGCCGGTTTCGGAGCGGGCCGCCCCGGTGGAGCTGAACGGGGAGCAGGAGGCCGCTTGCCGGGGGCTGCTGGACCTGTGGGCCCAGGGGGGCGGGACCGCCCTGCTGTACGGCGTGACGGGCAGCGGCAAGACCCAGGTGTATCTGAAGCTGATCCACACCCTGCTGGAGCGGGGCAAAACGGCCCTGGTGATGGTACCGGAGATCGCCCTCACCCCCCAGCTGATGCGGATCTTTACCTCCCACTTCGGCCGGGAGGTGGCCATACTCCACTCCTCCCTGTCCGCCGGGGAGCGGTGCGACGAGTGGAAGCGGGCCAAAAGGGGGGAGGCCAGGGTGGTGGTGGGCACCCGCTCCGCCGTGTTCGCCCCTCTGCCCGATTTGGGCGCGATTATCCTGGACGAGGAGCAGGAGCCCTCCTATAAGTCGGAGCAGAACCCCCGGTATCACGCCCGGGAGGCGGCCCGCTACCGCTGCCATAAGGCGGGGGCGCTGCTGCTGCTGGGGTCGGCCACGCCGTCGGTGGAGTCCATGTACCGGGCCCGGCGGGGGGAGTACCGGCTGTTCACGCTGAAAACCCGGTATAATGAGCGGGCCCTGCCCCAGGTGTCCATTGTGGACATGAAGGAGGAGCTGCGGGCGGGGAACGGCGGCACCATCAGCGCTCCCCTGGCAAAAAAGCTCTGGGACAGGGTGGACCGGGGGGAGCAGGCCATCCTGTTCCTCAACCGCCGGGGAGCCAACCGCATGGTGGTCTGCGGCGAGTGCGGGGAGAGCCCCGCCTGCCCCCGGTGCTCCGTCCATCTGACCTACCACTCCGCAAACCGCCGTCTGATGTGCCACTATTGCGGATACTCTCAGCCCCTGCCGGACCGGTGCCCCAGCTGCGGGGGACTGATGGACTTTGTGGGCGCGGGCACCCAGCGGGTGGAGGAGGAGCTCCGCGCCCTGCTCCCGGGGGTGAGGACGCTGCGGATGGACGCGGACACCGTGTCCGCCGTCCACAGCCACGAGAGTATGCTGGAAAAGTTCCGGCGGGAGCGCGTCCCCATCCTTCTGGGCACCCAGATGGTGGCCAAGGGGCTGGATTTTGAGAACGTCACCCTGGTGGGGGCGGTGTCGGCGGACCAGCTGCTGTACACCGGCGGCATCTACGCCGGGGAGCGGGCCTTTTCCCTGCTCACCCAAGTGGCGGGCCGGGCGGGCCGGGGGGAGAAGCCGGGGGAGGCGGTCATTCAGACCTTCACCCCGGACAACGACGTGGTCCGCTTTGCCGCGGCCCAGGACTATGACAGCTTCTACGAGCAGGAGATCCGGGCCAGGCAGGCCCGGGGCCTGCCCCCCTGCGGGGATCTGTTTGTGCTGAGCGCCTCCGGGCTGGAGGAGACGGCGGTGCTCCGGGCTCTGCTGCGCCTGCGGGAGGCCCTGAGCGGGGCGCTGGCCGCCCCACCCTACGCCGGGACCGCCTTCCGGCTGCTGGGGCCCGCCCCGGCGGCGGTGGCCAAGGTCAGCGACCGCTACCGCTACCGGCTGATTCTGAACACAAAAAATACAAAGGCCATGCGGCTGCTGGCGGCCCATCTGCTCCGGCAGGCCCAGGCAGACCGACAAAACCGGGGGGTGGCCCTGTTCGCCGACCTGAACCCGCTGGATGAATGAGGAGGAAACACCATGGCGCTGAGAAAGATTTTGACCCAGGGCGACCCGGCCCTCGAAAAGCAATGCCGCCCGGTGGAGAAGTTTGACCGGAAGCTCCACTGGCTGCTGGACGATTTGAAGGAGACCCTGACCACCGCCGGAGGAGTGGGCCTGGCCGCCCCCCAGATCGGCATACTCCGCCGGGTTGTGGTGGTGGAGGACGAGAACGAGGAGCTGCTGGAGCTGGTCAACCCGGTCATCGTCGGCCAGGAGGGCAAGCAGGAGGGCTGGGAGGGCTGCCTCAGCGTGCCCAACCAGTATGGCTGGGTGGACCGGCCCAGCCTGGTCACTGTCCGGGCCCAGGACCGGGACGGCAATTTCTTTGAGGTGACAGGGGAGGAGACGGTGGCCCGCTGCTTCTGCCACGAGCTGGAGCATCTGGACGGGCACCTGTTTGTGGAACACGCCGGAAAGCTCTACAGCCCGGACGAGATCGACGCCATGGAGGAGGAGAAGGAGAAAAAAGAGGAGTTCAGCCGCAGGAGGAAAAAGAAGAGATGAGAATCGTCTTTATGGGCACGCCGGACTTCGCGGTGTCCTCCCTGCGGGCACTGGCGGGGGCGGGCCATGAGGTCTGCGGCGTGTTCACCCAGCCGGACAAGCCCAAAAACCGGGGGATGAAGCTCCAGCAGTCCCCGGTGAAGCAGTGCGCCCTGGAGCTGGGGCTGCCGGTGTACCAGCCCGCCAAGCTGAGGGACGGGGAGGCGCTGTCCATACTGCGGGCGCTGAAGCCCGACCTCATCGCTGTCGCCGCCTACGGAAAGCTTCTGCCCGCGGACATTCTGGAGCTGCCCCCGCTGGGGTGCGTCAACGTCCACTCCTCCCTCCTGCCCAAGTACCGGGGGGCGGCCCCCATCAACTGGGCCATTCTCAACGGCGAGGAAGAGACCGGCGTCACCATCATGTATATGGCGGAGGGCATGGACACCGGGGACATCCTGGCCCAGGCCGGGACCCCCATTGATATCAATGAGAACGCCGCCCAGCTCTTTGACCGGCTGGCGGAGATGGGCGGGCCGCTGCTGGTGGACACGGTGCGGGATTTGGAGCTGGGGAAGGCCAGGCCTGTCCCCCAGGACGAGAGCCTCGCCACCCACGCCCCCATGCTGTCCCGGGAGCAGTCCCCTATGGACTGGACCCGCACCGCCCGGCAGCTCCACGACCAGGTCCGGGGGCTGTATCCCTGGCCCGCCGCCACAGCGGTTTTGGGCGGTGTCCGGTGCAAGATTCTGCGCACGGCGCTGACGGGGGAGACCGTAAACAAGGCCGCAGGCACTGTGCTCCAGGCGGATAAAAAGGGGCTGAAAATCACCTGCGGGGACGGCAGGACGCTGGAGATTTCGGAGCTCCAGCCCGACGGGAAGAAGGCCATGGCGGCCTCCGCCTTTCTGCTGGGCCGTCCCATTCCCGCAGGGACCATTTTGACAAAACAGGAGTGATTTCATGGGCTCGGCCAGAGAGACGGCGGTGCTCACCCTGGCCGCCTGTGAGAAGCAGGGGGCCTGGTCGGACGGCCATCTGAAGCGGGCCATCCGGGCGGCGGGGCTGGACCGCCGGGATGGAGCGCTGTGCGCCCGGCTGTGCTACGGAGTGCTGCAAAATAGGCTGCTGCTGGACTGGCGGCTGAGCCGGGTGTGCTCCATGAGGCTGGAGAAGCTGGACCTCAAGGTGCTGTGCGGCCTGCGTGTGGCGGCCTATCAGCTCCTGTTTCTGGACAAGATTCCCCCCAGCGCGGCGGTGAACGAGGCGGTGGAGCTGGCCAAAGGACACAGCCGGAATCCCCGGGCGGCGGGGCTGGTGAACGGCGTCCTCCGGGCTCTTTTGCGGGAGGAGACCCCGGAAATCAAGGGGAAGGATGAAATCGAGACCCTGTCCATCTGGTACAGCCATCCCCGGTGGCTGGCGGAGGAATTTGCGGCGCTGTTAGGGCTGGAGGGCGCGGCGGCACTGATGGAGGCGGACAACGGGCAGCCCCCCACCGCCGCCCAGGTGAACACGCGGAACACCAGGCTGGAAAGGCTGGGGCCGGAGCTGCGCTCCGCCGGAGCCGAGGTCCGGCCCCACCCCTGGCTGGACGACTGCCTCCTGCTCACGGGCACGGGGGACCTGGAGCGGCTGGACGCCTTCCGGCGGGGGGATTTTTACGTCCAGGACCCGGCCTCCCGGTTGGCGGTGCTGGCGGCGGGGCCAAGGCCGGGTATGCGGGTGCTGGACTGCTGCGCCGCGCCGGGGGGGAAGTCCTTCGCCGCCGCCATTCTGATGGAGAACCGGGGGGAGCTTATCTCCTGCGACATCCACTCCCACAAGATCAGGCTGCTGGAGGCGGGCCGGGACCGGCTGGGGCTGGATATCATCAGGCCCACCCTCCAGAACGCCGCCCAAACCAGGGAGGACTGGCGGCAAGGCTTCGATCTGGTGCTGGCGGACGTGCCCTGCTCCGGGCTTGGCATTATCCGCAAGAAGCCGGACATACGATATAAGGACCCCCAGCCCTTAAAGGGCCTGCCCAGGGTCCAGCGGTCCATTCTGGACAACTGCGCCCAATACGTCCGCCCCGGCGGGGGATTGCTGTACTCCACCTGCACCCTGCTGAGGCGGGAAAACGGTGAAATTGTGGACGGGTTTCTGGCGGACCATCCGGACTTCGCCCCGGAGCCCTTTGAACTGCCCCACCTGGGCCCACAGCCGGGCCGGATCACCTTCTGGCCTCACATTCACGGCACAGACGGATTTTTCGCCGCCAAGCTGCGCAGAAAGGGATGAGCCTCATGACCGATCTGAAATCTATGACGGCCGAAGAGCTGGAGCTGTACTTCAAGGAGCTGGGCCAGCCCAAATTCCGGGCCATACAGGTGTTCCGCTGGCTCCACCGGGGGACGGAGTCCTTTGACGGGATGACCAACCTGCCCAAGTCCCTTCGGGAGCGCCTCAAGGCGGAGTGCGTCCTCACCGTTCCCAAGGTGGAGCGCAAGCAGGTGTCTCAGCTGGACGGCACCATCAAGTATCTGTGGCGGCTGGGAGACGGAAATTGCGTGGAGACGGTTTTGATGCGGTACAAGCATGGGAATACTGTCTGTGTGTCCAGCCAGGTGGGGTGCAATATGGGCTGTGTGTTCTGCGCCTCCACCCTGGGGGGGAAGGTCCGGGATCTGACGCCCGCGGAAATTTTGGACCAGGTAATATTTACCGAAAAGGACAGCGGAGAGACCGTCTCCAACATCGTCATGATGGGAATTGGGGAGCCGCTGGACAATTTCGACCACGTTTTGCGGTTTTTGGAGCTGGTCAATCACCCGGACGGGCTGAACATCGGGATGCGGCATATCTCCGTGTCCACCTGCGGGCTGGTAAAGCAAATTGACAAACTGGCCCGGCTTGGGTTACAATTGACGTTAAGCGTCTCCCTTCACGCCCCGGACGACGAGACCCGCTCCCGGCTCATGCCGGTGAACCGGGCGGTGGGGGTGGACCTGCTCATGGACACCTGCCGCCGGTACTTTGAGACCACCGGGCGGCGGATCTCCTACGAGTACGCTATGGTGGACGGAGTGAACGACTCCGACGGGGACGCCGCCCGGCTGGCGGAGCTGCTGCGGGGCCAGCCGGGGCACGTCAACCTCATTCCGCTCAACGAGGTGGCGGAGTCGCCCCTGAGGCCCAGCCGCCGGGTGCGGCAGTTCCAGCGGCAGCTGGAGAGCCGCGGCGTCACCGCCACGGTGCGCCGGAAGCTGGGGGGAGACATCGACGCCTCCTGCGGCCAGCTGCGGCGGCGGAGAATCATGGAGGGAGAGACAGAAACCCCAGAGGAGGGATCGACTTGAACATATTTGGTGTGACGGACACGGGCCGCCACCGGCGGGACAACCAGGACAGCTATGCCTTCCGCCAGCTGGCCGGAGGCGCCGCCCTGCTGGTGGTGTGCGACGGCATGGGCGGCGCCCGGGCGGGGAGCGTGGCCAGCTCGGTGGCGGTGGAGACCTTCACCGCCGCGGTGGAGGAGGCCCTGGCCGGGGGTGTGCCGGAGGAAAGGGGGCCGCGGGAAGCGCTGCTGCGGGAGGCCTGCCGGCAGGCCAACGAGCGGGTGTTCCGGCTCAGCCTGGACCAGCCGGAGTATGAGGGCATGGGCACCACCCTGGTGGCGGCGCTGATCCTGCCCGGAGCGGTGTGCATGGCGAACATCGGCGACAGCCGCGGCTATGTGCTGGAAAATGATTCCATCCGCCAGGTGACGGCGGACCACTCCCTGGTGCAGCTGCTGGTGGACCGGGGGGAGATCACCCCCGCCCAGGCCCGGGTACATCCCCAGAAAAACCTGATCACCCGGGCCCTGGGAGTGGACAGCGAGGTGGAGTGCGACCTGACCTGGCTGGAGCCGGGGGAGGGCGGACGGCTGCTGCTGTGCAGCGACGGGCTGACCAACGTGCTGGAGGACGAGACAATTTTAGAGCTCAGCGGCCGGGAGGGGTCGCCGGAGGGCCTTTGCCGGGCGCTGCTGAGCCTGACGCTGGAACGGGGGGCGCCGGACAACGTGACCGTTGTGCTTGCCCAGCTGTGACGAGGAGGTTACCATGGACCAATACATAGGTAAAATGCTCGATAACCGCTACGAGATTTTGGAGTGTATCGGCACCGGCGGCATGGCGGTGGTGTACAAGGCCCGGGACCACCGGCTGAACCGGCTGGTGGCCATCAAAATTTTGAAGCCGGAGCTGGCCAACGACGCCGATTTCCGCCGCCGCTTCCACGACGAGTCCCAGGCGGTGGCGATGCTGTCCCACGCCAACATTGTGTCGGTGTACGACGTGAGCAACTCCGACGGCCTGAACTATATCGTCATGGAGCTCATCGACGGGCTGACCCTCAAGCAGTATATGCAGCGCCGGGGCACCCCCCTGAACTGGCGGGAGGCCCAGCACTTTATCACCCAGATCATGCGGGCGCTGAGCCACGCCCATGGCCGGGGCATTATTCACCGGGACATCAAGCCCCACAATATCATGGTGCTGCGGGACGGCAGCGTGCGGGTGACGGACTTCGGCATCGCCCAGCTGGCCAGCGCCGCCCAAAACACCATGACACAGGAGGCCATCGGCTCGGTCCACTATATCTCCCCGGAGCAGGCCAAGGGCAGCCATGTGGACTGCCGCACGGACATCTACTCCGCCGGGGTGGTGCTGTACGAAATGCTCACCGGCCGCCTTCCCTTCGAGGGGGACACCCCGGTGGCGGTGGCCATCCAGCACATCAAGTCCATCCCCGTGCCGCCCAGGGACCTGAATCCGGAGGTCCCCAAGGCGCTGGAGGCCATCACCATGAAGGCCATGGCCCCGGAGCTTGGCCAGCGGTACGCCTCCGCCGAGGAGATGCTGGACGATCTGAAGGAGTTCCGCAAGAACCCGGATTTCCAGGTGGCCTCCGCCGGCCAGGAGAACGAGGCCGACGAGCCCACCCGGCGGGTTCCCAGCCAGATCATCGCAGCCACGGTCCGGACCCAGGGGGAGCGGCGGGAGCCGGAGTCCGCCCCGCCGGAACGCCGGGAGCGCCGCTGGGAGCCGGAGGAGGACGACTATGACGACGACCGGTCCCGCCAGGGCGGGGCGGCGGTGGCCGTGGCGGCGGTGCTGGTCATCCTGATCTTTATCGGCGTGATGGGCTATTTTATCTTCAATTTTATCATCAAGGACCTGCTGTCCCCCAATGTGGAGGAGTATACGGTGCCCGACCTGCGGGGCTATACCATGGAGCAGCTGGAGCAGAATCCATCCATTCTGGGCAGCTTTAAGGTGGAGCAGGGCCCCACGGTGTTCAGCGAGGACGTGCCGGAGGGACAGATCTGCGACCAGAACCCGGTGCCCGACACCCGGGTGCGGGAGGGGAACCGGACCATCACCGTGAAGATCAGCGGCGGCAGCGACAAGCTGTATATGATCAGTGTAGAAAACTGGGAGGTCCGGCAGGCCCTGAACAAGCTTCAGAACGAGATGGGGCTGAAGGTCACGCTGGCGGAGCGGGAGTACTCCGAGACCATCGCCGAGAACTACGTCATCTCCCAGAGCCTGATGAAGGACCAGCTGGTGAACAAGGGGGACGAGGTGGTGCTGGTGGTCAGCAAGGGGCCGGAAAAACCCCAGGCCACCGTGACCCGGTTCCTGAACCTGTCCCTGGAGGAGGCCAAGAGCCAGATCGAAAGCCTGGGGCTGAAGGTTGGCAAGGTGGACGAGTATTACAGCGACGAATATGACGAGGGCCGGGTGATGTGGCAGAGCGTGGAGCAGGGCGAGCAGGTGGACAAGGGCGCCGCCATCGACCTGTGGGTGAGCAAGGGCCCGGAGCCCGCCGCCACGCCGGAGCCCACCCCCGACCAGAGCGAGCCGCCCCAGGAGAGCGGCGACGTGCCCCCGGAGCCCACCGAGGCCCTCGCCCCCAGCAGCACCCAGACCATCACGGTGGATCTGAGCGCCTACGAGGGCACGGTGGACGTGCGCATCGTGGTGGGGGAGGAGGAGCAGTTCCACGGGGCGGTGGACGCCAACATCAACGACAGCGTGAGCAAGACGATTACGGGCTCCGGCCTCCAAATCGTGTATACCTATATCAACGGGGCGCTGGTGAAGAGTGAGCCCATCCAGTTCTGAGGCATGAGGGGACAGATTGTCAAGGCCCTCAGCGGGTTTTACTACGTGGATACGGGGGAGGGAGCGCCCATCCCCTGCCGGGGACGGGGAAAGCTGCGCCACCGGCGGCTCACCCCCCTGGTGGGCGACCGGGTGGAGATCACCCGGCTGGAGGACGGCACGGGGATGGTGGACGCCGTCCTGACCCGGAAAAATGAGTTCAGCCGACCCGCCGTGGCCAACATCGACCAGATGGTCATCGTGTGCTCCGGGGCGGTCCCGGTGACGGACCCCTTTCTCATCGACCGCATGGCGGCCATGGCGGAGTGGAAGGGGTGCGAGCCCCTCATCGTCTTCAACAAGTGCGACCTGGAGCGGGCGGAGGAGCTGGCCCGGCTCTACCGCCAGGCGGGCTTTTCCGCCCTCCAGGTGAGCGCCGGGACGGGGGAGGGGCTGGACGCCCTGGCCGGGGCAATCGCCGGCAAGGTGTCCGCCTTCACCGGGAATTCCGGGGTGGGCAAGTCCAGCATCCTCAACGCCCTGGGGCCGGACTTTCGGCTTCAGGTGGGGGAGGTCAGCGAAAAGCTGGGCCGGGGCCGTCACACCACCCGGCATGTGGAGCTGTTCCCCGTGGCCGGCGGGCTGGTGGCGGACACGCCGGGCTTTTCCGCCTTCGACGTGGAGCAGATGGAGGCCATTCCCAAAGAGGAGCTGGCCACCGCCTTTCGGGAGTTCGGCCCCTATCTGGAGCGGTGCCGGTTCCAGGGCTGCGCCCACGTGAAGGAGCGGGGCTGCGCCGTGCGGGAGGCGGTGGCGGAGGGAACGATCGCCCTCAGCCGCCACAGGAGCTATGTCCGGCTGTACGAGCAGGCCAAGGAGATCCCGGAATGGGAGACCAGGAAAAAATGACAAGCGGGACGCCCCTTTCCACAGGGAAAGAGGCGTCCCGCTCTGTATTTGAGATGGGCGCTCACCGGTGAGGTCCATCCTCCTAGTCGTTGTGATTACCCCCGGATCAGCCGTTGATATAGGGGTAATAGGCGAAGTAGCAGAAGACGTTCAGCTCGCGTTCATCCGCGCCATTCCGCTCCTCCATGTTTTTCAGATCCTGGATATCAAACATGTTATCGCCTCCTTTCTGAAACTAGTATACTACAGTACAAGGGGAAAGGGAAGTGGATGGCTGTACGATATTACCAAAAATGGACATTTAAAATTGTGCATAAAGTCAAATCCGCTTCGTCGATATGCACAGGACAGCCCTTCCCTCCATATACTGGGGTATCTTTCAGAGGCGAGAGAGGGGGGTGTTTCCATGCGGGTGGTCGTGGTGAAGTTTCCCAAGGCGCTGTGCGGCCTGATGCGCAGGATATTCGGGATGAATTAAGGAAGGACTGATGAAATCGCCGCAGACGCATTTCATCCGTGCGTCCCTCAGCGCGTCATATCCGGGGCGGGCCTCTCATATAGTGGACAACAGAATACGTGCAAGGGGAGGAAGCCTATGGATATGGAGCTGCAGCGGGTCACGCTGGAGGGGTATCGATGCGCGGCGTACGCCGCCTTTACCCAGGAGGAGACCCTGGAGAGCATCGTGCCCGACGCCTGTCCGGACATCGCCAGGATTGTCGCGGCGTCCGGCAAGGTTTTTTTAAAGGATAAGGAGCTGGGGGAGGGAACCCTCCGCCTCACCGGCAGCGCCCGGGTGACGGTGCTGTACATACCGGAGGGGGAAGGAGGGGAGAAGGAACCGCCCCGGTCCCTGGAGGTGACGATCCCCTTCCAGTGCGTCCGGGACGACCCAAAGTTCCACGGGGGCTGCCCGGTGATGGCGGACCTTCAGGCGCCGGCGGCGGACGCCCGGACCCTCAACCCCCGGAAGATCCTGGTGCGGGTGTCGCTGTCGGTGTGGGCGGCGGTCTATGACCGGGAGCGCCGGGAGCTGTCCGCCGACCTCACGGGCGGCGGGGCGGAGGGGCTGCAAAAGCTGGTATCGCCCCGGAAGTGCTGCGTGATTCCGGACGTGGTGGAAAAGAGCTTTACCTTCTCCGACGTGCTCCGGCCCCCCGCCTCCCGGCCTGAGATTGAGGAGCTGCTGCTGTGCCGGGCGGAGATGGGCAGCTGGGACGCAAAGTTCATCGGGAAAAAGCTGGTGCTCAAGGGGGACGTGGAGCTGTCCGCGGTGTACCGCTCCGGCGAGGAAGTCTGCCAGACCCGGTTCGAGCTGCCCTATTCCCAGATTCTGGACGTGGGGGAGCTGCCCGACGAGGCGGAGCCCGAGGTGGCGGTGGCGCTGAAAAACGTGGACTGCCGGGCCCGGAACGGGGAGCTGGAGGCCGCCTTCGAGATACTGGCCCAGGCGGCGGTGTGGGAGCGAAGGGCCCTGTCCCTCATCAGCGACGCCTACTGCGTGGGCAAGCCCATCGATGTGGAGCGGGCCCCTGTGCGGCTGTGCACCCTGGCGGAGCGGCTGTCCCGGCGGGAGATGGGCCGGAAGCTGTGCGAGTCCGGCATTCCGGCCAAGCAGGTGCTGGACTGCGCGGCGGTGGTGTCCTCTCTGGCCGGGGCCCCGGCGGAGGGCGGCATGGAGTTCACCGCCCAGGTGAGCGCATCCGTTCTGTATCTCAGCGAGGACGACGCCCTGTGCGGCGTGGAGACGGACATACCCGTGGCCTGCCGGGTGGAGGTGCCCGAGGGGTGCCAGTGCGCCTGCCGCTGCCGGGCGGTGGGGGAGGCCACCGCCGTCCCCGTCACCGGCGGACTGGAGGTGCGCTTTGAGGCGGAGTTTGGCTGGACCCTCACCAGAGAGGAGCAGGTGAGCTGCGTCACCGACGTGAAGTCAGGCGCGGCGGAGGAGCCGGGGGCGCGGCCCTCGGTGGTGATCCGCCGGGTGGAGCGGGGAGAGGCCCTGTGGGACATCGCCAAGGCCTGCGGCTCCACCGTGGCCGACATCTGCTCGGCCAACAGCCTGCCCGGAGAGGAAGCGGCGGCGGGAACGCTGCTGCTCATCCCGGCCCGTCGATGAGGATACGTGAGGAGGGTTCAGCAGTGGAAAACAAGTTATATGAGGATATCGCCCAGCGCACCCAGGGCGACATCTATATCGGCGTGGTGGGGCCGGTGCGCACCGGAAAATCCACCTTCATCAAGCGGTTTATGGAGACCCTGGTGCTGCCCAAGATTGAGAACACCTATCTCCGGGACCGGGCCAGGGATGAGCTGCCCCAGAGCGGCTCGGGCCGGGTGGTGATGACCGCCGAGCCCAAGTTTGTCCCCGAGGAGGCCGTGGAGATGGCCATGGAGGACGGCGGGGTGTTCTCCGTCCGGCTCATCGACTGCGTGGGCTACATGGTGCCCAGCGCCCTGGGCCAGATGGAGGGGGAGCAGCCCCGGATGGTCACCACCCCCTGGTTTGACCACGAGATCCCCATGACCCAGGCGGCGGAATACGGCACCCAAAAGGTCATCACCGACCACTCCACCATCGGCATCGTGGTGACAACTGACGGCTCCGTCACCGACATCCCCCGGGAGGACTACCTGGAGGCGGAGGAGCGGGTCATCAGCGAGCTGAGAGGGCTGGGCAAGCCCTTTATGGTGCTGCTCAACTCCGCCGAGCCCTATGGCGAGCGGGCCCAGACCCTCCAGGCGGACATCGCCGAGCGCTATGACGTGACCTGCCTGGCGGTGAACTGCCTCACCCTGGACGAGGGGGCGGTGAGCGAGATCATCCGGGGGGTGCTCCACGAGTTCCCCCTGAAGCAGATGGACCTGTTCCTGCCCCCCTGGGTGGATGTGCTCCCCTTTGACCATCCCATCAAGAGCGGGCTGTACGCCATGATCCGGGAGGAGACGGCGGGCCTGACGCGCCTGCGGGACGCGGAGGGGGCGGTGCTGGCCATGGGCGACCGGGAGGAGGTGAGCTCCGCCCTTCTCAACCGGATGGATATGGGCAGCGGGGTGGTCACCGCCACCCTGGAGCTGCCCCGGGGGCTGTTTTACTCCACGGTGTCCGAGCGGTGTGGCCTGGAGATCCGGGACGACGGCGACCTCATCGACCAGCTCACCCAGATGGCCAGTATGAAGCGCAGCTATGAGAAGGTGAAGGGGGCGCTGGCCCAGGTGGAGGCCACCGGCTACGGCATTGTCATGCCCGACCCGGAGGAGATGACCCTGGAGGAGCCGGAGATCGTCAAGCAGGGCGGCCGGTACGGCGTCCGTCTCAAGGCGTCGGCCCCCTCCATCCACATGCTCCGGGCGGACATCAAAACGGAGGTGTCCCCCATCATGGGCACCGAAAAGCAGACGGAGGAGATGGTGGACTACCTGCTCCGGCAGTTTGAGGGGGACACGGGGAAGATCTGGGACTCCAACATCTTCGGCCGCTCCTTCCACGAGCTGGTGGGGGAGGACCTGAACGGCAAGCTGAAGCGGATGCCGGAGGAGGCCCGGGAAAAGCTGCGGGAGACCCTTCAGCGCATCATCAACGAGGGGTCCGGGGGACTCATCTGCATTATCCTGTGAGGATGGACCGTCGGCCTTGCAATTCCGCCGCACATGGGATATAATAGGTAAAAACGCCGCAAAGCGGATGGCGTTGATAAGATAAACTGCTCTTAGAAAGAGAGAAGGGAGCTGTAATATGGCGTTTTGCATCAAGTGCGGGGCACTGATCCCCGATGGGGGCAAGCTCTGCGTGAACTGCCAGCAGCGGCAGGCTGGTCCGTTTGGCCCCGGCCCTCAAGCTCAGGCGGGGCCGGCGCCCGGGGCGGGAGGCCAGGCCGTTTACCGCCTGACGGTGGCGCGCAAGGATCAGTATTTTCTGATCAATCCCACCATGAAGGTGTTCATTGACGGGGTGGAGCGGCTCCATGTGGACAACGGCGTGACGCTGTGGGTCGACCTGCCGGCGGGGATGCATGTGTTTAGCGTGAAAAGCGGCTTCCGAAAGATGGAGATGCCCATCCACCTGAGCCAAAATCTGATGCTGGTGCTGAGCTGGAATCGCGTCACTGGCGAGATTGAAGTAGAAATATTCTACTGACCGGGAATAAGGAGCGCCCGCCGCTTTGCGGCGGG
>CAJTLI010000007.1:0-38470 GCA_910577525.1 uncultured Oscillospiraceae bacterium | reverse complement strand
CCTTATTCGGCCAGGGCTTCCAGTGCAGTCCGGTCCAGCACCGACACCGAGCGGTAGCCCAGCGCCACCACCCCCAGACAGGCCAGCTCCCCCAGGGTCCGGCTCACCGTCACCCGGGACAGGCCCACCGCCTGTCCGATGGCCTCGTGGGTGGCCTTGAGGGTCCCGTCCGGCCGGCTGGGCTGGTTCAGCAGCCACCGGACCACCCGCTGCCGGGCGGGCAGAGAGGCGGCTTCCACATGGTCGGACAGCATCCGCACCGTCCGGGCCAGGTATTGGAGCATGGGCAGGGCCAGCTCCGGGTGGCGCTGGAGGGCGGCGTCCAGCTGTCCCCGGTCGATGGCGACAATCCGGCAGTCCTCCACCGCCATGGCGGAGGTGACTCGGGGACAGCCGTCGAAAAAGGAGGCCTCCCCCATCAGGTCGCCCGAGCGGTGGACGGCCAGCACCCGCTCCTCGCCGCCGCCGGTGCTGATGAAGCTGCGTACCGAACCGGAGACCAGATAGTAAAAGCAGTCCGGCCGGGCGCCCTGGAGATAGACCAGCCGCCCCGCCCGGTAGATTCGCGGGCTCCGGCCCTCGGCCAGGAGATTCCAATCCGCCATGGAACGCGCCTCCTTTTCTTCCGCTGAACTGTATCACAGTTTACATTGTTTCCCCGCCGGATTTGGCATAATAAGTGCATAAAATTTTTTGTACCCGCCCTCTCCGGGGCGGGCACGGGAAAAATGCTTCACTTCGCACCCACCTCCCGCCGGGGGCGGGCGTGAAAAACATTTGGAGGAGGAATATCCATGGGCATGACCATGACCCAGAAGATTTTGGCCCGGGCCGCGGGGCTCCCCCGGGCGGAGGCCGGGCAGCTCATCGAGGGGCGGCTGGATCTGGTGCTGGGCAACGACATCACCACCCCGGTGGCCATCACGGAGTTCAAAAAGGCGGGGCTGTCGTCCGTGTTCGACCGGGACAAAATCGCCATTGTGCTGGACCACTCCACCCCCTGCAAGGACATCAAGTCCGCCCAGCTGTGCGCCGCCTGCCGGGAATTTGCCAGGGAGCACGCCGTCACCCACTTCTACGACGTGGGCCAGATGGGCATTGAGCACGCCCTCCTGCCGGAGAAGGGGCTGGCCGCCCCCGGCGAGGTCATCATCGGGGCGGACTCCCACACCTGCACCTACGGCGCGCTGGGGGCGTTTTCCACCGGTGTGGGCTCCACCGACATGGCGGCGGGGATGGCCACGGGTCTGGCCTGGTTCAAGGTGCCCGCCGCCATCAAGGTGAACCTGACGGGCCGGCTGGGCCCCTATGTCAGCGGCAAGGACGTGATTCTGCACCTCATCGGCCTGATCGGTGTGGACGGCGCGCTGTACCAGTCCCTGGAGTTTGGGGGGGAGGGGGCGTCCTCCCTGGAGATGGACGACCGCTTCACCATCTGCAACATGGCCATCGAGGCCGGGGCCAAGAACGGCATTTTCCCGGTGGACGGGAAAACCCTGGACTATTTGAGGGGCCGGGTCAGCCGGGAGTTCACCGCCTTTGAGGCCGACCCGGACGCGGAATACGCGAAGGAGATCACCATCGATCTGTCCGCCCTGCGGCCCACGGTGGCCTTTCCCCACCTGCCCTCCAACACGAAAACGGTGGACGAGGCGGCGGGCAGGGCCATCCAGCAGGTGGTCATCGGCTCCTGCACCAACGGGCGGCTGAAGGACCTGCGGGAGGCCGCAGCCATCCTCAAGGGCCGCAAGGTGGCGGAGGGGGTGCGGTGCATCGTCATCCCCGCCACCCAGCAGATCTATCTGGACGCCATGGCGGAGGGTCTGGTGGCCGACTTCATCCAGGCGGGGGCGGTGGTGTCCACTCCAACCTGCGGGCCCTGCCTGGGGGGACATATGGGGGTGCTGGCCGATGATGAGTGGGCCGTCTCCACCACCAACCGGAACTTTGTGGGCCGCATGGGTCCCACCAGCTCCATGATTATCCTGGCCAGCCCCGCCGTGGCGGCGGCAAGCGCTGTGACGGGCGTAGTCACTGACCCTGCCCGCCTGTAGTTCCTTTTTCTCGAGAGAAAAAGGAACCGAAAAAGAGCTTTATCGCGCTGACGGACGGGGAAAAAGAACAACGTAGCCCCACGACAACAAAAGTTTAAAAAATTTTTATCTAAATAATCTTTGTCTCGTGGTCGACGTAATGCATTGCCAAATTGCCCCTGCCGTAACGCCTTAAGTCTTTCTTTTTGCTTCTTTTTCTTTCCTCAGAAAGAAAAAGAAGGCCCTTGACCTTAACGTAAGGAGGACAACATATGAAAATTTACAAATACGGCGACAACGTGGACACCGACGTCATCATCCCGGCCCGGTATCTCAACGCCCCGGACGAGAAGTCCCTGGCCTCCCACTGCATGGAGGACATCGACGCCGGTTTCGCCTCCACGGTGGAGGCGGGGGACATCGTGGTGGGCGGCGCCAACTTCGGCTGCGGCTCCAGCCGGGAGCACGCCCCCCTGGCCATCAAGGCCTGCGGCGTGAAGTGCGTCATCGCCAAGAGCTTTGCCCGCATCTTCTACCGCAACGCCATCAACATCGGCTTTCCCATCCTGGAGTGCCCCGAGGCGGTGGACGGAATCTCCACCGGGGACAGCGTCAGCGTGGACTTCCAAAGCGGCGCCATCGTCAACGAGACCACGGGCAAAACCTTCCAGGCCGCGCCCTTCCCAGCGTTTGTCAACGGCATCATTGAGCACGGCGGGCTGCTGAAGTCCCTGAAGGCGAGAGGGGTGGCGAAATGAGCGGCAGCTTCCAATTTCGGGCCCTGGGTGGGGATGAGGCGGATCAGGCCGTCTATCCCGGCGGCGCGTCGAAAATCCGGGGGCTTTGCGCGCTGAACGAGGAGGCTTTCGCGCTGACCTATGGGCGGCTGCTGACGCTGTTCGGCCCGCCGGCCTATGAGACGGACGATCTGGAGAACCAATATCAGTTCAACCTGGAGGCCAGGGGAGAGGACGGGGAGGTCCGGTATCTGTACGCTTACGCGGGACCCTCCGGTCCCGCCGTGGGCGGAAGTCAGGACGAGCTGAGCGGGTTGGCGGCTGACCGGCTGACGGAGCTGGTGCAGACGGCTGAGCCCTCCGACTACCACTATACCGGCTATTACCTGGATGGGCCGTGCAAGATCTGCATGGGCGTCCAAGGCGGACGGGCGTTTTTTGAGGAGAGCGAACTGACCGGCGAAGAATTTGAGGAAGTAACAGGGAGATGGTTTGGATGAACTATAAAATCGCGCTGATCCGGGGGGACGGCATCGGCCCGGAGATCGTCAATGAGACGGTGAAGGTCATCGACCGGGTGGGCGGGAAATTCGGCCACACCTTTGAGTATGTGGATGTGCTCATGGGGGGCTGCGCCACCGACGCGGTGGGCAAAAGCTACCCGGAGGGCACCGCCGAGCTGTGCAAAGCCTGCGACGCGGTGCTGCTGGGTGCGGTGGGCGGCCCCAAGTGGGGCAGCGATAAACCGGCTGAACAGCGTCCGGAGACCGCCCTGCTGGCCATCCGCAAGGATCTGGGGCTGTACGCCAACCTGCGCCCCGCCGCCCTGCGCCCCGCCCTGGCCGACGCCTGCCCTCTGAAAAAGGAGACGGCGGAAAAGGGCATCGACCTGCTCATGGTCCGGGAGCTCACCGGGGGCATCTACTTCGGCAAGCGGGACCGCTACCAGACCGAGGGCCGGGGGGTGGAGTGCACCGACCTGATGGCCTACTCGGAGAAGGAGATCGAGCGCATCGGCCGCCGGGCCTTCGAGATGGCCCGCCTTCGCCGGAAAAAGGTGTCCAGCGTGGACAAGGCCAACGTGCTGGAGACCTCCCGGCTGTGGCGGTCGGTGATGCACAGATTGGCGGAGGAATACCCCGACGTGGCCTACGAGGACGTGCTGGTGGACAACTGCGCCATGCAGCTGGTCCGGGACCCGGGGCAGTTTGATGTCGTCGTCACCGAGAACATGTTCGGCGACATCCTGTCCGACGAGGCGTCCATGGTCACCGGCTCCATCGGGCTGCTGCCCTCCGCCTCCATGGGGGACGGGGCCCCGGCGCTGTACGAGCCCATCCACGGCTCCGCCCCGGACATCGCGGGCCAGGACAAGGCCAACCCCATCGCCACCATCCTGTCCGCCGCCATGATGTTCCGCTACTCCTTCCAGCTGGCCGCCGAGGCGGACGCCATTGAGGCGGCGGTGGACCAGGCGCTGGCGGACGGCTGGCGCACCGCGGACATCGCCCGGGCGGGGGAGAGCGTCATCGGGACCAAAAAGATGGGTGAGATCATCCGCGCAAATATCTGAGCAAACGGCCGGGACAGAGACGTTCCGGCCGTTCCATTGCCTCCTTGCAAAGAGCGTCCTCCCGTGATAAAATAGGCTGTATAAGGGGTAATCGGGATGAGAAATGATATTTTGAATTATCTGCGGGGAGAGCTCCGGCACCGCTGTGAGCAGCCCTCCAATCAATTTGGGATGGGCGTATACGAGCATATTGAGGCGGTGGTCAAAAATGGGGCTTTTTTGGCGGAGCGGTATGGGGCGGACAAAGAGGTTGTGATGATTGCGGCGTGGCTCCATGATATTGCGTCTGTCACCGATTACAGCCTGTATCCCGACCACCACATCCATGGGGCGGTGATGGCCCAAGGCATTCTCTCCCAATGGGACTATGAGCCGGAAAAGATTGCGCTGGTGCAGAACTGCATTCGCAGCCACCGGGGCAGCGTGCCTCTGGACCGGGAGAGCGTGGAGGAGCTGTGCGTGGCGGACGCGGACGCGGTCTCTCATTTTGACAGCCTGCCGGGCCTGCTTTATCTGGCCTACCGGGAGCGGGGCATGGAGTTCGAGGAAGGGAAGAAATTCGTGAAGGAAAAGCTGGAGCGGAGCTTTCAAAAGCTGTCGCCCCGGAGCAGGGAGCTCTACCGAGACAAATACCGGCGGGTTATGGATATACTGAATGGATAGAGAGAAGGGGAGAGAGGACATGATTTTGGCCATTGATATCGGCAACATCCGCACCACCATCGCCCTGTTCACCGGGGAGGGGGTGCTGTCCTTCCAGTCGGAGCTGGAGACCGACGCCAAAATGACCGACGACCGCTGTGCCATCGACCTGATGGGGGTGTTCGCCCTCTACCGGGCGGACCTGGGCGGGGTGGACGGGGCGATCTTGTCCAGCGTGGTGCCCCCCATCACCGGCATCTACGCCCGGACCCTGCGGCGGCTCACCGGCAAGCCCCCCCTGGTGGTGGGGCCGGGGCTGAAAACGGGGCTGAACATCAAGGCGGAGGTCCACGACCAGCTGGGCAGCGACATCGTGGCCTCCTGCGTGGCGGCCTCCGCCCTCTATCCCGCCCCGGCCATCGTCATCAACTCCCGCACCGCCGTCACCTTCTCCTACCTGAGCGCCGGGGCCTTCGAGGGCTGTGCCATCATGCCCGGGGTGGACATCGCCCTGGAGGCCCTGTCCCAAAACGGGGCCCAGCTCCCCCAAATTTCCATGGCCCAGGTGGACACCCCCCTGGGCCGGAATACGGTGGACTCCATGCGGGCGGGGGTGCTGTACGGCTACAGCGGGGCCTTTGACCGGGTGATCGAGTCCCTGGAGGAGGCCGCCGGCGCCCCCGCCGCCGCGGTGGTGGCCACGGGGGGGCGGGCCCCGGCCCTGTACCGCCTGTGCCGCCGGGAGATCAAGTATGACCACGACCTGCTGGTGAAGGGCCTGTATTATTTATACCGCAAAAACACCCGGCGCTGACTGCCGGAGACCTCCCCGTCCCGTTGGGCAGACGGGGAGGTTTTTTGACAAAATGCAATGGGGCTTTGTGCTGATTGCAAAACCTTTGTTTTTGGACGGGAAAACCCTTGCAATTCTGCAAGACGAGGCATATAATATGCGTAAAACAGAACTCTGGAGGGATTCCCTTGAAGAAACTTGCTCAAATCGCCTCTGCGGTGCGGGCGTCCAGCACCATGGCCATGGACGCGCTGGCCAAAAAAATGAAGGCGGAGGGCGTGGATGTCATCGGCTTCGGGGCCGGTGAGCCGGATTTCAACACCCCGGACCACATCAAGGCGGCGGCGGACCGGGCCATCGCGGAAAATATCACCCGCTACACCCCCGCCTCCGGCACCCTGGAGCTGAAGGAGGCCATCTGCCGCCGGCTGCGGGAGGACTGCGGCCTGGACTACCGGCCCTCCCAGGCGGTTGTCACCAGCGGGGCCAAGCACTGTGTGTATATCGCCCTGCGGGCCCTGGTGGACCCCGGCGACGAGGTGATCCTGCCCGCCCCCTTCTGGGTGAGCTACCTGGAGCTCATCAAAATGGCGGGGGGCGCGCCGGTGGTGGTCACCGCCCGGGAGCCCGCCGGATTTAAAATGACGGCGGACCAGCTGGCCGCCGCCATCACCCCCAAAACCAAGGCCCTCATCCTCAACAACCCCTGCAACCCCACCGGAATGGTCTACTCCAAAGAGGAGCTGGCGGCCATCGTCAGGGTGTGCGCGGAGCGGGATATCTATATCATCTCCGACGAGATCTACTGCAATCTGATGTATGATGGGGCGGAATTTACCTCTGTGGCCGCGCTGGGGGAGGACGCGAAGGAGCGCACCGTCCTCATCAACGGCGTATCCAAGTCCTACGCCATGACGGGGTGGCGGATCGGCTACCTGCTGGCGGAGGAGCGGATTGCCGGGGTGATGGCCAATTACCTGAGCCACTCCACCGGCTCCCCCAGCTCCGTGTCCCAGGCGGCGGCGGCAGCGGCGCTGACGGGCCCCCAGGACTGCGTGGAGGCCATGCGCCGGTCCTTTGAGGAGCGCCGGAACTATCTCGTGGAGCGGGTGAACGACATGGAGGGCGTCAGCTGCCTCAAGCCGGAGGGCGCGTTCTATATCATGATGAACGTGGAGCGGCAGCTGGGCCGGAGAATTTGCGGTGAAAGAATCGGCAGCAGCGAGGACTTCTGCGCCGCCCTGCTCAAGCACGGCCTGGTGGCCGCGGTGCCCGGCGAGGGCATGGGCGCGCCCGGCTTTGTCCGCTGGTCCTACGCCGTCAGCCTGGACAATATTAAAAGGGGGATGGACCGGCTGGAGGCGTTCCTCAAGGGATAGCGGTTCCTCTTTCTTATGAGAAAAAAGAACCGAAAAAAACACAAAATATTGCGGAAAATATTTGACATTTCCGGCCAGGTCTAGTATAATACCAGTCGTGCCATTATGCGAGGTGTGCCATGAAACTGGATTTGAAGCCCTTAGCCCAGCAGCCCGGCGGGGCGCTGCCCTTCGCGCTCCAGGTGGATCTGTCCGATCTGGAGTGGTATGGGGGAAAGCCCTTTGCAAACCCTGTCCGCGTCAAGGGAGAGGTGCGCAACCGGGCGGGAGCCTTGGCGCTGACAGCCCGGCTGGATACGGTGCTGTCGCTGGTCTGCGACCGGTGCGCCAAGCCCTTTGAGCGGGAAAAAACGGTGGAGTACGAGACCCTGTTGGCCTTTGAGCTGGCCAACGGCGAGAGCGACGAAATCGTCCTGCTGAACGCAGAGGGCGAGCTGGAGCTGGATGGGCTGATGCGGGAGGTATTCCTCCTCGAGATGGACACAAAAAACCTCTGCTCTGAGGATTGCAAGGGCCTTTGTCCCGGCTGCGGCGCGGACTTGAATGTGGAGGCGTGCCGGTGCAGAAAGGAAATCGACCCCCGCTGGGCCAAGCTGTCCCAGCTGCTGGAGCCAGAGGGAGGATCAGATCAGTAGGCTGTATGTCCGCGGACATTGACCAAATAAGGAGGTGTCAAAATGGCCGTCCCGAAGAGTAAAGTATCCAAGCAGCGCAGGAACAAGCGCCGCAGCTCCGTATGGAAGCTGGAGACTCCCGGTATCAACACCTGCCCCAAGTGCGGTACCGTCACCCTGCCCCATCGCGTGTGCAAGAACTGCATGAGCTATAATGGCCGTGAGGTCGCCCCTGCCGAGAAGTAATAGACGAAAAAAGCTGCCGTGGGACGGCAGCTTTTTTGTTGCTTTCGCCCCAAAAATTTTGGGTTTTCCCCTATCTTTTTTTCAACAGATTTGATATACTACATTAAAATGTGTGAAATTTTGCCCGGTGCTGTCCTTGACAGAGGCTGGGCGTTCAGGAATCAGCTCAGCCGTTAGGAGGGATACCCCATGGCAAAGCCCCTGGTGGCCATCGTGGGCCGCCCCAATGTGGGCAAATCCATGCTGTTCAATAAGCTGACGGGCAAACGCCTGTCCATCGTGGAGGACACCCCCGGCGTCACCCGGGACCGGCTGTACGCCCAGGCGGAGTGGCGGGGCCGCGCCTTCGACCTGGTGGACACCGGCGGCATTGAGCCGGGGACGGACAACCAAATTCTGTCCTTCATGCGGGAGCAGGCGGAGATTGCCATCGCCTCCGCCACCGTCATCGTCTTTGTGTGCGACATCCGAACGGGCATGACCGCCGCCGATCAGGAGGTGGCCGGAATGCTTCAGCGCTCCGGGAAGCCGGTGGTGCTGGCGGTGAACAAGATGGACTCCACCGGCCTCAACGACCCGGAGATGTACGAGTTCTACAACCTGGGGCTGGGGGACCCCTTCCCCGTCTCCGCCGTTCACGGCCACGGCACCGGCGATTTGCTGGACGCCTGTTTTGAATTCTTCCCCCCGGAGGATCAGGAGGAGGAAGGGGACGATGTCATCAAGGTGGCTATCATCGGCAAGCCCAACGTGGGCAAGTCCTCCCTGGTGAACCGGATTCTGGGCCAGGAGCGGGTCATTGTCTCCGACGTGGCGGGCACTACCCGGGACGCGGTGGACAGTTATCTGGAGAAAAACGGCCAAAAGTATCTCATCATCGACACCGCCGGAATGCGGAAAAAGTCCAGGGTGGACGACCGGGTGGAGAAGTTCTCCGTCCTCCGGGCCACCATGGCCATCGAGCGCAGCGACGTGTGCGTCATCATGATCGACGCTCAGGAGGGGGTCACGGAGCAGGACACCAAGGTGGCCGGACTGGCCCACGAGGCGGGGAAGGCCTGCATCATCGTGGTGAACAAGTGGGACGCCATCGAGAAGGACGGCAAGACCATGCAGCGCATGGAGGAGGACGTCCGGCGGGACCTCTCCTATATGACCTACGCCCCGGTGCTGTTTATCTCGGCCCTGACGGGCCAGCGGGTGGACCGGCTCTTCGGACTCATCGACAATGTGGTGAACCAGGCGGCTATGCGCATCCCCACCGGGGTGCTCAACCAGGTGCTGAGCGACGCCCAGGCCCGGGTTCAGCCCCCCACCGACAAGGGAAAGCGGCTGAAAATCTACTATATGACCCAGATCGGGGTGAAGCCGCCCCACTTCGTCATCTTCTGCAATGACGCGCAGCTGTTTCATTTTTCCTATCAGCGCTACCTGGAGAACCAGATCCGGGCCACCTTTGGCCTGACCGGCACTCCGGTGCGCATCACCATCCGACAAAAGGGAGACAAGGAGGATTGACCATGCTGAATTCTCAGATGCTGGAGGCCGCCGGAGTGAGCCCCGGCTGGCTGGCGGTGGCGGCGGCCGGCGTGGCCGTGGTGTCCTATTTCCTGGGGTGCTTCAACGGGGCCGTGGTGGTGTCCCGCTACATCCTGCGGGACGATATCCGGGACCACGGCAGCGGCAACGCGGGCCTGACCAACTTCTACCGGACCTTTGGGGGGCCGCTGACGCTGGCGGTGATTCTCAGCGACGCGGTGAAGGCCGTTCTGGCGGTGCTGTTCGCCATGTTCATCGCCGGGCACATCTCGCCGGAGCTGGTGACGCTGTCCAAGTATTGGGCGGGGGCGTTCTGCATGATCGGCCACATGTTTCCCTGCACCTTCCAGTTCCGGGGGGGCAAGGGGGTGCTGTCCGGCAGCGCCGTGGCCATTATGATCGGCATCGGCGGGGACGGCGTATGGCCCAGCTGGATCATCCCCCTGACGGTGTGGCTGGGGTTCATCGTCCTGGTGACGGCCACCCGGTATGTGTCCCTGGGCTCCTGCTGGGGGGGCGCGTCCTTTATCGTTGTCTCCTGGCTGGTGTACCGGGACCCGCTGATCCTGCTGCTGGCCGCCGTTATGGGCGGGCTGCTGCTGTGGGGGCACCGGGGGAACATGGTGCGCCTTGTCAAGGGGACGGAGCGCAGGTTCAGCTTCCGCAGGAAGGAGGCCGCGCCCGAGCCAAAGGCGGAGGGAGAGCCCGCGCCCGAGGCGGAGAGCGAAAAAAACGGGGAACAATAAAAACAGGACCCTGTGCAGACGGCACAGGGTCCTGTTTTTGAAACGCCTCGCAGTGTTTTGCCGCCCGCAGGCGGTGAAATCAGGTGATATTCGCTGATTTAAACAGCGCGGGTGACTTTGCCGGAGCGGAGGCAGCGGGTGCACACATAGACGTGCTTGGGCGCGCCGTCCACCACAGCCTTGACGCGCTTGACGTTGGGCTTCCAGGAACGGTTGGAGCGGCGGTGGGAGTGGGACACCTGGATGCCGAAGTTCACGCCTTTGCCGCAGAACTCGCATTTGGCCATATTGACTAACCTCCTCGCTGGTTGAAATTCACTTAATAGACAACTACATTATGCTACCATAGCGGGGCGGAAAAATCAAGTGCGAATTTGATGGATTTGCTATTTTTTTCGGGGAAGGTATGTGGTAGAATACAAAATGAATATATTCAGAAGAGGAGCGTGACCGCAGTGGCGGGCAAAGTTGGCATCAAGCTGGGCACCATCATTGACAACTTCCACTTAGACGTGCTGTACGGCCCGGAGGGCTACCGGGAAAAGCTCATCACCATCGACGATGTGAACCGGCCCGGCCTCCAGCTCACCGGCTTTTTCGACTACTTCGACCGGGAGCGGATGCAGCTGCTGGGCCTGGTGGAGATCTCCTACCTGGAGGGGATCACCCAGGAAAAGCGGGCGGCGGTGTTCGACACCCTGTTTTCCTACCACACCCCGGCGGTGATCTTTGCCCGGGGGCTGAAGCCGTACCCCGAGTGCATGGAGATGGCCAGGCGGCACGACCAGGCCATCCTCAGCACTCAGGAGAACACCTCCAGCATCATGAGCACCATGATCGCCTATCTGCGCACCGCCCTGTCCCCCACCATCACCCGCCATGGCGTGCTGGTGGAGGTGTACGGCGAGGGGGTGCTGCTGGCGGGGGAGTCGGGCATCGGCAAGAGCGAGACCGCCATCGAGCTGGTCAAGCGGGGCCACCGGCTCATCGCCGACGACGCGGTGGAGATCCGCCGTAGCCCCGCCGGCGGACTGGTGGGCACCGCGCCGGAGCTCATCCGGCACTATATTGAGCTGCGGGGCATCGGCGTGGTGGACGTGCGGCGGCTGTTCGGCATGTCCGCCGTCAAGTTCGACAGCGCCATCGACATGGTCATCGAGATGGAGATCTGGCAGGACGGCAAGCTCTACGACCGCCTGGGGGCGGAGGAGCACTTCACCACCCTGCTGGACGTGCGGGTGCCCACCCTGACCATCCCGGTGCGGCCGGGGCGGAACCTGGCGGTGGTCATCGAGGTGGCCGCCATGAACAACCGGAACAAAAAAATGGGGTATAACGACGCCCTGGAGCTGTCCCTACAGGTGGACAGCCACATCGACCAAAAATATCTGGAGCTCAACCCCCAGTGAGGGAAGGACTGATGTAACATGTGTGGAATTGTGGGATTTGTTGGAAGCGAGGAGGCCGCGCCCATTCTCTTGGACGGGCTGGCCCGGCTGGAGTACCGGGGATACGACTCGGCGGGGGTGGCCGTCTTTGACGGGGAGAGGCTGGAGGTGGCCAAGGCCAAGGGCCGCCTGCGGGTGCTGTCCGATCTGATTCAAGGCGGCGCGGCCATCCACGGCGCGCTGGGCATCGGCCACACCCGCTGGGCCACCCACGGCGCGCCCTCGGACGTGAACTCCCACCCCCAGGTGAGCCGCAGCGGAAAAATCGCCGTGGTCCACAACGGCATCATTGAGAACTACGCCCAGCTCAAGCAGTTTCTCATCGGACAGGGGGTGCCCTTCGCCTCCGAAACGGACACCGAGGTGGTGGCCCAGCTCATCGAGTATTTCTACGAGGGGGACATCCTCAAGGCCGTGGGCCGGGTGCTCCACCGCATCGAGGGGGCCTACGCTCTGGGCATCATCTGCGCCGACGAGCCGGAAAAGCTCATCGCCGTGCGCAAGGACAGCCCGCTGATCCTGGGCCTGGGGGAGGGCTTCAACTTCCTGGCCTCCGATGTCACCGCCATCATCAAGCACACCCGTGAAGTGATCTATATGGAGGACGGGGAGCTGGCGGTGCTCACCCGGCAGGGCGTGACCTGCTACAACCATCTGCTCCAGCCGGTGGACAAGGAGGTCTCCCATGTGGACTGGGAGATCGACGCGGCGGAAAAGGGCGGCTATGAGCACTTCATGTTCAAGGAGATCATGGAGCAGCCCGAGGCCCTGCGCCGGGCCATCTTCCCCCGGCTCAAGGACGGGGAGGTGGAGCTGCCCGGCTTCTCCCTGGACGAAGCGTTCATCCAGAACATAGACCGGCTGTACGTGGTGGCCTGCGGGTCCTCCTACCACGTGGGCATGGTGGGCAAGTACAACCTGGAGCGGCTGCTGAGGCGGCCGGTGGAGGTGACGCTGGCCTCCGAGTTCCGGTACATGGAGCCCATCGTCACCCCCCAAACTCTGGTGGTGGTCATCAGCCAGTCCGGCGAGACCCTGGACACCATGGCCGCCCTCCGGGAGGCCCGGCGGCTGGGCGGGAAGATCCTGTCCATCGTCAACGTGGTGGGGTCCTCCATCGCCCGGGAGTCCGACGAGACGCTGTACACCTGGGCGGGGCCGGAGATCGCCGTGGCCACCACCAAGGCCTACTCCACCCAGCTGGCGGTGCTGGACCTGCTGGGGCTGTACCTGGCCCGGCGGCTGGGCACGGTGGCGGAGGAGCGCTACCGGGCGGCGGTGCGAGAGCTGCTGCTGCTTCCCTCCAAGCTGGAGCGGGTGCTGGAGCGCCGGGAGGACATCCAGTATTACGCCTCTCAGTACTTCAACCACGAGTCCATTTTCTTCATCGGCCGCAACGTGGATTACGCCCTGGGGCTGGAGGGGTCGCTGAAGCTGAAGGAGATCTCCTATATCCACTCCGAGGCCTACGCCTCCGGCGAATTGAAGCACGGCACCATCTCCCTCATTGAGGACGGCACCCTGGTGGTGGCGGTGGCCACCTATGCCAGGCTGTTTGAGAAGGCCATGAGCAACGTGGTGGAGGTGAAGAGCCGGGGGGCGGATGTGCTGGCCCTGACCACGGAGGAGCACGTGGAGGAGATGGGCAGGGTGGCCAGCGGCCTCATCGCCATCCCGGACACCGACGAGCTGCTGCTGCCCTCGCTGGGGGTGGCGCCGCTGCAATTGCTGGCCTACTATATCGCCCTCATGCGGGGGTGCGACATCGACAAGCCCCGGAATCTGGCCAAATCGGTGACGGTGGAGTAAAGGAAGCGCTGATTCCATGCGCCTGCGGCGGCTTATGGAGCTTACCGGCAGATAAACCGGATCGGACAGACACCCGCCCCCGTCCTGCGGACGGGGGCGGGTGTGTCGCGCTTCATGATACGCAGGGCGCCGGGGGTTCCCGCTCCGTCATCCCTGGGCCGCCTGACGGTGAGCCAGCCACGCGGCGGTCTCCTCCGCCCAGGGGTAATTGGACAGGTATTCCCCGGTGAAATGGACGGGCCCGCCGGACAGATAGCGGAAATAGTCGCAGTCCACCAGCTCCCGGTTCAGGTGGCACCGCCCCCGGGCGGTGGAAAAGACCTCTGGGCACCCCAAATTCTCAAATAGACGCCGGAGGTAGGATACCGTCTTCCGGTAGAGATTTTTGGAGCGCTGGTCGTAGGCCCGGTCGCCCCACAGCTTGTCAATTGCCTCCTCCATGGTTACGTCTCCGCCGCGGTGGTCCACGCACAGGGCCAGCAGCTCCTTGGCCTTGGCGGAGGAGATGTCCACCAGCCGCCCGTTGGCGAACACGTCGAACCGGCCGAAGGCGCGCAGAAAAACCTGGGGTCCGCCCTTGGCCCCGCCGGAGATGCGGCTGATATATTCGTTGGCCCGGCACAGGTCCCGGAACAGCAGGACCTTTTCATAGCAGAGGTCCAGGAAGCGCTTGGCCCAGGACAGCTCTCCCTCGGAGAAGGGCTGTCCCCGCCGGAAAAAGACGGCGAGCACCCTGGGGGACAGCCGGACCACCGCCATATGTACTCCGGTATCCCGGTCGGTGACGGCCTCCGCCCGGGACACCGCTCCCATGGCCTCCCCATGCCGGCGGCACAGAGCCCGGCACAGCTCCCCGCCCAGGCCCTGGCCGGCGTCAATCCCCTGGATGCGGGGCCCGTCCCGGCGGGAGAGGGTCAGAATGGCGCCGCCCTCCGCCTGGAGGGCGGAATAAAGCCCCCTCTTCTGGAATTCCTGGAAGAAGGCCGCCGCCCCGCCGGGGTCCTGGAACAGCACAGAAATCCACTCCTTTGTGAATTTTGACAATGAGGTCAAAAAGATAAAAAATATATTTGTTCGCTCCCACAAAAATTCACGCTTTAATCACGGTTCGTTCCCGCTCCGGGCACACAGGCTGTGCTACAATGCTCACAACAGTGGGAGAGCGCGCTTAAACAGCTTTGTCCAAATTATACAAAATTCGGCAGAGGGTGTCAAGCCGCATTTCCACAGCCGGGCGAGGGCCGGGAGGCCCCGGCGAAACAGCAGGGCATCAACAGGATATGGAAAGGAGCCGGTACGAGTATGGAACTGAAAAAGCTGGTCTACGCCGTGGAGGACGGCATTGCGGTCATCACCATGAACTACCTGAAAAACCTGAACGCCATCGACGAGCAGATGGCGGACGAGCTGATGTATGTGGTGGACCAGGCCGAGAGGGACCCCGCGGTGAGGGTGGTGGTCATCAAGGGCGCGCCCAAGGCCTTCTCCGCGGGCGGCGACATCGGCTATTTCTATCAGCTCATTCAGGCGGGGGGCGAGGTCAATATGGACGGGCTCATCAGCAAGGTGGGCGCCGTGGCCGACGGCCTGAAGCGGATGAGCAAGATGGTGATTACCTCCGTGTGCGGCGCGGCGGCGGGGGCCGGGGTCAGTCTGGCCCTGGGGGGCGACTTTATGGTCTGCGCCGACAACGCCAAGTTCATTCTGGCCTTTGTCAACCTGGGTCTGGTGCCGGACACCGGGGCCACCTACCTGCTGGCCAAGGCCATCGGCACCGCCCGCACCATGGAGCTGGCTGCCACCGGCCGCCCCGTCACCGCCCAGGAGGCCAAGGACTGGGGGCTGGCCTATCAGGTGGTTCCCGTGGAGGAGCTGGACGCGGCCACCATGAAGCTGGCCAGGAAGCTGGCCGCCGGTCCGCTGATCTCCTATAAGAACATCAAGAAGCAGCTGTACAGCGCCGTCTACGCCGACTACAAACAGTGGCTGGACGAGACGGAGGTGCCCACCCAGCGGGAGTGCGCCGCCTCCCTGGATTTCCAGGAGGGCTGCAAGGCGTTCATGGAGAAGCGCAAGGCCGTGTTCCAGGGGAAATAACAGAAAACGTTGAGAGAAAGGCGGGACCTCAATTGAAATCGAAGGTAGTGACCAAGGAAGCCGCCCTGGAAAAGTTCCGGGACGGCCAGACCATCATGTTCGGCGACTGGCACGGGGAGCTGTCCGCCGAGGAGCTCATCACCGGCCTGCTGGAGAAGGGCGTGAAGGACATTGACGCCATCGCCGTGTCCGGCGGCATGCCCGACCAGGGCCTGGGGCGGCTCATCAACGAGCACCGGGTCAAGAGCCTCATCACCACCCACATCGGCCTGAACCCGGTGGCGGGCCAGCAGATGTTCGCCGGGGAGCTGGCGGTGGAGTTCGTGCCCCAGGGCACCTTCGCCGAGCGCATCCGCTGCGGCGGCGCGGGGCTGGGCGGGGTGCTCACCCCCACCGGCATCGGCACCGACGTGGAGCGGGGCAAACAGCGCCTCATCATCGACGGGAAGGAGTACCTGCTGGAGCTGCCCCTCCACGCCGACGTGGCCCTCATCAAGGCCGCCAAGGCGGACACGGCGGGCAACATTCAGTTCCGGCTCACCGGCCGGGCCACCAACAGCTATATGGCCTTTGCCGCCGACACCGTCATCGTGGAGGTGGAGGAGCTGGTGGAGGTGGGAGAGCTGGGCCCCGACGAGATCGACGTGCCCGCTCCCATCATCGACATGGTCTACGTCCGCCAGGGCGAGAAGAAGCCCGTCTGTCCCATGTGGAAGCGGGCCAGGGCCAAGGCGGAGGCCAAAGCGGCAGAAGGAGGTAAGAAATAATGGCTGAGCTCACCGGACGGGCGCTGATCGCGGCGCGCTGCGCGAAATTTTTCAAGGACGGCGATTTTGTCAACCTGGGCATCGGCCTGCCCCTGATGTGCGTGAACTACCTGCCCGAGGGGGTGGAGCTGTGGCTGGAGGCGGAGATCGGCATCGTGGGCTGCGGGGCCTCTCCCTCCTGGGACGACGCGGACCCCGATCTCATTGACGCCGGCGGACAGCCCGCCTCCGTCATCTCCGGCGGCAGCGTCTGCGACCACACCACCTCCTTTGCCTTTATCCGCGGCGGGCACATCGACGCCACCGTCCTGGGCACCCTCCAGGTGGACCAGGAGGGGAACATCGCCAACTGGACCATTCCCGGCAAGATGGCCCCCGGCATGGGAGGCGCCATGGATTTGTGCGCCGGGGTGAAGAAAATCATCGTGGCCACCGACCACTGTGAGAAGAGCGGGGCGTCGAAAATTCTGAAGAAGTGCACCCTGCCCCTCACCGGGGCCCGGTGCGTTACCGACATCGTCACCGAGCGGTGCTACTTTGAGGTTACAGCCAAGGGCCTGCTGCTGCGGGAGCTGGCCTCCGGTTACACCGTGGAGGATATCCGGGCCTGCACCGAGGCCGATTTTGAAGTGGCGGAAGAGATCGGGGTCATGGAGTGACCGGCCAATCCGCGGATAGGAAAACCGCCTGACGGGATAGCTTGCGTCCCGGCCGGCGGGGCTTGCCCCAATTTTGCTGAAAAAACGAGCGAGGCGTCCATGCCGTATGGACGCCTCGCTCGTTTTTGCGTCCCGGCGCAAAGGGATAGGCGGCGGAAATTCTGCGCAACAATATAATCAAAGCAAAAGATGCAGAGCCGAGTCGTGCAAGATTGACAAAATTAGAGATAAAAAATAAGGTATATTGTTGAAAAAAGCGGGGGCGGAATGTTACATTTTGTGGAAAAGAGCCCGTCGGATTTGGACTTTTTGGGAGGGACCATTTCAACTATAATATACAAAAAGAGGAGAATGAACATGAAGCTGAACTGGGATCTCGCCGTAGGGTTACAGATTTTACTTGAAAATAACGGGAGCCTGACCTGCCAGGAATTGATGAGCCATCTGGGCATATCGAAGACCCAGGCCTATGACCGGCTGGTCATGTGCCGGTATTATTTAAAGGAGCGGGGCATCCCCTTCTTTACGCCGAAGCGCAAGGGTACGATTCAGCTGGACGCGGACGCGCAGAAACAGTTGTGGGATTTGCTGCGCGGCATCGGGTCGCTGGAGCGGGAGTTTCCCGCGGCGGGGCGGAAGCGCTACCTGTTTTTTGAGCTGTGGCGGACGCCATACCTGAAAAACCGTCAGATCTGTTCGGCGCTGGAGATCAGCCGCAACACCTGCATCAACGATATGACCGCCCTGTCGGAGGAGCTGCGGCAGGCGGGGTTTGACGCGGGCGTCAGCTCCTCGGTAAACGGCTACGCCCTTTGCGGCGACGAGGCCGCCCTGCGCAAGGCCCTGGTATGGGAGCTGAGCTATGTGGGGTGCTGGACCCACCCGGGGGAGGACTACCCCCTGAGCAGCAGGATCGGCTACGCCTACTACGGCCTTCCCTATGAGGAAATCTGCGCCACGGCGGACAGGCTGGCCGCCACCGCCGTGCGCATGGATATCTACCTCACCGGCCAGAGCTGCTTTCTCATCGCCGCCGTCCTCCTGCTGTGGATGGAGCGCTGGCGCAGAGGAAAATACCTGCGGGCGGCGGACGTGGACGAAAGGCTGACGGTGCTTTATGGGCGAAAAAACCTCTACTGGCTTTTGCAGGACGTGGCGGCGCAGCCCCTGGCCCGGCTGCTTGAGGAGGACCTGACGCTGCGGGAGGCCGAGCGGACGGAGATTGTTCGGGCGGAGACGGAGGAGCTGATCCGGGCCATCATATGTATCACCAGCATCTATGAGGAGTACCCGGAATCCCTGCCCGGCGTCTCCCAGGAGATGGAGGCGGAAATTGCTGCGCTGGTTCCCGCCTTTGAGCAGGCCAGCGGGAACAAATTTCCCAATCGGGCTCTGGTTCAGCTCAGCGCCCGCCAATACATGCACGGCGCGCTGGGCCGCATGGCGCTGGGCTATGTGTTTTACCGGGCCGAGGACCCGCTGATTCATCAGAAGTACCGCTATCTGCTGGAGCTGACCCGGTCCGTGGTCAGCGGGCTGCCCGCCCTGTCCGGCTGTCTGAGCGGCAGCGAATTGGTGGGGTTGGCCCTGCAATATATCGGTTGGATGTCCGGCGAGGAGAGGGAGAGCGAGGAGTCCGCCGGAGAGGCCCAGGTGGGCATCGTGTGCGCCAGCACCGTCGGCGTGGGAGGACTGCTCCAGGCTCAGATGCGGCAGTTCTTCCCCGAGGTCTCCACCTGCATCATCCCCCTGGCCCGGCTGGAGGCCAGGCGCGCCCAGGTCGGCTTTGTGATCTCCAACCTGACGCTGGACACGGCGGCGCCCTATCTCCAGGTGAACGCGCTGCTCACCGCCCGGGACCGGTACCGGATTCAGAAAAGGATCAACCGGCATCTGGGAGAGGTGGGACACAAGAACGAGCTGCTGCGGGACATCCAGCAGATTACGCAGGATTTTGTGGACGAGGCGCAGATGCCGTTTTTGAACATGAGGCTGGAACAGCTTTTTGAGAACAAAAAAATTAAAATAGTAAAGGAACAGAGTGCTATGCTGACAGATTTAATTACGCAAAAACGAATTCAATGCGTGGAGCGGGCGCCGGATTGGAAAACGGCCGTCCGCCTGGCGTCCCTCCCGCTGCTGGAGGACGGCAGCATACGCGAGTCCTACGTGGACGCCATGGTGGAGGCGGTGGAGACCATGGGTCCCTATATCGTGCTGGCCCCCGGAATCGCCCTGCCCCACGCCCGGCCGGAGGCCGGCGTGGAGCGGCTGGCCATGGCCCTTCTGCGCACGCGGGAGCCGGTGTATTTTGACGGGGAGAAATACGCGAATCTGTTCTTTGTGCTGGCCAGCGCGGACGGGAAAAGCCACATGAACGCGCTGATTCAGCTGTCCCATATTTTCGGCGGCGACGGCGTTTTTGAAACCTTCATGGCCGCGGAGGGGCCCTCCGAACTGTTCGCCCTGCTGAACAGGCAGGAGTAGGGGAGGCAACCGGTGTAACTTAGCGGAGGACGCTCCGCTTTGTTGAAAGAAGGCGTATCGGACTATGACAGAGAGGAGGAGCTATGAGAATCATTTGTGTATGCGGCACGGGGCAGGGCTCCAGCCTGATCCTTCGGATGAGCATCGAGGAGATTTTGGCCGGCCGCGGGTATCGGGCCGAGGTGGAGCATACCGATCCCAGCTGTGCCTGCGGCGAGCGCTGCGATTTTATCGTCACCTCGAAGGAGATTGCCGGCAGCATCTCCAATCCCCACGCGAAGATCCTGACAATTACCAACTTTATCAACAAATCGGTTCTGGAGCAGGAGCTGGCAGAGATGCTGGCCGCATTTGAAGCCTGACGCCTGAACCCGCCGGAATCGGAATGGAGGAAATCAACGTATGGATATTTTGGTGAATATTACCACATGGCTGTCGAACAATTTCTTCGGCGTCCCCACGTTCCTTTTGATGCTGGTGGTGCTGGTGGGGCACCTGCTCCAGGGCTCCCCGGCGCAGAAAACCATCTCCGGCACCCTGAAGGCCGGTATTGGCTTTTTGGTCATCAACGCCGGGACCAGCGTGATCACCGGTTCGCTGGGCGTATTTGAACCGATGTGGTCCGAGGTGTTTGGCCTTGAGTCCACCACGTTTGCCAACTGCATCGGCTATGACTCCTTTGTGGTGCAGTTTGGCAGCGCCGTGGCGCTGTGCATGACGTTCTCCTTCCTTATCAACGTGCTGCTGGCCCGGATCACTCCCTTTAAGTACATCTTCCTCACCGGCCATGAGCTGTGGTGGGTAACGGTGGTATCCGTGGGCGTGCTGACCAATTTTGCCCCTTCGCTGGCCACCTGGCAGATCGTTTGCATCGTCTCCCCGTTCCTGGGGCTGTACTTCACCCTTCAGCCCGCCCTGACCCAGAAGTATGTCCGCATCATCACCGGCGGGAACGATCTGGCACTGGCCCATCCCTCCGGCGTGGGCAGCTGGATCGCGGCCCAGGCCGGCAAGCTCTTCGGCAAAAACAAAAAGGACGCGGAGGCGATGGAGTTTCCCGCCAAGTGGTCCTTCCTGCGGGACAACAACGTGATTACCGCTCTGGTGATGATCGTATTCTATGTCATCGGCGGCGTCATCGTCATGATCAAGCGCACACCCAACGGCGAGGCCATTATGGCCAGCGCCGGCGCTCAGAACTTCATCATCTACTGCATCGTGCAGTCCCTGACGTTTGCCGCGGGCATCGCGGTGGTGCTGGTGGGCGTGCGCATGTTTGTGGGCGAGATCATCCCCTCCTTTAAAGGAATCGCCACCAAGCTGGTCCCCAACGCCATTCCGGCCCTGGACTGCCCCGTGCTGTTTACCTACGCCCCGAACTCTGTCATCCTGGGCTTTGTGGGGATGTTCGTGGGCATCGTGTTCTGGATGCTGGCGCTGGGCCTGTCCGTCCACTTTGTGGTGGTGCCCACCATGATTGTGCTGTTCTTCCACGGCGCCACCGCGGGAATCTTCGGCAACTCCACCGGCGGGGTGAAGGGCGCGCTGCTGGGAGGCTTCATCATCTCCACAATCGTGGCCCTGGGCCAGTTTGCCTTCGTGAATTTCATGGTGCCCACCACCATTCCGGACACCATTATGTGGGCGGGGGAGACCGACGAATTCCTGCTGTCCTGGATCTTCGGGCTGATCGGAAAGCTGCTTGGGTAATCAGACGCGGTCCCATCCACGCCGGAAGGAGAGCCTTTCCGGCGTGGATGATCCAAAATCAAGGGGTGAATCCTATGGGTTTTGTCAGAACGCTGCTGGGCGACATTCCGCCCGAGGAGATGGGCTTTACGCTGGCCCATGAGCATATCGTATGCAGGCCCCCCTATTGGGCGCAGCGGGGGGAGAGCGACCTGCTGCTGGATGACCCCGAGCGCTCCCGGCGGGAGGTGCAGGAGTTTTACGGCCACGGCGGCCGCACCATTGTGGACGCCACCGCCGTGGACTACGGCCGGGACGTGGAGGCGGTGGCGGAGATTTCCCAGTCCACCGGAGTGAATGTGATCGCCACGGCTGGATTCAATAAGAGCTTCCTGTGGTCCGCCCCGCTGCCCGGCCATCTGCGGGCGCTTACGGGCGGGTATCCCACGTATCAGGCCTGGGTGGAGAGCGCCAGCGTGGAGGCTCTGGCGGACTTCATCGGCGCGGAGATCACCCGGGGCCTGGAGGGCACCTGTTTCCGGGCCGGGCAGGTGAAGTTCGGCACGGGCTACAACTCGATTTCCCCCCTGGAAATCAAGACCATGGAGGCGGCCGCCGCGGTTCATTTCGCCACGGGGGCGCCGGTCCACTCCCACACGGAGGCGGGCACCATGGGCCTTCAGCAGATGGAGATTTTGAAGAGGCTGGGCGTTCCCCTCCGGCGGGTGAGCTTTGGGCACATGGACCGGAATTTGGACCTGTGGTATCACCGCAGGCTGGCCCAGGAGGGCGCGTTTCTCAGCTTCGACGGGGTGGGGAAAATCAAGTACCACACGGAGAGCGCCCTGATCGAGCACATTCTCCAGCTGGTTCGGGACGGCTTTGAGGATCAGATTCTCCTGTCGGGGGATACGGCCCGCCGCTCCTATTACGCCCACTACGGCTGGGGGCCCGGGCTGAGCTATCCCCTGCGGTGGTTTATCCCCCAGCTCAAGGACATGGCGGCCCGGCAGGGGCTGGACGGCGGCCGGCTGGTGGAAAAGTTTTACATTGAGAACCCCATGCGGTGCATGACCTTTGAAACGGAAAGAATTTGTGATGTGTGAGGTCAAAGCTTATGAGAATACTGAGACATACGGTACAGGATGAATATGGCCTTCACGCCCGGCCCGCCAGCCAGATGGCGGAGATCTGCCGGAGGGCGCAGTCTGAGATCCTGCTGCGCTGCGGGGAGCGGAGCGCCGATTGCAAACGGCTGTTTTCCGTGCTGGGCGCGGGCGTGCAGAGCAGGGAGATCATTGAGCTCCGGATCGAGGGGCCGGACGAGGACGAGATCTGCGCGGCGCTGGAGACGTACATACTGGAAAACGGCGTGTGAATCAGGGCGGAAGGAGCGCATAGCCGATGGAGATGATAAAAGGGATCGCCGGCTGCGGCGGGTATGCCTGCGGCGTGCTGAGACAAATTGCGAGGGCTCCCGCGGCCCGCCCGGAAGCGGCTGGCACTCCGGAGATGGAGTGGGAAAAGGCGGAGGCCGCCCGGCGCGCGGCGGCGGCGTGGATGCGGGACCAGTCCGAACAGCGGCGGGCCCAGGGCAGGACGGAGGAGGCGGACATTCTGGACGTGCACCGGGCCATGCTGACGGACCCCGACTTCAGCGACGGAATTCGCGCCGCCGTCATGGAGGGCGCTTCCGCCGGCGCCGGAGTGCGCGGCGCGGCGGAGCAGCTGGCCGGGATGCTGCGCGGGTCGGGCTCCGCCTGCCTGCGGGAGCGCGCCGCGGACGTGATGGACGCGGCGGCGGCGCTGATCCGATTTTTGGACGGCTCCGGCGGGCAGGAGAGAGAGGCGGAGGAGGATCAGATCCTGTTCTGCCGGGAGCTGCTGCCCAGCGATGTCCTGGGGGCCGGGGAGCGAGTCAAGGGCTTTGTGGCGGCTGAGGGCTCCCGCACCGCCCACGCCTGCATCCTGGCCAGGGCCCGGGGGATTCCCACCCTGGTGGGGGTGGGGGAGGGGGCGGACCGCCTGGCACCGGGGGAGACCGCCATCCTGGACGGGGAAAACCAGTGCCTGCTGATCTGCCCGGCACAGGCGGCGCTGGAAAAATTCCGGGCCCTGGCCGCCCGGGAGGAGGCCGCCCGGCTGCGGCTGGAGCGCTTTCGCGGGAGGCCCACGCTGTCGGCGGACGGCCACAGCCTGAAGCTGTACTGCAACATCGCCAGCGCGGCGGAGGCAAAGCTGGCGCTGGGGGCCGGCGCGGAGGGCGTCGGACTTTTTCGCAGTGAGTTCCTGTTTTTCGGCCGGGCGGACCTGCCCGGCGAGGAGGAGCAGGCGGCGGCGTACTCCGCGGTCCTGCGCCTGATGGCGGGGCGGGAGGTCATCGTCCGGACGCTGGATATCGGCGCGGACAAGCCCGTGCCCGGCGTCGCCCTGGAGCGGGAGGACAATCCGGCGCTGGGCTGCCGGGGCATCCGGCTGTGCTTTGCCCGGCCCGGCCTGTTCCGCGTTCAGCTGCGCGCCCTGGCCCGGGCGTCGGCTGCCGGGAATCTGAAGGTCATGCTGCCCATGGTGTGCAGCTGCGAGGAGGTCCGGCGCGCCCGGGCAATGTTGGAGGAGGAGCGGGCCGGGCTGGCGGCCCAGGGAGTTCCCGTGGCGGAGCGCATTCCCCTGGGCGTGATGATCGAAACGCCCGCGGCGGCGCTCATCAGCGAGGAGCTGGCCCGGTGCGCGGACTTTTTCAGCATCGGGACCAATGATCTGACCCAGTACACGCTGGCGGTTGACCGGGGAAATCCCGCGGTGGCGGAGCTGTACCGCACGGCGTCCGAGCCGGTGATGGCGCTGATCCGCCGCGCGGCGGCCAGCGCCCTGCGGGCGGGAATTCCCGTGGGGGTGTGCGGGGAAAGCGCGGCGGACCCGGCGCTGACCCTGGCCTATCTGAGGATGGGCGTGACGGAATTGTCCCTGTCCGCCGGGGATATCCTGCCCATGCGCTGCCGCATTGCCGGCCTGCGGCTGGACGGGGCGGCAGAAAAGGAGGCTGAACAATGAAAATCATCCGTACGCTGGCGGGGGACCTGCCGGCCGGGGAGGCGGGCGTGATCGACTATCACGAGCACGTGATCGCGCGCCCCCCGGTGGACAGGCCGGAGGACAGCGACCTGACCCTATGCGACGTGGACAAAATGGCGCAGGAGCTGCAAAGCTTTGCCCGGGCGGGGGGCGGCCTGCTGGTGGACGCGTCCACGGCGGACTTTGGGGCCAACGCCCATCTGCGGCTGGAGGCGTCCCGGAAGGCGGGCGTGCCCGTGGTGGGGACGGTGGGCTTCGGCCAGAAGGAGCACCATACCCAGGCGGTGAAGGACAGCGGCGTGGAGGAGCTCTACGCCCGTGTGTCCGCCGCGGTGCGGGAGGGCTACGGCCCGCTGAAGCTGCGCCCGGGGCAGCTGAAGTTTGGCACCAGCTATCAGTTCATCTCCCCCAGCGAGGAAAAATGTGCCCGGGCGGTAGCGCGGGTCCAGCGGGACACCGGGCTGCCGCTGTTCACCCACACCGGGGTGGGCACCATGGCCCTGGAGCAGCTGGAGCTGCTTGAGTCGGAGGGGGCGGATCTGAGCCGGGTGTGCATCGGGCATATGGACCGCAACCCGGACCTCTGGCTCTACAAGCAGATCCTGCGCCGCGGCGTTTTCCTGGGACTGGACCAGGTCAGCAAGGTGAAATACTGCACGGAGCAGACGCGGATCTCGCTGATTATGGAGCTGGTGCGCTGCGGATATGGGCGGCGCATTCTCATCGGGGGAGACCTGGCGCGGCGCAGCTATCTCACCGCCTTTGGCGGCGGACCCGGATTTTCCTACATCCCCGCCCAGTTTATTCCCAGGCTCAAGGGCCAGATGATGGAGGAGGGCTTTACCCACAGGGAGGCGGAGCAGACGGCCGGGGATCTGCTGGTGAACAACCCCCGGGACTTCCTGGCCCTGGAACAGAAGGAAGGAGGATGAGAGGATGGCAAATGTTGTGGAGTGGGGCAGGCTCACCTGGCCGGAGGCGGAGGAGGCGGTGCGGCGTATGCCGGCCGGCATCCTGCCGCTGGGCGCCATTGAGGCCCACGGCCCCCATATGACCCTGGACGTGGACAACGGCATCTGTACGGAACAGTGCCGGCGCATCTGCGAGCGGACCGGAATTATCCTGCTTCCAACCATCCCAATGGGGCAGGTCTGGTCCCTCTACCGCTTTCCGGGTACGCTGACCTGGTCGTACTATACGCTGATTGCAGTGGTCAAGGACACCCTGAGCAGCCTTTTCGACCACGGCTTCCGGGTGATTTTTATCCACAGCCACCATTACGGCAACGTGCCCGCCGTAAAACAGGCGGTGCGCGAGAGCTATGAGCGGTACATGGGCAGGGATGTCAAATTTGTCATTCTGGAGGAGCGGGGGGCCATGCGGGCCGCGGCGGAGCGGGTGCGCACCTCCCCCTGCGCCCACCCCGTCTTTCAGCACGCCTGCGAGGTGGAGACCTCCCAGGCCCTGGAATGCTGCCCGGAGCGCGTGTACATGGACCGGGCCATCTGCGACTATCCCCGGTTTACCGAGGACTTTGACTCCACCCCCACCTATTGGGATGTGGTGACTGACACCGGCGTCATGGGGGACGCCACGGCGGCCACCCGGGAAAAAGGGGCGGCGCTGATCGGGGCGGAGGTAGACGCCATGGTAAAAAAGGTGGACTATGTGCTGGGGGAGTACCGGCGTGCCCACCATTGCGAGGGGGATGAGCCATGAAAATCAAATGCTTTGTAACCGGAGCCACGGGCTTTGTGGGCTCTTATGTGGTGAAAAGCCTGGCCGCCGCAGGCCACGAGGTGGTGGCCTTTTCCCGCAGCGACGACGGCCGCTGGCTGGATTGGATTCTGACCGATGAGGAGCGCGCGCTGGTCACACGGCAGAAGGGGGATATGCTGGACGCCGGGCAGATGCGCCGCGCCATCGTGGACAACGGCTGCGAATATGTGGCAAACATTGCCGGACGGATGAACCGGGACAGCCGCCGGGACCCGAGGGGAAGCCTTCAGCTGAACATACACGCCTTTCAAGAGCTGCTGGAAATCTGCCGGGAGGAAAAGGTGCGCAAGGTGGTCTGGGCCAGCTCCTCGGTGGTCTACGGCACCAAATCGGACCGGGCGGCCCGCTATGGGGCGGAGATGGCCGACTGCGCGCTTACCGAAAAAACGCCCTACTGCCCCGGCAGCCTGTACTCCTATACGAAGGAATTCCTGGAGGGGCTGAGCCGGTACTACCGGGAGTATCACGGGCTGGACACCGTCGCCCTGCGGGTGAACCTGTGCTACGGACCCTTTATCAGCAGCTCCTATACGCCCTTCTTTTCCTCCCTGATCGACAAGCCCGCGCTGGGGACGGGCGGGCCGGTCCCCTATGGGGACAGCGTGATGGACTGGCAGTATGTGGGCGACATGGGGGACATCTTCCGGGAGGTGCTTCTGGCGCCGAAAAACGACACGCCCACCTATCAGACCCGGGGAGAGCTGCGCCCTGTGTCCGATGCGGTGAGGATCGTGGAAAGCCTGATTCCGGGCGTACATTTGACCCCTGAGCCCGGCGAGATCGACACCCCCTGGCGGTTTGACTGCTCCCTGCTGGAAAAAGAGATCGGATATTATCCCGCCACCGGCCTGGAGGAGGGGCTTCGCAAAAGCATCAACACGGTGCGCGGGCTCCATGGCCTGCCGGAGGTATGACGTGAAGGCGGTGGCGTTTAACGGCAGCCCCAGGCAGAGGGGAAACACGGCCCTGGCGCTGGAGGCCGCCCTGGGGCCGCTGGTGAAGGCGGGGGTATCCACCCAGATCATTTGGGTGGGCGGGGAGTCCCCCGGGGGATGCCGCGCCTGCGGCTGGTGCAAGGGCAGCGCGTCGCTCCGCTGCGTACTGGAGGGCGACAGCGTCAACCAGTGGCTCCGCGCCATGGAGGAGGCGGACGCAGTCATTCTGGGGTGCCCGGTGTATTTCGGCGGCATTCCGGGGGGGATGAAATGCTTCTTGGACCGGGCCTTTTATGTCAATTCCGTATCCGGCGGCCGCCTGCGCATGAAGCCCGCCGCCGCCGTGACCGTGGCCAGGCGGGCCGGAGGACTGTGCGCGCTGGACAGCCTGAACCACTATCTCTCCTACGCCGAGATGACGCTGGCCGGCTCTTACTATTGGAATCTGGCCTTTGGCTACCGGCCGGGAGAGGTGCGGCAGGATGAAGAGGGCGCGCAGATCATGGAGCGCCTGGGGCAGAATCTGCTGTATTTAATGGAAATGAGGGCGTCCTATCAGGTTCCCCTGCCCGAGGGCCAGCCCCGCAGGACGTTCAACTACATCCGATGAGGCGCGGCCTTTTTTTGTGCGCGCTGGCGGCCTGCCTGTTTGGGATATCTCCGGTTTTTTCCCGGCAAATGAGCCTGTCCGGGATGGACGCGGCCAGCATCGTATGTCTGGTCCACGCCGCGGCCGCCCTGGCCAACGCGGTCTTCTGGGCTGCCTCGCCCGCCGTGAGAGGGATACGGCCCTCGGGGAAGCAGGCGCTTCAGCTGCTCCTTGTGGGGGCCCTGGGCATGGGAAGCACCACGTTTCTCCTGGCGGCCTCCTATGACTATATCCCCACGGGGACGGCCGCCGTCCTGCATTTTCTGTATCCCTCCGGGGTGGCGCTGACGGACGCTGCGCTCTCCCGCCGGAGGCCGGAGGGCCGCACGGTGCTGGCCATGTCGCTGTCTGTGCTGGGCATGGCTCTTTTGGCGGGGGCCCGGGGCCAGGGGGCGTGGGCCGGGATTGTGCTGGCGGCGGCCAGCGCCGCCACCTATACCCTGTATCTCTGCGCCAATCAGCGGTGGGACTACGCGCCGCTGCCCGGCTCCGTCAAAATGACCTTTCTGGCGGCGGGGTCCTCCTGCCTGTTTTTGGGGAAGGCGCTGTGCTCAGGCGGCCTCGTCCCGCCCTCCGGGCCGGCGGCCTGGGGAAGCTTTTGGGCCATGGCCTGCTGCGCCTGTGCCGCCCACAGATGCCTGACCGCCGGCGTATGGCAAATCGGGGCGGAACAGGCCGCGTTTACCACGCTGATTGAGCCGCTGGTCAGCCTGCTGGCCGGAATTCTGGTCTATCAGGAGACGCTGCCGGCCTACAGTCTGGCGGGCGCGGGGCTGGTCCTGTCCGCGCTGCTCCTCCACAGCCACGGCGGGCCGAAGGGCCCCGCGCCGTCCGCCTCCCCTTGAGGGCCCAAAAACTCCGGGCCGGCGGCCTGACGATAGGAAGCACTGATTCAATGCGTCTAAAAAACCCCCGGCGGACCGCTCCGCCGGGGGACTGGCTTTCTATGGGGACGGCCCCGGGGCAAAGCTCCGGGGCCGCCGGTGGGGCTATTTTAAAAATGCGGACAGAAAATGGGGTACGGTCATGCAAACCAGGCTGACAGCGGCCAGCAGATAGTTTTCATGATAGTCCCGCTCCTCCTTCTGCTGTACGATCCCCTTGACGCAGGCCAGAAGATTCCAGACAAACACAAAGGGCCAGATGGGACTGGTGACGGCCAGAAAGGCATACAGGACCGACAGAAGCATTTCCATAGCTGTCCCCGCTCCCCGTGGTTTAGTCCTTCAAGCCCTCGGCCCAGGCGGAGTACCGCGCCACCTTGTCGGCGCAGTCGGCCTGGCTGGCCCCCTGGGCCAGTATGTACACCTTGACCTTGGGCTCGGTGCCGGAGGGGCGCACGATGATGGAGGTGCCGTCGGCCAGCTCGTAGCGCAGCACGTTGGAGCCGGACAGCTCCATAGTGACCTTGTTGGGAATGGCCGCGTCCACCAGGCTGCCGTCCAGATAATCCTTCCACTGGACCACAGCCTCGCCGCCAATCTTCTTAGGGGGATTGGTCCGCAGGCTGACCATCAGCTCGGCCATCTTCTTCAGGCCGTCCAGGCCGGGCATCACCAGGTTCATGGTGCGCTCGCCGTAGTTGCCGTACTTCTCGTACAGGGCCAGCAGGGCGTCGTAGAGGGTCATGCCCTTGCCCGCGTAGTAGGCGGCCATCTCGGTCATAGCCACGGCGGCGGTGACGGCGTCCTTGTCCCGGACGTAGCTGCCCAGCATATAGCCATAGCTCTCCTCATAGGACATGATGACATTGCCCTCGCCGCTGGCCTCCAGCTGGTCCTTCTTCTGGGCCAGGAACTTGAAGCCGGTGAAGGTGTCGAAGCAGTTCAGGCCGTTGACCTCCGCCACCTTCCGGGCCATCTCGGTGGTGACGATGGTCTTCAGGGCCACGGGATTCTTGGGCATCTTGCCGGTGCGCTGCTTGGCGCCGATGAGGTAGTCCAGCAGCAGCACGCCGGTCTGGTTGCCGGTGAGCACCTTGAATTCGCCGTCAGAGGTGCGCACCATCAGGCCCACCCGGTCGGCGTCGGGGTCGGAGCCCAGGATAAAGTCCGCGCCCTCCTTGTTGGCCAGCTCCACCGCCAGGGCGAAGCCCTCGGGATTCTCCGGGTTGGGGGAGGCTACGGTGGGGAAGTTGCCGTCGATGACCATCTGCTCGGGAACGCAGATCACGTGCTTCATGCCCAGCCGTTTGAGGGCCTCGGGGATCAGCTTATAACCGGTGCCGTGGAAGGGGGTGTACACCATCTTGAAGGTGTCCGCCACCGCGTCCACCGCCGCCTGGTCGTTGACCTGGGCCATGACGTTGGCCAGGAACTTCTCGTCGGTCTCCTCGCCCATGATGGTGATGAGGCCGTCCGCCACCGCCTTGCCGTAGTCGGCCACGGTCACGTCGAACACGTCGGACTCCCGCATGATCTTGGCCACCTGGTCGGCGTGGTTGGGGGGCAGCTGAGCCCCGTCGGACCAGTACACCTTATAGCCGTTGTACTCCTTGGGGTTGTGGCTGGCGGTGATGTTGATGCCCGCGATGCAGCCGTATTCCCGGATGGCGAAGGACAGCTCGGGGGTGGGGCGCAGGGACTCGAACAGCCGGACGGGGATGCCCGCGGCGGCCATAATGCAGGCGGCCTCCCGGGCGAAGGTGTCGGAGTTGTTCCGGCAGTCGAAGCAGATGGCAATGCCCTTCTTGACCGCCTCCGGGCCCTCGCCCAGAATCACCTTGGCGAAGGCCTGGGTGGCGTGGCGGATGACGTGGATGTTCATCCGGTACAGGCCCACCCCCATGGTACCCCGCAGCCCGGCGGTGCCGAACTCCAGCTGGGAGAAGAAGCGGGACTCGATCTCTTTTTCGTCCCCGGCGATGGCGGCCAGCTCCGCCTTCTCCGCCTGGTCCAGCGCGGGGGAATTCAGCCACTGCTCGTACGCTTTTTTGTAGTCCATCGGTTGTTTCCTCCTTATAAATAGTTCCGTTTCCCGCCCCTTCGGGGCGGGAAACACGGGATTAAAACGCGAAATTTCCGTCCACAAACACGGGGATCTCCCGCCCGTCGCGGGTTGTCCCCACGATGGACAGGTCGGGGGTGCCCACCATGAAGTCCACGTGGGTCATGGAGTCGTTGAGGCCGGCGGCCTTCTGCTCCTCCGGGCCCATATCCTCGCCGCCCTTGACGCAGCTGGCGTAGGCCTGTCCGAAGGCCAGGTGGCAGGAGGCGTTTTCGTCGAACAGGGTTTCGTAGAACAGGATTCCGGTGTTGCGGATGGGGGAGTCGCAGGCCACCAGGGCCACCTCGCCCAGGTAGCGGGCCCCCTCGTCCACCTCAATGGCCCGGCGCAGGAACTCCTCGCCCTCCCCGGCGTGGACGTCCACGATGCGGCCGTCTTTGAAGTCCAGGTAAAAGTCCTTCACCAGGTTGCCGTCCAGGGCCAGGGGCAGGGCGGAATACACCCGGCCGTTCACCCCGTCCCGCCGGGGGGCGGTGAAGATCTCCTCGGTGGGGATGTTGGCCATGAACTCCACCCCGGCGGCGGACTTCTCGTTGCCCCCCAGCCACAGGTGGTTGTCCGGCAGGGCGACGGTCAGATCGGTGCCCAGGGAATTGGTGTAGCGCAGGGTCTTGAACTGGTACTCGTTGAGCGCCCCGGCCCGGCGGGCGATGGTGCCCACCACCTGCCGCCAGCGCTCCACCGCCTTCCCGTCCCCGGTGATCCGGCACACGGAGAAGATGGCGTCCCACAGCGCGTCGATGGCGTCCTGGCCCTTTTTGTCCGGAAACGCCTTTTCCGCCCAGGCCAGGGTGGGGTGGGCGGCCACGCACCACTGGAACTTGTTGGCGGTCAGGGCGTCGAAATAGGCCTTGGTGGGGGGGCCGGAGGCCCTGCGGCGGGCCTGGATGCGGGCGGGGTCCACCCCCTTGAGCAGTTCCGGGTTGGAGCCGGTGAAGGACAGCCGGGGGGACTTCTGCTCCAGGAACCAGTCGATCCGGGCCTTCATATAGCTGGGGTACTCGCTGAACACGGCCTCGTCCGCCCGGAGGAAGGACTCCCGGGTGAGAAAGTCGTCCCCGTAAAACGTCACCACATTGCGCGCCCCGCAGTCGTAGCAGGCGGACACGCACTGGCGGGTGAGGGCGGCGTACTCCACATTGCTCTCGACGCTGGGGGTCTGCCCCGGCTGGACGTTCAGGCCCACCTCCACCAGCAGATGGGCGTATTCGCTGAGCTTGGCCTCAAAATTTTCAACCATTGGCATCGTCTCCTTTTTGGATGGTGGGCATTTTGGCAGAAAAAATCCGCGCTGCCCCGCTAAGATATGGGCATTATATCACAGCGCAATGGAAAACACAAGAATTGCATTTTATTTTAGCCCGCTGTATAATATGTTCTGATATTGTGAAAAGGAGCAAAGCCTATGCTGACCACCGTGATCCCCCAGGGGTACGCCCCCCTGCTGAACCTGTACGACACTCAGAAGGCCATCGGCCTGCTCAAGCGGCTGTTTGAGGACGATCTGGGCGGCTCTCTCAATCTGCGCCGGGTGTCCGCTCCCCTGTTTGTGGAGGCGTCCACCGGCCTGAACGACGATCTGAACGGCGTGGAGCGCCCGGTATCCTTCGACGTGCCCGACGCGGGCCGGGAGGCCCAGGTGGTCCACTCCCTGGCCAAGTGGAAGCGCATGGCCCTGCACCGCTACCAGTTCTCGGTGGGGGAGGGGCTGTACACCGATATGAACGCCATCCGCCGGGACGAGGAGCTGGACAATCTCCACTCCGTCTACGTGGACCAGTGGGATTGGGAGAAGGTCATCGCCCCCCGGGACCGGAACGCGGACTACTTAAAGGGCGTAGTGCGCGCCATTGTGGGGGCGCTGGCCAATACCCAGCAGACCCTGCGCTCGGTGTACCCCCAGCTCACTACGCTCCCCCTCATTGACCGGGAGGTGTCCTTTGTCACCGCCCAGGAGCTGGAGGACAAATGGCCCGAGCTGTCCCCCAAGGAGCGGGAGGACGCCTGGACGCGGGACCATCCCACTACCTTCCTCATGGGTATCGGCGGTGCGCTGAAGTCCGGAAAGCCCCACGACGGCCGGGCCCCGGACTACGACGACTGGGACCTGAACGGGGATATCCTGGTGTGGAATTCCCTGCTGGGCCGCGCCTTTGAGATCTCCTCCATGGGCATCCGGGTGTCCCCGGAGTCCCTGGACCGGCAGCTGTCCGTGTCCGGCCACGACGAGCGCCGGGAGCTGCCCTTCCACAGGGCGCTCTTGGCGGGGGAGCTGCCCCTCACCATCGGCGGCGGCATCGGCCAGAGCCGGGTGTCCATGTTTCTGCTGGGCAAGGCCCACATCGGAGAGGTGCAGGCGTCCATCTGGGACCCCAGGACCCTGGAGGCGTGCCGGGAGGCGGGGGTCATCTTGCTATGAGAGGAGGAAATGAGTCGATTAACGAGCGCAAAGGCAATCTCAACGGCGGGGCTGTGGCAAAGGCGGGCATCTCCTTTGGAAGCGCCCTGGCCATGGTGATCAGCTACACCACCTGGCACTCGGTGGGTTGGGCCATCGTCCACGGGCTGATGAGCTGGGTGTATGTGATATACTTCATTCTTCGATACTGAGGACGGAGGGGCGCCGGGAGGAAAGCTCCCGGCGCCCCTTCTATGTTCCGCTCAGGAAAAGAGCCATCCAAACAGCGGGGACAGCGGGATCATGACCAGGCTGAAGGCCATAGAGGACACGGACACCAGGGTGGCCCGGGCGGAGGAGGGGAAGCGGGCGTTGAGCCGCTTGTCGCTCACCAGCTGGAGGGCGTCGTCCAGCAGGCCCGCCAGCAGCCCCGCCGCCAGCAGGGCGGGCAGGAAGCTCCCCCGGGCCAGCAGGACGCACAGCCCCACCCCGCCCCCGGCGAGGGCCGCCGCCCAGCCGTAGGGCAGACGGTCCAGGGGGCCGGCGATCAGGCCCGCCAGCGCGCCCCCCAGCCCCAGCAGGAACAGCGCCGGGCCCAGCAGGGCGGAGACGGCGACGGCCTCCCCCACCCGCTGCTGGAGGAAAAACCGGGTGAGGGTGGCGCAGCTCCCAACCAGGGCGTTTACCGCCATGATCCGGACCGCGGTCCGGTCAAAGCGCAGCACGGCCCACGCTTCTCGGAACACCCCCGCCAGGGCGGCGGGGAGGGACCGGGGGCGTTTTTCTTCTGTCCGGACGGCCTCCGGCTCCGTCAGGGCCAGCGCCCCGCACAGCCCCAGAGCGGCTACGGCGGCGTCGATGAGGTAGGCCGTCCGCCAGCCCAGCAGCACCGTGGCCCCCGCCAGCAGCATGGCCCCGCCGTCGCTGAGCCGGAACAGGAAGTTTTGCAGGGAGGAAAACCTCAAATAGCCCTCCTCCCGTCCGGCCTGGAGCATGGACTCATAGGTGATGGCCTCCCGGGTGCCGGACTGGAGGTTATAGGCCAGGGCGTTGGCCGCCATGGCGGTACACACCCCCGCCATGCCGCCGGAGGACGCCATCAGCAGGGCGCACAGAACGAACATGGCCTGGCTGAGCAGGAGGGTGCGCTTGCGGCCCAGCAGGTCGGCCAGCAGGCCGGAGGGCAGCTCGCCCCACAGGCTGACCACATGGAACAGGCTTTCCACGATGCCGGTTTCGACGAGGGAAAATCCCCGCAGGCCCAGCAGCAGCACCCACACGCTGCCCGCCGGGTGGAAGCCGGTGGTCCACTCCAGCAGGAGCAGGGCCCGTTTTTGACGGGATAAGTTGAGTTTGTCTTGATTTTTGGGCATAAAAAAACGCCGTCCTTTCTGAAATCGCAACAGAACAGGACCGGCGCGCTCTTTTGTTCGGAGCCGCTCAGCTCCTGAAAAAGGGCGCACCAATCCCCTGGACGGCAGAAACGCAGCCAAATATTTCTAAAATCAGACCGTTGGTCCAGCCCATGGAGTACGCCCCCCTTCTTTCTGAATTTTTGTTGATTATATCAGAGAAGCGATCTCGTGTCAAGGACAGCGAAATTAGCACTCCCTATAGAAGAGTGCTAATTGTTTACACCCAGTTCATGATTTTTGGATGGGGCAGGGTATACTAGGGATGAAACTACAGATTGAAGCGGCGCTGTCCGGTATCAAATTTGATGTCTGAAAATTTCTTTTTCGCTTCCTTTTTCTTTATAAAGAAAAAGGAAGCCGCCGGAGGTATGCTGCTTCCCCAAAGGAGTGAATTTCATGAACATGAACCAGTTTACCCAGAAATCTCTGGAGGCTATCCAGAGCGCCCAGAACCTGGCGGTGCAGCACGGCAACCAGCAGATCGAGCAGCCCCACCTGCTGCTGGCCCTGGTGGAGCAGGAGGGGGGCTTCATCCCCCAGCTGCTCACCCACATGGGGCTGACCGTCGAGTCCTTCCGGGCCGCCGTCCGCCACGAGGTGGAGATTCTGCCCAAGGTGTCCGGCGCGGGCCGGGAGGCGGACAAGGTCTACATCGACCCCGGAGTGGACAAGGCCATGAATCAGGCCCTGGCCATCGCCGGGAGTATGAAGGACGAATTTGTATCTGTGGAACACATGTTCCTGGCCCTCATCGACACGGCGGAGGGCAATTTGAAGGAGCTGTTCCGCACCTACAACGTGGACCGGGAAACCGTCATGCAGGCCCTGGCGGCCCTGCGGGGCAGCCAGCGCGTGACCTCCGACAACCCGGAGGAGACCTATGAGGCGCTGAAAAAGTACGGCGCGGACCTGGTGGAGCGGGCCCGGCAGAACAAGCTGGACCCGGTGATCGGCCGGGACGACGAGATCCGCAACGTGATCCGCATCCTGTCCCGGAAGAGCAAAAACAACCCCGTCCTCATCGGCGAGCCCGGCGTGGGCAAGACCGCCATCGCCGAGGGGCTGGCCCAGCGCATTGTCAAGGGCGACGTGCCCGTCGGCCTCAAGGACAAGACTATTTTCGCCCTGGACATGGGGGCCCTCATCGCCGGGGCCAAGTACCGGGGGGAGTTCGAGGAGCGCTTGAAGGCCGTCCTCAATGAGGTGAAGCAGTCCGAGGGCCGCATCCTGCTGTTCATCGACGAGCTCCACACCATCGTGGGGGCGGGCAAGACCGAGGGGGCCATGGACGCAGGGAACCTCCTCAAGCCCATGCTGGCCCGGGGGGAGCTCCACTGCATCGGGGCCACTACCCTGAACGAGTACCGGCAGTATATCGAGAAGGATGCCGCCCTGGAGCGGCGGTTCCAGCCCGTCATGGTGTCCGAGCCCACGGTGGAGGACGCGGTGGCGATTCTGCGGGGCCTTAAGGAGCGGTACGAGGTGTTCCATGGGGTGAAGATCACCGACGGGGCCATCGTGGCGGCGGCGACGCTGAGTAACCGCTATATCACCGACCGGTTCCTCCCCGACAAGGCCATCGATTTGATCGACGAGGCCTGCGCCCTCATCCGCACCGAGATGGACTCCATGCCCACCGAGCTGGACGTGATCTCCCGGAAGATCATCCAGTGCGAAATCGAGGAGGCCGCCCTGAAAAAGGAGGACGATCCCCTGTCTCAGTCCCGGTTGGCGGATATCCAGAAGGAGCTGGCGGAGCTGCGGGACCAGTTCGACGCGGGCAAGGCCAAGTGGGAGAACGAGAAGAACTCCATCGGCAAGGTCCAGAAGCTGCGGGAGGAGCTGGAACAGGCCAACGCCCAGCTGGAGAAAGCCCAGCGGGAGTACGACCTGGAGAAGGCGGCGCAGTTGCAGTACGGCGCCATCCCCGATCTGAAAAAACAGCTGGAGGAGCAGGAGCGCCGCGCCGCCCAGTCCAAGGAGGACAACCTGCTCCGGGACAAGGTGACGGAGGAGGAGATCGCCCGCATTGTGGAGCGCTGGACGGGCATCCCCGTTTCCAAGCTCATGGAGGGCGAGCGGGAAAAACTTTTGCACCTGGAGGACATCCTGCAAAAGCGGGTGGTGGGCCAGGAGGAGGCCGTCCGGCTGGTGAGCGAGGCCATCCTGCGCTCCCGGGCGGGCATCGCCGACCCGGATAAGCCCATCGGTTCCTTCCTGTTCCTGGGCCCCACCGGCGTGGGCAAGACCGAGCTGGCCAAGGCACTGTCCGAGGCGTTGTTCGACAGCGAGAAGAACCTGGTGCGCATCGACATGAGCGAGTATATGGAGAAGTTCTCCGTCTCCCGGCTCATCGGGGCCCCTCCGGGGTACGTGGGCTACGAGGAGGGCGGACAGCTCACCGAGGCGGTGCGCCGCCACCCCTATTCCGTCATCCTGTTCGACGAGGTGGAGAAGGCCCACCCCGATGTGTTCAACGTGCTGCTCCAGGTGCTGGACGACGGCCGGATCACCGACAGCCAGGGCCGGACGGTGGACTTCAAAAACACGGTCATCATCCTCACCTCCAACCTGGGCAGCCAGTTCCTGCTGGACGGCATCGGTGAGGACGGCGAGATCGACGCCCAGGCCCGCTCACAGGTGGACGAACTGCTCAAGCGCTCCTTCCGGCCCGAGTTCCTCAACCGGCTGGACGAGGTGGTCTTCTACAAGCCCCTGACCCGGGACAACATCTACCACATCATCGACCTGCTGCTGGCGGGGCTCAACCGCCGCCTGGAGGACAAGCGACTCAAGGTGGAGCTGACGGATGGGGCCAAGGCGCTGATTCTGGAGGCGGCCTACGACCCCATGTACGGGGCCCGGCCCCTGCGCCGGTATCTCCAGCACACGGTGGAGAACCTGGTGGGCAGGAAGATCATCGCCGGAGAGGTGTCCCCGGAATCCACCCTCACCGTGGACGCCCGGAACGGAGAGCTGGTCATCGCATAACGCAAAACGCCCCGCCGCGGCTGCGGCGGGGCGTCCTGTTCTGCGGAAAAATTCCTCAGCCAGAGGGCAGGATGGCGGCGATGGAGGCGGCGAAGTTGTTGATGGGCATGGTCTGAAGCACCACCCGGCCCGGGCCGGTGACTACGGTGTTGAACAGGCCCTCTCCGCCGAAGAGCACGTTTTTGACCCCCTTCACCGTCTGCACATCCACCGAGCAGGTGGCGTCCAGCATGGCCAGGTTGCCGGTGTCCACCACGATCTGCTGGCCGGGCTGGAGGTTATATTCCACGGCGGAGCCGTCAATCTCCAAAAAGGCGGTGCCGTAGCCGCTGAGCTTCTGCAAAATGAAGCCCTCTCCGCCGAAGAAGCCGGCCGTGGCCTTCTTCTGGAAAAATACGGACAGCTCCACCCCCTTCTCAGAGGCCAGGAAGCCGGACTTCTGCACCACAATGGGCCGGGCCGGGGTGATCTCCACCGCCCGGATGGAGCCGGGGAAGCTGGACGCGAAGGCGATCATGCCAGGGCCGCCCTTGGCGGTGTAGATGTTCTGGAACATGGACTCGCCGGAGAACATGCGGCCGAAGGCCTTGCCGATGCCTCCGGCGCTGGTCTGCATGTCCATGTTGGGGGACATCCAGACCATGGACCCCTTTTCGGTAATCATGGACTCGTTGGCCTCCACGTCGCAGATGACCACGGGCATGGGCTCGCCGGTGATGTTATAACGCATATAGGTATTCCTCCTCTCGAACGGTAGAGGGCAGTCCGCCGCCCTCCCAGCACAGTATACACCTTGAGAGGGCGGCGGACAATTTAAGATTTACGAAAAAAGGCGTTTTTGCCGCCAATCCATGGGCTGGGCTCAGAACAGTCCGCTGATGACACCGTTTTCGTCCACGTCGATTTTCTCCACCGCCGGGACCTTGGGCAGGCCGGGCATGGCTCCCCACGGGGCAAGCCCCGCGGG
>CAJTLI010000006.1:61534-102665 GCA_910577525.1 uncultured Oscillospiraceae bacterium | reverse complement strand
AGGCCCCTCCCCCGCCCCCCAGGCAGGAGGACCGCCTGCCCGAGTACAGCCGGGAGGACGTGCTCACCGCCCAGGAGCGGGAGCCCCAGTTCCGGGACCTGTGCCGGGAGCTGGAGGGGATGCTGGGCCGGGTGTTCACCGACAGCGACCTCAAGTGCGTCCTCACCATCTACGACCACCTGGGCTTTCCCCCGGAGGTGGCCGTGCTGCTCACCGGCTGGGCCGTCCGCCGGGAGCGCAGGCAGAAAAACAACCCCGCCGCCTGCCCCCGGATGCCCAGCGTCCAGCGGGAGGCCTTCCGCTGGAAGCGGCTGGGGCTGGACACCCTGGAGCGGGCGGAGGAGTATCTGCGCCGCCAGGAGGCGGTGGACCAGCGGGAGTGGGCCATCCTCCAGGCGGTGGGGGTGGCGGAGCGCCGCCCCGCCGTGGAAAAGGAGCGCTCGTTCATCGGCAGCTGGGTGGAGCTGGGGTTCAGCGACGAGCTGATCCGCCTGGCCTATGAGCGCACGGTGTATCAGAAAGGGGCCATGAACTGGCCGTACATGAACAAAATTCTGCTGTCCTGGCGGCAGGCGGGCTATCAGACCCCCGCCCAGGTGGAGGCGGAGGACAGGCCCCCCCGCCGGACCAGGGCCGCCGCCCCCCGGCCCCAGGACGTCCAGCCCAGTCAGGAGCGCATTCAGAAAAACGCGGACTGGCTGGATCAATTCCTGGAGGAACAGAAGAAAGGCAGGGAATAACCCATGTCCTATGAACCCAATGTGGTACGAAGGGCCCTGGCCCGGCTGGAGCGCCGCCGGGACAGCCGGGAGCGCCGCCGCTTCCAGCTGGAGCGGGAGCTCTACGCCCGGGAGCCCCGGCTGCGGGAGGCGGATGCCGCCCTGCGGGGCACCATGGCGGACCTGGCCCTGCTGGCCGCCGGGGGGAAGCCGGTGAAGGCGGACGGCCCGGAGATCGCCGCCATCCGCGCCCGCAACCAGGCCCTTCAGGAGGAGCGGAACCGCCTGCTGGCCGGGCTGGGCTGCGGCCCCGGCGCACTGGACCAGGTCCCCGCCTGCCCCCGGTGCGGCGACACCGGCTGGACGGAGGGGGGCATGTGCGCCTGCCTTCGGGAGCTGTGCGCCCAGGAGCAGATGAAGGCGTTGACGGCCCTTTTGAATCTCACCGAGGAGCAGGACTTTGACAAGCTGCGGCTGGACGTGTACAGCGATTTGCCCTGGCAGGGCCAGCCGCGCTCCCCCCGGGAGCAGATGAGCCGCGTCATCCAGGTGTGCGAGGGCTACGCCCGGCAGTTTCCCGGCTATCCGCTGAAAAACCTGCTGTTTTCCGGCGGCACCGGGCTGGGCAAGACCTTTTTGTCCGGCTGCATCGCCCGGGAGGTGTCCCGCCGGGGGTTCTCCGTGGTGTACGACACCGCCATCAACCTGTTTGCCGCCTTTGAGACCCGACGGTTCACCAAGGACGCCGGGGAGGAACGGGAGGCCCGGGAGGCCGCCCGGCGGTATCTGGGCTGCGACCTGCTGATCCTGGACGACCTGGGCAGCGAGCTCACCACTCCGCTGGCCCAGACCACCCTTTACGAGGTGGTGGACAGCCGCCTCCAGTCCGGGCGGCACACCGTCATCTCCACCAACCTGTCCATGGAGCGCATCGCCGCCCGGTATACGCCCCAGCTGTCCTCCCGCATCGGGGGGCTCTACCGGGAGCTCACCTTCTACGGGGACGACCTGCGGCTGCGCTGAACAGAAAACGAGCTCCCCAGCGGAAGCGGGGAGCTCGTTCTTTGTTTAACTTTTTTCCTCAAACACCGCCCCGCAGGAGCGGCAGTGCACCGTAATGCGCCCCTTGCCCCGGGGCACACGCATCTGCTGGCCGCAGTTGGGGCACTTGAAATAGCGGTGCTCCCGGTCCTGGGCCCGGGCGCGTAAGGCAGCCCACTTCCGGCTGATGGGCCGGACGAGCTGGAGAAAGCGGTTGTTTTCCGCCCGGCGGCGCTCCAGATTTCGGGACAGGGAGCGGAATAGGCTGATGAAGAGCAGCACCGTGCCCAGCAGCTCGAACACCAGCAGGCGGGTGAACACAAAGACCACATACAAAATCAAATACAGCGCGATCAGAAACAGATTCAGATGGTCTCCTCCGTAACGCCCCGCCATGAAGCGGGTCATATACTGGCGGATCATGGGCGTTCACCTCCGGGCGAAAAGGTCTCCGGGCCTTGTTTTTTGGGATTATAATTACTATAGCGCGCCCACATGGCCGCGTCAATGGGGCAACCGTAAACAAAATGTGAATTTCGCGGAGCCCAAAGCGGACCCCGCGAAATTCAGCTCCAAATCTCCCAAACCGGGCGGAGGGATCAGGAAAAATATACCCGCTCCGCGCCGCCGGAAAAGATCTGTTCCTTTTCCGCCCCGCTCAGGCCGGGGTGCAGGGCGATGAAGTCGATGAAGTGCCGGTAGCTGTCCCGGGTCATGGCTGAGGGCATGTCGCTGCCCCACAGCAGCCGCTCCGCCCCCACGATGTCCGCCGCGTCCCGGACATATCCCCGGGCGGTGGGATAGGGCCACTCCTCCGGCCTGCTGTTCAGGCACAGCGCCGCCAGGTCGAACCACACGTTGGGCAGGGCCAGCTTGTCCAGGGACCGCCGCAGCAGCTCCCCGTCCCCCAGCTGGGGGGAGAGCAGGTGGCACACCACGAATTTCATCTCCGGATACCGCCTGACCGCCCGGCTCAGGGCGTCCACCTGCCAGCTGACGCTCCGGGGCTTGCCGATGTCGATGACGAACACCAGCCCCCGCTCCGCCGCCCAGCGGTATTCCCGGTCCATAACCTCCCCGTCCAGGGCCAGGGGCGGATGGTTGGCCATTAGGCCAGAGCCGCTGCTCACCTCGAACTTGACGATCCGGAACCCCAGCTCGCCGAACAGGTGCGTTTTGATCCGGTCCGCCTGGGCGGAAAAGGGGTCGTAGGCCGCCGCCCCGGCGAAGCGGTCCGGATAGGCCCGCACCGCCTCATATGTGTACAGATTCTGGAATCCGAAATAGTTCCCCTGGAGCAGCACCGCCTTTTCCACCCCGTGGGCGTCCATCACCCGCAGCAGGGCCTCCGGGGAGGCGCCGTACTCGCCGATCTCGGGCGGCAGGACCTGAAACTCGTTCCCGGTGGCGTATGCCGCCCGGCCTCCGCCGCAGGAGCGCAGCTCCCCCTGGGAGCCGGTGCCCGCGATGCACTGCACCACGTGGGCGTGGGCGTCGATGATTTTCATCCGTATCTTCTCCTCTCCCGCCGCCCGGAGGGACGGCGCTGAAAAATAGGTTGACAACCGGTCGGAAATAAGGTATATATGAGGCATACAAAGGGAGTAGCCTGCACGGGACAGCCGTGTGCGCGCAGCCGTCAATACGATCCCGGAAGCTGTGAAGGCGGGTTCCGGCGATCCGGCTCTGCGATAAAAAGGCGAGACTTTGCTGTGAAAACGACAGCAAAGACTCGCCTTTTTATATATAATCCCAGCGGACCAATATAAAAAGGAGAGATCGCATGACCATCTCACAACTATCGCTGTTCGCCGTCCGGCTGCTGGCCGGAACGGGGGTGTTCCTGGTTGGGGTGCACCTGCTCACCGCCAACATCGGGCAGCTGGCCACCGGGAAAATTAAGGAGCTGTTTGGCCGCACCGCCGACCGGCGGCTGGTGAACGTGGGCCTGGGCGCCGCCGCCACGGCGCTGATTCAGAGCTCCGGTGTGACCACGGTGCTCATCGTGGGCTTTGTCAACGTGGGGGTGATGAACCTCTATCAGGCGGCGGCCATGATTATGGGCGCCAACATCGGCACCACCGTCACCGCCCAGATCGCCGCCCTCAGCGCCTTCCCCGTCACCACCTATATCCAGGTGCTGGCTTTCGCGGGCATCATGATATCCATGATCTGCAAGCGGGACGCCTGGAAAAAGGCGGGGCTCATTCTGGCCGGGCTGGGGCTGATTTTCGTGGGCCTGTCCCTCATGTCCGACGCCATGAAAGCCAACCGGGACGCAATTCAGAGCATATTCGAGACGGTGTCCAACCCCTTCCTGCTGCTGCTGGCGGGCGTTTTCCTCACCGCCCTGGTCCAGTCCAGCTCCGCCATTACCTCCGTCATCATCGCCATGTCGGTGGCCGGGCTCACCGTGGGCTCCGGGGGCAACGAGGTGCTCTACATTATTTTGGGCACCAACATCGGCTCCTGCGTCACCGCCCTCATGTCCTCGGCCACCGCCGGGACCAACGCCCGCCGGGCGGGGTTGATCCACCTGATGTTCAACACCCTGGGCTCGGCCCTGTTCTTTGCGGTGCTGCTGTGCTGGCCGGGCTTTATGGAGGCCACCTTCCGCCGGTGGTTCCCCGCCCCCGCCACCCAGATTGCCATGTTCCACACCTTCTTCAACGTGACCTGCACCGTGCTGTTCCTGCCCCTGTGCGGCTGGTTTGTCAGGGTGTCCGAGCTGATGGTCAGGGACAGGCGGGCCGGGCCGGCCGCCGCCACCTATCTGGACGAGCGCATGCTGTCCTCCGCCTCCCTGGCCATCTCCCAGCTGGAGCGGGAGCTGGTCAGGCTGTCCGACACCGCCATGGACGCCTTCCGCACCGGCTACCGGGCGTTTGCCGAGCAGGACCGGGAGCTCATCGAGCCCACCCACCGGCTCATCGATCAGGCGGGAGAGATCTCCCACGGCATGGTGAACTACCTGATCCGGCTGTCCGCCAAGAGCAAGCTGGAGGACGAGCGGGCCATCTCCAACCTCCACAACAACCTGGGGGACATCATGCGTATCGCGGAGATCGCCGACAACCTCACCAAGTACGCCCAGCGGACCATGGACGGCAATCTGGACTTCTCCGACAGCGTGAAAAAGGACCTGGACGGCATGGTGGGCCGGGTGGAGGACCTGTACGGCCTCACCAAGCGGGCGGTGCTGGAGCGGGACCCCCTGCTGCTGCCCCGGATCGACCGGGTGGAGGAGGACATCGACGGCCTGCGGCGGAAGCTCATCGACAGCCACATCCAGCGGCTGAACGCCGGGGCCTGCCGGGCGGAGTCCAGCGGGGTGTTCATCAACCTGGTGTCCAACCTGGAGCGTCTGGGGGACCACCTGACCTATATCGCCCACACCACCGCGTAGTCAAGTGCGCTGCGTGGCGTCATCGGGAAGGAAGATCGTGTGAAAGAAACTCAGGAGGGGTGTCTTTCACGTGCAAACAACGATTGTTTGAACATTACGGTGTTCAAACAATCGCAGGCAGCTTGTCGAAAAGATTTTTTCGACAAGCGGGGCCGGGCGGTTCCGCCCGGCCTTTGTCATGCCCACAGCCGCCGGACCCAGTCCACCCGGCCGGGGACGGGGGGCTCCTCGTAAAACCGGGCGGTCCGGTCCCGGCCGGTGCCGCTCCACGGGTCAAAGCCCAGGGGGGAGATGTGGGGGCCGTATTCGCAGGCCTGAAACACGCACATGCCGTAATCCCGCCAGGGCCGGGCCAGAAAGACGGAGCCGGGGGGAACCCCCTCTCCGGCGGTGAACCGGCACTCCCGGAAGAGGAAGCCCTGGCTCTGGCCGGGGCTGTGGGCAGGGGCGGCGGCATAGCCGGTCCCCCGGGCGTCCGGGAGGGAGCGGATCTCGCAGCGGTCAAATACCGCCTCCCCGCAGCCGAAGATGAAGTCCACCGTGCCCTCGATCAGGCACTGGGTGAAGCGCTGGCCACAGGGGCCCTCCCGCCGGAGGGGCTCGGGCAGAAAGCTGCCGTACCGGATGATGAGGTCCCGGGGCAGGGGGCCCAGAAACAGGGTGTCCTGGGTGGAGGACAGCCGGCAGCGCTCCATGGAAAACCCGCCGCCATAGACGGTCAGGGCCACCTCCTGCCCTCGGGTTTCGGGCCGGAGGGCATCGTTGACCACGGCCAGGTCCCGCAGGGCCACGCCGCCGGCGCACACCGCCAGGGTCCAGGTGCAGAAGGTGTTGAATTCCGCCCCGTTTTCATCCCTTTTTTTGGCGTAGTCGTCCCAGACGATCCGGGTGCGGTCCGCCCCCGCCCCCTCCAGGGTGAGGCCCGGGGTGCGGATGACGGCCTTGGCCCGGTACTCCCCCGGCCCAAGCCGGACGGTCTGGCCGGGCCGGGCCCGGTCCAGGATTTCCTGAAGATTTTCCCAGGGCTGGACAAATAGCATGAAAAGACCCCCCTTCGCCGGTCTGAGGGCATTATATACCACATCCCGCGGCCTGCCCATAGGCGGAAATCATATGATCTCTTTTGTACATAAATTGGCTCATTTTATCTATATACATAGGGCCCGACAACATCTATAATAACACCAAGATAATCCGGGCTGTTTGTGGCATAGTGCACAAAAAATTTGTAAACTTTTTGTTATGCCAGCCAAAACAGTCCGCCGGAAGGGCCAAAAAAGGTCCAGGAAAAGATTTTGTTCAAGTCCGAGATCCTGATTTGTGCAGGTGCGGACGGCGGGAAGCGGATGGGAGAGCCCATGAAAAGGCAGCGTACCTGGAAGGAATACCGGGCCATCGACCTGGCCCTGCTGGCGGCGGCCCTGGCCATTTTCGAGTTCGTCATCGTGCGGGCGGCGGGCTGGTGGTTCCCGGACCAGCCCTACACCGTGTCCCTGGCGGCGGCAATGACCTCCATCGTCTACATGCGCTGGGGGCTCTGGGGCGCCCTCCACGCCCTGGAGGCGGGGCTGGTGTTCTGCTGCTTCTCCGGCGCCACCGGGGAGCAGTATCTCATATATTGCGTCGGAAACCTGCTTTCCGCCTCCGCCGTCCTCCTGCTGAGGACGGCGGGTAAGGAGCGGGTGCGCACGGGGCATTTGTCCCTGGTGTTTCCGCTGCTGGTGCAGCTTCTGATGCAGGCGGGGAGGGGGGCCGTGGCCCTTCTGCTGGGGGCGGACCCCAGGGACGCGGCCGGTTTTTTCACCACGGACAGCCTCTCCCTTCTTTTCACCTTTGTGATCATCTGGATAGCGCGAAAGCTGGACGGTGTCTATGAGGATCAAAAACATTACCTGCTGCGCCTCCACGCGCAGGAGGAATAAAAAAGGAGGTAAACTATGAAAGTTAGGGCATCGGATTTTCTCGAGTTTGACAAAGAGTCCCAGGTCTATCGAGTAAGTCCGGAGCAGGCCGTTCGGGACGACGTGGAAAAGCACTACTGGCGTCACGTGGGCGTGACGGTCATGCGGGACTGGCGTTTATACGTGATGCTCATCCCCATGATTCTGGTCTTCCTGTTCTGGCGCTATTTCCCCATGTACGAGCTGCTGGGATGCTTTAAGGTGGAGGACAGCGTCAAGCCCGTCTCTGAGCAGCTGTTCTCCGGCTTCTCGTATTTCAAGCAGCTGCTGGTGGGCGGAACCGGCCTGTCCACGGACTTCTGGAGGGCCATGCGGAACACCTTTGTCCTCAGCTTCTACGGGCTGTGCTTCGGCTTCCCGATCCCCATCATTCTGGCCCTGTTCTTCAACGAGATCCGGTCCAACGCGGCCCGGAGCGTCTATCAGGTGCTGACGTACCTGCCCAAGTTTATGTCCACCGTGGTTATGACCTCGCTAGTGACTATGCTGGTCAAGCAGGGCGCCATGACCACCGGCATGGGCATCGTCAGCCAGGCCATGGAGAACCTGGGGCTCATCAGCCACGAGGTGGCCAACGCGGGACTGCTGAACAACCCGGCCTTCTTCCGCTCCATCTACCAGATCAGCGGCATCTGGGAGGGCGCGGGCTATGACAGCATCGTGTTCTTCGCGGCCATCATCGCCATCTCCCCCACCAGCTACGAGGCCGCCCAGATCGACGGCGCGGACAAGTGGGCCCAGATGCGCTACGTGGTGCTGCCCAGCATCCTGTCCACCATCGTCATCATGCTCATCACCCGGATCGGCTCCCTGCTGAATATCGGGTACGAGAAGGTGCTGCTGCTGTACAACACCAACACCTACGTCACCGCCGACGTGGTGTCCACCTTCGCCTACCGGCAGGGGCTGGGCACCGGCGCAGGGCCCGGTGTGGCGGCCGCGGCGGAGATGATGAACAACGTCATCGGGATGCTGCTGGTGATCGGGGCCAACACCATCGCCCGCAAGGCGTCGAACACCTCGCTGTACTAGACGGGAGGGCGCTATGAAAAGAAAGCTTGAGATATCTGAGCTGATCTTCAAGATCATCAGCTACACCCTGCTCACCATGTTCGCCCTGTGCTGCCTGTACCCCTTCGTGTACGCGGTGTCCGCCTCCATCAGCGGGCGGGAGGCCGTGGAGTACGGCCAGGTGGTGCTGTTCCCCAAGGCGCTGCAATTTGACGCCTTCGCCCTGATGTTCGGGGACAACATGTTCTGGAACGCCTACTCCAACACCCTGTTCCTCACGCTGTACGGAACGCTGTGGTCCATGCTGACGGCCATCCTGGGGGCCTACGCCCTGTCCAAGCGCCGCCTGCTGTTCCGGAAGTTCTTCAACTTCTTCCTGGTGTTCACCATGTGGTTCTCCGCGGGCATCGTGCCCCAGTACCTGAACTACCTGGCCACCAAGGAGGTGTTCAACGGCATGGGGATCATGGACGACAAGTGGCTGGTGGTCATCGCCATGGGCATGGCGGCCATGAACATCATCCTGCTGCGCAACGCCTTCGAGGGCGTGCCCTCCGAGATCGAGGAGGCCGCCATCGTGGACGGCGCCAGCGAGTTCCAGGTGCTCAGCACCGTGTACATCCCCATGAGCAAGTCCACCATCGCCACCGTGGCGCTGTTCTTCGCCATCTCCCGCTGGAACGGCTACTTCTGGGCCCGCCAGATGATCTCCAACCAGAACGAGCACCCCCTCCAGGTGTTCATCCGCCTCCGCCTGGAGCGGTACACCGACCCGGAGGTCATCGCCGGCTGGAACCAGACCTTCGCCACGGACTCCGTGATCTACGCGCTGATCGTCTGCTCCATCGTGCCCATCCTGATCATTTACCCCTTTATCCAGAAGTATTTCGCCAAGGGCGTCAATGTGGGCGGCGTGAAGGAGTGACACAAGTCCAGCTTTCCAACCCCTATCCGTGCATTTTCCGGGCCCCGGCCCGGCGCAGGCAGCCCCAAAACACAGACAAAACTGATTTTTTAAGGAGGACATCATGAAAAAGTATAAGTCTCTGACCGCGATGCTCCTGGCCGTCGTGATAGCGGCCGGCCTGCTGGCAGGCTGCGTCCCCAGCGTCAGCGTCGCCACCAACCCGCCCAGCGGAAACAGCGCCAACCCCAATCCCAACCCCAGCGACGGCGGCGGAACCACCGCCAACGAGCTGACCTATGCCGGCGGCACCGAGCTGCGCATGGCCGTGGGCTACAACAGCCCCCAGACCGGCCTGTTCTTCGACGCCGAGACCGCCGGCGCGGGCGTGACCCTGGCCGACGGCAAGACCTATCAGGCCGGCGAGCTCAAACCCACCTGGGTGGAGGTGTCCGGCAAGCTGGACATCAAATTCTCCGACCACTACCAGGGCAACAGCGCCAAGGCCGAGTTTGACTACTGGAAAGAGCGCCTGAACGAGGTGGACATGGTCAGCGGCAACGCCACCCAGCTCACCGAGAACGGCGAGGCCGGCAGCCTGGTGAACATCGCCCAGTATCTGGACATGATGCCCAACTTCAAGGCCTATCTGGACGCAAACCCCATCGTGCGCATGTCCATCACCGGCAACACCAGCACCGGCGCCATCTACTTCAGCCCCTACTTTGACGGCGTGGACGACATCGAGCGCATGCCCCTGATGCGCACCGACTGGGTGGAGAAGCTGCTCAACGGCGAGGGCGACTTCGCCGCCGACGCCAGCAACCAGACCTCCAGCCCCGTCTACCAGCCCTACATGCCCACCTCCGGCAAGGTGGAGGTGGATGTGGTCAAGCTGGACGGCTCGGGCACGGAAAAGGTCACCAAGGACTATGACGCGGGCGGCAACATCATCGACACCATGAACAAGAACGGCTCCGTCAGCGGCGTGGCCGCCGTCAACCTGCTGCGCCACTACATCGACGAGACCTATAACGGCTATTACGGCACCGAACGCGCCAACCTGTTTGTGGGCCAGAACGCCGCCTGGGACGCCGACGAGCTGGTGGCCCTGCTGCGCTGCGTGGTGGCCAACCCCCAGACCCTCAACGGCACCAGCTCCGTCCAGGGCCTGTTCACCCGCGAGGACAACAACAACCAGCGCCGGGTTGACATGTTCCGCTTCGCCGGCACCCTGTTCGGCGTGCGCGGCCTGGAGTCCCGCCAGGACTACCTGTACGTGGGCAATGACAACAAGCTCCATGACGCCCGTCAGGAGGTTGACACCTACGAGGCCATGGAGCGGATGCACGCCATGGCCCAGGAGGGCCTGATCTCCAAGGCCTTCATGGATGTGGCCGAGGAGAGCTCCAAGACCTATTTGGAGAACGACCTGGGCTTCATGCACTACGACTACAACCAGACTCAGACCCTGATGAACGCCACCAAGCTCCAGGAGGGCGAGAAGTACATGGCCGCCATGGTCCCCGTGGCCCGCTGGTACGACGGCTCCAATGAGGACGGCGTGTACATGCGCTTTACCGAGTCCTGGCGCTCCGTCAAGACCGACGGCTGGGGCATCTCCGCCAAGGGCGTGGAGGGCAACCAGGATAAGCTGTACGCCGCCCTGAAGCTCATCGACTTCGCCTACTCCGAGGAGGGCCAGATCCTCATGAGCTACGGCCCCGAGGCCTTCCGCGGCACCGACACCTTCCTCTTCAACGGCATGGAGATGCCCGTCATCGCCGACGCCACCCGCGACGAGCTGTGGGATAAGGCCGGCGGCAACTACACCAACTACGCCCGCTGGTATCTGGGCTCCACCCTGTCCTTCCTGAAGAGCCAGGCCTTTGAGTTCCAGTGCACCCACGACGTGGGCCGCGAGGGCGCGGGCTACATCTCCACCGCCATCGGCCTGGGCACCATCAAGCACCCCGAGCTAGCCATGGCCAGCAACCCCTGGTACACCATCGTGCCCACCGTGCTGCCCAACACCACCGTTGAGAACTCCGCCATCGCCGGCTTCACCGAGCTGAGCAAGCGCTTCGACCAGCAGAAGAACGGCGAGAACCTGCTGCTGACCCTCATCATGAGCGGCTACACCGACGCGGCCATCCAGAACGCCCAGAGCGCCGTGGACACCGTGGCCAACACCTGGTCCGGCCAGCAGTACCTCGCCTACCGGCAGACCGCCTGGGAGCGGGACCAGAAGTATTTTGAGGAGAGCCTGAAGTAATCCATCCCCCCGCCCCGTCAAACCAACACAAATTTCCAGCCTGCCCGGGGGGCCTCCGCCTCCCGGGCGGGCGGGGAACGTGATTTCCCTGGGAGGAGGTCGTCATGTATAAAAAACAAATGACCGCGCAAAAAATTGTCTGTATGGCGGCTATCATTGTGAGCGCGATCTTTTTCCTCTACACGCTCGGAATCATGACTGATCTGTATGATAGCCTCTATAAAACCATGCCGAACCCCAACGACGTGTTTGAAACCAGCGTCCCCGGCTCCATCGTCTACTACAATATGCAGGAGTTCAACCGGATGTTTCTGATGTGCAGCATCGGGCAGATCCTGCTGGCCTGCCTGCTGTTCATCACCAATACCCACAGCCGCCGCCGGTACTACATCGGCAATTTTGTGGCCGTCGGCCTGTTCGCCGTGGCCGGCGCGGCCAACGCGGTTTTCGCCCATACCTACATTGAGATCTTTAAGGCCCAGTTTTTGCAGGTGGATTTCGAGGCGCTGAAGGCCTTCTCCGAGCTGATGAAGACCCTTTACACCGAGTCCACCTTCTGGTTCGACCTCCACTACGCGGTGTTCGGCCTGCTGCTGCTGGTGTGCGCGCTGCTGGTGGCCAACGCGGTGTGGAAGGTTACGCTGATGAAGGACGAGCAGAAGCTCGTGGCGGAAGGAAGGAGGAGCGCCGGATGACCGCTGAAGACCGTTCCATCCAAAGAGACCGGATGCGCTATGTGAAGAATTCCCTCTCCTCCACGCTGGCCATCGTGGGCATCCTGTTCAACGTGTTCTATTTTGTGAGCATCTACAAGTCCGACGTGGACACCTATTACTACAACATCCTGATCGGCGCCTCCATCGTCTACAACCTGGTGTTCATGCTGGCGGTGTTCCTGGCCTCCGAGGGCGTGAAGAACTACAAGAAAAACTATTCCTATGTGCTGGCCGTGGTGGGCGTGCTTCAGATCGCGCGAATCTTCATCCTCCCCATGCAGGCCCACGCCGCCGAGACCCTGGTGAACGGCGAGTCCGTGATGGTTATGCAGGACGGGCAGTTCTATCGAGTGGTGGCCTACCTGGTGGTGTCCGCGGTGTGCCTGCTGGCCTCCGCGGCGGTGAATATGATCCGCTGCCGGGAGCTGTCGGAGCACCTCAAGACCCTAGGGGTCCAGAGCGCGTAAGGAGGCGGAGACATGGCGACACTGAATTTGCAGCATATCGACAAGATATACGACAATAACGTGCAGGCGGTCTTTGACTTCAATCTGGACGTGAAGGACGGAGAGCTCATCGTGCTGGTGGGCCCCTCAGGCTGCGGCAAGTCCACCACCCTGCGCATGGTGGCCGGCCTGGAGGACATCTCCAACGGCAAGCTGCTGCTGGACGGCAGGGACATCACCGCCACCCCCGCCAAGGACCGGGATATGGCCATGGTGTTCCAGAGCTACGCCCTCTACGGCCACATGACCATCTATGAGAATATGGCGTTCTCCCTCACCCTGCGTAAGGAGAACCCCAACGTGATCCACAAGAAGGTGCTGGCGGCGGCGGAGATCCTGGGCCTCACCAGCCAGCTCAACAAAAAGCCCGCCCAGCTGTCCGGCGGCCAGCGCCAGCGGGTGGCCATGGGCCGCTCCATCGTGCGCAACCCCAAGGTGTTCCTCTTTGACGAGCCCCTGTCCAACCTGGACGCCAAGCTGCGCGGCGCCACCCGGCGGGAGATCCTGCTGCTGCACAAGAGACTGCAGGCCACCATGATGTACGTCACCCACGACCAGACTGAGGCCTTAACGCTGGCCGACCGCATCGTGTGCATGTCCATGGGCCACGTCCAGCAGGTGGGCACCCCCCTGGAGCTGTACGACTCCCCGGCCAACGTCTTTGTGGCCAGCTTCATCGGCCTGCCCCCCATGAACTTCTACGACGTGCGGGTGGAGGCCGGCAAGCTGGCGGGCCAGGGATTTACGGTTCCCCTGACCGAGGAGGAGCGGCACACCCTGCGGGCCTACAACAACAAGGAGATCACCCTGGGCGTCCGCCCGGAGAACATTGTGGAGGGGACCGACGTGCCCGTCACCGTCAGCTCCAACGAGAACCTGGGGATGAACACCCTGGTCCATGGCCGCATCGGCGGCGGCAAGGGCGCCAAGATCTCCGCCAAGCTGAAGGGATGGCGGGACTACAAGACCGGGGACGCCGCCACCTTTACCTTCAACCGCAAGCATTTCTTTGACAAAGAGACCACCAACGCCATCCGGGGAGGTGAGGGATAATGGAAAAGACCAGAAGCAGAATGAGCTTTGGCGCGTGGCTCAAGGAGCGTTGGCGCCGGTTCCTGGTGTCCCTCAAGCGCCGCCCTCAGATGATTCCCCTGGTGGTGTTTGTGGCCGCCTTTGTGTTCTACTCCCTGAATCTGATGCACATCTCGGACACCACCGCCCGCATCCAGGGTCCGGGCATGGGCCTGGCCGGCTTTGCCACCATGCTGTTCTCCATGCTGTCCTTCATGTGCTTCCTCAACGCCTTCCCCTACCGGAAAAAGCCCAACGTCCCCATGATCGCCCTGATGTTCGTCATGCTGGCCATCATCATTTTCGCCGACGTGTACTATATCAACGGCATTCTCACCGCCGTCAACCGGCCGGATAACCCCATCGTGGTGACGGAGGCCACCATCTTTATCATGTACGCCGAGTGGTATCTGCGCATCCACATCGGCATCCTGTGCGCCGGCATCGCGCTGACCCTGCTGCTGCCGGTGTACTCCAAGCTGCTGCGGAAGATCAAGACCTCCATCGACGTGGGGGACAACGGCGAAATGGACGCCATTGATATTTCCGGCGAGGATTGACAGCCCGAAGAGCGGGATGGACAGTATTTGGGAGGCCCCGCGTCCGGGCCTCCCAAACTGCCAAAATAGGAGATCACATGAGCAAAAATCGGAAAAACAAGGCCCAAAAGCCGGAGATTGAAAAGCAGTCGGAATACTACCGGCTGAAAACCGAGGCGGTCAACGACCTGGTGACCGCCAACGAGGAGAACTCGCCGGAGGTGTCCGAGGAGGAGCTGCGCGCCTACCGGTCCGGCCCCAAACTGAAGGTGGCCGATTGGGTGAAGATGCTGTTCATCAAGTTCTGGTTCGCGGCGGCGGTGTGCTACTTCTTCCTCTGGGGGCTGGGCGGCTTTGTGAGCAGCATGCTGGACCTGCTGTTCATCACGGGCTTTGCCCTGGGCGTGGTCACAGATCTTCTGACCAATCCCGTCCTGCGCTTTTTTGAAAAGACCAAGGGGGAGAACGCCCGCTGGATGATGGTGACGCGAAAGAGCTTTTCCGGGCTGTTCCTCAACATTTTCTACGGCTATCTGGTGCTGTTTTTGATCTACACCGCGTACAGCGGTATCAACCGGGCCATTGTGGGCCTCACCGGCGCGGCGGACACCGTGCCCCTGGGGGTGGAGCCCATCCTGTTCGGCCTGTTCTATCTGGGCTTCGACCTGCTGCTCATCAAGATGAAGCACGTGGCCGTTCAGATATTCCGCGATGCGGCCCAAAAACCTATTCAATGAGGCTTGAATTATGATCCAGATTCTCTATTGCGGGAGCAGCTCTGCCTGCTTCCAGCTGGAGGGAGACACTCCCTACTACGCCAAGAGCGGCTACACCGTTTTTGTGAACGGCGAGGAGCGCTTCCGGCGGGATACCAACGTGTTTTCCCTGTTCGGACTGACGCCCGATACGCAATACGCCGCCGCCGTCCGCTTTGACGGGGAGGAGACCGGGGAGTCCGTCGAATTCAGGACCGCCGGAGAGGCCTGCTGCGTCAACGTCCGGGAGTTCGGGGCCGTGGGAGACGGCGTCCACGAGGACACCGCCGCCATCCAGGCCGCCATCAGCTTCCTGCCCGAGAACGGGCGGCTTTGGTTCCCGGCGGGCGTCTACCTCACCCTGCCCCTGTGCCTGAAAAGCCATATCACCCTGGACCTGGACGAGGGGGCCGTCCTTCTCGGCTCCACGGATCGGGAGCGGTATCCCATCGTCCCCAGCGTCACCGTGGACCCGGCCACCGGGAGGGAAACCCTTCAGGCCGGCTTTGAGGGACAGGAGCTGAGCTCCTATCAGTCCCTGCTCCACGCCTCCTACGCCGGGGGGATCTCCATCGTGGGCCGGGGCGTCATCGACGGCAACGGCCAGAACGGGGACTGGTGGCGGGACTTTGACAGCTTCCCCGCCAAGCGGCCCCGGGTGATCTTCCTGAACCACACGGAGGACGTGACCCTCCACGGGGTGACGGTGAAAAACGGCCCCTCCTGGCACGTCCATCCCTTCTATTCCCGGAATTTCGCCATGCTGGACTGCGCCGTCCAGTCCCTGAAGGACAGCCCCAACACCGACGGCGTGGACCCGGAGAGCTGCGACGGCGTGGACATCATCGGGTGCCGGTTCTCCGTGGGCGACGACTGCGTCGCGGTGAAGTCCGGCAAGATCGACATGGCCCAAAAGTACAAGACCCCCGCCGACCGCCACGCCATCCGCAACTGCCTGATGGAGTTCGGCCACGGGGCGGTGACGCTGGGCAGCGAGCTGTCCGCGGGCATCCGCAACCTCAGCGTAACCCGCTGCTATTTCCACGCCACCGACCGGGGACTTCGCATCAAAACCCGCCGGGGCCGGGGAAAGGACAGCGTCATCGACAACGTGCTGTTTGACAACATCCGCATGGACAAGGTGCTCACCCCCATCGTCATCAACATGTGGTACAACTGCTGCGACCCGGACCGGTTCGAGGAGTACGTCTGGCGCCGGGACCCCCTGCCGGTGGACGGGCGGACGCCCCATCTGGGCTCCTTCGCCTTCCGAAACATGGAGTGCACCGGGGCCGAGGTGGCCGCCTGCTACATCGACGGCCTGCCCGAGAGCCCCATCGATCAGGTGGTGCTGGAGAATATCACCGTGTCCTTCGCCCAGGACGCCAGGCCCGGTATGCCCTCCATGCGCAACCACAACGAGGCGCGGTGCCGCCTGGGGCTGTATCTGGACAACGTGAAGCGGGTCCAGGTGAAAAACGTGAAGCTCCGCGGAGTGGAGGGCAAAGCCCTCACGGCGGACCACTGCGGGGACATCGAGACCGAGGACTTTGAGGAAAACTGAATGGATTATCAGAAAATTGACGCGTTTATCCTCCGGCTGGTGGAAGAGTCCACGCCGGAACGCACGGCGTGGAATATGGAAAAAATCCGGGAGGGAAAGCCCGCCTCCTGGAACTATATCGACGGCTGCATGCTCACCGCCCTGATGGAGATGGAGGCCATCACCGGTGACCGGCGCTATTTCGACTTTGTGAGGGCGGTGGCCGGCCGCTTCGTGGAGGAGGACGGCTCCATCCGCACCTTCAAGCCCGAGGCCCACAACCTGGACGACATCAACGAGGGCCGGGTGCTCTTCGCCCTCTATGACCGCACCGGAGAGGAGAAGTACCGCCGGGCGGCGGACTTCCTCCGAGACCGGCTGGCGGAGCAGCCCCGCACCCCGGAGGGGAACTTCTGGCACAAGGCCATCTATCCCAACCAGGTTTGGCTGGACGGCATCTATATGGCGCAGCCCTTCTACGCCCTGTATGAGAAGCACTTCGGCGGAGGGGATTTCGCCGATACCGTGGGGCAGATTGAGACCGTGCAGGCCAAAATGCTTTCCCGGGAAAAGGGGCTGTACTTCCACGGCTACGACGCATCCAAAACCGCCTTCTGGGCGGACCCCGAGACCGGGTGTTCCCAGAACTTTTGGCTCCGGTCTCTGGGCTGGTTCGCGGTGGCCCTGGCCGACCTGCTGGACATCCTCCCCCCCGGCGCCCAGCGGGACAGGCTGGAGGGCATCTTCACCGAGCTGATGGCGTCCGCCGCCCGCTATGCCGACGGGGAGACGGGGCTTTACTGGCAGGTGCCGGATCAGGGCGGCCGGGCGGGCAACTACCTGGAGACCAGCGGCAGCGCCATGATGTCCTACGCCATGCTGAAGGGGGCGCGGCTGGGGGCGCTGGAGAAGGAATATGCCGCCAAAGGTCAAAGGACCTTCGACGGCATTGTGGAAAAGTATCTGACCTTTACCGGAGAGGGGCTGAATCTGGGCGGCATCTGCCTGGTGGCGGGGCTGGGCCCGGAGGACAACCGCCGCCGGGACGGCTCCTACGAATACTATATCTCCGAGCCGGTGGTGGAAAACGACGCCAAGGGCGTGGCGCCCTTCGTGCTGGCCTATACGGAGATCAAGCGCCTCAGACCATGATCTTCATGTCGTCTGAGTCAGGGATGGCGGGGAAGGGCGTCTCCGCAGTGTAGCCGCGGGGGGACACGCCGTATTTCTTCTTGAACAGGCGGGAAAAGTAGAGCGGGTCGGCAAAGCCGCACAGGTGGGCGGTCTCCGAGATGTTTCCCTTCCCGCAGAAGGTAGTCAGGGTGCGGGCGGCGCTCTCCAGCCGCTTGTCTGTCAGATACTGGAGGGGGGTGAGCCCCGTCTCCCGCTTGAACATCTTCTTCAGATACTCCGTGTTGAAGGGGAGAGAGTTCAGGTAGCCGTTCAGATCATAGGTGCAGTCGGGATAGTGCTGCAAAATGTGGTCCTCGATGCGCTGAACGGTGTCGCTGTGCCGGCGGTTGGGCTGGCAGCTGGTGAGCAGCCCCACAATCAGCTGGCCGTAGAGGGGGAGCACCGTGTGGGCGGCGGAGGCCTCCGAGTAGTAGTAGAAGGCGGCGGTGAAGGCGTCCAGCAGAAAACCGTTGGAGTCGGCCCGGATAATGAAGGGCTCCGTCTGGGGCAGGGAGGCGTCCAGCAGGTTCATGTGGATGTTGGTGAAGCCGTCTTCGCTGACGTTGGTATGGGGCGACATGGGAGGGATGATGGCCACATCGTTTTCGCCATAGCTCAGGGACCGGTCGGCAAACATCAGCCGGCCGCTGCCCTTGGTGCAGTAGATCAGCTCCCAGCCCTTGTGGAGATGGCGGGATACCGTCCATGTAAGGGCGTGCTTGCCCACATAGATGATATTGTTCATGGCGCAGCTGCTCCTTTCTGCCTGTTTGGGCGGTTAAAATATTATAACGTATTTCGCCGGTTTTGTCCATATGGGGAATTCAGGTTCTAAGATTCCGCAACCTGTGGCGCGAGCCATAAATCCATGTGTAAGGAGACAAGGATCATGTCGTATTTAACCCTGAAAGACATCAATAAAATCTACCCCAACGGCTACCACGCGGTCCACAATTTCAACCTGGAGATTGACAGGGGGGAATTTATCGTCTTTGTCGGCCCGTCTGGCTGCGGTAAATCCACGACACTGCGGATGATCGCGGGGCTGGAGGACATCTCCAACGGGGAATTCCTCATCAACGGGGTCCGGGCCAACGAGATGGGCCCCCGGGAGCGGGAGGTGGCCATGGTGTTCCAGAGCTACGCCCTCTATCCCCAGATGACGGTGTTTGACAACATCGCCTTCGGCCTCACCCTCCAGGGGGTGGACGAGGAGGTCATCGAGGAGAAGGTGAAGAAGACCGCCGCCATCCTGGGCCTCACCGACTACCTGGACCGCCTGCCCCGGGCGCTGTCCGGCGGCCAGCGCCAACGCGTGGCCATCGGCCGGGCCATCATCCGCAGGGTGGGCGTGTTCCTGATGGACGAGCCGCTGTCCAACCTGGACGCCAAGCAGCGCGTCACCATGCGCTCCGAGATCGCCCAGATCCACCGGGAGACCGGCGCCACCACCATCTACGTCACCCACGACCAGACCGAGGCCATGACCCTGGCCGACCGCATTGTGGTGATGAAGGACGGCTATGTCCAGCAGGTGGGCACGCCCTATGACCTGTATCACAACCCCGTCAACGTGTTTGTGGCCGGCTTCATCGGCGAGCCGCCCATGAACTTTATCCGTGCCGCGGTGAAGGGCGGCAAAATCCCCTTCGGGTCCAACACCCTGGACGTGGCCGCCCGGCTGGGCGAAAGGGCCAAGGAGTACGAGGGAAGGGAGATCGTGTTTGGCTTCCGGCCCGAGGCCATCGAGCTGGGGCAGGCGGCCGGGGCCTACCATGTGACGGCCGGTGTGGAGCTCACCGAGATGCTGGGCGACAACACCAACGTCTATATCACCGCAGGGGAGGACAAGGCCATTTTGAAGGTCGATCCCCACGATACGCCGGAGATCGACAGCGAGATCGTGTTCTCCATCCCCTTCGGCGAGGTGTACCTTTTTGACGGGGAGACGGAAAACATCATTGCCCGCGAGCCGGTCCAAAGTGTCAAGTAAAGGAGAATATTTATGGATATCCGCTATTCCGCAAATCCCCAGGACGTGAAACGCTACACCACTCAGGAGCTGCGCGACGAGTTTCTCATCACCGGCCTGTACGAGCCCGACACCGTAAAGGCGGCCTATTCCCACGTGGACCGCATGGTGGTCATGGGCATCCTGCCGGTGAACGAGAAGGTGCCAGTGGACAAGGGCATGGATGTCTGGCATAATTTCGGGACCAGCTTCTTCCTGGAGCGCCGGGAGGCCGGCGTGTTCAACCTGGGCGGCAGGGGCTCCGTTGAGGTGGACGGAATCCGTTACGACCTGGGCTATGAGGACTGCCTGTATATCTCCATGGGCGCCAGGGAGGTCTGCTTCAGCAGTCAGGACCCCGCCAATCCGGCCAGGTTCTACCTGGCCTCCAGCCCCGCCCACAAGCCCTGCAAAACCACCCTGCTCACCATGGAGAACGCCAACCACCGCCCCTGCGGCGACAAAACGCTGGCCAATGAGCGGGTCATCAACCAGTTCATCCACCCCGACGTGCTGGAGACCTGCCAGCTCACCATGGGCCTGACCCAGCTGGCCCCGGGCAGCGTGTGGAACACCATGCCCAGCCACACCCACGAGCGCCGGATGGAGGTGTACACCTACTTTGAGATTCCGGAGGACCAGGTGGTTTTCCACATGATGGGCCGGCCCGACGAGACCCGGCATCTGGTGATGCGGAATTTCGACGCGGTGATCTCTCCCTCCTGGTCCGTCCACAGCGGCTGCGGCACCGCCAACTACACCTTTATCTGGGCCATGTGCGGCGAGAACCAGGCCTTCGACGACATGGACAACCTGAAACCCGGCGACATGAAGTGAACGGCAAACCATTGACTGAAATGAGGAGGAATTTACTATGGATATGAACGCTTTCCGTCTGGACGGGAAGGTGGCGCTGGTGACAGGCGCCTCCTACGGAATCGGCTTTGCCATCGCCTCGGCCATGGGGCAGATGGGCGCCAAGATTGTGTTCAACGACCGCAAGCCTGAGCTCATTGAGAAGGGTGTGGCTGCCTACAAGGAACTGGGCATTGAAGCCCATGGCTATATCTGTGACGTGACCGATGAACCCGCCGTCCAGGAGATGATCGCCAAGATTGAGCAGGATGTGGGCACGGTGGATATTCTGGTGAACAACGCGGGCATCATCAAGCGCATCCCTATGGTGGAGATGTCCGCCGCGGACTTCCGTCAGGTCATCGACATCGACCTGAACGGCCCCTTCATCATGGCCAAGGCCGTCATCCCCGGCATGATGAAAAAGGGCGGCGGCAAGATCATCAATATCTGCTCCATGATGAGCGAGCTGGGCCGGGAGACCGTCTCCGCCTACGCCGCCGCCAAGGGCGGGCTGAAGATGCTGACGAAAAACATCGCCAGCGAGTACGGCCAGTACAACATCCAGTGCAACGGCATCGGCCCGGGCTACATTGCCACCCCCCAGACCGCCCCCCTGCGGGAGATTCAGCCCGACGGCTCCCGCCACCCCTTCGACCAGTTCATCCTGGCCAAGACCCCCGCCAACCGCTGGGGCGAGGCCGCCGACCTGGCCGGTCCCGCCGTGTTCCTGGCCTCCTCCGCCTCCGACTTCGTCAACGGCCACATCCTGTACGTGGACGGCGGCATTCTGGCCTACATCGGCAAACAGCCGTAATGGAGATTGTCTCGTTCCAGGCTCTGGGCGCCCAGGTCAAGGGCTATTTACAGGAGGACTACGACACCCTCTCCGCCCATAAAATCCGCCCCGCCGTGGTGATCTGCCCCGGCGGGGCCTACCGTTGGCGCTCTCCCAGGGAGAAGGATGCCCCTGCCCTGGAGTTTCTGTCCATGGGCTTTCAGGCGTTTATCCTGGAGTACTCCTGCGGGGAGAAGGCGGGGGGCCTGCGCCCCCTCTGGGAGCTGGCGGAGGCGGTGTGCGGGCTGCGCCGGAACCATCAGGCGTGGCACATCGATCCGGAGAAGATCGCGGTGCTGGGCTTCTCCGCCGGGGGGCACCTGGCGGCCAGCCTGGGGGCCCTGTGGAAGGACCCCGAGCTGGCCCTGCCCGCCTGGTCCAGGCCGGACGCGTTGGCGCTGTGCTATCCGGTGGTGAGCACCAAGGAGTTCGCCCACGAGGAGTCGGCGCAGTGGGTGTCCGGTGGGGACCCGGCTCTGCGGGAGAAGCTCCACCTCTGGGACCGGGTGACGGCGGACTTCCCGCCCACTTTCATGTGGCACGGCGGCGGGGACGCCAGCGTGCCGCCGGAGAACAGCCTGCTGCTGGCGGTGGAGCTGAAAAAACATGGCGTGCCCCTGGAGTACCACCTGTTTGGGACGGGGGCCCACGGCATCTCCACCTGTACTCAGGAGGTGGAGACGCCGGACCAGGTGTGCCAGGCCTGGGTGCCCCTGTGCAAGACGTGGCTCTGCCGCAGGTTTGACTATACGCCGTGACGGGGGGCCGCCGGGCCCGGAAACAGGCCCCATTTTGATGGAGAGGAGAAGCGTATCATGATGCAGATCGGCATCCGGCTGCACGACGTGAACACCGGCCTGGGGCCGGAGCACCAGACCATAGAGGCCCGGGGGGCGGCGGCCCGGGCGGAGGGCTTCACCTGCGCGCACCTGGCCCTGTCCAAGGTCATCAAGGGCGTGAGCTTCGACGGCTGCGCCCTCAGCGAGGGGCTGGCCATGTATGTCAGGCGGGTGTTCGCCCGGCAGGAGCTGGACGTGGCGGTGCTGGGGTGTTACCTGAACCTGGCCCACCCCGACCCGGACAGGCTGAGGGACATCCAGGACTGCTATTACGGCCACCTCCGGGCCGCCGCCCTCATGGGGGCCGGCGTGGTGGGCACCGAGACGGGGGCCCCCAATCCGGAGTATCAAATGGACGCCAATACCCACGGCAGGGAGGCGTTGAACGCCTTTATCCGGGGACTGGCCCCGGTGGTGGAGCGGGCGGAGCACTGGGGCGTGGCCCTGGCCATCGAGCCGGTGTGGAAGCACATCGTCTATGACGCGGACCGGGCCCTGGAGGTGCTGGACGCCGTCAGGAGCCCCAACCTGCGGATCATCCTGGACCCGGTGAACCTGCTGTACGCCGGGAACGCGGACCGGCGGGAACAGGTGATTGGGGACGCCATCAGCAAGCTGGGAGACCGGGTGGCGGTGGTCCACCTGAAGGACTTTGTCCGGGAGGGGGACGAGCTTCGCGCCTGCGCCGCCGGAACGGGGGAGATGGACTATACCCAGGTTCTGCGGTTTATGAAGGAGCGCAAGCCCTATCTCCAGGCCACCCTGGAGAACACCGACAACAGCACCGCCGTGGCCGCCCGGGAGTTTCTGGAGCGCAGGTACGGGGAGCTTTAATCAGCCCTTCCTTAATGCAATAATACAAAAAGAGAGGCGAAAGCCTCTCTTTTTGTATGGGTTACAGGCGGCAGGGCTCAAGGAAGGACTGATTAAATCGACAAGAGCGATTTGTGAGAGATTTTTCGCCACAGTGAGGCGCGATTTCGCAGGAATAATTGTGTTTATTTCAAGAAATCGCAACGAAGCTGTGGTGAAAAATATCCGAGAAGCGCCGCAGACGCATTGAATCAGTGCTTCCTCAATAGCGGCCGAAGTCGGCGGAGCGGCCCTGGGTCACGTCGGAGCCGAACTGATAGTCCTTGCCCGGCAGGACCGCGTTGAGAGCGATGCCCGCGATGGCGGCGATGGCCAGGGAGGTCAGGGTGATGGAGGTCCCCAGCACCTCAAAGGTGAGCCCGCCGGTGAAGCCCAGGCCGCACACCAGGATGACGGCGGCGATGATGAGGTTTCGGGAGTTGGTGAAGTCCACCCGGTTTTCCACCACGTTGCGCACGCCGATGGCGGAGATCATGCCGTACAGGATGAAGGACACGCCGCCCACGATGGCCGCGGGCATGGAGTTGACCACCGCCGCGAACATGGGGCTGAAGGAGAGAACCAGGGCGTAGACGGCAGCCAGCCGGATCACCTTGGGGTCGTACACCCGGGAGAGGACCAGCACGCCGGTGTTCTCGCCGTAGGTGGTGTTGGCGGGGCCGCCGAAGAGGGCGGACAGAGAGGTGGCCACGCCGTCCCCGATGAGGGTGCGGTGGAGGCCCGGGTCCTCGATGAAATTCTCCCCCACGGTGGCGGAGATGGCGGACATGTCGCCGATGTGCTCCATCATGGCGGCGATGGCGATGGGGGCCATCACCAGGATGGAGGTCAGGTCAAACTTGGCGATGGAGCCGCCGAAGTCGGTGAAGAAGGGCTGGAGGCCCAGGATCTGGGAATCAGCCACGGTGGTGAAGTTCATCAGGGCCACCTTTGCGGGCTCAGCGCCGGAGAAGTCCCAGGCCTGGGCCCCCAGGGCGTTGGCGATGACGGCGATCAGGTAGGAGCCCACCACGCCCAGCAGAATGGGGATGATCTTGACCATGCCCTTGCCCCAGATGTTGGCCGCGATGATGATGGCCATGGCCGCCAGGGCCAGCCACCAGCAGGTCTTGGCGTTGTTCACCGCGGAGGGGGCCAGGTTCAGGCCGATGAGGATGATGATGGGGCCGGTGACGACAGGGGGCAGGAAGCGCATCACCTTGTGCACGCCCACCAGCTTGATGATGGCGGCCAGCACCACATACAGCAGGCCGGCCACCACAATGCCGCCGCAGGCGTATTGCAGCTTTTCGCCGGCCTCCATGGCGGCGTATTTGCCGGAGTCCAGCTTGGACACCGCCTCAAAGCCCCCCAGAAAGGCGAAGGAGGAGCCCAGGAAGGCGGGCACCCTCAGCCTGGTGCACACGTGGAAGAACAGGGTGCCGATGCCGGCGAAAAACAGGGTGGTCTGGATGGACAGGGGCAGGCCGTAGGTGTTCACCAGGATTGGGACCAGCACGGTGGCCCCGAACATGGCGAACATGTGCTGGAGGCCCAGCACCAGCATTTTCGGCATACCCAGGGCGCGGGCGTCGCGGATGGGTTCTTGGTTGTTCATACACTCTCTCCCTCTTCTGTTGAAATGCGCAAAAAAAGGGGCAATCACCGGACGGCGACTGCCCAACTCAGGAAAAACGGAAATAATATGCCCGCTGAACAGACATCCCAAAAACCAGCGGCCGGCGCATACGCTTCCCTCCCTTTGCGTTCGGTCCATCATACCAGAAACTGTCAAGAAGCTCAATAGACAAACCGCACAAAAACCGCCCGGAGTTTCCGGGCGGTTTTGACGGGCTACCGCCCCCGGGGGGAGGCGTCCGGGCCGGTCCGGGCGATGTACTTGACCAGCAGGATGTCCGGATAATAGGACAGCTTGGCCTTTCTCAGGCCGTCCAGCCCCATGTCATCCTCCCGGTTGAACCACTTGACCTGGGGATGCCGGGACCGGATGAGTCGGGCCAGCTCCCGGTTGATGGCGGGATAGGCCCCCTGAATGTCGCCGAAGGACTTTTCAAAGTTCACATCGAAGACCTCGGGGGTGATGAAGCCCCCCAGGGAGAAGGCCACAGGGTCCCCGTCCGCCCGGATCAGGGCCCCCTCCAGCCCCAGCTTGTCCATGTGGTACAAAGCCTCGATGACGGCCACCGTCTCCTCGGAGACGGTGTTCACGTCCTCCCCCACCTCCTCCTGGCGGATGGCGGCCCACTGGCGCTCCAGCTCCACGCACTCGGGGACGTTGGCGGGGCTGATGTCCTCCAGCAGCCAGTCGGGGAACTGGTCGTCAAAACGGCGGATGTGGTTGCGCTTGGCGTGGAGCTTTTTCCCCGGCAGGTCCGCCAGGCGGTTGATGTCGTAGAGGTAGTCAAAGCCGTCCCGGTCCTCCTCAAACCGGAACCTACCCGGACAGGCCTCCTCCAGAGCGGCCTTCTGCTCCTGGGTGACGCACACCAGAGTGAGGGGACGGCCCTGGGCGGCGGCGTCCGCCTCCAACGCCTCCACGGCGGGGGCCAGGGGACCCCGCCCGGCGGGATACAGGTAGCTCAGGCCCAGGGCGCCCTGGATGCGGGTCAGCAGACGGTCCCCGCACCGGGCGATTTTCTGGGGCCAGGCCCGGCTCCAGAGATAGATGTTGGCGAAATTGTATTCGCAGCCGGAGCCGCCCTCCGCTTCCAGCAGGGGCTGGACCCAGGCGCGGTCCTCGAACTGGGGGCTTTCAAAGGTGAGCATAAAATCCATTCCTTTTCTCGGAGTACAAATATGACTATGTTGCATAAAAAGCTGCTTAGTCCGCCTTGTAAACGGAAACCTCATATTTCCCAACAAAATTGGTACACTTAGCTGTCAAAGTATAGGTATCCGAACTGTCTAACGTGAGCAGTTTTTCCAAGGCATCCGCCTGATCCAGCATATATACTTCATTACCAGCCGAATCAGACAGAATGATGTCTAAATCTCCGCTTACAATGTCAGAACGGAATGAAAATCTGATTTTTTGGTTTGCATCTCCCAAAAACGCAATATCAGAAACCGTCGTGGTCTGTACTGAATAGCTGTTGTGCATACTGCCCAATGGCTTAGGGCGCGACAGCAGATAAACGCCTGCTGTCACAACAATCAGAACGATCACCGTTGCTATGATACCTTTCTTTTTCATTTCAGAACCTCCTCTTTCCAGCTCAGATCTGTTGAACACGTATCAGCATATCACAGCCGCAGTTAAAACGCAACGGGAAAAAACACGCCGCCGGGGGCCTCCCGGCGGCGTGCAGCTGTATTCACGCTCGGATTAGCCGCGCGCTATTTGGCGTACTCGATCGCCTTCGTCTCCCGGATCAGGTTCACCTTGATCTGCCCCGGATACTCCAGCTCGTCCTCGATCTTCTTGGCGATCTCCCGGGCCAGCAGCACCATTTTGTCCTCGGGGATGGCCTCGGGATTGACCATGATGCGCACCTCGCGCCCCGCCTGGATGGCGTAGGCTTTGTCCACCCCGTTGAAGGAGGAGGTGAGCTCCTCCAGCTTCTCCAGCCGCTTGATGTAGTACTCCACGTTCTCCTTCCGGGCGCCGGGACGGGCGGCGGAGATGGCGTCGGCGGCCTGGACCAGGCAGGCCACGATGGTCTTGGCCTCCACGTCGCCGTGGTGGGCCTCGATGGCGTGGATGACGTTCTCGCTCTCCCGGTACTTCCGGGCCAGCTCCACGCCGATCTGCACGTGGGAGCCCTCCACCTCGTGGTCGATGGACTTGCCCAAATCGTGAAGCAGCCCCGCCCGCTTGGCTTCGGCCACGTTGACGCCGATCTCAGCGGCCAGCAGCCCGGCCAGCTGGGACACCTCAATGGAGTGGTTCAAGACGTTCTGGCCGTAGCTGGTGCGGTAGTGCTGGCGGCCCAGCAGCTTCACCAGCTCCGGGTTCAGGCCGTGGACGTTGGTCTCAAACACGGCCCGCTCCCCCTCGGCGCGGATGGTGGCGTCCACCTCCCGCTTGGCCTTCTCCACCATCTCCTCAATGCGGGTGGGGTGAATGCGGCCGTCCAAAATCAGCTTTTCCAGGGCCAGCCGGGCGATCTCCCGGCGCACCGGGTCGAAGCAGGACACGGTGATGGCCTCGGGGGTGTCGTCGATGATGAGGTCCACCCCGGTCATGGTCTCCAGAGTGCGGATGTTGCGGCCCTCCCGACCGATGATCCGGCCCTTCATCTCGTCGTTGGGCAGGGGCACCACGGACACGGTGGCCTCCGCCACATGGTCGGCGGCGCAGCGCTGGATGGCCAGGGCGATCTGCTCCCGGGCGTAGGTCTCCGCCTCCTCCTTGTAGCGGGCCTGGATCTCCTTCAGCTTCAAAGCCTGCTCGTGGGTCACGTCGTCGGCCAGCTGGTCGATGAGGTAGCGCTTGGCCTCCTCCACCGTCAGGCCGGAGATGCGCTCCAGCAGCTCCAGCTGGCTGTCCTTCAGCTTGTCCAGCTCCTGCTTTTCCGCCTCCAGCTGGGCGATGCGGACGTTGACGTTCTCCTCCTTGCGCTCCAGGTTCTCCAGCTTCCGGTCCAGGTTTTCCTCCTTGGAGTTGAGCCGGTTCTCCTGGCGCTGAATTTCGTTGCGGCGGTCCTTGACCTCCTTGTCGAACTCGCTGCGGGCCTTGAGGATCTCCTCCTTGGCCTCCACGGTGGCCTCCCGCTTCTTGCTCTCGGCGGACTTGATGGCGTCGTTGATGACCCGGCGGGCCTCCTCCTCGGCGGAGCCGATCTCCCGCTCCGCGAAGGATTTTCTGCGCTGATAACCCACGACAGCGCCCACCGCCAGGCAGATCAGGGCGGCCGCCACGGCGATAATCACGGTCACAAAGACTGGCACTTGCATGTTGAGTTCCACACCTCCTGTTTCTTTGATTTTTCCATAAAAAGCAAAATAAGACGCGATGCGTGAACAGACGCACCGCGATAACCGAAAAGCCGCCGCCCATTTGGGCATGACAGCACTATTTGAGTGTCAATAAAAATCTACGAATATGTCGATAGACTCATATAGAAACACGCCCGGAGGGGCTTGTAAACGCTCAAAACGGCGAAAAAGCGCGGCGGCTTTTCAAAATTATCCTTACTTATTGTAAAGGTCCGGGGCTTTCCTGTCAAGTGGAAATGTGAAACTTTCATGAACTTTCCAACAAAGAAGCGCGTAGAAGCGGGCAGTGAGGGAGCTTGGAGCGGAGCGAGCTTTACAAACCAGGAACTACGCAAGTAGTTCTGTTTGTGAAGCGAGGCGCAGTGAAAGCGACTGAACGCCCTGACCGCTTCGGAGCGTGACAACAAAGAAGCGCGAAGGCGCGCGGAGCGGCAATCCCTTTATGGAGAATGTGCCGCACCCCTTTCTCTTGGCCTGAGCCAGTCCCCCCGTTATCTGTGTTTGAGACCCAGACGGGAAGCGCCCAGCCGCCCTAGCTGGCTCAGGCGCTCCTTCGAGGGGCACGGCACATCCCCGCCTTCCCTTCTCAGTCCGGGTCCGGCTCGGGGTAGTTCACATCATAGACCCGGCGGCCCTGTTCGGGGATGAAGTGGGAATTGACGGTGTAGGTGACGTCGCCGTTTTCCTCCACCAGCACCAGCCCGAAGTGCAGATCAAAGACGTTGTTCACCCAGAAGGCGACGGCTTTTTCCTTCCCCATGACGAACAGGGCGGTGGACAGGGCGTCGCACAACAGGCCGCTCTCCCCCACCACCGTCACGGAGGCAAGCCCGTTCCGGGCCGGTGAACCGGTCTTGGGGTCCAGGATGTGCCAATAGCGTACGCTGTCCTGTTCAAAATAGCGCTCATAGCCGCCGGAGGTGACCACGGCCTGGTCCGCGACCGCCACCACGCCCACATTCCCGTCCCCCTCCGGGTCCCGGATGCCCACCCGCCAGGGGGAGCCGTCCGGCTTGGCCCCTACGGCCTGGATATTGCCCCCCAGGTCCAGCAGGGCGGAGCTGACGCCGTTTTCTTTCAGGAGCGCGGCCAGCGCGTCCCCGGTATAGCCCTTGGCCACGCTGCCCAGGTCGATCTCCATGCCGGGGGCCAGAGAGGCGGCGCTGCCCGCCAGCTTAATCTGGGCATAGTCCACCAGGGGGAGCAGGGCGGCCAGTTCAGCCTCTGCGGGGACGGCGTATTCCCCGGTGGTAAAGCCCCAGCGGCGCAGCACGGGGTAGATGGAGACATCCAGCGCCCCGCCGGTTCGGGCGCACAGCGTCAGCACCCTGTCCAGCAGCTCCGCCGTCTCCGGAGAGAGCTCCGCCGTCCCGTCCCGGTTCAGGGCATAGATCTCGCTGCCCTCGCCAGTGACGGACCACAGGGCCTCCAGCGCCCGCACCCGGGCTTCGGCGGCGTCCAGCAGGTCCTCTCCCCCGCCCTGGTAGAGCTTCAGGGTCATCACCGTGTCCATGGCGAAGAAGGTGCGTTCCAGCGGCTGGGCCTGGGCAGGGGCGCAGCCCGCCGTCAGGGCCAGGCACAGGGCCAGACACAGAGCGGCCAGACGTTTCACCGCAGGTGCTCCGGGATGGAGTCGTCCTCCTCCACCCAATCCTTCTGCACCTCCACCGCTCGGTATTCCGTGGGGGTGTCCCGGATGATCACCTTGGCGATGCCCGCGTTGATGATGAGCCGGCGGCACATGGAGCAGGAGGTGGAGCCGGGGATCATCGCCCCGGTGTCCGGGTCCCGGCACACCATATACAGCGTGGCCCCCAGCACCTCCCGCCGGGGGGCGGAGATGATGGCGTTGGCCTCGGCGTGGACGGACCGGCACAGCTCGTAGCGCTCTCCCGAGGGGATCTTCATCGCCTCCCGGGCGCAGTAGCCCAGGTCTCCGCAGTTTTTCCGTCCCCGGGGCGCGCCGTTGTAGCCGGAGGACACGATCTCGTCGTCCTGGACGATGATGGCCCCATAGTGGCGGCGCATACAGGTGGACCGCTCCAGCACGGTCCCCGCGATGTCCAGGTAGTAGTTAGTCTTGTCGATGCGGGCCATGAAAATACCCCCTGTCTGTTTATAAGGGCATACTTTTTCTTTGAGAAGAAAAGGTACCAAAAAGAAACTTTTATCCGCGAAACTGCGTTTCGCTCATGAAGATATTATAGCATGGCGCGGGCTTGGAATCAAGGCAGTTCGCCCCGGCCCAGCCGCTCCGCCACAAGGGCCATCTGCTCCGGGGTGACCTTCCAGTCGTGGTCAAAGTTGATCTCCACAATCCGGTCCGGGCAACACAGCAGGTAAATGCTGAATTCCCGGTCCGAGGCCGTCCAGCGGTAAGCCTCCCGCGCCCCCCAGGGTGCCGGGTCGTCGGGGGCATAACAGCGCCGTTCCTCCGCCGGAAGGTCCTCATACAGATGGTCGCTGTCGTGGAGCAGGGCGTTTTTGCACAGATCGTACAGGGCGGGGAGCTTCACCAGGACGACAGTGTATTCCATGGTGGGAATCTCCTTATAGCGGGCATAGTCCTCCTGAATCAGGCTGATGGGCGGCTCCTGGTTGACGAAGATCCGGCCCAGCAAAACGCTCTGCTCCGCCGAGCAGCTCACCTCATAGCCGTCGTAGCCCGGGTCCAACAGGTCCTCCACCCTCAGCGGCGGGCGGTCTGTTCCCCGGTCCGCCTGCCACCAGCCCCGGTCGTGGCCGAAGATGGCGCCGAAGGTTATGACCCCCAGGAGGGCGAAGGCCGCCACCGCAAGGGCGATGAGCGTCACCGCCTGATTGGTTTTCGCGGAGGCTCTCCGCCGCTTGAGCCAACCGCTGACCCCCCAGAGCACCAGAAACAGCCCGGGGATATACACCAGAAACAGGACGACGGTCAGAGCGAATACCATCCGGCTTCCAGAGACGGCCACGGACAGGATATAGCACGCCACACTCAGCCCCAACAGGACCAGCGCCCCGAGCTGGAGCTTCCGGTGGCTTCGGGTGGGGAGAAACTCCCCGTGCTCCGCCGCCAGCGCCGCCTTTTTGTGCCAGCGGAAGTAGCTGGACAGCTCCACCCCCGCCAGCGCCACCACCAACGCCCAGCACAGGGCGATGAGGGGGACAGCCGGATTGGTAAGGTTTTCAATGGGGGCCTCCGCTGTCCGCCAGGCAAACATCACGACCTGGAACACCGCCAGAGCCAGCAGAGTCAGCTGGCTGGGGATCAGGCTTTTTTTCATGGTGCGGTGGATGGACTCCACCTCCAGCACCGGGTCGGTGTCGATGGGCACCGGATCGGGCCCTTCGTTGTAGAATACCTGGAGCTGGGCCGACGCCGCCGCCAGCTGCCAGCCGGAGTGGGCGCACAGGTCGTAAAAGGCCTCCTGCTCCTCCGAGGGCCCCGGGTCGAACTGGGACGCCTCGGGGAAGTACGTCACCGAAAAGGTGAGGGTTTTCGGCTCGATTTTCCGGTAGGTCCAAAAAAACGAGCCGATTTTCTCCAATAGCCAGCCCTTCTCCGCCATCCGGGCCAGGTGGGCCTCCAGCCCGGTGCGGTCATAAAAGGAAAAGGTCTCCAGCCTCCGCTTTGTCTTTTCCATTGCGTGTCACTCCTCTCCTACATACCGGCGGTAATCCTCCGCCTGAGCCTGAATGCGCCGGTACTCCCGATCCAGCGTCTCCCGGCCGAAGGCCGTCAGCAGATAGCTGCGCCTCCGGCCCTCCACCCGGGTCTCCCGGATCATCCCCGCCGCCACAAACTGCTCCAGCAGATTGTACAGCGTCCCCGACCCCACGCTCACCCGCCCCCCGGTCATGGCGGGCACCCGGTCCAGAATGTCCGTACCGCAGCACTCCTCCCGCAGGCACAGCAGAACATAGAACATTTGCTCCGTCAGGGTCTGAAATTTTGCCCTCGGCATTGGCCGCGCCTCCTTTCTCGAATATCGAGGATTCAGGGTAGACAATAAACTCGAATATCGAGTATCTGCCTGTAGTATACTCTCGATATTCGAGAATGTCAAGAGGGAACCGAAAAAACGCCCGCCGGAAACCGTCTCCGGCGGGCGCGGCTGAGGGGGCCGTCAAGCCCCCAGCAGCTTCTGCCTGTTGAATTGCAGGGTGTAGAGCTGGAAGTACCGGCCCTTTTTCGCCAGCAGCTCCTGGTGGGTGCCCTGTTCCAGAATCTCCCCGTGGGAGAGCACGATGATCTTGTCAGCGTGCTGGATGGTGGACAGCCGGTGGGCCACGATGAGCATGGTGCCGATGTTCTTCATCTTCTCCAGGGAGTCCTGGATGAGCAGCTCGGTCTCGGTGTCGATGTTGGCGGTGGCCTCGTCCAGGATCATGACGGCGGGCCTGTGCAGGATGGTGCGCACAAAGCTGAGCAGCTGCCGCTGCCCGGCGGAGAAGTTGCCGCCCCGCTCCCGGACCTCCTCGTCCAGGCCCTTGTCCAGGCGGCTGATGAAGGAGCCGGCGTTGACGTATTTGCAGGCGTCCCAGATCTGCTCATCCGTAAAGCCCTCCTCCCGGAGGACGATGTTGCTGCGGATGGTGCCGGAGAACAGGAACACGTCCTGAAGCATCTGGCCGAAGTGGCGGCGGAGGGAGGATATCTTGATGCGGCGGATATCCACGCCGTCGATGAGGATCTGGCCCCGCTGTATGTCGTAATTCCGGCAGATCAGGGACAGGATGGTGGTCTTGCCAGACCCGGTGGAGCCCACGAAGGCGGCGGTCTGTTTGGCGTCCACATGGAAGGACACCCCCTTGAGCACCCACTCCCCCGGCTCATAGGCGAACCAAACGTCCCGGAACTCGATCTCCCCCCGGAGCTCCTCCATCTCCACGGCATCCGGCCCGTCCACCACCTCGGGGACCAGGTCGAAGACGGAGAAGATCTTTTCGGTGGAGGCCAGAGCGGACTGGAGCTGGTTGAACTGCTCGGCCAGGGTCTGGATGGGGTTGAAGAACTTGGAGATGTACATATAGAAGGACACGCAGATCTCGCTGGTAATGACCTGCCCCAGGAAGGGGGTGTCCTGGATATAGCCCTTGCCCCCCAGGTAGAGCAGGAAGAGCACCGAGGAGATATACAGCATGTACACCATGGGCCGGAAGATGCTGAACACGAAGATCTGGTTCTGCTTGGCCTTTTTCAGGCTCTCATTCTTGGCGAAGAACTCGTCCCGCTTGCGCTCCTCCTGGTTGAAGATCTGGGTGATCTTGATGCCGGACAGGTTTTCCGACAGATAGGTGTTGATGTCGGTGGTGCGGTCCTTCACCACCCGGTACACCTTCCGGGTGAACTTGCGGAAGATGACGGTGAACAGCACCAGGAAGGGCACAAAGCACAGCAGCATCAGGGTGAGGGCGTAGTTGAGCGTCAGCATGGCCGCCAGCACCCCCGCCACGATGAACACGTTCTTGACCATGGCCACCAGCACGTTGGTGAACATCTGGGAGATGGCGTTGGTGTCGTTGGCCACCCGGGTGACCAGCTTGCCCACGGGGATCTTGTTGAGCTGGTCGTGGGACAGGGACTCGATGTGGGTGAACAGGTCCTGCCGCAGGGTGGAGAGGATCTTCTGCCCCGTCTTTTGCAGGATGATGGACTGGAAATAGGTGCAGATCATGGACACGATGAGGATGCCGGCGTACAGCGCCACCCAGCGCAGCAGGGCGGGGGGTTCGAACCGGTTTTTGATGAGGCCCTCGATACGGCCGATAATCAGCGGGGAGGCCAGGTCGTAGGCGATGGACACCAGCATGACGGCCAGCACCAGGAGGAACTCTTTTTTATAGGGGAGGGCGTATTTGGCCAGCCGCCGGAGGATCTCGCCGTCGGGGATATTGCGGTCGAAGCCGGGGGCGGACTTGGCCCGGCGCTCCCGCCGCCAGGCCAGCACAAAGGCCAGGGAGAACACCCCGATGATGGCCCCCACCAGAAGGACGGGGAGATATTCGCGCGTGAAATCAGGCATTGTGCTTCGCCCCCTCCTCCTCCAGCTTTTGCAGCTCCACCATGCGGCGGTAAGCGGGACAGGTCTCGTACAGCCCGGCGTGATCCCCCACGGCGGTGACGGCCCCGTCCTCCAGGAAAATAATCCGGTCCATCTGCTCCACCGTGGAGATACGGTGGGCGATGAGGATGGTGGTGCGGCCCTGACGGGTCCTGCGCAGGTTGTCCAGGATGGCCCGCTCGGTCTGGGTGTCCACGGCGGACACCGAGTCGTCCAGGATCAGGATGGGCGCGTCCTTGATGAGGGCCCGGGCGATGGAGATGCGCTGCTTCTGCCCGCCGGACACGGTGACGCCCCGCTCCCCCAGCACGGTGTCGTAGCCCAGGGGGAAGTCCCTCACGTCGTGGTCCACGTCGGCCAGCACGGCGGCGATGGACACCCGCTGCCGGTCGGGGACGGTCTCGGTGAAGTCGATGTTCCGGGCGATGGTGTCGCTGAACAGGAAGTTGTCCTGGGGCACGTAGGCCGCCGCCCGCCGCACGTCCCGGATGGGGACGGAGTTCACGTCATGGCCGTCCACGAACACGGCGCCGTCGGGCACGTTGCAGGTGCGCAGGATCAGGTCCACCACCGTGGTCTTGCCCGACCCGGTGCGGCCCACGATGCCCACGCTCTCCCCGGCCCGGATGGAGAAGGACACGTCCCGCAGGGCGTCGAACTCCCCGTCGGGGTAGCGGAAGGTGAGGTGCCGGAACTCCACGTCCCCCCTCACCTCCCCCAGCGGGGTCACGTCCGGGCGGTCCACCACGTCCTGGGGGGCGTCCAGCAGCTCGCTGATGCGCTTGAGGGAGGCCCGGCCCCGGCTGGTCATGTCGATGAGCTCGGACACCGCCATGATGGGCCACACCACCGACTCGAAATAGCCGATGAACTCCATCAGCTCCCCGGCGTTGAAGCTGCCCTTCCACACCAGCCAGCCGCCGTAGCCCAGAATGATGCACACCACCGACTCCACAAACAGTGTCACCAGGATGCGCAGCAGCACGGCGGTGCGGGTGAAATCCACGTTGGCCTCCTCGTTCTCCCGGTTCAGGGCCTTGAAGGCCATCAGCTCCTTGGCCTCCTTGACAAAGGCCTTGATGACGGCGATGCCGGAAAAGCTCTCCTGGGAGAAGTCGGACAGCTTGGAGAAGGCCGCCTGGCGCACGTCCCACTTCTTCATCATGTACCGGCCCACCACCGCGCTGGAGGCCAGCAGCAGGGCCATGGGGATCATGGACAGCGCGGTCATCAGCGGGTCCATCCGCCACATGTGATGGACGGACAGGCCGCCCAGCAGCAGCGCGTCGAAGAACATCAGAAAGCCGGAGCCGTAGCAGTCCTGAACCGTCTCCAGGTCGTTGGTAAACAGGCTCATGAGACCGCCCACCTTGTTCTCCTGGTAAAACTGCCGGGACAGGTCCTTGGCGTGGTCGAACATCTCGTTGCGCAGGCCGGTCTCCACTTTGATGGCCGCGCCGAAGATGCACACCCGCCACAGAAACCGGCCCGCCACCATGGCCAGCACGATGCCCACCATGGGCATACAGATCCGGTCCAGAAGGAAGTCCATGTCGAAGGGGACGCTGACGCCCTCCACCGTCACAAACCCCGTGTTCATGCCGTTGATGACCTGCTGGTACAGGTTGGGGACAATGAGCTGGATATAGTCCACCAGCACCAGGGCGGCCAGCCCCAGCAGGAGCCAGCCCGCGTACTTCACATAATATTTGTTGATATGCTTTCCGAATATCACGCCGCAATTCCCTCGCTTTCCCTTTGCGCCTTTGCAATTGGCGTCCGCTGTGGTATACTGTTATGGAAACTAAAACATGGGAGGAATGAAGGATGGAGTACCGGGTTCTGGATTGGGAGCGCTATCCCCGCAGGGCGCATTTCGACTACTTCCACGCCATGGCCGACCCCTACGCCGGGGTGACGGTCCAGGTGGATATCACCCGCTTCCTGGCCGCGTGCAGGGACGGGGGTCTTCCCTTTTTTCTCAGCTTCCTGTACTGCGCCGGGCGGGCGGCCAACGGGGTGCCCCAGCTGCGCCAGCGCATTGCGGAGGGCAGGCCGGTGGAGTTTCCATCCTGCGACACCTCCCACACGGTGATGCGGGAGGACGGCGCCTACGCCTACTGCCGGCTGAACTGCATGAGGCCCTTTGAGGAGTTCCTGCCCGCCGCCCAGGTGGCTCAGGAGGCGGCCAAGGCCGGCGGCAGCCTGGACGACGGGGAGGACGCCCTGAGCCTGCTGTTCATCTCCACCCTGCCCTGGGTGGGATACACCGCGCTGCGCCAGCCGGTGCCCGCCCCGGCGGACAGCAATCCCCGGATCACCTGGGGAAGGTATGGAGCGGAGGGGGCGCGGACCGTGATGCCCGTGACCCTGCTGGTCAACCACGCCCTGGTGGACGGGGTGCATATGGCCCGGTTTTTCTCCGCCCTGGAGGAGGAGCTGGCACGCTTCGCGGAGTCCCGGGGCCGGGCGTGAAGCCCTCCCGCCTGTATGCGCCGCCCTATTATAATATGGATCGGAGAGAAAGGCAATAGAAATGATATAGGTTTACTAGGTTTAGGAGGCATATCCCAAGCGGCGGCGGATGTCAGCCCCCTGCGGGGCGGGCACAGGCCGGGGGCAGGGCGCGAAAGGGCGGCGGGCATCCGAGGATGCCCGCCGCCCTGAACGGCTGTGCTTAAAGCTTTTTCTGCGCGCCCACCTGCTCCAGGTCCTCCAGAATCTCCTCCAGGCTCATGCCCGCCTCCGCGCCCACGGTGCCGGTGACGGCGCCCTCGGCGATGGGGCAGTCGGCCATGACCACCTTCCGGCCCTCCATGGACTCAATGACCATTTCGGCGGTCATGACGGCGCTGCCCATATCCATGAGCAGAATCACCCCGTCCTCAGAGTACACCTGGCCGATGGCGCTGGAGATCTTCTCAAAGCTGGTGCCGAAGGACCCGTCCTCCAGCCCGCCCGCGGGGGCGATGGGGACGGTTTTGGCCATCATCCGGGCCAGGTCGGCCACCCCCTCCGCCAGCTTGGCGCTGTGGGATACAATGACGAAGCCGACCATATCACACCTCGCCCGCCACGATCTCCAGCACCATGGTGAAGGAGGTGGCACCGGGGTCCTGGTGGCCGATGGACCGCTCCCCCAGGTAGCTGGCCCGGCCCTTGGTGGCGGCGATGGTCTTGGTGAACTCCACGCCCTCCCAGGCGGCGGCCACGCCGGCGGCAAAGGCGGCCTTGGCGTCGGAGGTCTCGTTCCATTTGGCCTCCATGGCCTCCTTGGCGGGGATCATGGCGTCCAGCATGGTCTTCTCCCCCTTGGTGGAGCGGCCCCGCTGCATGATGCCCTCGATGGCCAGCTGGAGGCCCGCCAGAAAATCGGGGACGGTGACGTCCGCCTTGCCCTTGAGGGCGGCCCCCAGCTTCATGAAGCCGGTGCCGTACAGGGGGCCGGAGGCCCCGCCCACGGTGGACACCAGGGTCATGCCCACGGTCTTGAGCACGTCGCCGGGCTCCTTGTCCCCCAGGGCGTCCAGCTTCTTCTCCACCTCGCCGAAGCCCCGGGCCAGGTTGATGCCGTGGTCGCCGTCGCCGATGACGTTGTCCAGCTCGGTGAGGAAGGCCTTTTCCTCCTCAATTTTGGCCGCGATCTTGTGGACGGCGGCAATGACTTTTTCAGTGTTCATACAGTACCCGCTCTCCTGAAAGAATTACGCCTTGAAGCCCGGGGTGTCCGCCTTGGCGTCCAGCAGGCCCTTGAGCTGGCCGTCCAGCTTCAGCAGGGAGATGGAGAAGCCCGCCATCTCGATGGAGGTCATATACTCGCCCACGAAGGTCTTGTACACCTTCACACCCTTGTCCGCCAGGATGTCGGCCACGTGGTTGTTGATGATGAACAGCTCCATCAGCGGGGTGGCCCCGGCGGAGTTAATCATCACGGCCACCTCGCTGCCCGCGAAGTCCAGGTCGCCCAGGATCTGGGCCATGAGCATGTCAACGATTTCGTCGGCGGTCTTGAGGGGCTCCCGGTGGGTGCCCGGCTCGCCGTGGATGCCGATGCCCACCTCCATCTCGTCCTCGCTGAGCTCGAAGCCGGGCTTGCCCGCGGCGGGGACGGTGCAGGGCTCGATGGCCGCGCCCATGGTGCGCACGTTGTCGACGACCTTCTGGGCCACGGCCTGGACGGCGTCCAGATCCGCGCCGGTCTCGGCCATGGCGCCGGCGATCTTGTGGACGAACACGGTTCCCGCCACGCCCCGGCGGCCCACGGTGTACAGGCTGTCCTTCACGGCCACGTCGTCGTTGACCACCACCTGGGCCACCTTGATGCCCTCGTCCCGGGCCATGTCGGCGGCCATCTCGAAGTTCATCACATCGCCGGTGTAGTTCTTGATGACCATTAGCACGCCCGCGCCGGCGTCGATGGCCTTGATGCCCTCATAGACCTGATCGGGGGTGGGAGAGGTGAACACGGCCCCGGCCACCGCCGCGTCCAGCATACCCTCGCCCACATAGCCGCCGTGGGCGGGCTCGTGGCCGCTGCCGCCGCCGCTGATGAGGGCCACCTTGCCCTCCTTCCTGTTGGCCCGGACAACGACGTTGCCGCAGTCCAGCTTCCGCACGTACTGGGGATAGGCCTTGACCATGCCCTGGATCATCTGATCTTCTACCTTGTCAACCGCGTTAATGAACTTCTTCATGCTGACACACTCCTTTATTTTAATGAATGGCAAGATTTTTCGAGAAGACAGCGGGAAAAGACGTTGCCAAGGGACCGGGGAAAAGCTATAATACAGTTTCGGTACGCGCGGACCCGAAAAAAGGGAGGGATTCGTTTGGATCAGCGCTTTTACGACGCGGTGCTGGCCTCGCCGGTGATCGCGGCGGTCAAGGACATGGAGCAGCTGGAGGAATGCCTCACGCTGGACAATATTCTGGTGGTATTCCTGCTGTTCGGCGACCTGTGCTCCATCGCGGACATTGTGGCCCGGGGCAAGGACGCGGGGAAAATCGTGCTGGTCCACGTGGACCTGATCGCCGGGCTGTCCTCCAGCCAGGAGATCGCTGTGGACTTCCTGCGCCAGAACACCCGGGTGGACGGCATCATCACCACCAAGCCCAACTTCATCCGCCGGGCCCGGGAGCTGAAGCTGTTCACCGTCATGCGGCTGTTTGTCATCGACTCCATGGCGCTTTCGGGCATCAGCAAGCTGGAGAGCGTGAAGCCCGACTTCATCGAGGTGCTCCCCGGCGTGATGCCCAAGACCATCCGGAAAATCGCCCAGACCACCCGGATTCCCCTGCTGGCAGGGGGGCTCATCGCCGACAAGGAGGACGTGGTGGCCGCCCTGGGGGCGGGAGCCATGGCGGTGTCCGCCACCAGCCGGGAGGTCTGGCGGATGTAATCCCGGGATCAATCCATTCAAGTATAGCTCAAACTGCCCAAAAATACAAGGGGCGCGGCGCTTTCTTTTGACAGACCTGACATTTTGTTGGACGCAGGGGCCGCATATGCGGCCCCTGCGCCGTTCCGCACCGCAGACTTCAAAAGGAGTAAATCACCTCTTTTGAAGTGCCATGACTATATTTTGTGCCAGCAGTGGGAGCTCGGCCCCTTTGGACCGGAATTTTTTGTTGCTTTCGGCAAAAATTGACGTGGAATTTTGTGGGACCTGTCGAACTTTACAGCCGCCTGCCAAAAAATGTTGATTTTCTTTTGCATATGTGCTAAATTATGAAATATATATGGAGTATGCGGCTGTGCATGCTGACAGCCGCGCCAACTGAATACCATGAACCTTTGAGACGAGCGCTGTGGGGTCGAGGCAGTGGGAAACCGCTGGTTTTCAACCTGCGCTCTTTTTTTACCCAGAAGGGCGTGGCACAGGCCCCGAGCAGCCAGGCACTGCGGACCCGAATAGGAGGAGTTTACCGGAATGTGTTGCAATACGAAGCAGAAGATCGCCCGGGCCCTGCGCCAGCTCATGGGGGAGCGGCCCCTGAGCAAGATCACCGTGCAGGATCTGATGGAGGGGGCCCAGATGAAGCGGCAGAGCTTCTATTACCACTTTCAGGACATCTATGACGTGCTGGGCTGGATCTGCGAAGAGCAGCTGGGCGAGCCCCTCCGGCAGGAGCCGGAGCTGGACTTCGAGGAGTGGTGCCTGCGGCTCATCGCGCTGCTGGACGGGGACCGGGCCTTTTACCGCCGGGTGCTGCTGGCGGGCAGCCCGGAGGTGGTGCGCACCTTCTGCGAGGGGCTGGTGCGGCCCAGGGTGGGCCGTCGGCTGTTCCAGGTGGAGGACGTGCGCCAGCTCCCCCGGCAGCAGGAGTTTGTGGTGGACTTCTGCGCCAAGGCCCTGACCAGCTACTTCATCGAGCTGTGCACCTCCCGCCGGGAGATGGACTGGGCGGAGGCCCGGGAATGCCTTCACAGCCTGCTGGGCGTGGTGCGGTCCGCGGAGGAGCTGTACCCCCAGACCCAGGCGGGCTGAGGAGAGTTGACGATTTGTACAAAACCCGGCGAACGACCAAATAAAATTTATAAAATTCATACAATCCTCCCAGGTTGTCGAATGATTTTTTTTCCAGTCTTTGCTATAATAATTGTCAGCATAAAGTCCCCTGCCCTGGCGGCGGCCCGCCGCTGCGGAGGGGGCGGGCAGGAACCAACGGCCTGCTTTCAACATCGGACATGTTATTTTATAAAGGAGGAACACGAGTATGGCTAAGTACGTAATGGCGCTGGACGCGGGCACCACCAGCAACCGCTGCATCCTGTTCAACGAGAAGGGCGAGATGTGCAGTGTGGCTCAGAAGGAGTTCACCCAGTACTTCCCCAAGCCCGGCTGGGTTGAGCACGACGCCGAGGAGATCTGGTCCACCCAGCTGGAAGTGGCGCAGGAGGCCATGAGGAACCTGGGCGTCACCGCCGCGGACATCGCTGCCATCGGCATCACCAACCAGCGTGAGACCACCATCGTGTGGGACAAGAACACCGGCGAGCCCATCCATCACGCCATCGTTTGGCAGTGCCGCCGTACCTCCGAGTACTGCGACTCCCTGAAGGAGAAGGGCCTGGTGGACAAGATCCGCTCCAAGACCGGCCTGGTCATC
>CAJTLI010000006.1:0-61524 GCA_910577525.1 uncultured Oscillospiraceae bacterium | reverse complement strand
CTATTCCGTCAGTGCGCGGATGTGTCACTTCTCCGGCACCAAGGTCCGCTGGCTGCTGGAGAACGTGCCCGGCGCCCGGGAGAAGGCCGAGCGCGGCGAGCTGCTCTTTGGCACCGTGGAGACCTGGCTGATCTGGAAGCTGACCAAGGGCCGCGTCCATGTCACCGACTATTCCAACGCCTCCCGCACCATGCTGTTCAACATCAACACCCTGGAGTGGGACGACGAGATCTTGGCCGAGCTGAACATCCCCAAGTCCATGCTGCCCGAGGCCAAGCCCTCCAGCTGCGTGTACGGCGAGGCTGATCCTCAGTTCTTCGGCGGCCCCATCAAGATCGGCGGCGCGGCCGGCGACCAGCAGGCCGCTCTGTTCGGCCAGACCTGCTTCACCCCCGGCGAGGCCAAGAACACCTACGGCACCGGCTGCTTCCTGCTGATGAACGTGGGCGAGAAGCCCGTGTTCTCCAGCAACGGCCTGGTCACCACCATCGCCTGGGGCCTGGACGGCAAGGTCGAGTACGCCCTTGAGGGCTCCATCTTCGTGGCCGGCGCCTCCATCCAGTGGCTGCGCGACGAGATGCGCATGGTGGACTCCTCCCCCGACTCCGAGTACATGGCCCGCAAGGTCAAGGACACCAACGGCTGCTATGTGGTTCCCGCCTTCACCGGTCTGGGCGCGCCCCACTGGGATCAGTACGCCCGCGGCACCATCGTGGGCATCACCCGCGGCGTGAACAAGTACCACATCATCCGCGCCACCCTGGAGTCCATGGCCTATCAGGTCAACGACGTGCTCCAGGCCATGAAGGCCGACTCCGGCGTGAATCTGGCCGCCCTGAAGGTGGACGGCGGCGCCTCCGCCAACAACCTGCTGATGCAGATGCAGGCCGACATCAGCGGCGCTCCCGTCAACCGCCCGATGTGCGTGGAGACCACCGCCATGGGCGCGGCCTACCTGGCCGGCCTGGCCGTGGGCTACTGGTCCAGCAAGGAAGACGTCATCAAGAACTGGGCCATCGACCGCACCTTCGCGCCCGCCATCTCCGACGCCGAGCGCGCCGAGCGCTGCAAGGGCTGGAGCAAGGCCGTCAAGTGCTCCTACGGCTGGGCCAAGGACTGATTCTTAGCCCTGGGCGGCGCAGCCGCCGTCAGTCCGGTTTGTTTTCCGCATCTGTCCCCTGGGGCGGGCCCCCGCGGCCCGCTCCGGGATAGAGAATAAAAGAGGAGGGTTTTTTCATGAGTATTCTCGCTATCATTGCCGCGTTTGGCGGCGGCGTTTTGGGCGCGTATGTGGGCGCGGTCCCCGCGTTCATTATGACTGGCGTTCTGGCTCTGGTGGGCAACCTGATCACCGCCGCGGGCGTCTCCGGCGACATCGCCGTGGGCGTCATGGCCTTCAGTTCCTTCGTGGGTCCCCAGGTGGCCTTTGCCGGCGGCGTGGCCGCTGCGGCCTACGCCCGTAAGGTGGGCAAGCTGAAGGACGGCGCCGACCTGGTCACTCCGCTGTACAGCCTGAGCGCTCCCGACGTGCTGGTGGTGGGCGGCGTGTTCGGCGCCATCGGCTACGTCATCTCCCAGCTCATCGGCATGACCCCGCTGGGCGGCGGCATGTTCGGCACCGACTTGCCCGGAATCACCGTGGTTATCCTGGGCATCGCGGCCCGCCTGATCTTCGGCGAGACCGGCCTCACCGGCAAGTACACCGGCTCCGGCCCGCGCAAGTACCTGACTAACGTGCCGCAGGAGGCCATGATGGGCCTGGGCATCGGCATCGTGGTCAGCGGCACCGCTGCTATGATCGTGGAGGCCGCCAGCGCGGAGAACTCCGTGATCAATCTGGACGCCGCTCTGGGCGCTTTCCCCGTGGTGTGCTTCGGCTTTGCCGCCATGACCCTGGTCTTCACCGTGGCCGGCACCGGCGTTCCCGGCACCCACCACATCTTCCTGCCCGCCGCTCTGGGCGCTGTCACCGGCTACAAGGCCTTCGGCCTGTACGGCTGCCTGCTGGGCATCGTGTTCGGCGTGGCCGGCTCCATCCTGGGCAACTTCTTCGGCAACACCTTCAACAGCTACAACGACAGCCACATCGATCCCCCGGCCTTCACCATCTTCCTGCTGACCATCGTCAACAGCATTCTGGCCGCCGTCCTCATCCACTAAGAGGAGAAGAACGTCAGGAGATCGCCGTTTCTCTGTAAAAGGCCCCGTGCGGGGTACATACTCCCCCTGGTCTCTCACGCAGAGTGATTGAGTAAGCTGTGAGCCGGGCAGCCCCGACCTCTCCCCCCAAAAGGGGCGGGGCCGCACCGGGCTGTCCGGCTCTCTCTATAGAAACTGGGAGAATCTGGGGCGGATTGTCCCCCGAAGGGAGCGTATATTAAGCAAAAGGAGTGATATCTGCATGGTTGATATCGTAATCATCGGCGCGGGCGTGTCCGGCTGCGCCATCGCCCGGGAAATCTCCCGGTACAAGGCGGACGTGCTGGTGCTGGAGCGGGAGGAGGACGTGTGCTGCGGCACCACCAAGGCCAACAGCGCTATCGTCCACGCGGGCTACGACGCCACAAACGGGTCCCTGATGGCCAAGTTGAACGTGGCGGGCAGCCTGCTCATGCCTGAGCTGGCCCGGGAGCTGGACTTCGCCTATGAGCAGAACGGGTCCCTGGTAGTGATGATGAGCGAGGAGGACCGCCCCGCCCTGAACAAGCTGTACGCCAACGGCGTGGCCAACGGAGTCGAGGGCCTGCGCATCGTGGAGCGGGACGAGCTGGTCCGGATGGAGTCCAACATCAGCGACGAGGCGGTGGCGGCATTGTACGCCCCCACCGGCGGCATCGTGTGCCCCTTCGGCCTCACCTTCGCCCTGGCGGAGAACGCCGCCCACAACGGCGTCAGGTTCCAGTTCGACAGCGAGGTCACGGGCATTGAGAAGACCGACGGCGGCTGGAAGGTGTCCACCGTCCAGGGGGACGTGGAGGCCAAGGTGGTGGTCAACGCCGCCGGACTGTACTCCGACAAGATCCACAACATGGTGGCCGACGACGAGATGACCATCATCCCCCGCCGGGGCGACTACTTCCTGCTGGACCACACCACTCAGGGCTTTGTGAGCAACACCATCTTCCAGCTCCCCGGCAAGTACGGCAAAGGTGTGCTGGTGGCCCCCACCGTCCACGGCAACACCATCGTGGGCCCCACCGCCATCGACATCGACGACAAGGAGGGCACCAACACCACCCAGGCCGGTCTGGACGACGTGCGGGCCAAGTGCGGCATGGCGGTGAAGAACGTGCCCCTGCGCCAGACCATCACCAGCTTCGCGGGCCTGCGGGCCCATGAGGCCCGCCACGAGTTCTTCATCGGCGAGATCAAGCCCGGCTTTGTGGACTGCGCCGCCATCGAGTCCCCCGGCCTGTCCTCCTCCCCTGCCATCGGCCGTATGGTGGCCGGCATCGTGAAGGACATCCTGGGCCTGGAGGTGGACCTGTCCTTCGATCCCCGCCGGAAGGGCATCCTGGACCCCAAGGCGCTGGACACCGAGGCCCACGCCGCCTTAATCCGCGAGAATCCCGCCTACGGCACCGTCATCTGCCGCTGCGAGACCGTCACCGAGGGCGAGATCATTGACGCCATCCGCCGCACCCCCGGGGCCCGCAGCGTGGACGGCGTGAAGCGCCGGGTCCGGGCCGGTATGGGCCGGTGCCAGGGCGGCTTCTGCTCCCCCAGGGTCATGGAGATTCTGGCCCGGGAGCTGGGCGTGGACCAGAGCGCCATCACCAAGTCCGGCAAGGGCTCGGAGCTGATCGTGGGCGTCAACAAGGACGCCATTTGAGGGAGGGCTGAACCATGAGAGAATACGAACTTGTCATCATCGGCGGCGGCCCTGCGGGCCTGGCCGCGGCGGTGGCCGCCCACGAGGCGGGCCTGCGCGACATCCTCATCCTGGAGCGGGACAACGAGCTGGGCGGCATCCTGAACCAGTGCATCCACAACGGCTTCGGCCTGCACACCTTCAAGGAGGAGCTTACCGGCCCCGAGTACGCCGGGCGGTTCATCGAGCAGGTGAAGAAGCTGGACATCCCCTATAAGCTGAACACCATGGTGCTGGACATGGCGGCGGACAAGACCGTCACCGCCATGAACCGGGAGGACGGCCTGTTCCAGCTCCATCCCAAGGCGGTCATCCTGGCCATGGGCTGCCGGGAGCGGCCCCGGGGCGCGCTGAACATCCCCGGCTACCGCCCGGCGGGCATCTTCACCGCGGGCACCGCCCAGCGGCTGGTGAACATGGAGGGCTATCTGCCCGGCCGCAAGGTGGTCATCCTGGGCTCCGGCGACATCGGCCTCATCATGGCCCGCCGCATGACCCTGGAGGGGGCCCAGGTCCAGGTGGTGGCCGAGCTCATGCCCTACTCCGGCGGCCTGAAGCGGAACATCGTCCAGTGCCTGGACGACTACGGCATCCCCCTGAAGCTGAGCCACACCGTGGTGGACATCGAGGGCAAAAAGCGCGTCGAGGCCATCACCATCGCCCAGGTGGACGAGAAGAACCGGCCCATCCCCGGCACCGAGGAGCGCTATGAGTGCGACACCCTGCTGCTGTCCTGCGGCCTCATCCCCGAGAACGAGCTGAGCCGCTCCGCCGGGGTGGACATCAACCCCATTACCAACGGCCCCACCGTCAACGAGAGCTTGGAGACCAGCATTCCCGGCGTGTTCGCCGCGGGCAACGTGCTCCACGTCCACGACCTGGTGGACTACGTGTCCGAGGAGGCGGGGGCCGCCGGCCGCCACGCCGCCGACTACATCGCCGCCGGCTGTCAGGAAGAGGAGCACAAGGCCCTGCCCATCCAGTGCGAGAACGGCGTGCGCTACACCGTGCCCGTGGCCATCCGGCCCGACGCGGCGGGGGACACCGTCACCCTGCGGTTCCGGGTGGGCAACGTGTATCAGAACAAAAAGGTGGCGGTGTACGCGGGCGGCGCCTGCATCTTCAGCCGCAAGCGCCCGGTGCTGGCCCCCGGCGAGATGGAGACGGTCATCCTCAAGACCAGCCTGCTCAAGGACCATCCCGAGGCCCAAGGCATCACCGTAACTCTGGAGGAGGCGTAAGACCATGGAAGTGAAGAATCTGATCTGCATCAACTGCCCGCTGGGCTGTCCGCTCACTGTCACCATGGAGGGCGGCGAGGTCGCCAAGGTGGAGGGCAACACCTGCCCCCGGGGGGAGGCCTACGCCAAGAAGGAGCTGACCAACCCCACCCGCATCGTCACCAGCACCGTGAAGGTGAAGGGCGGCAAGCTGGCCATGGCCTCCGTCAAGACCGCCAACGACATCCCCAAGGGCAAGATTTTCGACTGCGTGAAGGCCATTCAGCACATCGAGCTGGAGGCCCCCGTGGTCATCGGCCAGGTGGTGCTGGCCGACGTGTGCGGTACCGGGGTGGACATCGTGGCCACCAAGAACGTGCCCGCCAAGGGTTAAACGGCCCCCACAGCACAGCAAAAGCCCCCGCCGGCGGCGGGGGCTTTTCTGACGCGGCCCCTTGACGGGACGGTGTATAGTCAGCGCAGTTGAAAATCGGCAGATGCCGATTTTCAGACAGCGGCACAGCCGCTGTCCGGCAAAGCCTAGGCGCTGACTATGAAGTCTGACACGAGGCCGCTTTACGGCCTGTTCGGCGAATAATCGCCGAACAGGTTGAAAAGAAGTATTTACTTCTTTTCAACCGTGTCAACTATAAATGCTGGTATGCTGGAGACGGCACAAAACAGGCCGGGCACGCCCGGAAGAAAGGACGGAATGTTATGAAAGACCAGAACTGCGGTTATTGTATGCGGGGGGACCTGCTGGACGCCTTCGGCATCTACGTCTGCGAGCTGAGCGTCAGCACCCTGATCCTGTTCAAGGAGCAAAGCCATCCTGGCCGGTGCATCGTGGCCTACAAGGACCACGTCAGCGAGCTGGTGGACATCAGCGAGGAGGACCGCAATGCCTTTTTCGCCGACGTGGCCCGGGCGGCCAAAGCGATCCACGCCGCCTTCCACCCGGACAAGGTGAACTACGGCGCCTACGGCGACACCGGCTGCCATCTCCACATGCACCTGGTGCCCAAGTACAGGGATCAGTACGAGTGGGGCGGGGTGTTCGAGATGAATCCCGGCAGAGTGAAGCTGTCCGAGGCGGAGTACGCCGGGATGATCGAGAAGATCAAAGCAAATCTGTGAATGTGGAAGGCCCGGCGCGCAAGCGCCGGGCCCTTTTTTGCGTTCACGTCAGGGCTTCCATCTCGTCCAGCAGGGCGCCGAACAGGTCCAGGGCGTCCTGGATGGGCTTGGGGGAGGCCATGTCCACCCCGGCCTCCCGCAGCAGGTCGATGGGGTCCTTGGAGCAGCCGCCGGACAGGAAGGCCAGCATATCCTTGACCGCGGGCTCCCCCTCCTTCAAAATACGGCGGGACAGGGCGATGGCGGCGGAGTAGCCGGTGGCGTACTGGTACACATAATAATTATAGTAGAAGTGGGGAATCCGGGCCCACTCCAGGGCGATGCGGCAGTCGGTGTCCATGTCGGGGCCGAAGTATTTGGCGTTCAGCGCCTTGTACTCCGCGCACAGCAGCTCGGCGGTGAGCGGCGTGCTCTGGGCGTTGAGCTCGCCCATGCGCAGCTCGAACTCGGCGAACATGGTCTGGCGGTACAGCGTGCCCTTGAACTGCTCCAGGAAGTGGTTCAGCAGCCAGGCCCGCTCCTTCCTGTCCGTGGTCTTGGACAGCAGGTGCTCCATGAGCAGGGCCTCGTTGCAGGTGGAGGCCACCTCCGCCACGAAGATCACGTAGTTCCGGTAGACGATGGGCTGGGTCTTGTTGGACAGGTAGGAGTGGACGGCGTGGCCCAGCTCGTGGGCCAGGGTAAACATGCTGTCCAGGTCGTCCTTGTGGTTGAGCAGGATGAAGGGGTGGACCTCCACGCCGCTCATATAGCCGCCGGAGCGCTTGCCCACGTTCTCGTACACGTCGATCCAGCGGTTGTCCAGACCCTCCCGGATGATGGCCCGGTACGCCTCCCCCATGGGGGCCAGGGCGTCGTAGACGGTGGATTTGGCCTCCTCAAAGGGGATCGTCTTGGAGACGCCGGACACCATGGGGGCGTAGATGTCGTACATATGCAGCTGGTCCACGCCCAGCAGCTTTTTCCGCAGGCGGACATAGCGGTGCATTTTATCCAGGTTGGCGTTCACCGTGTCCACCAGGTTGCGGTAGACCTCCGGGGGCACCCGGTTGGAGGCCACGGCGGCGGCCAGAGGGGACGGGTAATTCCGGGCGGCGGAGAAGAAGCGGCGTTTTTTCGCCTCGGCGTCCAGCAGGGCGGCGGCGGTGTTTTGGAACTGGCCCAGGGTGTCGTACATCTTCTCGTAGGCGGAGCGGCGCAGCGCCCGGTCCTCGCTCATCTCATAGGTCACGTAAGTGGCGTTGGACAGGGGCAGACAGTTCCCCTCCCCGTCCACCGCGTCGGGGAAGGTGAGGTCGGCGTTGGCAAACTTAGAGAAGATCTCGTCCGGGGCCTGGGCCATCTCCCCGGCGGCGGCCAGCAGCTTCTCCTCGGCGTCGGACAGGATGTGCTCCTTTTTGTCCTGGAGGACGGTGAAGAACCGGCGGTACAGCGCCAGCGACCGCTTTTCGGCGTAGAACTGCTCCAGGGTTGACCGGGACAGCTTCAGCAGCTCCGGCGTGTCGAAGGCGGTGGCGGAGGAGAACTCCACCCACAGGGCGCCGCCCTTGCCCGCCAGGGCCTGGTAGGTTCCGTTCCGGGTGTCCTCGTCCTGGCGCAGGCTGGCGTACTGGTAGAGCCGGTTGATTTGATCCGCCGTCCTGTCGCACAGGGTCAGGTAGTCATAGAGGGTCTGGGCGCTCCCGCCCAGCCGCCCGGCGTAGCCCGCCAGGACGGGGAGCTGGGCGCGGGCCGCCTCAAACTCCTTCTCCCATGCCTCGTCGCTGGGGTAGATATCCGCGGTGTTCCAGGTGTATTCCAGGGGAAGTTCACAGCGCTGGGGGATCTTTTTTGCTTCAGCCATTCAAAACAGCCTCCTGTCAAGTCAAGTTCAGCCGCCGCGCGGCGTTTTTGCGCCATTATCATAGCACGCCCGTCCGGGTTTTACAAGGGGATGGGAAAAAACGGCCGCCCCGCCGGGGGAGGATAGCTCCCGGCGGGGCGGTGGTCTGCCGATCCTCTGGCCGGCGGGCCCGAGCCGTTTGGACGGACGGCCCGGGTCCGCTGCGCACCACGGCTTCACGCACTTTTGCAGCTACGCTCCGCCTGTTCGCGACGCGGTTCTAAGTCCTCCGACTCCGGGAAAACCCATCCGGGGCCTGGAGGCCCCTTCTTGGGCTTTTCCCTGCGCTTTGGCCTTAGCCCGCTGCTCACGACGGCTTTGCGCACTACTCTTTGGGCATAATCAGGGCGGCGATGATATAAACCCACAGAGACAGGCCCGCAAAGGCCATCAGCAGGACTGTGGCCACGCGTACAGCCGTGGGATCGACATTGAGATAGCGGGCGATGCCGCCGCACACGCCGCACAGCATGGCGTCGGGGCCCTGGGTGCGATACAGACGCTTCATTCCAATAACCTCCTTCTATAAGATAGGGCGGGCAGCGCGCTACAGGAGCCGGGAAACGGAGCCGCAGGGACAGCTCCCCGTGCCGGACAGGGTGTCGGGGAACTGGCAGCACAGTCCGGCGCCGTAGGGACAGCGGGCGTTCCGCCACCCGGCGGCCCCCAGCGTGATTCCCCCCTGGGGGGTGAAGGGGCCCTGTAGATCAGAGGGAAACAGATCTCTCATACCGCCGCCTCGCTTCAATAGCGCCCCAGCGTCACGTCGCCGCTGACGGTGGTGAGGGAATAGGCGGGGCCGGAGCCGTCCCCATAGACGCACATCCCGTTCACATAGTTGACGGGGAAGGAACACTCCATTTCGCCGCTGACGGTCTTTATGCGGGCGGAGAAGGGCCCCGCATCGGGAATGCGGGCCTCCACGTCCCCGGATTTGGAGGACAGGTCCATGGCCTCCGGGAATACAGAGGTCGTGATCTCCACATCGCCGCTGATGGCTTCGGCCCGGAGCCGCTCCACCGGCCCCCGCAGCTCGATGTCGCCGCTGGCGGTGTGGATCTGGGCCGCCCCCAGCTCGCCGCGCAGGGAGATGTCGCCGCTGGCGGTCTCCGCCTTGAGCCAGGCGCAGGGGCCGGCGGCCTCCAGGTCGCCGCTGCCGGAGCGGAAGCTGAACTGGCCGCAGGCGGCCAGCCGGACGCTGAGGTCGCCGCTGCCGGTGGTGACGTTGAGCTGGCCGATGTCCAGCTCATCCCCGTCGAACTCCACGTCGCCGCTGCCGGTGGAGACCTGGATGGCCTCCCAGCGGCGGCTTGGCAGGTAGAGCTCCACGTCGGCGGAGCCGATGCCCCGGCGGGAGAAAAAGGAGGAGGAGGCGGTGCGGCCCTCCCGGATGGTGAGCACCCCGTCGGCGGAGCAGGTCACGTCCAGGTCGTCCACGTCGCCGTCGATGACTACCCCGGCGTCGGGGGCCTTGCTGACGTGGATGCGCACGTCGCCGGGACCGGTGAACACCTTGATGCCCCGCAGGTCCTTCAGGGCGGTGACGGAATAGGAGTCGTCCTCATTGTGCTGCATCTGGGCGTCCTCCCCGGCGAAACGGGGGCCCTGGTTTTCCCCGCCCCTGTACTCGCCCCACTGGGCGAAGAAGCCGCCCTTGGCCTTGTCATAGCCGAAGCCATAGACCACGTCCTTTTTCTCCTTGGGTCCGCCCCCAGCGAAGAAGCGGCCCTCGCCGGAGTCCAGCTCGGCCTCGAACTCCCAGCCCCTGCCGTCGGGGGGCGTGGGGGGCGTAGGCGGCGTGGGAGGCGTGGGGGGCGTGGGGCGGGTGTTGAACTGGACGCGGACATGGCCGTCGTCCTTCTCCACGGTGGTGCGCCGCCGGATGGCCTCCTTGGCCTGCTGAATGGCGCTCTTGGCCTGGTCGATGGCGATATTGCAGGCCTCCTGGACCCCGGCCAGAATCTCGTCCAGGTCGCTCTGAGAGGCGTTAGCGGTGGGGTCATAATTATAATGGTGGGGGGCGCCCTCAGCTTCCACCCGTGCCCGCTCGGCCTCCGCGGCCAGCCGTTGGGCCTTCAACTCCTCGGGCTCGTTGTCGTTGATGGTGATGGGATGACCGTCCCCGGCGTTGATGGTGATGGGCTCGCCCTCTCCAGGATTGTGAATGACAACCCTTGTGTCGCTGTCCTTGCCCTGGATCGTGACGCGGCTGCCGTCCGGCGCGATGTGGATATTCCCATTCGGGCTGGGCTCCACGCCCAGGTAGCTGAGCAGCTCATCCACGTCGCCCAGATCGTCCATGGCCCGGCTGAAGGCCTCGTCCTCGGGGACGCCCGCGCCGGTCATGTCCAGAAAGCGGCGGTACAGATTGTCGGACAGCTCCTCGATGAGCTCATCCTTGGCGGGGCCGTCTGGAGCGGCGGTGAGCTTGCCCGCCACGGCGTGAATCAGCTTCAGTTTGATGTCATCCATTGTATTGCTCCTCCTCTACAGAAATCAGCGCGTCCAGCAGCGCCCGTGTGTTTTCCCATTCCTGCCGGGCCTCCGCCCAGCGCGCCCGGCCCGCGTCCGTGATGGCGTAGTACCGCCGCCGGGCCCCCGGTCCGTCGTCCCCCCAGTAGGAGGCGATGAGCTCCGCCTGCTCCAGCCGCTTGAAGGCGGTGTATAGGGTGGCCTCCTTTAAACCATACTCCCCTTGGGTGAGCTGCTGAATGTTTTTGTTGATTTCATAACCATAGTTGTCCCCGCGCATGAGTTGTGCTAAAATAATGGTGTCTGTGTGTCCGCGCAGGGTGTCCGCAGAAATTGACATGGCGTCCTCCCTTCCCGATGCGGGTTGTTTTCCGGGTATCTGAAATACCCGGTCCCTCAAGATACCTCATGAGCCGAAGTAACTTTGTGAGCACAGTGTAACACGAGATACCTCGCCTGTCAAGGTATTTTTGAAAATTTTTTGCTGGGGTATTTTATGCCCTGGCGAGGCAAGGAGATGTATTAGAATGAGCGAATGTACCCATAACTGCTCCTCCTGCGGCGAGAGCTGCGGGGAGCGCACCAGCCCCCAGGACCTGCGCAAGCCGGCCAACGACCGCTCCCACATCAAGAAGGTGATCGCCGTGGTCAGCGGCAAGGGGGGCGTGGGCAAGTCCGCCGTCACCTGTACCCTGGCCGCCGCCATGGCCAGGCGGGGGAAAAAGGTGGGTGTGCTGGACGCGGATATCACCGGCCCGTCAGTGCCTCAGGCCTTCAACATCCACCAGAGGGCCCTGGGGGACGGGGATGGCATCCTGCCCGCCGTCACCCAGGGCGGCATCAAGCTGATGAGCCTGAATCTGCTCATTGAGCATGAGACCGACCCGGTGGTGTGGCGGGGGCCCGTCATCGCCGGGGCGGTGGAGCAGTTTTGGACCGACGTGGTGTGGGGCGAGCTGGACTATCTGTTTGTGGACATGCCGCCGGGGACGGGGGATGTGCCGCTTACGGTGTTCCAGTCCCTGCCGGTGGACGGGGTGATTGTAGTCACCGCGCCCCAGGCTCTGGTGGGCATGATCGTCACCAAGGCGGTGCGCATGGCGGAGATGATGAAGGTCCCCGTGCTGGGCCTGGTGGAGAACTACTCCTATTTCCGCTGCCCGGAGTGCGGCGGGGAGCATCCGGTGTTCGGACCCAGCACCATCGACGGGCTGGGGGAGTCGCTGTCCCTGCCGGTGCTGGCCAAGCTGCCCATCGACCCGGCGCTGGCCCAGGCGGTGGATCAGGGCCGGGCGGAGGACTACGCGCCCAACCCCATGGAGCAGGTGGCGGAGCGGCTGGACCAGATGTAAACGAGCAAAAGACGCCCGGAACACAGTGGTTCCGGGCGTCTCCGCCTGTTTTGGGCTACTTTCGTTTGGGAAGCTTGTGCTTGGCGCCGTCGGGCTCCACGATATAGGTGTTCTCCAGCTGGCCCACCAGGCTGGCCTTGACGCTGGCGATATATTCCCGGCGCAGGGCGTCCCGTTCGGCCAGCTCCGCCGGGGTCAGGGTCTCCCCCGCCTTGACCCGGCGGGCAAATTCGTTGATGCGGTCCAGCTTCTTCTGCTCCATTTACAGATACCTCTCCAGTTCAATGATGATCCGGCCCTTCCGGGACTGTCCGCCCACGGTTTTTACCACGCACTTGCCCAGCCCCCGGCAGGTGAGCACGTCCCCCTGGGCCACCGGCCGGTCCGGCTTGAGGCATTCCCGGTGGTTGAGCGACACCCGGCCCCCGGTGACGGCGTCCGCCGCCTTGCTCCGGGCCAGGGAGAAGCCGGAGGCCAGCACCGCGTCCAGCCGCAGGGCGGACACCGTGTCATGGATGACCTTCACCTGGTTGGGGGCGGGGGCCAGGGCGGACAGGGGAATCTCCCGCAGCTTCAGCTTGTACCGCCCGGCCTGGCTGAACTGGGACAGGATGATGGGGGCGGCGTCCCTCAGGCAGACGATCTGCGCCGCCTTTTCCCCCATTAAAATATCCCCCACCTTTTCCCGCACTAAACCAATGCTCATCAGACCGCCCAGCAGGTCCCGGTGGGTGAGCTCCGCCCCGGTGGGGGGAAAGGCCGCCTCGAGGGCGGCAAGCTCCTCCTTCGCGTCCCAGTCCTCGGGCTCCTGCCAGTCGGGGAGGAACACGCAGACGGTGCGCTCCGCATTTTCGTACCCGCCATAAAAAAGGTAACTGGGGCCCCCACGCGAGCCCAGCGAAGCGGGTCGCGTGGGGAGAGGACAAGCAGCGGAATGAGCGAGCCCATGCGCTTGCGCATGGGTGAGGGATGTGAAGCTTGCAAGAACGAGCTCCGCCGCCGCCCGCTGGGCCGGGGACAAAAACTGGGTGGCGCAGGGGATGGAGCGGTTCTGGGCCCGCTCCAGCTGGTCCAGGGCCCGGGCCAGGGCGACGCGCTCCTCCGGGTCCTTGGCGAATTTGTTCAGCAGCTCGGTTTTGTTCATATCGCGCCTCGCCTCCGGGCCTCCTCCATCAGCTTGGGCTGGATCAGCGGATAGGTCCAGCGCTCGGGCAGGCCGTCCATCAGGCGGATTTCCCCGATCTCGTGGTGCAATCCGCCGTCCAAAGCGGTAATCTCCGCGCAGTACAGCATCCCATAATCCCGGAAGGAATATGCGCACACCGGGGCCAGCGTGAACGCCGACGCGCCGGTCTCCTCGGCCAGCTCCCGACGCGCCGTCTCCAGGATGGTTTCCCCCGGCTCCCGGTGTCCGCCGGGGACCTCCAGGGTGTCCCGGTCCCGGTGGCGGCAGAACACCCATTTCCCCTGATATTTTGCGATGATAACCGCGTATTTCAGCAGGGCGTCGTCCACGTGGTCATAGAATCTGACTTCGGGCTGCTCCATTTTTCCATCCCCCATCCCGTCAACGGAAAGGGCCGTGCCCCGGCACGGCCCTTTCTGACACGTCTCAGTAATTCTCGGCCTTGAGCTCGAAGTAAGCCTGGGGATGGGCGCACACGGGGCACACCTCGGGGGCCTCCACGCCGTACTCCAGGTGGCCGCAGTTCCGGCAGTACCACACCTTCACCTCGGCGCGCTTGAACACCTCGCTGTTGGCCAGATTCTCGGCCAGCTTCACATAGCGGTCCTCGTGGCTCTTCTCGATCTTGGCCACGGCGTCGAAGGCGTCGGCCAGGGCGATAAAGCCCTCCTCCCGGGCGGTGGCCGCCATCTCCTTGTACATCTCGGTCCATTCCTCGTGCTCGCCCTCGGCGGCGGCGATCAGGTTCTCGGCGGTGGTGCAGATGCCGCCCAGGGCCTTGAACCACAGCTTGGCGTGCTCCTTCTCGTTGCCGGCGGTCTCCTCAAAGATGGCCGCGATCTGCTCATAGCCCTCCTTGCGGGCCTGGCTGGCAAAGTAGGTGTACTTGTTGCGGGCCTGAGACTCCCCGGCGAACGCTTTCCACAGATTGGCCTCGGTTTTGCTGCCCTTCAGTTCCATGATGTATTCCTCCTCTGATTGAATTGAATATGGATGTTCGAGCCTGACACGGTCATGACTCCTATTAATAGGAATCATTCTTATTTAAGAATAGCAGACCCTGGCAAAAAAGGCAAGTATTTTTTTTGCGTTCCGGCAATTTTCTTTGCGGGGCTCAGACCGCCCGCTTCTGGGCGTTGTAGAGCTGGGCGTACTCGCCTCCCTTGGCCAGCAGCTCCTGGTGGGTTCCCTCCTCCAGGATGTGGTTGCCGTCCACCACGATGATCCGGTGGGCGGAGCGGATGGTGGACAGCCGGTGGGCGATAATCAAGGTGGTGCGGCCCTTCGCCAGCTCGTCGAAGGCGGACTGGATGCGGGCCTCGGTGACGGAGTCCAGGGCGGAGGTGGCCTCGTCCAGGATGAGAATGGGCGGGTTTTTCAGGAAAATCCGGGCGATGGACACCCGCTGCTTCTGCCCGCCGGACAGCATCACCCCCCGCTCCCCCACATAGGTCTGGAAACCGTTGGGCATGGCCATGATGTCGTCGTAGATCTCCGCCCGCCGGGCGGCCTCCACAACCTCCGCCTCGGCGGCGTCCGGTCTGCCGTAGCGGATGTTTTCCAGGATGGTCCCGGCAAACAGAAACACATCCTGCTGGACGATTCCGATGTTGTGCCGCAGGGAGCGCTGAGTCACCATCCGCACGTCCTGGCCGTCCACCAGGATACGGCCCCCGGTCACGTCGTAGAACCGGGGGATGAGCTGGCACAGGGTGGACTTGCCGCCGCCGGAGGGGCCCACAACCGCCACCGTCTCCCCCTGGGGGATGTGGATGGACACGCGGTCCAGCACCGCCGGGCCGTCCTCGTAGTGGAAGGACACGTTGTCGATGAGGATATCGCCCTTGGCCTCTCCCATCTCCTGGGCGTCTGGGGCATCGGTGACGGCGGGCTCCACCCGCATCAGCTCCACAAACCGCTTGAAGCCCGCCATGCCGTTGAGGAACTGCTCCACAAAGGCGGCCAGCTTCCGCACCGGGGTGAGAAAGGTGGAGATGTACAGGGTGAAGGTGACCAGGTCCACGAAGTCCATCTCCCCCTTCATGATGAAGAAGCCACCGGCGGCCACGGTGAGCACGTTCATGGCGGGCAGGGCGAACTCCAGCCCCGCGTGGTAGATGCCCATGGCCTTGTAGGACTCCCGCTTGGCCTTTTTGAACTGCTCGTTGGACTGCTGGAACTTGGCGGTCTCCTGCTCCTCGCTGGCGAAGGCTTTGGCGGTGCGCATCCCGGAGATGGCCGACTCCAGCTGGCCGTTGATGCCCGCCATGTTCTGCTTCACCCGGACGGAGGCCCGCACCATCCGCCGCCGCTGGATAATGGTGAACACCACGAAGATGGGCACCACGGCAAAGACCACGAGGGCCAGCTTCCACTGGATGGACACCATCATGCAGAAGGCGCCGATGAGGGTGACGGCGGAGATGAACAGGTCCTCCGGGCCGTGGTGGGCCAGCTCGGTGATCTCGAACAGGTCGTTGGTGGCCCGGCTCATGAGCTGGCCGGTGCGGTTTTTGTCATAAAAGGAGAAGGACAGGTCCTGCATATGGCCGAACAGGTCCCGGCGGATGTCCGCCTCGATGCGCACCCCCATCATGTGGCCCCAGTAGGTGACGATGAAGTACATCACCGAGCGCAGGGCGTAGGCCGCCAGCAGCAGGGCCATGACGGTGAAGAAGGCGGAGAACAGGCTCTGGGGCAGCAGCTGGTTCAGCGCCACCCGGGAGACGGCGGGAAAGGCCAGGTCCACCAGGGCGATGCCCAGGGCGCAGGCCATATCGAGAATAAACAGCTTCAGGTGGGGCTTATAATAAGACAGGAAGATAGGGACATAGCCCCGCTGGAACCGGCTGGAAGCCATATGAGGACACTCCTTTTTCAGATTTTTTTACAACTGGATTAAACTTTATTAAATGGGTAGTATAGCCCAAAGGTTTGGGGTTGTCAAGCCTGAAAAACGGGCCTATAATACTGGAATACACTGACTCACAGATGGGGGGACCAATTATGGAACACACACAGCTTTCCTGGTATGAGCGGGGCCAGCTCTGGCTGCGGCTGGGGCTGCGGGGGCTGCTGGCCCTGGGGGCCGCGGCCCTGGTCATCTGGGTTGGACCGCCCCTGCTGTCCCTGCTCAGCCCCTTTGCCCTGGCGCTGGTGCTGGCCTGGGTGCTGAACCCGGCGGTGAAGTGGCTCCAGCGGCGGACCAAGGTTCCCCGCAAGGCCGTGTCCATGGTGCTGGTGGTGCTAGTGTTCGCCGTCATCGGCGGGGCGCTGTTCGGCCTGGGCTGGGCGGCGGTGGACCAGGTCATCTCCCTGTTCGACAACCGCCAGTCCCTGCTGGACCAGCTGCTGGACGGGCTGGTGAACGTGATCAACAGTGTGGGCGGCTGGCTGGAGGGGCTGGGAAACCTGGTGCCCCAGGGGGTCATCACCACCAGCGAGGACCTGATGAACGCCCTCATCGGCTGGGCCCAGGGGCTGGATTACGACCACTGGCTCACCCAGATGGCGGGGCAGGCCCCCTCCATGGTGACGGGGGTGTCCAACTTCGCCGTGGCGGTGGTGGTGTTCATGATGGCCAGCTATTTCATCACGGGGGACTATCCCCGGCTGCGGTTCGAGCTCACTGACCGGGTGCCCATGGTGACCCGGGACTTCTGCCGCTCGGTGAAAAACATCTTTATGAGCGCCTTCGGCGGCTATGTGAAGAGCCAGCTCATCCTGTCCGCCGGGGTGTTTCTGATTCTGACCATCGGCTTTCTGCTGATGGGGCAGCCGTACGGCCTGCTGCTGGCCTTCGGTCTGGCGGTGCTGGACTTCATCCCCATCATCGGGGCGGGCACGGTCATGGTGCCCTGGGCGGTGGTCGACATGATTCTGGCCAATTACGGCGAGGCGGCGGCGCTGATGGCGGTATGGGGGGTCATCGTGCTGTTCCGGCGGTTTGCCGAGCCGAAGGTGCTGGGCGACCAGACGGGGCTGTCCCCCATCCTGTCCCTGGTGGGGATCTACGTGGGCATGAAGCTGGGGGGCGTGCTGGGCATGGTGGTGGGCCCGCTGCTGCTTTTGGTGTGCATCAACCTGGTCAAGCTGGGAATCTTCCGCCCCGTGCTGGACGACCTGGCTCTGGCCGCCGGGGACATCCGCGCCATCCTGCGCTCCGGGCGCGGCCCCAAGCAGAAAACCGGGACATAAGCCGGTTTTCAGCAAACTTTCAGCGTAAGTTCAAAATCATTTTCAGGCTATGACATATTTTTGACACAATTAAAGCGTATCTTAGGTTCAACGGCAGGGGCGAGGCCGGGCGCGGTCCCTCAGCCTGACGAACCCGTTTTTCCACCGGAAAGGAGACAGTTCCATGAACGATCACAATGGATTTGACGACAACGGCGTGTACCACTTCAACTATTCTCCCCAGCCCATCGACCCCTGGGACCGGGAGCAGAAGACCCCGCTCTCACCGCCCCACGCCCCCAAAAAGAACCGGAACGGCGCGGGCAAGGCGGTGGCCCTGGTGCTGTGCTGCGCCCTGGCGGGCGGCGGCGCGGGGGTGGGCGGCGCGGCCCTCTACAGCGCCCTGACCGGCCCCGGCGGCCAGCCCGGCCTCAGCCAGCCCGGAGACCGCGGTGAGGACGATGAGGATGAGGGCACCACCCTCCACCGAAGCGAGACCGACCCCGCCCCGGTCCAGGTCAAGCAGGCCGACGGCCTCACCCCCATGAGCCTGGCGGAGATCAACGCCTCCTACGCCGACTCCTGCGTGTGCATCTCCGTCCAGGGCATGGTGCAGCAGGGGTACTACCAGTATCAGACCTCCGGGGCGGGCTCCGGGTTTATTATCAGCCAGGACGGCTACATCGTCACCAACTACCACGTCATCGACGGGGCCAGCGCCATCAAGGTGACGCTGAACAGCGGCGAGACCTATGACGCCAAGCTGGTGGGGGGCGAGGAGCTCAACGACGTGGCGGTGCTGAAGATCGACGGCGTGTCCGGTCTGAAGCCGGTGGTGCTGGGCGACTCCGACGACCTGGTGGTGGGCGAGCAGGTGTGCACCATCGGCAACGCCCTGGGCACCCTGTCCTTCTCCCAGACCTCCGGCTATGTGTCCTCCACGGGGCGGTCTATCACCATGAGCGACGGCACCGTCATGAGCAACATGATCCAGACCGACTGTACCATCAACTCCGGCAACTCCGGCGGTCCCCTCTTTGACAGCTATGGCCGGGTGGCGGGCATTACCTCCGCCAAGCTGTCCAACAACGGCGACTCCCGCAGCGCCACCATTGAGGGCATTGGTTTTGCCATTCCCATCAACGACGTGATCGGCATTATCACCGACTATATCCAGTATGGCTACGTCACCGGGCGGCCCAGCATGGGCATTGAGGTGGCGACTCTGGAGGAGAGCGACCAGCAGCGGTTTGGCTGGCCCGCCGGAGTGTACGTCAATTCGGTGAGCGAGGGCTCCTGCGCCGAGCGGGCGGGGCTGAAACGGGGCGACATCATCACAAGGCTGGGCGACACCGAAGTGACCACCACCAACGAGCTGTCCGCCGCGAAAAACCGCTATAAGGCCGGGCAGACCGCCGGGCTGACCATATACCGCATGGGCGAGGTGATGAACCTGACGATTACCTTTGACGAGCAGCAAAACAGTACCCAGCCCTCCGGCGGTCAGGGGGATCAGAACGTCTATCGGGACCCCGCCCCCCGGCAGACCTCCAGCGGCGGCTACGGGGAGGACCCCTTTGGCGGCTATGATCCCTTCTCCGATTTCCCCTGGAGCTATTTCTTCGGAAACTGAGCGGCTTTTTCCAAACCGTTCCGCGAGAAGAGCCCGCCGTCCGGCGGGCTCTTCCCTTGTTTTCAAAAGCCGGGCCCTCTGAGAGGGTCCGGCTCAGACTGTCGATCAAGAGCGCTGCGCGGTAACATCGGGAAGGAAGAATAGTGTGAAAGAAACCCAGGAGGGGTGTCTTTCACGTGCAATCAACGATTTTTTGAACGTTATGGCGTTCAAAAAATCGCAGGTAGCTGGTCGAAAATATTTTTTCGACCAGCAAAGCCGGACCCTCTGAGAGGGTCCGGCTTTGCTGGCAGAATGGTGAGAAGCTTACGCCTCGGTCTGAGCGACCACGTTGGTGGCGCGCACGCCCTTGGCGCCCCGGGGATCGGGCTCGGTCTCGAAAGTGACCTTCTGACCCTCCAGCAGCTTCTTGTAGCCCTCGGCCACGATGGCGGAGAAGTGGACAAACACGTCCTCCGTGCCGTCGTCGGGGGTGATGAAGCCATAGCCCTTCTCAGCGTTGAACCATTTCACAGTCCCGTTCATTTCCTATATCCTCCTTATTTGTAAAAATTCGTTTTGAAAGTAGAAGGAAAAAGCCCGCCCTTTCGTGTACGAAAGAGCGGGCACTAATCAGTTCATACATCAAAACCATTGTCAGTATAACACCGTGTGGAAAGGCTGTCAAGCATAGATTGAAAAAAAACCGAAAAAAAGAAATATTTAGGAACAAATTTTCATTTTCTTCCATAAAAAACCAAAATTTCCTCCAATCCGGCTATTTAACCGGGAATTCGAAAGAAATTACGTCCGTTCTCCAGAGTGATCCTGGAACATTGTTCCGGGTCCAGCCCCTTCAGCTCGGCCAGGCGGGTACAGACCTGGGCCACGTAGCCGGATTGATTGCGCTGGCCCCGATAGGGGACGGGGGCCATATAGGGGCTGTCCGTCTCGATCATGATCCGGTCCAGGGGGACGGCCTGGGCCGCCTCCACCGCCTTGCGGGCGTTTTTGTAGGTCAGCACCCCGGTGAAGGAGATCATCCACCCCAGCCGCACCAGCTCACAGGCCATCTCGGCGCTGCCGGAGAAGCAGTGGAACACCCCGCGCACGCCGGGGAACTCCCGCACGATGTCCATGCAGTCCCCATGGGCCTCCCGGTCGTGGACCACGGCGGGCAGGTCCAGCTCCCGGGCCAGGGCCAGCTGTGAGCGAAACACCCGCTGCTGGAGCTCCCTGGGATTGTCCTTCCAATAGTAGTCCAAGCCGATCTCTCCGATGGCCACCACCTTGGGCTGGGCCGCAAGGGCGCGCAGCTCCGCCAAATCTCCCTCCGTCCAGTTTCCGCAGTCCTCCGGATGGACTCCCACGGCGGCGTAGACAAAGGGGTAGCGCCGGGCCAGCCCGACGGCGCGCCGGGAGCTGTCCAGGTCGCAGCCGGGGTTGACCACCAGCTCCACCCCCTGGGCGGGGAGGGCGGAGAGAACCTGATCCCGGTCGGCGTCGAACTGGCGGGCGTCATAGTGGGCGTGGGTGTCAAACAGCGTCATGCTCATAGGCCAAACCAGACGCAGAAGAGGACGCCGGCCCCGTCCTGTCCGCTGTCCTCGGGGGCCTCCCGGAAGGTGACGCAGAACTGCCGGGCATCCTCCGGCACCTGAAACAGCAGCAACTCCGTCCGGGTCTCCTGGGCCGCCAGGGTGAACTCCACCGGCATCTGCCGGTCGGATTTGGTGGTGTAGGCCGTGCCGCCGTTTTCGTCCGTGATCTCCTGATAGACCGGCCAGTCCCCGTCCGGAACGGCGCCCTCCCCCTGGCCTACATCCCAAAGAATTTGAAAATCGGCGTCGGAGACGTGCTGGCTGTCGGCGGTGTAATTATAGAGGGTGAGGTCGGCGGTGAGCAGCGCGCAGCCCGGGTCCGGGGTCAGGCCGTCAAACTCCGTACAGGTCTGGGGGTTCTCCAGCGTCATGTCAAACCGGGCGGTGCGCAGGGTGTCGCCGGCGACACCCGCGGCCACGCCATCCTGGCTCTGGGTAATGGCTCCGCTCCCGCCGCGGCCGGAGACCAGCGGACCCTCAGCGCAGGAGGCCAGGGACAGCAGGAGCATCAGCGCGGCGAAGGAGAAGGTGATTTGTCTCATAGGGGCACTCCTCTTTCTCTTCGAACCTGTATTCACAAAGGGATGGGGTGTCACTCAGCACAGCTTGGCCCCGGCGGGGATGGCGCCGTCCACCATCAGCAGGTGCAGGCGCTCCTCGCCCCGCTCGGTGTGGACGGCGGAGATGAGCATACCCTGGCTCTCCTGGCCCATCATCTTCCGGGGGGGCAGGTTGACGATGGCCACCAGGGTTTTGCCGATCAGCTCCTCCGGCTTGTACCACTTGGCGATGCCGGACAAAATCTGCCGGTCGGTTCCCGTGCCGTCGTCCAGGGTGAACTTCAGCAGCTTGTCGGACTTCTTCACGTTCTGGCAGTCCTTTACCTTGACCGCCCGGAAGTCGGACTTGCAGAAGGTGTCGAAGTCCACCTGTTCCTGGCTGAGGGGCTCGATCTCGACGGCGGGGAGCGCCGCCTTTTTGGCCTCCTCCTGGATGGCGTCCAGCTCGGCCAGCTCCTTTGCCATGTCGATGCGGGGGAACAGGTTTTCTCCCTTGGTGACGGACACAGCGGCGGGCAGGACGCCCCATTGCGCCGCGCTGTCCCAGGTCCGGGCGGTCTCCTCTGCCCCGATTTGGGCGAAAATCTTCTCACAGCTCTCCGGCATGAAGGGAGTGAGCAGCACTGTACAAATCCGCACGGCCTCAAGCAGGTTATAGAGCACCGCCGCCAGCCGGGGGCCGTTGACGTCCATATCCTTGGCCAGCGCCCAGGGGGCGTTCTCGTCGATATACTTATTCGCCCGCTGGATGACCTTGAAAATATCCTCCAGAGCGTTCTGGAACTGGAACTTCTCCATCTGCTCCTCGTACCGTCCCCGCAGGCCGGAGACCAGGGAGGTCAAGCTGCCGTCCAGCTCTGGATTTTCCTGCCGGGCCTCCGGGAGCCTGCCGCCGAAATACTTCTCCGCCATGGCGGTGGTGCGGCTGACCAGATTGCCCAGATCGTTGGCCAGGTCGTTGTTGATGGTCTGGATCAGCAGCTCGTTGGTGAAGTTCCCGTCGCTCCCGAAGGGGAAGGAGCGCAGCAGGAAGAACCGCAGGGCGTCCACCCCGTACCGCTCCGACAGCAGGTGGGGGTCCACCACGTTCCCCTTGGACTTGGACATCTTGTCCCCGTTGAAGTTGAGCAAGCCGTGGCCGTACACCTTCTTGGGCAGGGGCAGCTCCATACTCATGAGGAAGGCGGGCCAGTAGATGGCGTGGAAGCGGACGATCTCCTTGCCCACGAAATGGGCGTCGGCGGGCCAGAACCTCTCCAGGTCGTTATATTTATCGTTTTGATAACCCAGGGCGGTCATATAGTTAAACAGGGCGTCCAGCCACACGTACACCACGTGGCCCGGGTCGAAGTCCACGGGCACCCCCCAGGTGAAGGAGGTGCGGGACACGCAGAGATCCTGCAAGCCCCCCTCACAGTCGATGAAGTTGTTCACCATCTCGTTCACCCGGGAGCGGGGCTCCAGGAAGCCGGTGTTCAGCAGCAGATCCCGGACGCGGCCGGCGTACTTGGACGCCCGGAAGAAGTAGGCCTCCTCCTCCGCGTCGTGAACCTCCCGGCCGCAGTCGGGGCACTTGCCGTCCACCAGCTGGCTCTCCGTCCAGAAGGACTCGCAGGGGGTGCAGTACTTGCCCTTGTAGGCGCCCTTGTAAATGTCCCCCTTGTCGTACATTGCCCGGAATATTTTCTGAATAGATTCCACATGGTAATCATCCGTGGTGCGGATAAAGCGGTCGTAGCTGATGTTCATCAGCTTCCACAGATCCAGCACCCCGCCGGGGGCCGCCACGATATTGTCCACAAATTCCTGGGGGGTGACCCCGGCCTCCTTGGCCTTGCTTTCGATCTTCTGGCCGTGCTCATCGGTGCCGGTGAGGAACATCACGTCGTACCCGCACAGCCGCTTGTACCGGGCCATGGCGTCGGTGGCCACGGTGCTGTAGGCGTGGCCGATGTGCAGCTTTCCGGACGGGTAGTAGATGGGGGTGGTGATATAGAATCTCTTGTCATTCATCGTCGGTTTCCTCCTGTATGCTTGACTCCCCAGTGCGTTGGGGGATGGATATGCCGCGGGGCTGCGGCGGGCTTTCCAGCTTGGGGGGCAGACGCCACAGCACCGCCGCCGCCGCCAGCCCCTGGGCGGCCAGCAGCAGCAGGTCGTGCCAGCCGCCCTCCGCCGCGGCGGAGGTGAGGGACACGGCGGACAGCACCAGGGTCATGGCCGCCAGCCACAAAAGCCGGGTGGGCCGGGCGGCTCCGGCGGACATGCCGGCGAAGTCCATGAAAAACAGCATCCCGCACACGATGGACAGCAGCAGGGGCGCGTAGTCCCACAGCACGGGATTGGCGGCGTGGGCCCGGAAGCTCTCCATCAGCCAGATGCACCCGGCGATGCCGGGCAGAGCGGCGGAAAAGCCGCCCTTGCCCCGCCGCCCGGGGTGCAGCCCGTCCCGCCCCATCTGGAGCAGGCCCAGGAAGGCCAGCAGAGCCCCCAGGGCCGTGGCAGCGGACAGCACCCCGTTGCTGCTGGGGGGGGTGAGCCCGGACTGGACGGCGGCCTGATAGGCGGACCACTGATTCAGGGCCATGGGCAGCAGCACCGGCGCCGCCGCCAGGGCCAGAAAGGCCGCCAGCACCACCAGGATGGGGTACACCGGGTCCCCCGCGTCCAGAAACACCAGGTCCCAGCGGTGGGCCTGGCCCTCCGTCCAGGGCCGTTTGGACACCGGCTGGCCCAGGGCCAGAAGGACGAACCAGGCCGCCGCCATCACCAGCACACAGGCCAGGATCACGCTGGACTGGGCCCCCGGTATGGGCAGGCCGGCGCCCGCCTCGAAGGCGGAGTCCAGCTGCCACCGCCGCAGGGCGGCGCACACGAGGGCCGCGGCCAGGGTGGACAGGAGCCAGACCAGCCGGCTGGAAAAACGTTTATTCACAAAAAGGTTCATCGGGACACCTCCCCGCGCGGCTTGGCCCGCGCGAAAAACTCGGGGGCCATGGTCACAGCCCCTTCCAGTGGTGGAACGGGAACAGCACCGCCACGCCCCGGCCAATGACGCACCGTGTGTCCACAATGCCGATGTCGGGATAGCGGCTGTCGGCGGAGTTGTTGCGGTTGTCCCCCATGACGAAGATGCAGCCCTCGGGCACCGTGACGTGGTTGAGTCCCTCGCCGTAATGGGGCACCTGCATCCGCTCCTTGATGTAGGTCTCCTCCAGGGGCCTGCCGTCCACGTACACCTTGCCGGAGTAGTAGTCGATATCCACGGACTGCCCCCCCACGGCGATGACCCGCTTGACAATGGAGTCCTCCTGATAGCTCTCCTGGGTGAGCACCACGATATCTCCCTGCCGGGGCTCGTAGACCAGGGACCACACCAGCATCAGGTCCCCTCCCCAAAGGGTGTCCTCCATGGAGGGGCCGCTGACCACGATGATGCGGGCCACAAAGGTGAACATCAGCACGAACACCGCCATGATGACCACCAGCACCCGCACGTTCAGGTACAGGTCCTTTCCGTCGGAGGAGTCCCGGCGGGTCTTGGCCCCGGAGGGGGCCTCGCCGGCCTGGACAGGCTGTTCCTCCGCCGGTTCCTGATTGAGTTCCGAATCCCAGTTTTCCATGCCTCAGCGCTCCGTCCCGTCGCCGGCGGACATCAGGGCCGCCGGATTGTCATAGGCCAGCTGAAACTGTCTGGCGTCCATGGTCTCGTGCTCCAGCAGAAATTGGGCCACCAGCTCCAGCTTGTCCCGGTCCCGCTTCAGGATCTCCCGGCAGCGGGCGTAGGCCTCGTCCAGCAGCTCCTTCACCTCCTGGTCGATGAGGGCGGCGGTCTGCTCGGAGTAGGGCTTGGCCTGGGCCATGGACCGGCCGATGAACACCTCGTCGTGGCCGGAGGTGAAGGCGGCGTGGCCCAGGTTCCGGCTCATGCCGTATTTCGTCACCATGTCCCGGGCGATCTGAGTGGCCCGCTGGAGGTCGCTCACCGCGCCGGTGCACACAAAGCCCAGGGCGGTCTCCTCGGCGCACCGCCCCCCCAGCAGGGTGGACAGGGTCTCCGCCAGCCGCTGGCGGGTGACGTGGTCCCGGTCCTCTTGGGGCCGGTTGATGGTCATGCCCGCCGCGTCCCCCCGGGGGACGATGGTGATCTGGTGCACCGGGTCCTGGGTGGGCAGGGCGCGGCTCACCACGGCGTGGCCCGCCTCGTGGTAGGCGGTGATGCGCTTGTCCTCCTCCAGCTTCACCCGGCTCTTTTTCTCCGGACCGGCGATGACCTTGATGACCGACTCCTGCACGTCGGCCAGGGTGATATAGGGCTGGTCCTTCCGGGCGGCCAGCAGGGCGGACTCGTTCATCAGGTTCTCCAGGTCCGCCCCGGTGAAGCCGGTGGTCTGCCGGGCGATCTCCTTCAAATCCACGTCGTCGGCCAGGGGCTTTTTCCGGGTGTGGACCCGCAGAATCTCCTCCCGGCCCCGCATGTCCGGCCTGCCCACGTACACCTGCCGGTCGAACCGGCCGGGGCGCAGCAGGGCGGGGTCCAGAATGTCCTGCCGGTTGGTGGCGGCCAGCACGATGACCCCCTCGTTGGCGGCAAAGCCGTCCATCTCCACCAGCAGCTGGTTCAGGGTCTGCTCCCGCTCGTCGTGGCCGCCGCCCAGGCCCGCGCCCCGCTGGCGGCCCACGGCGTCGATCTCGTCGATGAACACGATGGCGGGGGACTCCTTCTTGGCCTGGTCAAACAGGTCCCGGACCCGGGAGGCGCCCACGCCCACATACAGCTCCACGAAGTCGGAGCCGGAGATGGACAGGAACTTGACCCCCGCCTCCCCGGCCACCGCCCGGGCCAGCAGGGTCTTACCGGTGCCCGGCGGGCCCACCAGCAGCACCCCCTTGGGGATGCGGGCCCCCAGGTCGATGAACTTCTGGGGCTCCTTCAGGAAGTCCACCAGCTCCTGGAGCTCCTGCTTCTCCTCCTGGGCCCCGGCCACGTCGGCAAAGGTGACGGCGGTGTTCCCGCCGTCGGTGGTGCGGGCCTGGCCGAAGCGGCTGGGGCCGGGGCCGCCTCCGCCCCCCCCCTGGGCGGCCTGCTGCCGCGCGCCCAGCACCACCCACAGCCCCAGGGCCAGCGCCGCCGACACGGCGCAGGGCAGCAGCACGATGAGCCACAGGGGCATCTCGTACCTCTGCTGGAAGTCGTAGCTTTTCAGCACGCCCCGCTCGTACTGCTGGGCGTAGAGGGAGCCCAGCTCCTGCCGGAAGGCGTCCACGTCGGCCAGGGCGTGGCGGCGGACGGAGCCGTCCTTCAGCTCCATGGACAGCACGCCCCCGCCGTCCACGGAGAAGCGGACCACCTGCTCCCGCTGGAAGCAGGACCGGACGGTGGAATAGGACACATAGTCCTTTCTGCTCCCGGTAAACAGGGTCAGCCCCCACAAGAGGGCCAGGATCACGAGGATGTAGAGGGCGGCGCTCCGAAATCTCGTATGCTTCAAAATATGTTCTCCTTTTGGGCGGATATCCGCCCGTTACTTTGCGCGGCTCACGACGGCTTCGCGCTTGTTGTCACGCTGCGCCTGTTCGCGGCGCGCGGTTTCCCGCCGACTCGGGCTGGTCTCCGAACCGCTCTGCGGTTCTGCGCTCGGGTCTCGCCTTCGGCTCGGTCGGCGATGGACGCCCGCCACCGGCGGGCATCGCCCCTCGCTCCGGTCCATCCGCGCGGCTCACGACGGCTTCGCGCTATTTCTCATATACCGACGGTTTCAGTATGCCCACATAGGGCAGGTTGCGGTAGCGCTCGGCGTAGTCCAGCCCGTAGCCCACAATAAAGGCGTCGGGGATGGTGAAGCCGGCGTAGTCGGCGGTGATGGGCTTGGTGCGCCGCTCCGGCTTGTCCATCAGGGCGCAGATGCGGATGGAGGCGGGTTTTCGGGCCCGGAGCACCTTCATGAGGTAATACAAGGTGTTGCCCGAGTCCAGAATGTCCTCCACAATGATGAGGTCCCGGCCCTCAATGGAGTCGGACAGGTCCTTCTTGATCTCCACCTGCCCCGAGCTGACGGTGCCCGCCCCGTAGGAGGACACGGCCATAAAGTCCACCGTCACGTCCAGGCCGATGGCCCGGGTCAGGTCGGCCATGAAGATGTAGGACCCCCGGAGGACGGACACCAGCAGGGGATTCCGCCCGGCGTAGTCGGCGGTGATCTGGGCCCCCAGCTCCTTCACCCGGCGGCGCAGCTCCTCTTCCGTGTACAAAATTCGCTCTACGTCCTTGTGCATGACCCATTCTCCTCCATTTTTAGAATAATATGCAGGGCTGGCTCCCCCGGCCGGGCCAGCCGGTGCCGGTCCGGGCCAAAGCCGCCCAGGGCCGCCGCCTGTCCTCCGCCGTCGATCACCGGGATAAACTCCCGGCGGCAGGCAGGGATTTTTGCCTCGATCAGCAGCTTTTTCACCGTTTTGGCGGGGCGCTCTCCCAGGGTGATCCGGTCCCCCTCATGGCGGGAGCGGACCACGTAGCGGTGGGGCTTCAGATAAAAATTCTGCGCCGTGATATAAGCCTTTTCCGGGCACACCGCCGGGGTGCAGCCGATGGCCCAGCTTCCCCAGTGAATCTGCCCCTCTACCAGCTCGCGGGGCCGCGGCGGGGCCGCTTCCCGCGACCGGGACAGGGCCAGCAGGCCGTACTGCCGCCAGACCCGCCCGCCGGGCACGTCCAGGGACGCGGAGGGGTTGTCTCCCAGGGCCAGGGCCAGCATCCCCTCCCGGTGGACGGCCTCGGCCCCCAGCCCCGCCCGCTCCAACAGCTGGCCGCAGGCCCGCAGGGCGATGGGCCGGGGCGCCTCCCGCAGCAAATCCACGTTGACGGCCACGCCCTCCGGGACGTCCAGCCCCTGCCCGCTGATCCGGGCCGCCTGCCGGGACAGCTCCGCCTCGTCCTCGCCCAACCGGGCGGCGGCGGCGCAGAGGTGCTCCACCGCCCTGGGGTTCAGCTCCTCCAGCAGGGGCAGGAGCTGGAGCCGCACCTTGTTCCGGGTGTAGGCCGGGTCGGTATTGGTCTCGTCCTCCACGTGGGGGACGGCGTGTTCCTCTAAATAGTCCAAAATCTCCCGCCGGGTCACGTTCAGCATGGGCCGGACGACGCTCCCCCGGCGCTCCGGTATCCCGGTCAGGCCGTTGAGCCCGCAGCCCCGGATCAGGTTCATCAGCACCGTCTCCGCGTTGTCCCCGGCGTGATGGCCGGTGGCCACGAAGAAGGGGTGTTCCGCGCAGCCGATCTCCCAGGCGGTCTCCTCCAGAAAGCGGTAGCGCAGAACCCGTCCCGCCTCCTCTACGGAGAGTTTATTCCGGAACGCATATTCCTCTGCGTTCTCGCGGGTGGCGTACAGCGGGACGCTCTGCCGTCCGCACCAGTCCCGGACGAAGTCCTCGTCCCGCTGGGCGGCAGGGCGCAGGCCGTGGTTGAAGTGGGCGGCGCACACCGTCCACCCGTACCGCTCCCGCCCTTCTAAAAGGCGGCACAGCAGGTACATGGAGTCCGCCCCGCCGGACAGGGCGCACAGCACCCCCGAACCGGGGGGGAGCAGGTCAAAGCGAAAGCCGTCCCCCATGTCACAGGTCCTCGTCGTCGTACTGGTAGGCCAGGTTGCGGAACACGGTGTACTCCGGCCGCCACTCCATCATGACGGTGCCCGTCTCGCCGTGGCGGTTTTTGGCCACGATGCACTCGGCCACGTTGGGGTTTTCCGTGTCGTCCTCGTAGTAGCTCTCCCGGTGGATGAAGATGACGATGTCCGCGTCCTGCTCGATGGCGCCCGACTCCCGCAGGTCGGACAGCATGGGCCGGCGCTGGCCGGCGCTGCGGCTCTCGTTGGCGCGGGAGAGCTGGGAGGCGCAGATCACCGGCACGTTCAGCTCCTTGGCCATCAGCTTCAGGGAGCGGGAGATGTCGGACACGATCTGCTGGCGGTTCTCGTTGCTCTTGGGCGCCCCCCCGGCGGAGGTCATGAGCTGGAGGTAGTCGATGATGACCAGCCCCAGGTCGTCGATGCGGCGGCACTTGGCGTTGATGTCCGCCACCGACAGGGAGGCGTCGTCGTCCAGGTACATCTTGGCCTGGCTCAGGCTGGCCACCGCCATGGCCACCCTGCCCCACTCCTCCTCCCCGGCGATGCGGCCGGTGGACAGCTTTTTGTTGTCGATCAGGCACTCGGTGGACACCAGGCGCATGCCCAGCTGGGCGCGGCTCATCTCCAGGGAGAACACCGCCACGCTCTTGCCCGAGTGCTTGGCGGCCTCCACGCCGATGTTCATGGCCAGGGAGGACTTGCCCATGCCGGGCCGCCCGGCCACGATGATGAGGTCGGAGTCGTTCAGCCCGGAGATCCGCCGGTCCAGGTCCACCAGACCGGTGGAGATGCCGGGGAACTCGCCCCCCTGGGCCTGGCGCTCCTTGACCGTCTCCCACACCTCGTTCATCACCGCGGAGATATGGCTCAGCCCACGGGCGGATTTCCCCTGCCGGATGGCGTAGATGCGCTGCTCCGCCGCCTCCAGGATCTGGGCGGCGGTGCCGCTCTCGGCCCGCACCAGCTCGGACAGCTCCCCGGCGGCCTCGCCGATCCGCCGCAGGGTGGCCTTGTCCGCCACGATGTCCACATAGTCCATCACGTTGGCGGCGGTGGGGGTGGTCTCCATGAGCTGGCGCAGGTAGGGCACGGTGGTGTTCTCGTCGTACACCCCGGCCTGCTTCATCCGGTCCACCACCGTCACCGGGTCGATGGTGTCGAACCGGCTGAACATGGTGAACAGGACCTGGAACAGCTCCCGGTTGGCCCGCATGTAAAAATCGTCGGGGAGCAGCCGCTCCATCACCGCGGGGACGCACCGCTCGTCGATGAGGATGGAGCCCAGCACCGCCTGCTCCGCCATGACGGAGTGGGGTGTTTGCAGTTCGTTCAGTTCCTCGCCGGGCATACGGCCGCCTCCTTCAACGATGATATGGAGCCCGTGGGCTTTTGCTTTCGCTGCGCTCCATCCGCGCTGCTCACGACGGCTCCGCGCTTCTTGCTGTCACGCTCCGCCTGTTCGCGACGCGCGGCTTCGCTCCGACTCAAGCAAAACTCAGTCCCGCTCCGCGGGCCATGGACTTTTGCTTTCGCTGCGCTCCATCCGCGCTGCTCACGACGGCTCCGCGCTTCTTATTTCTCCTCAATCACCAGCACGTTGACAACCCCGGACACCTCGCTGCCCAGCTTGCACTTCACCGCGAAGGTTCCAAAGGACTTGATGGGATCGCCCAGCACGATCTTGCTCTTGCCCACGTCCAGACCGAACTGCTTTTTCAGCTCCTCGGAGATCTCCTTGCTGGTGATGGAGCCGAAGAGCTTGCCGCCCTGGCCGGCCCGGGCCTTGATTTTCACCTGCACGCCCTTGAGCTGCTCGGCCAGGGCCAGGGCCTGGGCCTTCTCCTCGGCCAGCCGGGCCTGCTTGGCCTTGTCCTGCATTTTCATGGTGTTCACATTTTCGGCGGTGGCCTCCACCGCCAGCTTCCGGGGCAGGAGGAAATTGCGGCCGTAGCCGTCGGACACCTCCACCATCTGGCCCTTCTTGCCCTGGCCCCTCACGTCCTGCTGTAAAATGACTTTCATAATATGTTCCTCCAATTCGGTATGGGAGCTGGTCCCTGAGAATAGTATTAGTACCTGAGAATAGTATTAGTATCTGTGCGCCTCCGCTGTGCCTGTTCCCGACGGGCTTTCAGCCCTCCTTGGGCTTTTGCTCCCGCTCCGGTCCAAGCTCTCTCGCTGTCCGCTTTTCCGCGCTTCCTTCCTCCCCGTCAAAATAGCGGTCCAGCGCCTCGTGGAGCTCTGAGAGCACCTGCTCCAGGGTTTTGCCGGGGATCTGGGCCCCGGCGGCCCCGGCGTTTCCGCCCCCCCCCAGGGCCTCCAAAATAACCTGGACGTTAGTGGCGCTGAGACTGCGCCCGGACACCACCACCCGGTCCCCCTCCGGATAGAGCACGAAGGAGGCACCCACGCCCGCGATATTCAGCAGCTCGTCCGCCGCCTGGGCCGCCGTCACCCGGCCCACCGAGCGGCTGGACACGGCGATGGCGATGTCCCCCCGGTACATCTTGGCGTTTTGAATGATGCCGTATTTGGCCACCGCGTCGGCCAGGTTGGTCTGGAACATTTTCCGCACCTCGCCGGTGTCCCCCCCGGCCCGGCGGAGCATGGCCGCCGCCTCAAAGGTGCGCCCGCCGGTGCGCATGGTGAAGTTCTTGGTGTCCAGCATCAGCCCGGCCATCAGGGCCTCCGCCTCGCCGGGAAACAGGTCGGCGGGCTCCATCAGATAGCCGATCAGCTCCGTCACCAGCTCGCAGGTGGAGGAGGCGTAGGGCTCGTGAAAGTTCAGGTCCGCCCCCTCGATATAGGTGGCCGCCCGGCGGTGGTGGTCGATGACCGCCAGCTTGTTGCAGCGGCTGAGCAGCTCCTGGTTCTGCACCTGCTCGGGCCGGTTGGTGTCCACCACCACCAGCAGGGAGCGGGAGTCCGCCCGGAGCAGGATCTCCTGGCTGTCCAGCAGCACGCCGCCGTACTGGGGCATCCGCCCCAGGCGGCCGTACAGGTCGTCGGCGGGGGTGGAGACGGGGTCCCGGAGGATATAGTGGGGAACGCCCCGCATCCGCGCGATTGCGCACACCCCCACGGCGGCCCCCACCGCGTCGAAGTCCGGGGAGCGGTGGCCCATGATGAGGACGCAGGACGCGTCGGACACCAGCTCGCCCATGGCGGAGGCCATCACCCGGCTCTTGACCTTGGTGCGCCGCTCGGTCTCCTTGGTGCGCCCGCCGAAAAACTCGAAGGTGAAGCGGTTTTTCACCACCGCCTGGTCGCCTCCCCGGGACAGGGCCATCTCCACCGACAGGTTGGCGAAGCGGTACAGCTCCTCGAAGGTGTCCCCGTCCACCCCCACGCCCACGGACACCGTGGCGGCGATGCCGGCGGGGTTGACCACCTCCCGCACGCTGTCCAGCAGGGAGAACTTCTCCTCCTTATAGCCCTCCAGATACTGCTCCTCAAACAGGAACAAAAACCGGTCCCGGTCCAGCCGGAGAAACACCCCCCGGGACCGCTCCGCCCAGGCGGTGAGCCGCTGGCTGATGTCGCTGAGCATGGCCGAGCGGACGCTCTCGTCCTGGCTCTTGATGGCGTCCTCGTAGTTGTCCAGCAGCAGCAGGGCCAGCACCGGCCGGGTGGCCTTGTAGATGTCCCGGGTGTCGGCCAGATCGGTGATGTCCAGCCAGTAGGTAGTGGCCAGCAGGATGTCCTCCGCCCCCGGAGCGGGCTGGGCGGTCTCGCCGAACACCCGGTAGCGCCGCCCGCCCAGAACGGCCTCCTCCGGGCACTCGTTTTTGCCCTCCAGCAGCCAGCGTGTGTCGAAGCCGGGGGCCAGGTCGTCCATGCTGGTGTCGAACATCCGCTCCTGCCCGCCGGTGAGGCGGAGGAAGCGTTCGTTGGTCCACACCACCTCGCCGGTGTCCGGCCGGAACATCACCAGGGGCAGGGGGCAGTTGCGGGTGCTGTCCCGGGTGGCCTGGTCCACGCTGTCCAGCAGCTCCTGAAGATGCTTCTCTGCCTCCCGCTTGCGCCGGAGGAGGGAGACAACGTAGACCATCAGAAGCACGCCCACGAGGATCAGCTCCGCCACCGCCGCCTGAACATGGCCCAGCAGGGCGGTGACGCCGGAAAAGGCCAGCATCGCCGCGAAGCACGCCGCCATACGGGGGGCCAGCGCCCGGATCATTTTCTGATACACCTCGTTCACCTCTTTCCGCCGCCGTTTCAGGCGGGCGCTACATCCCATAGATAATGGATTATACCAAAACAAAACGACAAAAACAAGGGCGGCGTGGCGATCTTTTGTTTTTGAACGGCGGGTCCGGGAAGAAAAACTTCCATTTTCTTGAATTTTTGGGGCGGGGCAAGGACCTTTTACCAAGATTTCCAGATTTCTGGTGGTTTATTTCAAAATCAAGGGTTGATAAATGGAGGCAGGAATGATAAAATTACCAGTGAAAATGGGGGAGCACGCTGTGCGGCTCCCCCGTGTAAAGGAACCTCTGAATCAATCGGCAGAAGCGGTTTGCGAGAGCTTTTTCGCCACAGCGAGGCGGGATTTCGCGGGAATAATTGTTTTTATTTCAAGAAATCACAACGAAGTAGTGACGAAAAATATCCGCAGAGCGCCCCGGGCGCGTTTGTTCAGAGGTTCCTAAAGTAAGAGAGGTGAAGTCTTATGTCTTTAGAGGCCATCCAAAAGGTCACTGAGGCGGAGCAGGCCGCGAGGGAGCGGCGGGCCGAGGCGGCGGAGGAGGCCAAGCGCATCGTAGCGGAAGCGGAGCGGGCGGGCCGCCAGCTGGTCCAGGACGCCCGCGCCAAGGCGGAGCAGGAGGCGAAGGCCATGCTGGCCGACGCCGAGGTCCAGGCGGAGAAGAAAGCGGAGCAGACCCTGGCGGACAACAGCGCCAGGTGCGAGGCGCTGAAGCAGGACGCCCGCAAGCGGCTGGACAAGGCCGCCGGGCTGATCGTCGGAAGGGTAGGGAACAGCTGATGGCCATTGTCAAAATGAAACGGCTGCGGCTGCTGGCCCTTCGCGCCCAGCGGGAAGAGCTGCTGCGGACCCTCCAGGGCCTGGGCTGCGTGGAGATCCGGGAGCCCGCGCTGGACCTGTCCGACCCCCAGTGGGAGGGCATGGCCAAGCCCAGCGCGGCGGGGCTGGAAAAGGCCCGGGAGCAGAGCCTTCTGCTCAGCGGCGCCCTGGACACCCTGCGGCGGTACGCGCCCGCCAAGGACGGGGGCCTGTTCACCCCCCGCCCCCAGATCTCCGAGGGGGAGCTGTTCGACGAGGGGGCCTACGCCGCCGGCCTGGACGCCGCCCGTCAGGTGGCACAGGCGGAGCGGGAGCTGGCCGCCAAGGCGGCGGAGCGGGCCAAGCTGCTGACCCAGAAGGCGTCGCTGGAGCCCTGGTCCAGCCTGGACGTGCCCTTGGACGCCGAGGGGACGGCCACCGTCCCCGTCCACTTCTGCTCGGTCCCCGTCAAGACCAGCTTTGCCGCCCTGGAGGCGGCGGTGGGCCAGAACACCGAGCTGGCCCAGCTCATCCGGGCGGGGAGCGACCGGGAGCTGCAATACTTCCTGCTCATCTGCCACCACAGCGCCCTCGGCGCCTGCTATGAGGCCATGCGGCCCTTCGGCGCCTCCCGGGTCACGCTCCGGGGATGGACCGGGACGGCGGCGGAAAACACCGCCCTGCTGGACAACCGCATTGCCTCCCTGGAGCGGGAGGAACAGGAGTGCCGGACCGCTCTGTCCGGCCTGGGGGAGAAGCGGGACGCCCTGCGCCGCTGCGTGGACCGGGCGGCCCAGGAGATCAGCCGGGAGGAGAACAAGCTCCGGCTCATTGACACCGACGCCGCCTTCGTGCTGGACGGCTGGCTCCCCGCCGGGAACCAGGGGGAGCTGGAGAAGGCGCTGGGCGGCTTCCAGTGCGCCTGGGAGATAGCGGACCCCACCCCCGACGAGTACCCGCAGGTGCCCATCAAGCTGAAAAACAACGCCGTCACGGGGCCCTTCACCGCCATCACCGAGATGTACTCCATGCCCGCCTACGACAGCGTGGACCCCAACCCCCTGATGGCCCCGTTTTTCATCGCCTTCTTCGGGTTCATGATGAACGACATCGGCTACGGCGTGCTGATGGTGCTGGGCACCGCGTTTTTCCTGGCCAAGGCCAGGCCCAAGGGCACCATGCGGGACATGATGGCCATGTTCTTCATGTGCGGCATCAGCTCCGTGTTCTGGGGCTGCCTCACCGGCAGCTTCTTCGGCGACTTCCTGTCCAAGCTCTTCGACCTGACGGGCTCCGCCGCCGCCGTGCCCGGCTATCACGACGCGGCCGGGTCCTTTATCTGGTTCTGGAAGCCCCTGTTCACCCCCATCAACGACACCATCACCGTCATGATCGGCTCCATGGTGCTGGGCGTCATCCAGGTGTTCGTGGGCATGGCCGTCAGCGTGGAGGAGAAAATCCGCCACGGCCAGCCTCTGGACGCCATCACCCAGGAGGGGGCCTGGTGGTGCATCCTCATCGGCGCGGCCCTGACCATCGGCGGCCCCATGATCCCGGGCGCCCCCGCCATTCTGGGCACCGTGGGCCTGGTGGTGCTGGTGCTGGGCGTGGTACTGCTGCCGGTGGGCAGCATCCTCCGCTCCAAGAGCCCCATTGGGGCCGTCACCTGGATCTGGGACGCCTATCAGGGCATCTCCGGCTACTTCAGCGACATCCTGTCCTACCTGCGCCTGATGGCCCTGATGATGGCCGGCTCCATCATCGCCTCGGTGTTCAACACCCTGGGGTCCGTGTTCGGGCTGGTCCCCTTCATCATCGTGGCCATCATCGGCAACACCCTGAACCTGGTGCTCAACCTGCTGGGCTGTTACGTCCACACCATGCGCCTTCAGTGCCTGGAGTTCTTCGGGCGCTTCTATCAGGACGGCGGCAAGGCCTTCCGTCCTCTTGCAGTAGAAACCAAATATGTCGATATTTTGAAGGAGGAACACTAAAATGGTAGAATTTTTTGAGATGGTAGGCGGCCAGGCCCTGGCCTTCATCGGCTTCGCTCTGGCGGTTGGCCTGTGCTGTATCGGCTCCGCCAAGGGCACCGGCATGGTGGGCGAGGCCGCCACCGGCGTCCTGTCCGAGACTCCCGAGCACTTCACCAAGTGCATGATCCTCCAGGCCCTCCCCGGCACCCAGGGCCTGTACGGCCTGGCCGCCGGCTTCTTCGGCCTGTTCACCCTGGGCTTCTTCTCCGGCAGCCCTGCCCAGCTCACCGTGGGCGACGGCATGGCCATCCTGTTCGCCTGCGTGCCCATCATGCTGGGCGGCCTGCTCTCCGCCATCGCCCAGGGCCGGGTGGCCGCCGCCTCCGTCAGCGCCATCGTGGCCAAGAAGCCTGACGACTACATGAAGGGCGTCATCATGTGCGGTATCGTGGAGTTCTACGCCATTCTGTCCCTGGTGGGCACCATCCTCATGCTGATGTACGCCCTGTAATGGGAGGCTCCATCAAAATTCAGAAAGGCAGTGATCCATACACATGAACGGGATTGAAAAGATCACCGCACGCATCGAGGAGGACGGCCGGGCCGAGAACGAGGCCCTGCTGGCTCAGGCAAGGGCCGAGGCGGCGGACATCACCGCCAAGTACCAGGCCCAGGCCAAGGCCGCGGCGGACGAGGTGCTGGCTCAGGGCCGGGCCGCCGCCGGGGACCGGGGGCGCCACCTGGACTCCATGGCCCAGATGGAGTGCCGCAAGGCGGTGCTGGCCGCCAAGCAGGACGTGATCGAGGAGGCCTTCCAGGCGGCCCACAAAAAGCTGCTGGAGCTGCCCACCGAGCAGTATGTGGCCCTGCTGGCCGGCCTGGCCGTGAAGGCCTCCACCACCGGGGGGGAGAAGCTGATCTTCTCCCCCAGCCACCGGGCCCAGGTGGGCAAGGCGGTGGTGATGGCGGCTAACAAGAAGCTGGCCGAGGCCGTCTCCCCCAAGCTGCCCGAGGAGGTCACTGAGACGAAGGCCGGGGCCGTGCTGGACAAGGTGGTCACGGGGGCCTCCGCCCTCTTGAGCGGCACCGCCATGCTCACCCTGGCCGAGGAGACCCGTCCCATGGACGGCGGCTTTATCCTCTCCGACGGCGCGGTGGAGGTCAATTGCACCTTTGACACCCTGATCCGGCTCCAGCGCGGCGCGCTGGCGGGCGAGGTGGCCAAAGTGCTGTTTGACTGACCGAACCCTTTCAATATGAAGTGAAAGGGGGAGAAAACTTGTCAAAAAAGGTTAAAAAGCTGAAAGAAAACGACTTTCTGTCCATCTCCGCCCGGGTGCGGGTGCTGGAGACCCGGCTGCTCACCGCCGAGCGGATGGAGCGGATGATCGACGCCAAGGACGTGAACGACGCGGCCAAGGTGCTGGGCGAGTGCGGCTACCCCGACCTGCCCGAGGTCACAAACTCCGCCCTGGACGCCATGCTGGCCGAGGCCCAGGCGGCCCTGTTCACCGACATGGGCAAGGCCGTGGGCAACGAGGCGCTGATGGACGTGTTCCGCGTCAAGTACGACTACCACAACGCCAAGACCCTGGTGAAAGCGGAGGCGCTGGGACAGGATCAGGATAAGCTGCTGCTGGGCGGCGGGCGGTACGCTCCCGGCGAACTGGCGGAAAGCTACCGCGGGGAGGACCTGCGGGCCTGTTCCGAGACCTTCCGGGAGGCCGTGGGCCACGCCCGGGAGGTGCTGGGCTCCTCCGGCGACCCCCAGCAGGCCGACTTCATCCTGGACCGGGCCTATTTCGCGGAGCTGACCGCCCTGGCCCGGCAGTCCGGCAGCAAATTCCTGGAGGGCTACGTGGCCGCCCACATCGACGGGGCCAACCTGCGCGCCGCCGTCCGGGCCGCCCGGCTGGACAAGGGTGTTGAGTTCCTGCGCTCCGTGCTGGCGGAGGGGGGCAGCGTGTCCCCCGAGGCCATCGCTCGGGCGAAGGGCAGCGAGCTGGACAAGGTGTTCAAAAACACCGCCTTTGAGGCCGCCGCGCAGGCGGGGGCCGCTGTGGCCGCGCCCAACGGAGGGGGCCTCACCGAGTTCGAGCGCCTGTGCGACGACGCAGTGATGGACTACCTGAAAAAAGCCCGGCTGATCCCCTTTGGGGAGCAGCCCGTCATCGCCTACCTCTATGCCCGGGAAGCGGAGGCCACCGCCATCCGCATTATCCTCACCGGCCGCATGGCGGGCATCGACGGGGCCACCATCCGCGCGCGCCTGCGCCGGGCCTACTGCTGAGAGAGGGGGAGGCTTTTATGGCAAACAGCTATCAGATCGCCGTGCTGGGCGACAAGGACAGCGTCCTGGGCTTCAAGGCCCTGGGGCTCACCGTCTTCCCCGTGGATCATGTGGACGAGGCCCGCCACACCCTCCACCGGCTGGCCAAGGAGGACTACGCGGTGGTCTACCTCACCGAGCAGTTCGCCGCCCAGATGGAGGCGGACATCGCCCGGTACAAGGACGAGCTCACCCCGGCGGTCATTTTGATCCCCGGCAAGGAGGGCAGCCTGGGCCTGGGTATGGCGAATATCAAAAAATCCGTGGAACGGGCGGTTGGCGCGGACATTCTGTGATATGTTTGCGCGTAGGGGCGGATATTATCCGCCCGCACGCAGCGTATACGGCCCACGGGCGGATGATATCCGCCCCTACAAGAGCATTTTATGAAATCAACCCAGAAAGAAGGTTTTGAAAGCCTATGGGAAAAGTAGTTAAGGTCTCCGGCCCCCTGGTGGTGGCCACCGGCATGGCGGACGCCAACATGTCCGACGTGGTCCGCGTGGGTCCCGAGCGCCTGATCGGTGAGATCCTCACCATGAACGGCGACTCCGCCTCCATCCAGGTCTATGAGGAGACCTCCGGCCTGGGCCCGGGCACCGAGGTGGTGACCACCGGCTCCCCCATGAGCGTGGAGCTGGGCCCCGGCATGATCGAGAACATCTATGACGGCATCCAGCGCCCGCTGGAGAAGATCATGGAGAAGGTTCACGGCAACAACCTCCCCCGCGGCGTGGAGGTGCCCCCCATCGACCCCGACAAGCTGTGGGAATTCACCCCCGTGGCCAAGGCGGGGGACAAGGTGGTGGGCGGCGACATCATCGGCACTGTCCCCGAGACCCCGGTGGTGCTCCACAAGATCATGGTGCCCCCCAACCTGAAGGGCACCCTGAAGAGCGTGGCCGCCGCCGGGCAGTATAACGTCCACCAGACGGTGGCGGTGCTGACGAAAGAGGACGGCACCGAGGTGGAGCTGGCCATGAGCCAGAAGTGGCCCGTCCGTGTGGGCCGCCCCTACAAGCACAAGTATCCCCCGGTGAAACCCCTGTCCTCCGGGCAGCGGATCGTGGACACCTTCTTCCCCGTGGCCAAGGGCGGCACCGCCGCCATCCCCGGCCCCTTCGGCTCCGGCAAGACCGTGATGCAGCACGCTCTGGCCAAGTGGTCCGACGTGGACATCGTGGTCTACATCGGCTGCGGCGAGCGCGGCAACGAGATGACCGACGTTTTGCGTGAGTTCCCCGAGCTGGTGGACCCCCGCACCGGCGAGACGCTGATGAAGCGTACCGTCCTCATCGCCAACACCTCCGACATGCCGGTGGCCGCCCGTGAGGCGTCCATCTACACCGGCATCACTATCGCCGAGTACTTCCGGGACATGGGCTACGACGTGGCCGTCATCGCCGACTCCACCTCCCGCTGGGCCGAGGCCCTGCGCGAGATGTCCGGCCGTCTGGAGGAGATGCCCGGCGAGGAGGGCTATCCCGCCTACCTGGCCTCCCGCCTGGCCCAGTTCTACGAGCGGGCCGGTTCCGTCTCCTGCCTGGGCTCCGAGGAGGACCGCCGGGGCTCCCTCACCGCCGTGGGCGCCGTGTCCCCTCCCGGCGGTGACCTGGCCGAGCCCGTGTCCCAGGGCACCATGCGCATCGTCAAGGTGTTCTGGGCCCTGGACGCCTCCCTGGCCTACAAGCGCCACTTCCCCGCCATCAACTGGCTCACCTCCCACTCCCTGTACCTGGACTCCCTGAAGCCCTGGTTTGACGAGAACCTGGGCAAGGAGTTCCTCCAGAACCGGGAGAAGGCCATGGGCATCCTCCAGCAGGAGTCCAGCCTGAACGAGATCGTCCAGCTGGTGGGCAAGGACTCCCTGTCCCCCGCCGATCAGCTCACCCTGGAGACCGCCCGGATGATCCGGGAGGACTTCCTCCAGCAGAACTCCTTCGTGGACATCGACTCCTTCTCCACCTATGACCGGCAGGAGAAGCTGCTGGCCATGATCCTGGACTACGACAAGCTGTGCCGGGCCGCCATCGCCAAGGACGCCCCCACCGCCAAGCTGTTCGACATCCCCGCCCGGGAGCGCATCGGCCGCGCCAAGAGCGTGCCCGCCGACCAGTACGCCCAGGTATACGCCGGAATCGCCGCCTCCATGGAACAGGAGATCGACGAGGTCGTCAGAAAGGCAGGTGAGGAGCTGTGATCCGAGAGTATAAAACCATCCAGGAGATCGCGTCCCCGCTGATGATGGTCAAGATGGTGGACAACGTCACCTATGACGAGCTGGCAGAAGTCGAGCTGCCCGACGGCTCCATCCGCCGGGGCCAGGTGCTGGAGGTCAACGGCGACACCGCCGTGGTCCAGCTCTTCGAGTCCGCCGCCGGCATCAACCTGGCCCAGTCCAAGGTCCGCTTCCTGGGCCATCCCCTCCAGCTGGGGGTGTCCGGCGACATGCTGGGCCGGGTGTTCAACGGCATGGGCGTGCCCATCGACGGCGGCCCCGCCATCCTGGCCGAGGAGTACCGGGACATCAACGGCCTGCCCATGAACCCCGCCGCCCGGGACTACCCCAACGAGTTCATCCAGACGGGCATCTCCACCATCGACGGCCTGAACACCCTGGTCCGCGGCCAGAAGCTGCCCATCTTCTCCGGCTCCGGCCTGCCCCACGCCAACCTGGCCGCCCAGATTGCCCGTCAGGCCAAGGTGCTGGGGGACGAGAGCGCCAACTTCGCCGTGGTGTTCGCCGCCATCGGCATCACCTTCGAGGAGTCCGAGTTCTTCGTTCAGGAGTTCAAGCGCACCGGGGCCATCGACCGCACCGTGCTGTTCACCAACCTGGCCGACGACCCGGCTGTGGAGCGTATCGCCACCCCCCGGATGGCGCTCACCGCCGCTGAGTACCTGGCCTTTGAGAAGGACATGCACGTGCTGGTCATCCTCACCGACATCACCAACTACGCCGAGGCCCTGCGCGAGGTGTCCGCCGCCAAGAAGGAGGTCCCGGGACGGCGCGGCTTCCCCGGCTACCTGTACACCAACCTGGCCACCATCTATGAGCGGGCCGGGCGTCAGCTGGGCAAGTCCGGCTCCATCACCATGATCCCCATCCTCACCATGCCCGAGGACGACAAGACCCACCCCATCCCCGACCTGACCGGCTATATCACCGAGGGCCAGATCATCCTGTCCCGGGCGCTGTACCGCCAGGGCATCAATCCCCCCGTGGACGTGCTGCCCTCCCTGTCCCGTTTGAAGGACAAGGGCATCGGCGCGGGCAAGACCCGGGAGGACCACGCCAACACCATGAACCAGCTCTTCGCGGCCTACTCCACCGGCAAGGACAACAAGGAGCTGATGTCCATCCTGGGCGAGGCGGCGCTGACGCCCACCGACCTGCTGTACGCCAAGTTCGCCGACGAGTTCGAGCGGCGGTACGTCAACCAGGGCTATGAGGAGAACCGGTCCATTGAGGAGACGCTGGAGCTGGGCTGGGAGCTGCTGTCCATCCTGCCCACGGCGGAGCTCAAGCGGATCAAGCAGGAGTATATCGATAAATACTTGCCGAAAAAGGACCAGTAAGGAGGGGTATTCATGGCAAACACCGTGGTAAACCCCACCCGAATGGAGCTCACCCGGCTCAAGGGCAAGCTGAAGACCGCCCAGCGGGGCCACAAGCTGCTCAAGGACAAGCGGGACGAGTTGATGAAGCAGTTTCTGGACACCGTGCGGGAGCTGCGCGCCCTGCGCTCCCAGGTAGAGCAGGACCTGATGCGGGTCCACGGCTCCTTCACCGTGGCCTCCGCGCTGATGAGCGCCCAGTCCATGGAGCAGGCGCTGATGTACCCCAAGCAGTCCGTGGAGCTGACCATGACCTTCAAGAACGTCATGTCGGTGAACGTGCCCGAGTACCACTACCAGACCCGCACCGAGGACACCGGCGACATCTTCCCCTACGGCTTTGCCGCCACCAGCGGCGAGCTGGACGGGGCGGTGGCCGCTCTGGGCGAGGTGTTCCAGAACATGCTCAAGCTGGCCCAGACCGAGAAGGCCGCCCAGCTCATGGCGGAGGAGATCGAAAAGACCCGGCGGCGCGTCAACGCCCTGGAGTATGTGGTCATCCCCAACACCCAGGAGAACATCCGGTATATCACCATGAAGCTGGACGAGAACGACCGGTCCACCACCACCCGCCTGATGAAGGTGAAGGATATGCTGCTGGCCGAGGCTTTGGAAGAAAAGCGGGCCGAGACCGCCAGAGCCATCCGGACCTTCGGGAAATCCGGCGAGGGTACGACAGAGGTTTAAAAGGCATCCATTCAGCGGCAAAAAAACAGGCGCCCTTCGTCCTCAGACGAAGGGCGCCTGTTTTCTCAACCAAGCAGCATGGCCAGCTTGTTGAAGTTCATCTCCTTGGTCTTCTTCTGGATGGAGAACCAGTCCACGATGGTCAGCACACCGCAGCAGCCGCCGGTGAGCAGCTTCAGCACGCCCATGCCGGTGTCGCCCAGCATAAAACGGTCAATACCCAGACCGCCCAGGAAAATGGAAATCAGCAAAAGGGTGGTGGGATCCTTGAGCTCCACGGTGGAGAGCATCTGGAACCGGCTTTCGTCGGCCATCAGCATCCGCTCCCGCAGAAATTGAATCCGCTCCGGCGGAAGGTACTTTTGGTTGGTCATAAGAAACATATCAACCCGGTCTTGCATCATAACTCTCATCTCTCCTTTCTTCTCTACGCGCAAAAAAGGTCCAAACGCCACAGATACCAGCCCGCCAGCACCGCCGCAAAGCCGATCAGACCCCCGTCCAGCAGCCGGCTTTTGGGCAGCAGGGACGTGTCCCGATGGGCGAACAGGAAGATGAACAGCGGTGTGGGAAGGAAAAGCAGGTGGTATTGGAACGCCTGCCTCCAATCTCCGCCCAAAAAGCAGAGCCAGGCCCTGGTCAGGCCGCAGCCCGGGCAGGAAATCCCAAAAATCCGCTTGAATGGGCAGCCGAACACGCAGTCCAGGGCCAGCAGGCCCAGGACCGCCAGATGTATTCCCAACAGCCGGTATGGCTTTTGGCGGAACGCTGTCTTTATGTGGCACAACCCCCCCTTGCGCGGTACAGAACAAAAATACCACAATATCATGGGATAGTCAAGTATTAACATAGGAAAAACGAGAATATTTGGAGAAAACGCCGCCAATGGAAAACCGGCCTGGGCATGGGCCCAGGCCGGCCGGTTTATACCTCCATAATGACGGGCAGGATCATGGGGTTGCGCTTGGTCTTCTTGTAGAGATAGCCGGACAGCGCGCCCTTCATCTCCGACTTAATGGAGCTCCAATCCCGGACATGGCGCTGCTCACAAGCGTTCAGCGCGTCGGCCGCCACCTGGCGCAGCTCCTCCATCAGCTCCTCCGACTCCTTGACGTACACGAAGCCCCGGGTAATGATGTCCGGCCCGGAGATCACCGCGCCGTCCTCCCCGGACATGGACACCACCACCACGATCATGCCGTCCTGGGCTAGGTGCTGGCGGTCCCGGAGGACCACGGCCCCCACGTCGCCCACGCCGTAGCCGTCCACAAACACCTTGCCGGCCGGGACAGTTCCGTTGAGCTTCACGCTGTTCTGGGTGAGCTCGATGACCCTGCCCACGTCGCTGATGACGATGTGATTGGGCTCCATGCCCATCTCCCGGGCCAGCTTGGCGTGGGTTTTCAGGTGCCGCTGCTCCCCGTGGACGGGGATAAAGAATTTGGGCCGCACCAGGGCGTGGAGAATTTTCAGCTCCCCCTGGCAGGCGTGGCCGGACACATGGAGGGGCAGCTCCCGCTCGTTGACCACCTCGGCCTCCCGGCGGTAGAGCTCGTTGATGACGTTGCCGATGGAGTCCTCGTTGCCGGGGATGGCGGAGGCGGAGATGATCACCCGGTCCCCGGGCTGGATGTCCACCTGGCGGTGGGTGTTAAAGGCCATCCGGGTGAGGGCGGACATAGTCTCCCCCTGGCTCCCGGTGGTGATGATGCACACCTTGGCGGGGGGCAGGGTTTTGATGTGGGCCACATCCACCACCGTCCCGGCGGGTATGTGCATATAGCCCAGCTCGGTGGACACCTTCATGGCGTTCTCCATGCTGCGGCCCGTCACCGCCACCTTCCGGCCGTACTTGGCCGCCACGTCGATGATCTGCTGGATGCGGTCGATGTTAGAGGCGAAGGTGGTGACGATGATCCGGCTTTCACAGCCCCGGAACAGCGCGTCGAAGGACGCCCCCACGCTCCGCTCGCTTTTGGTGAAGCCAGGGCGCTCCACGTTGGTGGAGTCGCACAGCAGGGCCAGCACCCCCTGGTTGCCCAGCTCGCCCAGCCGGGTCAGGTCGGCCATGCCGCCCTGGATGGGGGTGGGGTCGATCTTAAAGTCGCCGGTGTGGACGCAGACCCCGACGGGGGTGCGGATGGCGAAGGCCACCGCGTCGGCAATGGAGTGGTTGATATGGATGAACTCCACGCTGAACCGGCCCGCCTTCACGGTCTCCCCCGCCTCGCAGGTGATGAGCTTCACCTTGTCGGACAGACGGTGCTCGTCCAGCTTTAGCTTGATGAGGCCCGCCGACATCCGGGTGGCGTAGATGGGGGCGTTCACGTCCCGCATGAGGTAGGGGATGGCCCCGATATGGTCCTCATGGCCGTGGGTGATGAAGATGGCCCGGATGCGGTCCCGGTTCTGGATGAGGTAGGTAAAGTCGGGAATCACCACGTCGATGCCGTACATATCGTTGTCGGGGAAGCCCATGCCCACGTCCACCAGGATGATGTCGTTTCCATACTCGTAGACAGTAAGGTTTTTGCCGATCTCGTTGAGACCGCCAAGAGAGATAATTTTCAGTTTTTCTGCCATAATAACTCCTTTTCTGTAAAAAATGGTGAACAAATAAAAAGCGCCGCACACGGCGCAGCAAGCCGGGAAGGGGGTTCGACTCGACCCGGGCTGTCACGCTTCGCCTGCTTGCGACGCGTGGCTTCACTTCGACTCAGGCCAAATTCCCCGCCGCTTTGCAGCGGTCGAATTTGCCTTCGTTTCGCTCCATCCACGCTGTTCACGGCGGCTCAGCGCTTCTTCCGGGGAGGAACCGTGGCAGACAGTATATCATACCAGCTGAGAAAAGTACAGCCTTTTTTGTCAAACTTGGTTTCTTTTTTGCAATAGAAAACGCAAAGAAACATTGTGTGTATCTCCTCTGCCGCGGGGCGGCCAATTCCGCGTTGGGTCACAGGCCCCGGCTCAAGCGGTTCAAACGGGCCCGGAAAAGGGTGCGTCCTCATGCCGGGGGCGGAAAATTATGGAAATATTTGCGATTCCTGCCCGCTGTGGGGCCTTTTAAGGAAAATCATGTCACAACTCCTGTCGAAACACTATTGCATTTGCAGCGGCGGCTGTGTTATAATTTCCATGATTGAGTGCGCGTGAGACAGAATATGTATTCTGTCTCACGCGCGCCAAAAGCAACCCGCCCGCCGCCGTCGCGGGGGGCCAAAGTGGGGGACAGGTATGGAACAGCAGACACGAGAGGATTATATTGAGCTTGACCTGATGCGGTTGCTGAAAGCGGTGTGGCGGCACATGATCGTAATCGTGCTGGCAGCGCTTCTGTTCGGCGCGGCGGGCTTCTCGGCGGCCTATTGGCTGGTGCCGGCGAAGTATCAGGCCACCGCGCTGATGTATGTGAACAACGGCTCCATCGCCATGGGCGGCACATCCATCAGCCTGTCCGACCTGTCCGCCTCTCAGACCCTGGTGGACACCTACATCGCCATCCTGAAGACCCGGCTGACGCTGGACGATGTGATCAAAGAGGCGGGGGTGCGCTACACCTTCGAGCAGCTGGAAAAAATGATCAGCGCCGGTTCGGTCAACGGCACGGAGATCTTCCGCATCACCGTGACCAGCACGGACCCGGAGGAGGCGACGCGGATCGCCAACACCATCACGGTGGTGCTGCCGGACAAAATCTCTCAGATCCTTGACGGCTCGTCGGCCCGGACGGTGGACCTGGCGGTGACGCCCCGGACCAAGAGCGGCCCCAGCTATCAGAAGTACGCGCTGGCCGGGGCCCTGGCCGGCCTGCTGCTCAGCGCCGGCATCGTGGTGATCCGCGAGCTGCTGGACGAGCAGATCCACAACGAGGAGCAGCTGCTTCAAAGCTATGGGCTGCCGGTGCTGGCCTCGGTGCCCGACCTGCTGACATCCAAATCCGGAAAGGGGTACGGCTCCTATTACGCCGCCGCAGAGGGGAAGAATCAGTCATGAAGAAAAAAGAAGCCGTAAGGCGCGCCCTCCGGCCGGAGGAGGAGGCAAAAACCTTTGGGGCGGGGCTGAATTTCGCCGCGTCGGAGGCATACCGGCTGCTGCGCACCAACGTGCTGTTCGGGCTGCCCTTCAGCGCGCTGAAGAACGGGCAGACCTGCCGGATCATCGGGATCACCAGCTCGCTGAGCGGGGAGGGGAAGAGCACCACGGCCCTGAACCTGGCCTATGTGCTGGCGGAATCGGGGCGCAAGATTCTGCTGATCGAGGCGGATATGCGCCTGCCCACCATCACCAAGCGGCTGGGGCTGGAGCATCAGAAGGCGGGGCTGTCCTACCTGCTGGTGGGCATGTGCGACGAGCAGGAGGCCTGGCGCCTCTCGGGCATTCAGGAGAACCTGTGGGTGATGAGCGCGGGGGACACCCCGCCCAACCCGTCGGAGCTGCTGGGCTCGGACCGGATGCGGGACTCGATCAAGGAGCTGGGCAAAACCTTTGACTTCATCATTCTGGACCTGCCGCCGGTGAACGAGGTGACGGACGCGCTGGTGACGTCCCGGCTGGTCCACGGGATGATTATGGTGGTGCGGAAGGATTATGCCACCCGCTCCTCGGTGGGGGAGGCCATGATGCAGCTGCGGCACGCCAACGCCAAGCTGCTGGGATTCGTGCTGACCCACGCGGACGAAAAGGAAAAGAAATATAAAAAAGGCAGCTACGCCTACAGCGACGCCGCCAAAAAGGAATCAAAAACATAGCCGGAAGGCCAATCAATTGTTCCTGGGGGATCCCCCAGGGCGCGTTTCCAAAGAAACGCGCCCTGCCGCCCCCGTCTCTGTCATGCTGAAGGAGTGAGCCCATGAAAAAGAAGCGTTGGTACATTCTGGGGGGCGGGCTGTTGCTGGCGGCGGCCGTGCTGATTGGGGCCGCGCTGTGGATTCAGACCCACCCGGCGGAGACCGCCGAGACCCGGGTGCAGGCCGCCGTCGCGGAGCACGTGGCGGAGCGCGCGGCGCCGCCGGCGTCCACCGCCCCGGGGCCGGAGGATACCCCGGCCCCGGAGGCCACAGAGCCGCCCTATGAGAGCCCGGTGGATTTTCCGTCGCTGTGGGAGATGAATTCGGAAATTTACGCCTGGCTGTACATACCCGGCACCGAGGTGAACTACCCTATCCTCCAGCGGGAGGGGAACGACAAGTTCTATCTGAACCACAACAGCCAGGGGAGGTACAGCGACGGAGGCGCTGTTTTCACCGAGTCGGCCTACAACAGCAAGGACTTCACCGACCCCGTCACCCTGGTATACGGCCACTATATGCGCTCCGGCACCATGTTCGGGAGCCTTCAGGCCACCTATACCGCGGAGAACGGGATGGCGGAGCATCAAGAGATTATTGTCTATCTTCCGGAACAGGAGCTGCACTACCAGGTGTTCGCGGCGGTGCCGTTCAACATGCGGCACATCCTGTATTACAACGATTTCAGAAACCGGAAGGTGTTTGAGGCGTTCCTGGAGCAGGTGATGTCCGTCCGGTCCATCAACGCCAGCATCGACGGGGAGGCCGAGGTCACGGCGGAGGATCAGCTTTTGATCCTGTCCACCTGCCTGCGGGGCGACTCGAAGCAGCGGTATCTGGTGCTGGCCAAACGGATGGCGGACATCTCCGCGCCATGAACCATAATTTGTAAAGGAAAGGAAGTGTATGGAGATGAAGAAGCTGCTTGTGCTGCTGGTATCCGTGCTCAGCGTGACGCTGCTGATGACGTCCGCGGCCTTTGCCGCGCCGCCGCCGTGGTCGCCCACGGAGCCCACGCCGCCCCCCGTATTCTCGGAGCCCGTGCCTTCGGAGCCTGTGCCTTCGGAGCCTGTGCCTTCGGAGCCTGTGCCCACCGAGACAGGGGAGGAGACGCCGGAGCCTACGCCCGCACCCACGCCTGCGCTCGAACCCGAGCCCGAGATCGAGATCCCGGATGAGGAAGTGCCGCTGGCCGAAATGCCCTCGCCCCAGACCGGAGTTGCCGGCCTGAGCGGAATGGAGAGCGTGACCTTGGCGGCCGCGGCCCTGGCCGCGGGCGGCATTCTGGCGCTGGCAAAAGCAAGGAAGCAGACAAATTCTGCCCGTTGAGGTGAATCATGCGCGTTGACCGTAAGGTAATCCGAGCGGCCGCGGTTCTCTTGACGGTGCTGACCCTCCTCCTGGCGGGGGCGCTGCTGCGCTTCCTCTGGGGGGAGGGCAGCTTCCCCGGCGGAGCGCAGGCCTGGACCTCGGAGCCCCCCGAGACAGACGAGGGGGAGCTGCTCTATTACAACGACACATGGTACGCGCCGCGAAAGGACGTGGAGACGGTGCTGGTGCTGGGGCTGGACCGGTCCGAGCAGGAGGGAGTCTGGACGACGGGTGAATACGCCCAGTCCGACTTTGTGCTGCTGCTGGAGATCGACCGGACGGCGGAGCGCTGGAAGGTTCTCCACATCAACCGGGATACCATGGTGGAAATACAGGATTTTGACCAGTACGGCAAGCCCTCGGGAACTTATACGGCCCAGCTGGCGCTGGCCTACGCCCACGCCCAGGCCTATACCAGAAACGACACCACGGCGGCCCACACGGCGATGGACGCGGTGTCGGGGCTGCTGTACGGGGTGGAGATCGACCACTATATGACCGTGACCATGGACGGGGTGATGCTGCTCAACGATCTGGCCGGCGGGGTCGAGGTGGAGATCAAGGACGACTTCTCCGCGGTGGACCCCACGCTGGTGCAGGGGGAGCGGGTGCTCCTGCTGGGGGAGCACGCGCTGAACTACGTGCGCAGCCGGTGGTATGTGAGCGACAACTCCAACCTGGCGCGGATGGCCCGCCAGCGGGAGTATCTGGAGGCGCTGCAAAAGAAGCTGTCCGGCCTGACGGAGGGGGACGAGGGGTTTGCCATGTCCGCCCTGCTGGAGCTGAGCCAGCACATGACCTCGGACTGCACGGTGGAGCGGCTGGCCGAACTGGCCGAGACGCTCCGTACCTTTGAGATGGAGGAGTACGCCGCGCTGGAGGGCGAGGCGGTCATAAACGAGCAGAATTATGTGGAATTCCGCGTGGATGAGGCCGCCCTGCAAAGGCTGGTGATTGAGGACTTTTACGCGCCGGCGGAGAATCCGGAATGAAGCGGGGCAGCTGTATCATGCCGGTGGCCTGCGGGCTCATAACCGTTTTCACCGCGATTGTCATTTTCCGGTTTTCCGCTCAGAACAGCGGGCAGTCCAACGGCCTGAGCCTAAAAATTGCCGCGTGGGCGCTGGAGCTGCTGCCCCTGGCGGAGACGCCGGAAAACCTTGACCTGGTGAACCTGGTCCTGCGCAAGCTGGCCCATTTCAGCGCCTATGCCCTGCTGGGCTTTGGGCTGACGGGGGTGGCGGGGCGGCAGAAGCGGGTTCCCGTACTCCCGGCGGTGCTTCTGCTGGGCGGGCTTTTCGCGCTGTCCGACGAATTCCACCAGAGCTTCTCCCCCGGGCGCTCGCCCAGCCTGTGGGATGTGGGTCTGGATACCTGCGGCGCGGCCGCCGGGTGGGCTGTGTTCCGGCTCGCCGGGCGGATACGGGAGAGAAAGAGCTCTGGGAGCTGAGGCTTGTGGGGGATTGTGATGGGATTGTATGAACCTGCGATAACCAACGTCGAGACGAGATACAGGGGATATCTGTGCTTCAAGCGGTTTCAGGATGTGGCGCTGTCCATATTGGCGCTGATTGTGCTGTCCCCGTTTTTGCTGCTGATTTCGCTGGCCATTGTGATTGACGACCCCAAGGGCGGCCCCATTTTCAGCCAGACCCGGGTGGGAAAAAACGGACGGCTCTTTCCGATATACAAATTCCGCACAATGAAAGCAGACGCGAAGTCACCGGGTGGAATGCTCTCGCCCGAAGAGCTGTTCGAATACCGGAAGGAATTCAAGCTGAATCAGGACCCGCGCGTCACAAGAATGGGGAACTTTCTGCGCAGATCCAGCATTGACGAAATTCCGCAGCTGATCAACATCGTTTTGGGTCATATGAGCCTAATCGGACCGCGTCCGCTGCTGCCGGAAGAGGTGCAGGAAAAATATACCGAGCCGGAGCAGAGGCTGCTGCTCTCCCTCCGCCCCGGCCTGACGGGCTTGTGGCAGGTCAAGGGCCGCAGCCAATGTACTTATGAGAGCGGGGAGCGGCAGAAAGCCGAGCTGTACTATGTGCAGAACTACTCTCCGCGGCTTGACTTCACCATTTTGCTGCACACCGTCAGAGCAATCGTGAAGGGGGACGGGGCGATGTGAGCTTCATCCAAGCCAACCGGCCCATCCGGATTGCCCATGTGATCGGCAAGCTGAACGCGGGCGGCGTGGAGTCCGTCATCAATAATTATTACCGGCATATCGATCATGAGACATTCCAATTCGACTTTTACGTTGACGCGGATTCCCCCTGCCGGCCCAGCCGGGAGCTTCTTGCCATGGGGGCCCGGTATTTCGTTGTGCCCCCCTGCCAAAAGCTTCCGCAGTGCATATCCGCGCTGACCCGGCTTTTTCGGGAGAACCGGTATCAGATTGTGCATTCCAGCATGAATACCCTGTCGGTGTTCTCCCTGTTCGCGGCATGGCGGGCGGGCGTGCCCGTGCGGATCTGCCACAATCACAGCACGGCAGGCAGGGGCGAGACCGCAAAAAATCTGATGAAATATGCCCTGCGTCCCTTTGCCAAGGTATTCGCCACGGATTACTGCGCCTGCTCTCAATACGCCGGGGCCTGGCTGTTCGGCAGGCGCTCCATGGAGCGGGGAGAGATCATGGTATTCCGCAACGCCATCGAGCTGGGCAAATTTGAATTTGACCCGCGCGTCCGGGACGAGGTGCGCAGAGAGCTGAATTTAGAGGGGAAATTTGTGGTGGGCCACGTGGGGCGGTTCTGCGCCCAGAAGAATCACAATTTCCTGCTGGACCTGTTTGCGGAAGTGCGCAGGCGAAAGGAAAACGCCGCCCTGCTGCTCATCGGAGACGGCGAACTGTCTGGCGCGGCGAGGGAAAAGGCGGCGCGGCTGGGACTGGAGGAATCGGTCCGGTTCCTCGGTGTCCGGCGCGATGTGGACAGGCTGTATCAGGCCATGGACGTGTTCGTGCTGCCCAGCTTGTACGAGGGACTGCCTGTCGTCGGCGTGGAGGCTCAGGCGGCCGGACTGCCCTGCGTCTTTTCCGGCGCGGTCACTCGGGAGGCGGAGCTGACGGACCGCGTTCAGTTCGTTCCGCTAGACAGCAAGCCGGAGCAATGGGCGGAGGCGATCCTCAGCTGTCTTGGACTAAACCGCGGCGGCTTCAGCGAGGAAATCCGCCGGCACGGGTTTGACATTGCCTTGAGCGCCATGGAGCTGGAAAAATTCTATGCGGGCAGAACGGTTTCTTGAGCGGGCGGAGAGCGGCGTTTTGCCGCGCGCTCCTATCTATGGGGCTCCTCCCGATCATGCCAGTCCGGAAGTAGGGGAAACGACGATATGCAGCTAGCTTATTTATGTTCAGTGGCGTATGTATGCTTTTTTATTGCGCTGATTTTTGTGCTTGACCGGATCAAAATGAAAGAGCGTACGCTGAAGGTTCTCTTCTTCCTGTTTGCTCTCTCGTTGGCAAATATCGCGTTTTCCAAAGATCCCCCCAGAGCGTGGGACCTCACGTTCCATCTGGCGTATATGGATCAGATCAGAAATTCCCCCCTGTCGCTCTTCGAATTCCTTTTTCACAATACGTCATGGGTGGGGGGATATCCCTTTTTCTTCACATTTAACCTGCTTCGCTATATCCTCTGCCATCTCTCCCGCAACAATCATTGGCTCCCGTGGACATGCGTGCTGATCGATTACTGCATTGTGGGCTACATCATGCGTGACTGGAGCAAGGATCACGAAAAAAACGGAAAAGTCAATTGGCTGTCCTTTCTGATCTGCTTTGGCCTGCTCCCATTTGTTCACGCCAACTCGGGCATGCGAAACGCGCTGGCCTTTTCGCTGATCGGCCTTGGCATATACCTCTATCTGTACAAAAGAAAAAGCATCCTGTTTTTTGGCGTGTTATCCTTTATGGCGCTTACAATCCACCCGTCCGTATTGATCTGCATCCCATTTGTCTTCTTGGCACGGTTTAACCTGCGAAAAAAGGGCTTGATCCTGGTATTTGCCGCGTCCATATCAATCGAGTGGGCCGCCCGATATCTGGCTTCGCACGCGACGGGACTTTTCCAAATGGTGGGCCATTTATACCTTAGATACTCGGGTGCCGGCCAGTTCCAGCTCGATCCCATGGTCTTATTGGGTACGCTCGGCATCGTCGGCCTTTTCTTCGCCCAGTGCTGTATTGCCGACTTCTCCCATTGTACCAACGCGGAACGGAATATTTACGCTTTTTTAGCCTATTATATGTGCTTTATTTTAAGCAACGTGGGAAATAACGATCTGGTGGTCCGTCCGGCTTACCTGCTGGGGGTTCTTGCGCCGCTGCTCGCCTCATTGGCCAGGAAAAAATCCTTTTGGGGGAAAATACGTAACCAGAGCGCTCAGCCGTTGGCGTATGCCGCTTGCGCTGCCCTGTGCGGCTTTATGGTTTTGCAATACGCGGCGCTCTATATCAGCTCATAATATGCAAAGGATTGATGTTGGGAACATGATACCGAAAACAATTCATTACTGCTGGTTCGGGGGAGCGCCTCTGCCAGAATTGGCCCAGCGGTGCATCGCCAGCTGGAAAAAGTACTGCCCTGACTACGAGATCAGGGAGTGGAACGAAACAAATTTCGACGTATCTGCCATGGATTATATGCGGGAGGCATACGAGGAAAAGGCGTGGGGATTTGTTCCGGATATCGCCAGGCTGCAAATTATCTATGAACAGGGTGGGATCTATTTTGACACCGATGTGGAGGCAGTAAAATCCTTCGACGCTCTGCTGGAAAACCAGGCGTTTATGGGGCTGGAAAGCGGCGGAATTGTCGCCTTGGGCCTGGGCTTCGGGGCGGAAAAGGGACACCCCCTGATTAAACTTCTGCTGGACGATTACAAGGGGCGGCACTTTCGAAATCCGGACGGAAGCCTGAACCGGATGGCGGCGCCTGCCCTGCAAGCCCCCATTTTCCGAAAAAACGGACTGAGCAGGAGGAACAAGGAGCAGCTGGTCTGCGGCGCGGCGGTCTATCCGACGGAGTATTTTTGCGCAAAGTCGTGCAAAACAGGGGTTATCACCGTGACAGACCGGACCTATTCCATCCATCATTATGTGGGCTCCTGGCTGGTCGACGAGGAGCGGGCGCTTCAGGCCAAGCGGAACCGGCTGAGGCTCAGACTTGGACGGATGGACATTCTGGTCTGGCCCTTTGTATGGGCGGCGTCAAAGACAAGGCAGATGGGGTTTGCGGCGATGGTGCGGCTGGCAGCGGAGAAGATACGCAGTAAATTGGCGTAATTGGCGGCTCAGAATGTCCGATGGCGGAAATCAAGACGGCCGGGGAGGTAGGCATTGGTGAAGTTCAGCATCATTATTCCGGTCTATGATGTGGAGGAATATCTCCCCGAATGCGTAGAAAGCATTTTATCACAGACATTTACCGACTACGAGGTCATTTTGATTGACGACGGCTCCGCCGATTCCTCCGGCGCCCTGTGCGACCAATACGCGCGCCGGCACCCGGCGTTTCAGGTGATCCATCAAGAGAATAAGGGGCAGTCTTCGGCGCGGAACGAAGGGCTGAAACGGGCGCGGGGCGAATACCTGCTCTTCGTGGACAGCGATGACTTTTATTTTGATATTCACTGTCTGCGGCGGATCAGCGAACGGGCGGACGGATGCGATCTTGTCGCGTTCAACTGGACCATTGCCGGGCAGGCGTCCGGCCAACCGGCGGGCCCCCAGGCAGGGCTGGCGGGCAATTACGCCAATGGGGCGGAGTACTTGACTGACGTGCTCAGGGAAAACCCTGCGTACCCGTGGTATCCCTGGCCCTACGCCATCCGGACCGCCTATTGGCGGGAGTTTGGCTTCCGCTTCCGGGAGGGAATCGTTTATGAGGATACAGAACTGATCTACCGCGTTCTCCTCCCCGCCCGGCGCGTGTGTGTGATCTCAGACATCACTTATGTCTACCGGCAGCACCGGCCAAGGTCAACTACCAACGCGCCCAACGCCCGCCGCCTCTCCAATCTCCTTGAGGCCGGCGAGAAAAACATTCAGGAGGTCTGCCGCCGCCAGGATATTTCCCCGGAACTGAAAAAAATGCTGCTGAACAACTTTTCTAACTGCTACTGGGCTGTATTTGGCATCGTGGATTATATCGGCGATGCGGACCGGAACATCGTGAAGAGACAGCTTGCGGAAAAAAAGTGGATGTTCCGGTATTCAACCGGAGTAAAAAGCAGAGTAAAGGCAGCCGTATGCCGTGTCAACCTCAGCTTGGCGCTGTGGCTTTGGAGGATTTGGATGATGACCAAGCGAGAGCGAGGATGCTATGTCCCGGACTGAAAACTTTCTGAAAAACATTAAATCCGCCTTTGCGTTTCAGGCGCTGTCGGTCATCATAAACTTTGTCTCCAGAAAACTGTTTTTGATGGTGCTGACCACGGAATATCTGGGCCTGAACGGGATTTTTTCCAATATTTTGTCCATGCTGTCCCTGTCTGAGATGGGCATTGGCAGCGCCATCACCTACAGCCTCTATAAGCCGCTGGCGGAGGGCGATCAGGAGCGGGTGGCCTCCCTGATGGCGCTGTACCGCCGGGCCTACCGGATCATGGGCATATTGACCATGCTTTTGGGCGGGGCCCTGGCCCCGTTTTTGCCGCTGCTCATTCGGGACATGCCGGATATTCCCCATATCTATCTGATCTACCTGATCTATGTGCTGAATTCCGCGCTGTCCTATTTCTACTCCTACAAGCACTCCCTGATTGCCGCCGACCAGAAGCGGTACGTTCTCACGGCCTACTACGGCTGGCAGCAATTGGCAACCGCTATTGTCCAAATTTCACTGCTGCTGTGGACCCGGAATTATTTTGTCTATCTGGGATTCCAGACCGCCGCGGGTCTGGCGGGAAATATCATTGTCTCCCGGAAGGCGGACCGCCTCTATCCCTATTTGAAAACGATCCCACCCAAGGAACTGGACCCGGAGGTCAGGAAGAGCATCTCTCAAAACGCGAAGGCGCTGATTCTGCACCGTCTGAGCTGGTTCGTCGTATTTGGCACGGACAACCTGCTGATGTCCGCCTTTGTGGGCGCGGCGGCCGTGGGCCTGTATTCCAACTACACCATGGTGACAAGCGGCTTGAAATCCATCTATGAGCAGCTGTTCAAGGCGCTGACCGCCGGCGTGGGCAACTTGAGCGCGGAAAAGCCCCCGGAAGAGGTCCTGCCCGTATTCCGGCGGATTGACCTCTTTTTCAGCTGGCTGTACGGGTTCTCCGCCGTCTCCCTGGCGGTTCTGCTCAACCCCTTTATCTCCCTCTGGCTCGGGGCGGATTACCAGCTCAGCCAGAATATTGTGTGGCTCATCGCCCTGAATTTTTACGCCACCGGAATGCGAAAGACCGTGCTGACCTTCCGCACCGCCTATGGGCTATATTGGCAGGAGCGCTTTAAACCTGTGGCGGAGAGCTTGGTGAATCTGGCCACCTCCATCATCCTGGCAATCCCCTTCGGCGTGGCGGGCATTCTGGCGGGCACCCTGATCAGCACCATGACCACCTGCTTCTGGGTGGAGCCTGTCATACTGTACAAGCACGGGTTCCACCTGCCCGTAAGGTCCTATTTCCAGCAATACGCGTTCAATACGCTGGTTACGCTCTTGACCGCCGCGCTGGCCTGGTATCTCTGCTCCCTGCTGCCACAATCTGGCCTGCTGCCCTTTTTGGGCAAGATGGCAATCTGCGCCTTGGCGGGAAACCTCACCTATCTGGCCGTCTACTTCCGGCGGGAAGAATTCCACTATTTTATCGATCTGATCCGGCAGTACCTGATGTGAAAGGAGCAGCGATATGGAACATCAACCGCTTGTATCAATTATCGTTCCGGTCTACAACACAGAGAAATATCTGAGCCTGTGCCTGACCTCCATTGTCAATCAGACCTACCGCAACCTGGAAATTCTCCTGATTAACGACGGGAGCACCGACAGCAGCGAGGCGGTCTGCCGTCAGTTTATGGCTCAGGACCCCAGAATCCAGCTGTTCAGTCAGGAGAACCAGGGGCAGTCCGCCGCGCGGAACCTGGGCCTGGACCACATGACCGGAGAATATCTCATGTTCGTGGACTCGGACGACTACATTGACCCGGCGATGGTGGAGCTCCTTCTGGACCGTATGCTGGCGCATGAGGCGCCCATCGCCGTCTGCGATTATGTCAAAATCGCCGAGGCGGAGGCCAAGCTGGGCCCCGCCACCCCCTCGGAGGCGGTCTCCGGACAGACTATGAGCCGGGAACAGGTTTACAATGTCGTGTGCAGAACAGCTTCCCGAAGCAGGCTAAACCGGGTGCGCTTTTTGATTCTTCCCTGCAAGCTGTACCGGGCGGAACTATTTCAGGATCTGAGGCTTCCGGTTGGGCGGGTCTGCGAGGATGAATATATGGTTCACCAGATTTATGATCGGGTGGCGCGGATTTACAGCGTTGACCAAACCTTGTATTATTACGTTCAGACCCAAACCAGCACCATGCGGCACAATGGCGTAAGGCAGGTCCGCAAAGACGCCATTTGGGCCTTGACGGAACGGCTGAAATATCTCCAGGGCTACGGCAATCCGTCATATATCCGGGATACGGCGCTTGAGATACTGGCACACACAAAAGCCTTTTATGAGCAGTCCGGCGCCAGCCCCCAAGAGGTAAAGCGGCACATGTCGGAGGAAGTGGCCGAGATCAGGCAGATTACAGGCCGGACCTTCTTTTTCCCCAAGTGCTTTTTGTACATGCTGTTCCCCTCCCTCTACTGCCGGCTGCGGTCCTGCTATCGAAAGCTCCGCGGGCGCGAGCCCAATTGACGGTACGTTTCAGGGAGGTGCCCAATGGAATTATTTGCGGAAAAAAACCAGTGCTGCGGCTGTATGGCCTGCGCCGATATCTGTCCGAAGGGCGCGATTTCCGCCCGGGCGGACCGGGAGGGCTTTTGGTATCCGGAGATCCGGCAGGAGCTGTGCGTGGACTGCGGACAGTGCGCGGCGGTCTGCCCCCTGTCCGGCGGCAAATCGGAAAAGCGGTCCCGCCGGTATTTCGCCGCCCAGGCCAAGGACCCGGCGCTGCGGGGCGTCAGCACCTCCGGGGCCATGTTCCCCATCCTGGCGGAGCAGGTGCTGGAGGGCGGCGGCGCGGTTTACGGCGCGGCCTTTGACGGCGCCATGCGCGTCGCCCACCGGAGGGCGGCCGGCCGGGAGGAGTTGGAGCCCCTGCTCCAGACCAAATACGTCCAGAGCAGCACCGCCGGGATCTTCCGCCGGGTCCGGCAGGACCTGGCGGAGGGGAGGCAGGTCCTGTTTGTGGGGACCCCCTGCCAGACCGAGGCCCTCCGGCGGTTCTGCCCGGAGAAAGCCCCCGGCCTTGTTTTGGCGGACCTGATCTGCTACGGCGTTCCCTCCCCGGGGGTCTGGGAGCGCTACGTGTCCCATCTGGAGAAAAAACACTGCGGGCGGCTGACAGCCTTCCACTTCCGCGACAAGAGAAAGGGCAACGACGGCCACACCGTCAGCTATACCGCCGGAGGGCAGGAGTACGTGAAGGACTACCTGGCCGACCTGTTTTCCGCCATGTATTTTTCCAACCTCATGCACCGGCCGTCCTGCCACAGCTGTCCCTTTACCACGGTGGAGCGCAATTCAGACCTGACCATCGGGGACTTCTGGGGGGTGGAAAAGGTCTTTCCGGAGTGGAACGACGGGATGGGAACCTCCCTGGTCATCGTCCACTCGGAGCGGGGGCAGGCGCTGTGGGACCGGGTATGCGGCCGTCTGCGCTGGGGGGAGTGTCAAAAGGAGGACGTCCTCCAGCCCCGGCTGCTGTCGCCCACCCAGCCGGCCTCCAAACGCGGGCGGTTTTTCGCCCTGTACCGCGCCCTTCCCTTCGGCCTGTTTCTAAAGCTGTTTCAACACCACAAAGTCAGGAGGTTTTTGTATGCCGAATGAGCCGGAAAAGCTGAAGTCAGCCGGCAGGGTGGGCCTTCTGACCTTCCAGTGGGCGGACAACTTCGGCGCGCTGCTCCAGGCCTACGGCCTGCTGGCCTGGCTGACGGAGCAGGGGATCGACGCCTTTTCCGTCAATTACGCGCCCTCCGCCCTGCGGGGCCGTGACTGGCTGTTTCCCTACGCGCCGTTCAGGGGCATGTCAAAGCGGACGCAGATCAAAATAGCTGTGCGCGACTTTCTCAAGAATCTATGGACCGGCCCGGCCTGGTGGGCCGGAAAGCGGGCGATGGGCCAATTCCGCGAGCAATATCTGGTCAAGGGGAGCTGGGCAATGCGCCGCCTGGCCGCCCTGTCCAAGGTGGACATGGTCCAGCTGGTGGTGGGGAGCGACCAGATCTGGAATCCGGAGATCACGTTCGGCTTTCAGCCGGCCTATTTTGGCGCCTTTGAGCACCCGCGGCTGAAAAAGACCGTCGCCTACGCGGCCAGCTTTGGGACCGCCGCGCTGCCCCCGGAGGCGGAGGAGGAATTCTCCCGGCTGCTGGACTCCGTGTCCGAAATCTCCATACGGGAAAAGAGCGCCGCCGGATACATTCGCACGCGCTTTCACCGGGAGGCGGTCCATGTGGCCGACCCGGTCTTTCTCCTCAGGCCGGAGCAGTGGAGCGCCATCGAGGAGCGCCCTTCGGAGCGCGGCTATATTCTGTACCATGAGACCGAATACAATGAGGAGCTGCGCAGGACCGCCTATCAGCTGGCGGAGGAGAAAAAGTTAGCGCTCGTCGAATTATCCTACAAAAAGAAACGGCAGGCAATGGCGTTCCAGACGGCCTATCCCTCCGTACCCTCCCGAATTGTGTATTCCGCCGGGCCGCGGCAGTTCCTGGGCTATATTCACGGGGCGGACTATGTTGTCAGCTCCTCCTTCCACGCCCTGGCCTTCTGCCTTCTGTTTCACCGGCCCTTCTGCACCCGCAACCACAGGGCCGTCCCGGCCCGGATCGACAGCCTGCTGGAGACCGTGGGGCTCACCGGCCGGATGGCCCGGGAGGATTATCACCCGGACATCGACGCGGAAACCGACTGGGCCGCGGTGGACGAGAGCCTTCAGGCCATTACGGACCGGTCCAAAGAATATCTTTTGCGGAGTCTGATGTCATGACGGAACACAAACTCGTCAGCGTGCTGACCCCCGTCTATAACGGGGAGGGCTATCTCGCCCGGATGCTGGACTCGGTGCTGAACCAGACCTATCCCCGCCTACAGATGATCCTGTCGGACGACGGCTCCACCGACGGCACCGTGGGGGTGGCCGAGGCGTACATACCCCGGTTTCAGGCCCGGGGTTATTCCCTGGAAATTATCTCGTCCCCCCACAGGAACGCCTCGGCGGCCATCAACGCGGGGCTGGGCCGGGTAAAAGGGGAGTACCTGATCTGGCCCGACGGGGACGACGAGCTGGACCCGGCCTCCGTCGAGACCAGGGTGCGTTTTCTGGAGCGCCACCCGGAGTACCAATGTGTGCGCTCCCTTATGGCGTATGTCTCCGACGAGACCGGCGAGCCCCTTGAGAAGTGGGAGTCCCTGGGGGATCTGACCCGGGAAAACCTGTTCTGGGATGTTCTGGAGGCCCGGACCTTTGTCTGCTGCGGCTGCTACATGCTGAAAACCCGGGAGTTCTTCCAGATATACCCGGAAAAGCGGATTCCCGAATATGAGGTGGGGCAGAATTTTCAGATGCTGCTCCCCTACCTGTACCGCCACCCCTGCCCCACCATCCCCCAAAAGCTGTATCTGGTCCATGTGCGGGGGGACAGCCACTCCAGAAGGGCCATGACAGAGGCCGAGGAGGCCCTGCGGGTGAAGCGCTTTGAGGCTCTGGCCGACGATATCGCCCGCATATGCGGCATTGCGAAGGGCTCGGAGGCCGCGGCCAGAATCCGGCTGTGGAAGGTGCAGCGGCGGAAGGGACTGGCGCAGAAGTACCGCCGCGCCGTCCGGTTCAACCTTTACTGGGTTTACGGGAAGCTCCTCCGGCTGAAGCTGTCGCGGCGCTCTGGAGGCGGGGACCCGGTGCGCTGAGGGGAGGCGCTCAGCCGCCCGGCTCCTGAAACGCAGGCTTTCCATAGTGGGCCGGAATCAGCCCGGCCCGGGTCAGGAGCAGCACGAGGGGCGGAATGGCGGCGATCTGGAGCACCGCGCCGGGCGCCGTCTGCACAAAGTAGGCCCCCGCCCACAGGGCGATGGAATAGCTCTCCGCGTGGGACAGGTAGAACAGCGCCCTGGCCGCGCCCCCCGCCACCCGGCCAAGCACCATGGCGGCGGTCAGGGACAGGTAGAGGTCGGGCAGCGTCCTTCCGGTGCGGATGCAGTTCATCAGGAGCCCTGTGAACAGGCCGTAGGCGCACAGCTCGGGGACCATATAGATGAGCTGGGCGGCGGCGGGCATCCCGGAAAAGCAGCTGGAGAGCACAGGCCCCGCCACGCCGCAGAAGGCCCCGTAGGGCCATCCGCACACCAGCCCGCACAACAGGATGGGCAGGTGCATGGGGGAGAAGGCCGGGCCCAGCGCCAGGGCGTGGAACGCCATGGGCAGCACACAGCACAGCGCCGTGCAAAAGGCGCAGATACAGGTTTTTTTGACAGATGACATAAGATTTCCTCCTGTTTTAATCCGGCGAACGAAAAAAGGCGCGCGTTTTCTCTGTGAGAAAACGCGCGCCTTCATGGTACGCATATCCGCCGCGCGGGGAAAAGGGTCAAGAGAATGCTTCAGCATCCCGCGGCCGGCTTCGCGCCAACCGGTACTTTCCTATTTTAAGGGAAGTTCCGCCCCGTGTCAAGGGGAATTCGACAGGCCAATTCGGACAACAAAAGTGTGAACTTATATCAAGTTCAAAATAAGCTATTACTCCCGAATTAGAACATAGGAAATCTGGCTATGTTGAAAGAAAGCGGAGACCTTATCAGGGCAATGTTGTAAGGATCGCATAAAAGAAGCTGTTTTATGGCGGATATCGCGTTTGGTCTGAGGCAAGCTGCCAGAATGGACCGAGAGCTT